>NZ_JAHCAP010000009.1 GCF_019634815.1 Dokdonella sp. | reverse complement strand
AAAGCGCAGCAACCAGACGCATGCATCGACCACCGATCCCGATGCTCGGCTGTACCGCAAGAGCGATGCCGCGCCGGCCGTGCTGGGCTATCTGGCCCACGGCCTGATGGAGAATCGCAACGGTCTGATCGTGGACGTGGAAACCACGCCCGCCACCGGCACCGCCGAGCGCGAAGCGGCCTTGACGATGCTATTGCGCAGCAGGCGCAAGGCGGGCGCCACCATCGGCGCCGACAAGGGCTACGACACGCGCGACTTCGTTGCCCGCACACGCGCCGCCGGCGTGACGCCGCACGTTGCGCAGAACACCCGCAATCGCCGCAGCGCCGTCGATGCACGCACCACCCGCCATGCCGGTTATGCGGTGAGCATGCGCAAGCGCAAGCAGATCGAAGAAGCCTTCGGCTGGATCAAGACCGTAGGCGGCATGCGCAAGACACGCTTCACGGGCCAGGCGCGCGTGGCTGCGCAGTCATTGTTGACCTTCGCCGCCTACAACCTCGTGCGCATGAGCAAGCTGCTCGGCTGGTGCCGGGCGGCACCGGCGTAGGATAGTCACGCCCGCAGCGAGCGAAATCGCTGCGCAAACCCCGGAAACGGGCCGATTCAACGCTTCACAACGAGCAACAAGCTCCAGATCGGAGTGCAGGCACGTGCAGGCCATGCTTTTGCACACGTCACCGGGCTCGTTTTGGCGGGTTTTTCAGCACCCTGCTAGGCTCTACGGAAACGCCGCGCCGGACGTCAGCTTGCGCGACTGGCACGGATCAGCGCTGCAATTTCGGACGGCCCGTGGCATCGGCACGAAACCCGATTGTGCCCCGATGCGCGCGAGCCAGGCGCGCAATGCGGGGTACGCGACCAGTTCGATGCCGCCGCCCTCGGCGCAATGCGTGTCGGCGTACAACACGATCTCGGCAATGCCATAACCGGAAGGTGAGTAGCCGTACACCGCGATCATTTGGCGTCCCTTGTTCGTCGCGCCAGCCAGTCTTCGCGCGACTGGCCCCAGAGATCGATGCGCACGTCCTCGTGCGGTGGTGGCAGTCGCCCCGGCCCGCGATTGACCGAGCCCAGTCGCCGCGCGAGCGCCTGTGAGGCCCGGTTGTCGGGATTGATCGAGTGGATCACTTCCTCCCAACCCAGGTGATCGAAGACCCAGTCGATCGTCGCCACCGCCGCCTCGAAGGCAAAGCCCTTGCCCCAGGCATCGCGATGGAAGGCCCAGCCGACTTCGGTGCCGGGCCAGCCTTCGGGTTGCCACGGACCGCACTGCCCGAGCCACAATCCGCTGGCCTTGTCGATCACCGAGAACATCGCGTAACCCTGCACCATCCATGCGCCCGGCATCTGCAGGAACTTGCGCCAGGCCGGCGCGCGCAGCAGTTCGCCGCCGATGAAGCGCACCGCCTCGGCATCGGCATGCAACTGCGCGTAGCGCTCGAAATCCTCGCTGCACGGCAAACGCAGCAACAGGCGCGGGGTTTCGATCCGCGGCAGCAGGGTTTGCAAACGCTGGCGAAAATCCGGACTGTCAGTGGGCATCGCGCGGCTCCCGATGGGCAAGTTCGAGTGTAGCCAGCCGCGAAGGTTTTCGGCACGTGCCTTGATCTGGGGCAGATTGCGCCGCGTGGACAGCTGCTAACTTGCCCCGGCTTCTCGGAGGAGCAAGCGTGAATGCGTGACTGGGGCTTGCGCTGTTGCATGCTGTTGCTGGGCTGCTGGTCACTGGCAGCCTTGGCCGAACCAGCGCTGCTCCTGGTCAATGATCTGACGCAAGCGCCCGACTTGAGCAGCGCCGCTCCCGCGCTGGCCACCGGTCCCGGCCGTGAAACCGTCAAGGCCTGGACCCGCGCACCGCACGATCACCTGCAATGGGTCGAGTTGCGCTTGGCGCAGGATTGGCATCGCGCCAGTCCACCCTTGCTCGCCGTCGGCGGCGCGCTGGCCGCCCGCGTGGTTGTGCATGCGCCGCCAGACTATCGGGCCATCCTCAAGACCCGCTACGAAAACGATCTTGATCCGGGCTTCTCGCGCCGCGCAACGATCTACCGCTTGCCCAGCGAGCTGCGCAGCGATCAGCCGATCTATCTTGCGATCGGGCAGCCCGGACAGGTTGCCAAGGTCTGGGCCAGCATCGATGACATCGACAGTTACCGCGCAACTGACCTTGGCTTCGTGCGCGCGAACACCTTCTTCATTTCGGTGCAGTTCTCGATGCTGCTGGTGATCCTGTGCTTCTGGTTGATCCTGCGCGATCGCGTATTCCTGCACTTCATCGCCTACGACCTCTTCGTGGTGTTGTATGCGATGACCGACTCGGGCGAGTTCTACTCCCTGCCGGGCGCTGGATGGTTCGGCCAGTTCGGCTTTCACCTGCCACAAAGCGTGAGCGCGCTGGGCGCCGCCTTCTCGATCTGGTTCATCATCGAATTCGCCGAGCTGCGCAGCAATGCACCGCGCATGGCACGCTGGCTTGGATTCATGCGCTGGCCCTTCTTTGCCCTCGCCCTCGCCACCTGGATGAGCTTCCTCAGGCCGGCGCTATGGCACTCCCACGTCCTCAACCATCTCGTGGTGGTGGCGACCGGACTCGCGCTGGCTTCGACGTGGGTTGCATGGCGACGCGGCAATCGGCAAGCGGGCTTCTTCCTGCTCGCGTGGGTGCCCTTGCTGAGCCTCTTGATGCTGCGCGTGGTGCAACTGATCGCCGCGCTGCCGCAACCGGCATGGCTTGAATATGGGTTCCCGGCGAGCATGGCCTATGCCGCGATCGTCATCGCCGTCGGCCTTGCCGATCGCACCCTGCAGGCGCGCATCGAACGCGACCGCGCCGCGCACATGGCTCAGACCGACCCGCTGTCGGGCATTCTCAACCGCCGCGCGATCACGCAGCGGCTCGAAGAGGCCTGGGATGACGCAAGCGTGAAGGCGCTGTCCGTGCTGTTCCTCGATCTGGACCACTTCAAACGCATCAACGACAACTTCGGCCATGGTGCAGGCGATGCCTGCATCGTCGCGGTCGCCGATGCGATCCGCGCCGAAATCGGCGCCGATGACAGCCTCGGCCGCTACGGCGGCGAAGAATTCGTGATCGTGCTGCGCGATCAGGACGCAGCGGCCACCGCACGGGTGGCCGAGCGCATCGTCGAGCGCGTCGCCAGTCTCGCCGTCCACGTCGGCAAGCGCGCGATCACCTTCACCGTGAGCATCGGCCACGCGCTGCGCGATGCCAGCGTCGGCAGCGCCCGGGAACTGGTCGAAAACGCCGATCGGGCCCAGTATCAGGCCAAGCGCAACGGGCGCAATCGCGCCGTGGCTTTCCGCACGCTGCAGGCGCGACAGATCGAGTCCGAGCACGTCAACGAATGAAGGCCGGACCGCGCGTGCACGCTCTGCATTGCGCGCGCTTCACGCCGCCCGTGGCGTCCGGCATTGCGCCAGTTCGCGGAGCCTAGCAGATCAGGGAATGCGCTCCAGCCGGAACATCGTGAATGGTTTTTCGCAGGGCTGCATTGTTCTCATGGATGGTTCGCGTCCTTGATCACCGGCCGGGTGATGAGATCAAAGTCAGTTTGGGGGTTTGTTTGAGCATCAGGCCATCCAATCATCAAGTTTCAAGCCGGGCACGCGCTTGAAGTGGCGGGTGTTGTGAGTGACCAGTGGCAAGCCCAACGCCAAGGCATGGGCGGCGATCTGGGCATCCATCGCGCCGATGACTTTGCCGGCTTGTTGCAGCTGGGCCGCAATCTGGCCGTAGCAGTCGGCGGCTTCCACACTCCATGGCAGGGCGGGCAGCTCTTGCAGCAGCAAATCGACGCTGCGACGGCGTTTGTCGTTTGCTGCCAGCAGCGCCAGCCCGAACCGCACTTCCGCGCGGGTGATGACGGAAATGGCGGCTTCCTGACGTTGCAACGCTTGCAAAATACGCTTTTGCAACGCAGGCGAGCTGTTGCGGACGAAGTAGCCCAGGATATTGGTATCCAGCAGAAACTTGATCACGCCCGCCCCTTGGGCTTGGCGCTGCGCTTGGCTGGGGGGCTCTTCGCCGTGATCAATGCCGGCAGCGCAAACGGATCGATGGGTGGCGCGTTGCGACGCTGGGATTCGGACAGAAAATCGTCGGGTAACGGATCTTCGGCAATGGCGGCCATCAATGCCGCCAGTCGCTGCTGGCGCAGCAAACCTGTGTCCTTGGGCCGCAGGGTGAGTTCACCCGTCACCTCGTTGCGGGAGATCCACATTTCCTCCACGTCTACCCGGTACGCCTTGGGCAGGCGGATGGCCTGGCTGTGGCCGGTGATGAACACCTTGGCGGTTGCGGTCATGGCTGGCCTCCTCATGTATCTACGAAACAGTATCTATTTTATGACCGGCCAGGTGACCAAGTCAAAATCATCGCCGTCCCTGATGGTCGCTTGGGTGCCGACCAGTTTTCCGCCACGCCCTGTAAACAGATTGCCGGCGTTCTTGCGGCCAAACCGGGCGGCAATCGCGCTGTTCACGTTTGCTGCCTACAACCTCGTGCGCATGGGCAGCCTGCTCGGCTGGCGCCGGCGCAGGATAGCCACGCCCGCGGCGAGCGAAATCGCCGCTGCAACCCCGGAAACGGATCGATTGACCACAACGAAACGCGCGAGAAGCGCGAGATGCTCCGAAACGGAGCGAGGCAAACGACAATTCTGGCCGCGCGAGTGGCTCAGGATGCACCGGTTTTCGGTTCTTTCAGCATCCTGCCAGCCGGAACCCTGGCCGACGCCAATCAGCGTGTGCTACTGCGCGATGCTCACGCCGCTGCGCGGCACATACTCGCACGTGGCGAGCGCGCGCTTGATCTGCGGGTAGTCGCTGGTTTCGCAGCGCCACTGGATACCCATCGTGTCGACACGCGACAGGTCGGGAATCAGTCGCACGAGGCCACCGTCGACACCGGAGTTGGCATCGAAGATCAGGTGGATGCTGCCGTCGGCTGCAAGCGTCGCTGATTTCAGCGTCTGGCCGCGGTACTGCTCGGGTGACGACAGGCCCGCATCGGCAGGCTTCTCCGGCATCTTGCCCATCGACACGTAGTACTCGGCGATCGCCGTGCGCATTGCAGCGATTGCAGTGAAATCGCTGCGCATCAGAAGGCTAGCCGCATCATTTTCTGCCGCGAGCGATTTGCCGGCCTGGTCCAGTGCCTCGTGCGTGAGCTTGCTCTGCTGCATGGACTCGGTGATGTCCTTGCGCAGCGCAGTCACCTCGCCCGCCAGTTGTGCCTGTTGGCGTTGGCTCAGCAGCAATTGCCAACTGATCACGCCCAACAGGGCGAGCAGCATCACCACGATCAGCGGAACCAGAACCTTGCGCATCACCGACTCCCTGGTCTCGAACGGACTGCACTTGCTTCACGCACCCGTGCCGCGATGGCGTGCATCAGAATGCGTTGATCCCGGTGATCTCACGGCCGACCACGAGCTGATGCACCGTCTCGGTACCTTCGTAGGTGATGACCGATTCCAGGTTCAAGGCATGGCGGATCGGACTGTGTTCGGTGGTGATGCCGGCACCGCCGAGGATGTCGCGGCACTCGCGCGCGATGTCGATGGCCATGCGCACGTTGTTCCACTTGGCCAAGGACACCTGCGTGGGCTGCATCGTGCCGGCGTCCTTGAGGCGGCCGAGCTGGAGCGAGAGCAACTGCGCCAGCGTGATCCGCCGCGCCATGTCGGCGAGCTTGAGCTGCACCGCCTGGGTCGCCGCGATCGGACGGTTGAACAAGATGCGATTCTTCGCGTACTCGGTGGTTTCGGTGAAGCAGGCGATCGCCGCGCCGATCGGGCCCCAGGTGATGCCGTAGCGCGCCTGCGTGAGGCAACCGAGCGGACCCTTGAGACCCTTCACATTGGGCAGGCGATTGGCTTCGGGCACGCGCACGTTGTCGAAGAACAAGGCGCTGGTGACCGACGCGCGCAGGCTCATCTTCTTGTGCACTTCCTGCGCCGTGAAACCGGGCATGCCCTTTTCGACGAGGAAGCCCTGGATGCCGTCCTCGGTCTGCGCCCAGACGATCGCGAGATGGGCGAGATTGCCGTTGGTGATCCACATCTTGGCGCCATTGAGGATCCAGTCGGCGCCATCCTTCTTCGCATTCGTCT
Source organism: Dokdonella sp. (assembly GCF_019634815.1). GTDB lineage: Bacteria > Pseudomonadota > Gammaproteobacteria > Xanthomonadales > Rhodanobacteraceae > Dokdonella_A. The sequence goes on along the minus strand of NZ_JAHCAP010000009.1, from coordinate 102,223 downwards.
TCATGTTGGCCGGATCCGAGCCACCATGCGGCTCGGTCAGGCCGAAGCAACCGATCACCTTGCCCTGCGCCATCTGCGGCAGCCAGCGCTGGCGCTGTTCCTCGCTGCCGTAGGCGTAGATCGGATACATGCACAGCGAAGACTGCACCGAGGCAAAGCTGCGCAGGCCCGAATCTCCACGCTCGAGCTCCTGGCAGACCAGGCCGTAGCTCACGCCATTCATGCCGGCGCAGCCGTACTCGACCGGCAGCGAGGAACCGAGCAGGCCCAGATCGGCCATTTCCGGGATCAATTCGGTGGGGAAACGTCCCTGGTCGAAGCAGTCACCGATGATCGGCAGCACGCGCTCGTCGGTGAAGCGGGCGACGGCATCCTGCACCATGCGCTCTTCATCGCTGAGCAGGGAGCGGATATCGTAGAGATCGGTCGGGTTGAGCGGCGTGGCGGGCATGGACAGGGCAATCCGGTGAAGGTCAAAGCCGGGCATTGTAGCGGTCTGGCGTGCGCCCAGCCATGCCGCCCGTGACCTATGCTTGCGTCCTTGCCAGCGGCCAGCAGCGATGCGCGTTCCCGTCCTCACCTACCACTCCAACAACATCAGCGGCAACGACTACGCCAGCAACGACCACGTCGCGCTCGCCGCCGATCTGGGCACGATCTCGCGGCTGGGCCTGCGCATCGTGCCGCTGCACCAGGTCGTTGCCGCCTTGCTCGGCGAAGCCGAACCGGCGACGGTCGAGCGTGCGGTGGCGCTGAGCTTCGATGATGGCTCGTGGTTCGACTGGCACGATCTCGACCACCCGATCTGCGGTCCGCAGCGCGGCTTTGCCGGCATCCTGCGCGAGCATGCCGCACAAGCGGCCACGGCCGTGCATGCGACCAGCTTCGTGATCGTCTCGCCGCTCGCGCGCGACGAACTCGATCGCACCTGCCTGATCGGGCGCAGCTGGTGGGGGGACGACTGGTGGCTGCCGGCACAGCGCGAGGGACTGCTTGCGGTCGAGAACCACAGCTGGGACCACAACCACCACACCCTGACCCGCACCGCGCAGCGCGACGGACGCAAGGGCAGCTTCAGCGCAATCGACAGCCACGAGGACGCCGACGCCCAGATCCGCCAAGCCGCCGACTGGCTCGATGCCAGACTCGCGCCGCATCATGCGAGCCTGTTCGCCTATCCCTACGGACAGGCCAACGACTACCTCGTGCGCGAATATTTCCCTCACCACACGGCACAGCACCGCGTGCGCGCGGCCTTCGGTACCGAGCCGGCACCGGTCGAAAGCATCTCGCCGCGCTGGAATCTGCCGCGTTACGTCTGCGGCCAGCACTGGCGTTCCGGCGTGGAGCTTGAGCGCCTGCTCACCCAAGGCGCAGGCCGATGGTGAAGATGGCGCCCTCACGCTACAGTCAATTCAACGCCGAGCAAGCCGAATCATGGAACACGACGCCCTGCACACCCTTCCGGAATCACTGCGGCCGTTCTTCACCATCACCGAAATCGATGATGCGCAGTTCATCGCCGGCGATCTGTTCCGCCGCAAGTTCGCAGCGCCACCGCCGCCGTTCGGTCGTCACCTCGTCGCGCTCTACGGCGAGCCGGGCCAGGGCTTTCGTCTGGCCGGCTACTCGCACATGCGGCCGTTCGGCGACGTGTACCTTTCGGGTGGTTCGTGCAGCAATGGCGAAACGATCCGCGCGATGGATCCGGCGCACCGAGCCGCGATCGAAGCGGCCGGCGGTGTCTGGTTTCTCGTGCTCAAGTACGCCTTCGCGCGCTATGCCGACTGCTGCGATGCGTTCTTCGGCCATTGCGGCGATCGGCGCGCGCGCGAGGTCGCGTTGGCCGCGGGCTTCATCGATGCCGGCCACGAGCACCTGATCGTGAACTGGCACAAACCGCTGCACGAGAACATTCGCCGCGCCCTGGTCGCCAAGGTGCACGCACTCGGCCCGTTCTGAGCCAACCCGGATCGCGCGATCAGCCAGGCCGGCGCGGCACGTGCCCGGTGGCGACATGCTGGCGCGCGGATTCGACATTGACCGCCGAGTCATCGAAGAAGATGTCGGCGCCGAAGGCCTCGAGGAACGGGCCTTTGGGACGCCCGCCAAGAAACAGCGCCTCGTCGATGCGCACACCCCACTCGCGCAGGGTGAGGATCACGCGCTTGTGCGCGGGTGCAGAGCGTGCGGTCACCAGCGCCGTGCGGATCGGCGCATCCTCGCTCGGGAACGCCGCTTGCAGCCGATGCAGGGCATCGAGAAAACCGCGAAACGGCCCGCCCGAGAGCGGCTCGTGGGCGCGCTCGCTTTCGTGCCGATGGAAGGCATCGATGCCGCCCGCCTCGGACACGCGCTCGGACTCGTCGCCGAACAGCACCGCATCGCCATCGAAGGCGATGCGCAATTGCTCGCTGGCCCGTTGTGGCGCCTTCGACGGCAGGATCGTCGCCGCGGCAATGCCCGCACGCAGCGCCTGCGCCACGCTGTCGGGATTGGCCGACAGGAACAGATCGGCACCGAAGGCATGCACGTAGGGCGAGGTCGGCGCGCCGCGCGTGAACACCGCGCGCGCGATGTCGAGCTGGTAGTGCTCGATCGAATTGAAGATGCGCAAGCCGGTATCGGCCGAGTTGCGCGAGAGCAGGATCACTTCCACGCGCGGCGTCGCGCCGCTGCCCGCGTTGAGCGCGAGCAGCTTGCGCACCAGCGGAAAGGCGATGCCCGGTCCGAGCAATTCGTCCTCGCGCTCGATCTGGTAGCTCGCGAAGGCAGCGACCCCCTCGCGCTCGAACAGCTCGTGGCTCTCGCCCAGGTCGAACAATGCGCGCGAGGAAATGGCCACCACCAACGGTCCGCGCTCGCCTTGCTGGGCACTTGTCTCGTTCACCACCACCATACTCCCCGACCCGAACGGGAAAGCCGCTGCGTGCGCGGATCCCGGCCGTCAACAGTATCGCAGGACACGCAGCCTTGCTCGCCGATGAACAGCTCGCATGGTCGCACCGCGATCCCTGCGCATTCACATCGATCCAGCAAATGACTAACCGAAAACGAACGTCGAACCGTCCAGGATGGAATCCCGCGGCGGACGCGCGTGGACCTGCTGTGAAGCACGTCGGGGACGGCGATGCCGTTGCGGCCCAATCCGGCGCCCGGTCACCGGTTCGATTGCGAACCGTGACCGGTGCAACCGGATCGATCGCATCGAACAACGCGGATCGGCTCCGCGCCGCCCGCCGACCCGGGACGGTCGCTCACGCATCACGTGCGCCGCGCCAGACCCGGGCCGGACCCGGCATCCGCTGGCAAGCCGCCGATGGATTGTTCAGCGCGGCCTCAAATGGGGCAAGGCTCGGCACGCAGCGGTTCGAGCGTGCCGACCGAATGACCCTGCTCGGCGAGGTACTCGAGCCAGCGGTTGAGGAACGAGCTCATGCGCAGGCGTCGTTCGAACAAGTCCCGCGCCGGATGCAGCGGCCCGATCGCGCGCACCAGCCGCCGATCGGCGCACAGGTCCAGGACTTCGGCCATGTGCGCATCCAGATAGACGCGCAGCTGCGCCGAGGGCGATGGCTCTCCGGTACTCGCATCGACGAATTCGTAGGTCAAGCGCAGATCGAGGGTGTAGCGCTGGCGCTCGAGTACGTCCAGACGCACGTCCAGGCCATCGTCCAGCCCGGAACGGTAGCTGCCAAGCGCGAGTTCCAGCGGCGCGAACAGCCGTGTCAGACGATGGAAGTTCTCCGCATACAGCCCCATGAGCCAGGCGAAGCGGCTCGGCAGCACGTCGGGGCGATGGGCGAGGACGGAGGACATGGGGCGATCTTAGGGGTGAAACGGCGGTCGCGCACAGACTGTCGCAAAGGCGCCGACGGGGCTAAGATGTTCTCCCCACCGCAGACGTGCGCAAACGCCTATTCGCGCGCCACCTGCAGTGCGTGCGCGAGACGTTCGACCCCGATGATTTCCAGCTCGCCGATGTGCGTCTTCTTCGGCGCATTGGCCTTGGGCACGATCGCGCGGCGAAAGCCGTGCGTGGCCGCTTCCTTGAGTCGTTCCTCGCCGTTGGGCACCGGCCGGATCTCGCCCGACAGCCCGACCTCGCCGAAGGCAACGGTCTTGTCGGGCAAGGGCTTGTCGCGAAAGCTCGACAGCACCGCGAGCAGCACCGGCAAATCCGCTGCCGTCTCCTGCACGCGGATGCCGCCGACCACGTTGACGAACACATCCTGGTCGTAAACCGCGGCGCCGCCATGACGGTGCAGCACCGCGAGCAGCATCGCCAGACGGTTCTGCTCGAGCCCGAGTGCCACGCGGCGCGGATTGCCGAGCGAACTCTGGTCGACCAGCGCCTGCACCTCGACCAGCAGCGGGCGCGTGCCCTCGCGCGTCACCATCACCGCGCTGCCCGCAGTCGGCTGCGCATGCGCGGACAGGAAGATTGCCGAAGGGTTGGGGACTTCGCGCAGGCCCTTGTCGCCCATCGCGAACACGCCCAGCTCGTTGACCGCGCCGAAGCGGTTCTTGAAGGCGCGCAGCACGCGGAAACGCGAACCCGATTCGCCTTCGAAATACAGCACCGCATCGACCATGTGTTCAAGCACGCGCGGCCCGGCGATACCGCCTTCCTTGGTCACATGACCAACCAGGAACACGCTCGTGCCCGATTCCTTGGCAAAGCGCACGAGGCGCGCGGCCGCTTCGCGCACTTGCGAGACCGAACCCGGTGCGGCGGTGAGTTGTTCGGTCCAGATCGTCTGGATCGAATCGACGATCAGCACCTCGGGCCTGGCCTGCGTCGTTTCGGCGAGGATGCGTTCGATCGAGGTTTCCGCGAGCGCTTCGAGTCCTTCGAGCGCAATGCCCAGACGCTGCCCGCGTGAGGCCACCTGCGCAAGCGATTCCTCGCCGGTCACGTAGAGACCCTTGAGGGACGTCGCGCTCGCGCCAAGCATCTGCAGCAGCAAGGTCGACTTGCCGATGCCCGGGTCGCCGCCGATCAACACCACCGAGCCGGCGACGAGACCGCCACCGAGTACGCGATCGAGTTCTCCGATTGCAGTCGATGTGCGCCGCTCGGCATCGCCCGCGACGCTCGCCAGGCGCGTCACGCGCGCGCCTCCGCCGGCGCCTGCATAACCGCTGCGAACCGCACCGACGCCCTTCCCCGCAGGCTGCACGACGATCTCGGCCAGCGTGTTCCACGCCCCGCACTCGACGCACTGTCCCTGCCACTTGGCATGTTCGGCGCCGCACTCGGCGCATACATAGGCGGTCTTGGCCTTGGCCATCGATCTCTCCCTCGAGGTCCCGCATGATGCCGCCCGCGCGTCTCAGGCGCCAAGACTTGCTCCGGCTTGAGTCAGGGCCTTGCACCGACGACACTGGTGGCGCACGCCGTTTCCGCAATCCAAGGTGACGCCCATGTCCGATCCTGCTGTCGAACCCGGCCTCAGCCGCCGCCATCTGCTCGGCCTCGGCCTGAGCGCCGTTGCCTCGACGCTGCTGCCGCGTCACGCTTTCGCCCAGCTCGCACCGACCCATTCAACGAGCACACCCGCGCAGGCGCTGGCCCTGCTCAAGGCCGGCAATGCCCGGTATGCAGCGAACAATCCGCGCCACCGCGATTTCTCCGCCGGCCGCGCCTCGCGCACGCTCGGTCAGGCGCCGCATGCGGCGATCCTCAGCTGCGCCGACTCACGCGTCGCTCCCGAACTGATCTTCGATCAGGCGCCGGGCGACCTGTTCGTGGTGCGCGTGGCCGGAAATTTCGTCACCGATGCGGGGCTGGGCAGTCTCGAATACGGCGCGCAGGTGCTGGGTACGCGCCTGATCCTCGTACTCGGTCACAAGCGTTGCGGCGCGGTCACGGCCACGCTCCAGTCACTGCGTGATGGCAAGCCGCTGCCGGGCCATATCGAATCGCTGGTCGAAGCCATGAAGCCGGGCATCGCGCCCGTGCTCGAACATCCCGGCGCGGACGACAACGATCGCGCGGTCGTCGCCAACGTGCGCCACAACATGGCGCGACTGCAGCAGTCGCAGCCGATCCTCGCGCAGCGAATCAAGGACGGCTCGCTGGCCATTGCCGGCGGCGTTTACGATCTCGCCAGCGGCCGCGTCGAATTTCTCTGAAGGCGACGCGGGACTCACCGCGCGCGCTCAAGCCGGAGCCTGCAGGTCATCCTCGGCGAACATCACGCGCCGCGTGACCCCGCAGGTGAGGTCATAGGCGATCGTGCCCGCATGGGCGGCGACCTCCTCGACCGCGAGGCCCTGTCCCCACAGCACCACCGGATCGCCGATTCGCGCATCCGCGTGGCCGCGCAGATCGAGCGTGATCAGGTCCATCGACACGCGCCCGATCAGCTGCGCGCGCCGGCCGCCGACCAATACTGGCGTGCCCGCACTCGCACTGCGCGGATAACCGTCGCCGTAACCGACCGCGGCCACGCCGATGTCCATGTCCTCGGGCGCTTCCCAGGTCGCCCCGTAACCGATGCGCGCTCCCTTGGAGACGCGGTTGATCGCCACCAGTCGTGTCGCCAGCGTCATCGCCGCCTGCAGCCCGAAGTCGGCGCCGCTGCTGCCCTCGCTCACGCTCATGCCATAGAGCGCGCCGCCCGCGCGGAGCCAGTCGCCATGCGCCGCCGGCCAGCCGAGGATCGCTGCGGAATTGGCCAGCGAGGTGGTCGCGCCCAAACCCGCCACGGCCTGCGTGAAGCATTCGATCTGCCGCAGCGTTTGCGCATCGTCGAACACGTCTGAATTGGCAAAGTGCGTCATCAGCACGATGTCGGGGTCGACACCGGGCATCGCCCGCAAACGCGCATGGACTTCGCGTGCACGCGCGGCCGGAAACCCCAGACGATGCATGCCACTGTCGAGCTTGAGCCACACGCGCAGAGGCCGTGGATCAGTTTCGGCGGCGAGCAGCTCGAGCTGCGCTTCGTGATGGATCACTGCATCCAGCCGCAGGCGCCGCAACTCCGCCAGGTCGCCGAGTTCGTCGGGCCCCGAAAGCACCACGATACGCTGCGCCGCACCGGCAGCGCGCAGGCGCAAGCCATCGGCGATCGATGCCACGCCGAAGGCATCGGCCGTGGCGAGCGCGCGCGCGACGCGCTCGAGGCCGTGCCCGTAGCCGTCGGCCTTGACCACCGCCATCAACCGGCTGGCGGGCGCGCGGCTGCGCAACAGCGCCAGGTTGGCGCGCAGCGCGGTGAGGTGAATGGTGGCGCAAGCCGCCCGCATCAGGGACCCGCGCGCCGCGTGGCGCCGTTCACTCGTAACCCGCGACGTAGCTGTCGCTGGCAAGGTTCTCGAACTTGGTGTACTTGCCGAGGAAGGCGAGCTTGACCACGCCGGTGGGGCCATTGCGCTGCTTGCCGATGATCACCTCGGCCACACCCTTCTCGCCGCTTTCGGCGTTGTAGTACTCGTCGCGGTAGATGAACATGATGACGTCGGCATCCTGCTCGATCGCGCCCGACTCGCGCAGGTCGGCCATCACCGGCCGCTTGTCGGTGCGCTGTTCGAGCGAGCGGTTGAGCTGGGACAGGGCGATCACCGGCACGTTGAGCTCCTTGGCGAGGGCCTTGAGGCTGCGCGAGATTTCCGAAATTTCGGTGGCGCGATTCTCCTTGGTTCCGGGCACCTGCATGAGCTGCAGGTAGTCAATCACGATCAGGCCCAGATCGTGCTCGCGCTTGAGCCGCCGTGCACGCGCACGCAGCTCGCCCGGTGACAGCGCCGGCGTGTCGTCGATGAAGATCTTCGCCTCCGACAGCAAGGTGATCGCACTGGTCACGCGCGGCCATTCCTCTTCGGCCAAGGCGCCGGTCCGCAGGTTCTGCTGGTTGATGCGGCCCAGCGAGGAAATCAGACGGAACGCGAGCTGCGAAGCCGACATTTCCATCGAGAACACCGCCACCGCCTTTCGGGTCTTGAGCGCGGCATACTCGGCCATGTTGACGGCGAGCGCGGTCTTGCCCATCGAGGGTCGCGCGGCAATGATGATGAGATCGGACGGCTGCAGACCCGCGGTCATTTCATCCAGATCGATGAACCCGGTTGGCAGCCCGGTCACCGCGCCGGCGTTCTCGTAGCGTTGATGCAGGATCTGGAAGGCTTCCTTGACCGCCGTGCGCATCGGCACGAAGCCCTTGCGCCCACGTGCGCCCATCTCGGCAATGTGGAACACCTTTTGCTCGGCCACTTCGAGCAGCTCCTGAGTCGAGCGGCCGTCGGGCATGAAGGCATCGCCGGTGATCTGGCTGCCGGCATCGATCAATTGGCGCAGCACCGACTTGTCGCGCACGATGTCGGCATAGGCGGTGATGTTGGCCGCACTGGGCGTGGAGTTGGCCAGTTCGATCACGTAGCTGGCACCGCCAACCATTTCGGCCAGATTGTTGGCCGTGAACCAATCCCCGAGCGTGACCGCATCGCAGGGCATGCTCTTGTTCGACAACTCCTCGATCGCACGATAGATCAGGCGATGATCCTTGCGGTAGAAGTCATCGACGCCAAGGCGATCGGCAACGCGCTCCCAAGCCTCGGGCGCGAGCATCAAGCCGCCGAGCACGGCCTGTTCGGCCTCGATCGAATGCGGCGGCACGCGCAGCGCTTCGACGTTGGTCAGTGGGTTCCTGCGTTCGTTCTGCGCCATGCCTGCACGCCTCGTCTGACTCGCCATCATCGGCATGTCCGTCTCAGCTGTCGAGACAACAACCCTGTGGAAAACCTGTGCGCTTCGCGGCGCGCGCCGGATTTGCGGTCGCCGGCGATGCACGAATGCAAACGGGCGCCCGAAGGCGCCCGTCGCAGGCAATCATGCCGGGCGTGGATCACTCGTCGGCGACGACGTTGACCTTGACCGTGGTGGTGACATCGGCGTGCAGGGTGATGTGCACGTCGAACTCGCCGATGTGGCGAATCGGACCTTCGCCCATCACCACTTCGCTCTTGTCGAGCGCGGTGCCAGCGGCGGTGAACGCCTCGGCGATGTCGCGCGGACCAACCGAGCCGAACAGCTTGCCCTCGGCGCTGGCATTGGCCTTGATCGTGACCGTGGCGTTTTCGAACTGCGCCTTGCGCCCCTCGGCGCCGGCCAGCTGCTGGTTGGCGCGTGCTTCGTACTCGGCACGGCGCTGCTCGAACTCGGCGATGTTTTCGGCAGTGGCGGCGGTGGCCTTGCCCTGCGGCACGAGGTAGTTGCGACCGTACCCGGGCTTGACCTTGACCTTGTCGCCGAGGTTGCCGAGGTTCTTCACTTTCTGCAGAAGGATGAGTTCCATCGTGGGATTCCTGATTCGTTAGCGCCGGGTGCGCCGGCGCAGCAAGGGTGTTGTCCGAACGGGACGGTGCGGCGCTGCCGGATCATCCGGGCAGCCCGGGCCCGTGCCGGCAAGGCACGGGCCGCTGCGTTCAGTGCGAATCGCTGTAAGGCAGCAGGGCCAGATAGCGGGCGTGCTCGACCGCAGTGCCAAGCATGCGCTGATAGCGCGCCTTGGTGCCGGTGATGCGACTGGGCACGATCTTGCCGGTCTCGCCGATGTACTGGCGCAGCAGGTTGAGATCCTTGTAATCGATCTCGGTGGCGCCTTCGGCGGTGAAACGGCAAAACTTCTTGCGGCGGAAAAACTTGGACATGATCTGGGCTCCTTATTCGGCGGCGGATTCGGGTGCGGCTTCTTCGCGCGGGGCGCGCTCGCGGCGCGGACGCTCGTCGTCCGCATCTCCGAAACCAAAACCCTCGTCATCGCGGCGGCGGCCGCCCTTGTCGTCCTTGTTCTTCATGATCGGCGACATTTCGGTCACCGGCCCTTCGCGGGTGACGATGAGGTGGCGCAGCACCGCATCGTTGAAACGGAAGCCCGACTGCAGTTCGCCGAGCGCAGCCTGGCTGCATTCGATGTTGAGCAGCACGTAGTGGGCCTTGGCCAGATGCTGGATCGGATAGGCGAGCTGGCGACGACCCCAGTCCTCGAGACGATGGATCTTGCCGCCGTCGCCCTCGACCAGCGCCTTGTAGCGCTCGATCATGCCGGGCACCTGCTCGCTCTGGTCAGGGTGGACCAGAAACACGACTTCGTAATGACGCATGGAAACTCCTTGTGGGTACCGCGCGGACGGATTTCCGTCGCGGCAGCCTCCCGCGACGCGGTGAGGCAAGGCCTTCGCCAGTCGGCAAAGGGGCGCGGATTCTAATTCAATCAGGGATTTGGCACAAGCGCGTTGCCCTTCCGCAGCTTGCTGCCCTGGACTGGCTCGAGGCGGCTGATCGCCTGTGCCGGCAGGATCTGCACGTGCTGCGTGCCGGTGTCCAGCACGAACAGATACGCTGAAACCGCACCCAGATACGTCAGCGGTCCGCCATCGGCTGCCGCCCGATGCTCGCCGCCGGCCATCCAGACCTGGACCTGCGGGCCGTGGCCGCGCCGAACCTGCTCGACCCGATGATCGGCATAGATGGCGACGAAGGTCCAGCCATATCCGAACAGGATGAAACCGTACATCAATCGCATGTAGTTGTCGCGGCGCTTGAGCTGCCACTCGAAGTAGGTCCGTCGGGTGCGCTGCCAGCGATTGAGACCAGGCAAGGCCTGAAATTCCGCGAGCCGCTTGCGCATGCGCATACGCAGCCAGACGTTGAAGCGGTCAAACAGCCAGATCAGCGGCAGGGTCGACAGAACCAGCAGCAAGGCCATCGGCTCCTGCACGCCGGCAGTAAGGAAATCACCGACCTGAAGCAGGCTGAGGATGGGAATGCCGAATTGCGCGTAGAAGCGATAGTCGTAAATCAAGCCCGCCATTGCCACCAGCAAATAGGCCGCGGTCAGGCCCAGCGCGGGCTCACGTCGCAACAGATCGAACAGGTGCGGCAGCAGGCGGCCGAGCGTCGAGTCCGCGTGCGCACGCGAGACAGCGTCAGCCTGCGCAGCCGGCGTGGCCTCGCCCGCACTCATCCGTGCGACATCCGCCAGCCGCTCCGCTGCCAGACGCGAATCGAAGCTTCGATCATGCCGCTTGCCTGCATCCTCAGGATGCCGCGTCGACCGTGAAGCTGCTGCCGCAGCCGCATTCACCGGTTGCATTGGGATTGCGGAACACGAAACTCGCGTTGAGTCCGTTGCGCTCGAAATCGATGCGCGTACCGTCGACCAGCGGCAATGCGGCGCGGTCGATCACCAGCTGCAGCCCGTGATCGTCGAACACGACATCATCCGCGCCCACCGCCTCGGCCAGCGCCACGGTGTAGCCGAAACCGGAACAGCCGCTGCGCTTGATGCCGAAGCGGATGCCGGCCGCATTCGGCTGGCGGGCGACGAAGTCCTGCATGCGCGCACGCGCTGCATCGGTGATTTCAATGGCCATCGATCAATGCCGGGGCGTGCCACAAGGGCGATGCGCCATTGTAGCGCGCACGCCCGGCGCGGTCGCCCGGCCAGCTCGCGGCGCGAGTGACGGGCGCCGTGCCGCAAGCGCATGCCTTGCATCGCCGTGCATGGCCTTCCGTTATCATCGCCGGTTCGCGCGCCGCGGCGGGCGTGCCTTCCCGGGAGTTTCTGGCAATGGCGGCAAGTGGTTCAGCATCTATGGGCGTAGTCGAAGTCAAACAGGCGCTGTCGGGCGCGTTGACCGCGGGCAGCATGGTTTGCGTGCGTGGCTGGGTGCGCACGCGGCGGGATTCCAAGGCCGGCGTCTCCTTCGTCAATGTCAGCGACGGTTCCTGCTTCGATGCGATCCAGGTGGTCGCGCCGGCAACGCTGCCCAACTATGCCGAAGAGGTGACGCGCCTGTCGGCGGGTTGCGCGGTGATCGCCCGCGGTGAACTGGTCGCCTCGCAAGGCAAGGGCCAGAGTTTCGAATTGCAGGCAAGCTCGATCGAAGTGGTCGGCTGGGTCGATGACCCGGAAACCTATCCGATCCAACCCAAGCCGCACTCGCCCGAATTCCTGCGCGAAGTCGCCCATTTGCGTCCGCGCACCAACCTGTTCGGTGCGGTCGCACGCGTGCGCCACACGCTCGCCAACGCGATTCATCGCTACTTCAGCACGCACGGCTATTTCTGGGTCAATACACCCATCATCACCACCTCCGATGCGGAAGGCGCGGGCCAGATGTTTCGCGTCTCCACGCTCGACATGATGAACCTGCCACGCACCGACAAGGGCGCAATCGATTTCAGAAAGGACTTCTTCGGCAAGGAAACCTTTCTCACGGTGTCGGGCCAGCTCAACGTCGAGGCCTACTGCCTGGCCTTGAGCAAGGTCTACACCTTCGGCCCGACCTTCCGTGCCGAGAATTCGCATACCACGCGCCACCTCGCCGAGTTCTGGATGATCGAACCGGAAATCGCCTTCGCTGATCTCGCCGAAGATGCGCGGGTGGCCGAAGACCTGCTCAAGTACGTGTTCAAGGCCGTGCTCGACGAGCGCAGCGATGACATGGCGTTCTTCGCCGAACGCGTGGAGAAAACCGCGGTGTCGCGGTTGGAGGCCTTCATCAAGGCGCCATTCGAGCGCATCGAGTACACCGATGCGGTCGAAATCCTGAAGAAATCCGGCAAGAAGTTCGATTACGCGATCGAATGGGGCGCCGACCTGCAAACCGAACACGAACGCTACCTCACCGAGGAACATGTCGGCCGTCCGGTGGTCGTGACGAACTATCCGGAGAAGATCAAGTCGTTCTACATGCGCCTCAACGATGATGGACGCACGGTTGCAGCGATGGATGTGCTCGCGCCCGGCATTGGCGAGATCGTCGGTGGCTCGCAGCGCGAGGAACGCCTCGACGTGCTCGACCGGCGCATTGCGCAATTCGGTCTCGATCCCGCGCATTACCAGTGGTACCGTGATTTCCGCCGCTACGGCACCGTGCCGCACGCGGGTTTTGGCCTGGGCTTCGAGCGCCTGGTGGTGTATGTCTGCGGACTGGGCAACATCCGCGACGCCATCCCCTACCCGCGCGCACCGGGCACGGCGGAGTTCTGAGCGCATGACTCTCGTTCACCACGGAACTGCCTCATGACCGCATCGGCCTGGCACCAGTTCATCTTTATCGGCGGTCTCGGCCTGCTCGTCTCGGGCCTGACCACCTATTTCATGGTCTGCGCCCTCGTGGGCGTCACCCTGCGCGACCGCCATCCCGGCGAACGCGCCCGCTTGGGTGGCTTCCCGCTGACGCCGCGCCAGCTCTTGTGGTTTCTTGCCGCGCGTTGGCGCGCCTTGCGCGATCCCGCGGTCTCGGGGCTGGCCGTGCTCGGCACGCTTGGCACCTGGGCGATGGTGGTCGGAGCGATCGCGGCGAGCATCGCCAAGTGGTTGTCCCTGGCCGGAGCGGGAGCGTGAGCGGCGAGTCGACCCAGTGGTGGCTCGCGGTGATCGGCGACACCTTGATCTGGGCCCGCCTGCGGGTACTCGATGACGGCATCGCCGAAGTGTTCGACAGCGATGGCGGCACCCTGCGTTACGACGACGAAACCGCGGCGCGCATGGCCCTGCTCGATGCCGAGTTCCGCGCCTTCGACGGTCTCGATATCGATGATGCCGAACAGCTCGGTCTTGACCTCGAAGAAGTCGAACCACCGCATGCCGAGGACGACGAAGCCCTGTTGCCGCTGATGGTGCAAAAGTTCTGAGCGCGGCGGCGACGCGCGCTTCAATCTCCGACCGGTGACGACGATGAATCTGGATCTCGATGGCAAACACGCACTGGTCTGCGGCGGCTCGCAAGGCATCGGCTTGGCCGCGGCAAACGAACTGGCCATGCTTGGTGCCGACGTGACCCTGCTGGCGCGCTCGCGCGATGCGCTCGATGCAGCACTTGAAAACCTGCCTCGGCCACGCGCCACTCAACGACATGCGGCCATCGCCATCGACATGAATGATGCACCCACGCTCGCCGCCAAGCTTGCGGCGATCACGCAGGGGCACGCGGTGCAGATCCTCGTCAACAACACCGGCGGGCCGCCCGGCGGTCCCGCTCATGGCGCTGCAATCGATGAATTCCGCACCGCCTTCGAGCAGCACCTGATTTCCGCGCAGACCATCCTGCAGACCTTGCTGCCCGGCATGCGTGCGAGCGGCTACGGCCGCATCATCAACGTCATATCGACATCGGTAAAGGAACCGATCCGCAATCTCGGCGTCTCCAACACGATTCGCGGCGCGATGGCGAGTTGGGCCAAGACGCTCGCCGGCGAACTCGGCAGCCAGGGCATCACCGTGAACAACGTGCTGCCCGGCTACACGCGCACGCGCAGGCTCACGCAGATCGTTGCCGAACGCAGCCGCAGCAGCGGCAAGAGCAGCGCCGAGATCGAAGCAGCGATGCTGGCGAGCGTGCCCGCCGCACGCTTTGCCGAGCCATCCGAGATCGCTGCCGTGATCGCCTTCCTCGCCAGCCCGGCCGCGGCCTACGTCAACGGCATCAATGTGCCGGTCGACGGCGGGCGCACGCAATCGTTGTGACGCGCAGGCACCGTCTGGCGCGGCTGCGGCGCTACAATCGGCGCATGAACCTTGCCGCCGATGCACCGCGCGCCACCTCATGCGACCACCGCGGAGCGCTGCGCGCATGACGCTGGCGCTGGCCAATCTCATCGATGGTCGCCTGCAGCCGCCGCGCGATGGCGCCTATCTCGAAGTATTCGAACCCGCGACCGCGACGGTGTTCGCACGCTGTCCCGATTCGGGCGCTGCCGATGTCGAAGCCGCGGTGGCCGCCGCTGCGCATGCAGCGCCGGGCTGGGCAGCGACCCCCGCAAGCGAGCGGGCACGTCTGCTCGATCGCCTTGCCGATCTGATCGAGAGCGATCTCGAATCCTTTGCGCTACTGGAGTCACGGGATTCGGGCAAGCCGGTCGCGCTCGCGCGCTCGCTCGATATCCCGCGCGCGGTCGCCAACCTGCGCTTCTTTGCCGCCGCCATCACGCAGTGGGCGAGCGAGGCGCATCCGATGGATGGCCGCGCGCTCAATGTCACCTTGCACCAACCGCTGGGCGTGGTGGCCTGCATCTCGCCGTGGAATCTGCCGCTGTACCTGCTGACCTGGAAGATCGCACCCGCGCTTGCGGCCGGCAACACGGTCGTCGCCAAGCCATCGGAAGTCACGCCCTGCACGGCCGCGCGCCTTGCCGCGGCGGCGATCACGGCGGGATTTCCGCCCGGCGTGCTCAACATCGTCCACGGCCACGGCGCCGGCGTCGGTCAGGCACTGGTCGAGCATGCCCGCGTCAAGGCGATCTCGTTTACCGGCAGCACGCGCACCGGCGCGCGAATTGCCGCTGCCGCGGCACCGCATTTCAAGAAGCTCTCGCTGGAACTGGGCGGCAAGAATCCGGCGATCGTGTTCGACGATGCCGAACTGTCCGATGCCGATCTCGACACCATCGTGCGGTCGGGCTTCGCCAATCAGGGCGAAATCTGCCTGTGCGGCTCACGCCTGCTGGTGCAGCGCTCGATCTACGATGCATTCAAGGCGCGCTATCTCGAACGCGTGCAGCGTTTGCGGGTGGGCGATCCGCAGGAGGCCGGCAGCGATCTGGGTGCGTTGGTCTCGAAGGCACATTTCGACAAGGTCATCAGCTGCATCGAGCGCGCACGTGGCGAAGGCGGCAAGCTGCTGTGCGGTGGCGGCCCGGTCGCGGTTGAAGGACGCTGCGCCCACGGCTGGTTCGTGGCGCCGACCGTGATCGAAGGCCTATCCAACTGCGCACTGACCAACCAGGAAGAGATATTCGGCCCGGTGGTCAGCCTGATTCCCTTCACTGACGAAAGCGAGGCAATCGCCCTGGCCAATGCCAGCGGCTATGGCCTGGCCGCTTCGCTGTGGACGCGCGATCTCAAGCGCGCACATCGACTCGCTGCCGCACTCGAGTTCGGTATCGTCTGGATCAACTGCTGGCTGCTGCGCGACCTGCGCACGCCCTTCGGAGGCGTCAAGCACTCCGGTGTCGGCCGCGAAGGTGGCCTTGATGCGCTGCGCTTTTTCACCGACGCCAAGAATCTCTGTTTCGACCTGAGCTGAATCATGCCCCAGCAATTGCGCGACCTGCTTGAACGCAACCGCCTGTGGTCAGAGGCCCTGCGCGCCGAAGACCCCGGCTTTTTTCAGCGTCTGTCGCAACAACAGGCGCCCAAGTACCTGTGGATCGGTTGCTCGGATTCACGCGTACCCGCCAACCAGATCATCGACATGGCTCCGGGTGAGGTGTTCGTCCACCGCAACGTCGCCAACGTGGTCGTGCACACCGACCTCAACGCGCTGTCGACCGTGCAATTTGCAGTCGACGTGCTCAAGGTCGAACACATCATCGTGGTCGGCCACTATGGCTGTGGCGGCGTGCGCGCGGTGCTCGAGGAACGCCGCTTCGGATTGGTCGACAATTGGCTGCGCCACGTCGAGGATGTCAAGCACAAGCATGTCGATGCGCTTGATCGTTTGACCACGTTCGACGCCCGCCACGATCGCCTGTGCGAACTCAACGTGATCGAGCAGGTCGTCAACGTCTGCCAGACCACCGTCGTGCGCGACGCCTGGGACCGCGGCCAGAATCTCATCGTGCACGGCTGGATCTACAGCCTTGGCGATGGCCGCGTGCGCGATCTGGACATGCACGTGCCCGCCATCGAAGCGTTGCCGCAGGCCCGCGAGCGCGCTTACGCACGCGCTACCGGTTCCGCCTGAATTCCCGTCACCGGCGCAGCCGCGCAGACGTGTTCGCGAGCACTTCCGTCGCGCCCGTACGCAAGGGTAGGATCAAGCCCACATCGAAGCGGGCTGCTTCGCTGCCGGCGCGGCAGCGGCGCCCGCGCTGGAGCTCCCATGCGCGCATTCGGCAAGGCATTCCAGACATCAGGCACGGCGCAGCGCGAACCGGCGCCGGCAGCATTGCACGCACTGCTGCTCGGCCTTGGGCTCGGCCTTTGCGGCCTGGCCACGGCGCAACCGCAAGTGGCCACCCCGAAGGTTACCGCCGCACAGTGGCAGCAGATGCAGCGGAAAGCGTTCGCCGATTCGGAACGGATTTTTGCGCGGGCCCAAAGGCAGGGCAGCCTGCTTGGCCAGTACCGAGTTCTGTTCGACGCCTACAACGCCGATCCTGCGCCGGCATTCCGCATCATCTTCAGCCAGTACCTGTCGTGGTACGAGACTTATGTCGGCAACTATCCGGCGGCTCGCCGACTGTATTCGATTCGTCAGCTGGCCGAGTCCAACGATGCGCCTTCCCCGCTCAAGGACCCCAGGCAGACGCAGCGCGATGCATTCGAGGCGATCGCCGGCTTGGCTCATGGCCGCCAGGCCGTATTCTTCAACGAGGCGCACAACATTCCGTTGACGCGCACGCTCACCTTGCAATTGCTGCAGCGCCTGCGCCAGGACGGCTTCACGCACTTCGCTGCCGAGACGCTCTACGACACCGACCACGGCCTTGCCAAGCGCGGTTATCCGACCAGCGAGAGCGGTTTTTACGTCGAAGAACCGATCTATGCGGAAATGATCCGCGACGCGATCAAGCTCGGATTCACCGTGGTGGCCTACGATGCCAGCGAGGATGCGCAAGGCGATGCGCGAGAACGCATCCAGGCGCGTGCCCTGTATGACCGCGTGTTCAAGAAGAATTCGAAGGCGCGGCTGATCGTCAACGCCGGCTATGCGCACATCCAGGAGGACGGCAAGTACCTCGATGGCAAGGCGATGGCCTACTACTTCCGCAAGTTCAGCGGGATCGACCCGCTCACGATCGAGCAGACCATGCTCACCGAGCACGACATCACCGCTCATGATCATCCTTACTACCGTGCCTTGTACGATCGCCCCGACCATCCGCAGCAACCGGTGGTGTACGTTTCCGACGCCGGCAAGCCGTGGTCGCTCAAGCCCGGCTGGTATGACATCAGCGTGTTCTTTCCGCCCGAAAAGCTGATGCGAAATCGCCCGACCTGGCTCAACCTCAACGGCTCGCGCAGACCCTGGCCGGTGGGTCCGGCAATGTGCGCTGGCCAGTTTCCGTGCCTGATCCAGGCGCGCTACGCCGATGAAGGCGAGGATGCGATCCCCGCCGATCGCATCGTCATCGATGCCGGCACGCGCCCATCCGACAAGCCCAGCGAATTCAACGTGCTCTTCCTGCGCCCGGGCAAATACCGGCTTGAATCGCGCGACAGTGAAAAGCGGCTGCAAAGCGATACGATTACGGTCCCGCCCACATCCTGAGGCCAACCGTGCCATCGATCCATGCCGCCAATGCGCCCGCACCGGTGGGCTCCTATCCGCATGCGCGTCAGGTCGACGGTCTGCTGTTCCTGTCAGGCGTCGGTCCGCGACAGCCTGGCAGCCATCTCATACCCGGCAACGTGCACGACACCGATGGTCGTCTGCTCGGATATGACTTCGAAGCGCAGTGTCGCCAGGTTTTCACCAATGTCCGCGCGATTCTCGCTGCCTGCGATGCGCGCTGGGAGGATCTGGTCGACATCACCGTGTTCCTCACCGACATGGCTCGCGATTTCGCCACTTTCAATCGCATTTACGCCGAGCATTTTCCCGACCCCGCCGCCGCGCCCTGCCGCACCACGCTCGGCATCAGTGCCCTGCCGACGCCGATCGCGATCGAACTCAAGTGCATCGCCCGCGCCAGCGCACGAACGCCGCCATAGCGGCGGCCTGAAACGACCGCACAGGCACTACACTCGCGACACCCGTTGCCGTCGGACACCTGATCGATGCTGCCCGCTCCGTTCAACCTGCAAGTCTGGATCGACGCCCACCGCCATCTGCTCAAGCCGCCAGTGGGCAACAAGTGCATGGTCGACGGCGACTTCATCGTGATGATCGTCGGCGGGCCCAATCTGCGCAGCGATTACCACGTCGACGAGGGCCCCGAATTCTTCCACCAGATCGAAGGCGAGATGGTGTTGCGCATCCAGGAAGATGGCCGCGCCCGCGACATTCCGATTCGCGCCGGCGAGGTTTTTTATCTGCCGCCACGCGTACCGCATTCACCGCAGCGCATGGCCGGCTCGATCGGTCTGGTGATCGAGCGCAAACGCCTGCCGCACGAACTCGACGGTTTGATGTGGTTCTGCGAGCGCTGCAACAGCAAGCTCTACGAGGAGTTCTTCCCGCTGGTCGACATCGAAAAGGACTTTCCCGCGGTGTTCGAGAACTTTTATCGCTCGCGCGAAGCGCGCACCTGCCGCAGTTGCCATCACCTCAACCCTGCGCCCGAAAGATACCGCCTGGACCCGCCGTGAGCGCGGCCACCCGCGCGAGGCATGCCAAGCGCCGATGCTCGGCACACTGATCCAGTTCAATGCCCGCGACGTGCCCCTGCGCGTGGCCGTGCGCAATGCGCTGGCGATCGTCCTGCCGTTGCTGCTGGGCCTGGCGACCGGCCACATCGATGCCGGCCTGGGCATGGCCACCGGCGCGCTCACGGCGATGTTCACCGATCAACCCGGGCCCTACCGGCTGCGGGCCGTGCGCATGCTCGCATCGGCGCTGGTCGCGGCGCTGTCGGCCCTGGTCGGAAGCTTGATCGGTGCCAATGACACACTGACGGTAGCAACCGCCTTGCTGTGGGGCTTCGCCGGCGGCCTGCTCGTTGCGCTCGGGCCCGATGCCGCACGCGCCGGCCTCACCGCGATGATCCTGCTGGTCATTACCACGGCCCAGCCTCGTGTACTCGACGGTGCGGCGGCGGTGGCCGTGCTGGTGCTCGCAGGCGGCGTGTTGCAGACCCTGTTTGCCATCGCTGCCTGGCCTTTGCAGCGCTACGGCCCCGAGCGTCAAGCGCTTGCGCGCATGTGCCGCACTCTGGCGGACAGTGCGCGCAGTCAAGGTCATGCCAACCATCCGCCGCCGGCAACCGACCAGCTGATTGCTCTCGACAACCTGCTGCACGGCGCACATCGGGCGCGTGCCGAGATCATGCAGACGTTGCGTGTGCTGGCTGAGCTGCTCGAACGCGCACGTCGCGAAATCGTCACGCTCATCGATCTGCATGGTCTGCTCGCCGATGCGCAGGCACGGGCATCGCTGTCGCGCACGCTCGATCATGCGGCGCGGATCCTCGACATCTTCGCCGCGGCACTCGCCAGCGGCGAGCAGGCGCCGACCGCCAACGCCGCGCTGGCCGACCTCGACAGCACGCTCGATGCGCTCGCGCGCTTGCCAGCCACCAGGACGGACGCCCAAGACGCGCGCGCGCTGGTCGCCATCATCAGCCATGCCCAGGCACTGTCCGGCCAATTGCGCGCCCTGCTGCGCAACGTCGACATTGCCGGCAGCCGTGGCGACCTGCGAGCACTGCAAGCGGAAAGGCGCTTGCCATTGAGTCTTCAGCCGCGCAGTGCCCTGGCCACGCTGCGTGCCAACCTGAACCTGTCTTCGGTCGCGTTTCGCCATGCCTTGCGTTGCGGCGCGTGCCTGGCTTCCGCGGTGGCGATCGAGCGCGCGCTCGATCTTGCCCACGGCTACTGGATACCGATGACACTGGCGATCGTGCTCAAGCCGGACTTTGCCGGCACCTTCAAATTCGGTCTGCTGCGGGTGGTCGGCACCCTGCTCGGCCTGGCCCTGACCACGGTCGTGATCACCTTCGCGTTTGACGACGCCTGGTTGCAGGTGCTGCTGCTCGGACTGCTGTGCGTGGCCTACCGCATGCTGGCAGGCATTCAATACGCGCTTGGCGTGATGATGTTGACCGGTATCGTCGTGATCCTGCTCGGTCTGGGTGGCGAACCACCCCTTGCGGCGATGTCCGCCCGCGCCGTGGCAACCGCGATCGGCAGCGCCGCTGCCCTGCTCGCGTATCTGCTGTGGCCGACCTGGGAACGCAGCCGCCTCCTGCCGGCGTTGGCAACCATGCTCGACGCCTATCGCCGGTATCTCCTGACCGTGGTCGGCCAAACCCCCGAGGCCCGAATCGGTGCGCGCCGTGCCGCCCGCAGTGCGCGCACCAACGCCCAGGCTTCGATCGAGCGGCTGCGCGGTGAACCCCGCCCCGACACCCGCCTGCTTGCCTTCGCCGAAGGCGTTTTTGCGAATGCCAATCGCCTGATCCGTGCCTGCATGACGCTGGAGGCGATCGCCCAGAAGGCCGAACCGGGTGCCTTGCGCGAACCACTGGCGGCGTTCATGCGCGGCCTCGACGACACCCTGGCTGCCTTGGTGGCCCAATTGAGCGGGCGCGGCGACGCCGACCTCGAGTCGGGCCGCCTGCGCACGCTCGAGCGCCAATTCGCGCGTCAGACGGCGGCCGACACGGATGCCGGTTCCGTCCGCCTCGTCCAGCTTGCGGAGGTGCTCGATCGCATGACCGACAGCGTCGACACGCTCGCGTTCCTGCTGCGCGAGCGGTTTTCCGCCAAGCCGGGCTGATCCGCACGGCAGGAGGCGGGCAAGTGTGTTAGCGTGCGCGGCGGTGTCGAGGTCACGCCTGCCGTACGTTGATCGGCAAGCAACCTGCGAATTGGGGTTCGCAGTTGGCAACGACGCCACGCAAGATCTCGCACAATTTTCGCCGGGGAAAACCGATGACATCCAAGACTGGCCTCCAGGCCCGCCGCACGGTGCGTGCGCGCGGGTTGTTCAAACTGTTCAACAGCCGCAGCCTGATCGCACTCGTGCTCGCGGCTTTCACCACCCTCGCATTGGCGATCCAGCCAGTGGCACCGCCGCAGCGCGGCGCCCAGGTCAAACTGCAGCGCGCGATCATTGCCAAGGGGCTCGATGTCGAGCCCGCGCTTGAAGCCACCACCAGCCTCGCCGCGGCCGCCTCACAACGCCCAGCGGTGGCAGCCTTCCTTGCCCGCCAAGGCGGCAGCTGGGAAATGCGCTGGGACAGCCGCAGCGATCGCCCGAACCTGATTCAGGGCAGCGGCGTGCCGCTGATCCCGGGCAACGGCAATACGCTCACGCGGGCCGAGCTGGGTCTGGCCGCCGGCGATGAGATCGATCTCGCCACGGTCGAGACACGCCTGACCGACTTCATTGCCGCCAACAGCGACCTGCTCGGCAGCAAGGGCATGGAGTTCCATCCCGACCCGGGCAGCAGCACCGCCTACGGCAAGGACAACTCGCATTGGTTCGTCGAGTTCGAACAGTTCCACGACGGCGTCCGCGTGGAAGGTGCCAACCTGTTCTTCCGCATCGCCGCAGGCAACATCATCCAGTTCGGCAGCTATCGTGTCGCCCCGGTGCGCGAGGACACCCATCCGGTGTCTACGCCGCAAGCTGCCCTTGCGCTGGCCCTCGGCGAGCTGGCTTTCCCTGCAGGCACGCAGGTGCAGGAACTCATCAATGACGGCGAGCTGCTGCTGCTGCCGCTGAGCCCTGCAGGCGACGACGCAGGCGAGTCCTTCGCCGGTGTCGCGGGCAGTGGCTACGAGCACGAACTGGTGTGGCGTTTCGTGTTCCGCGTCAATGACGATCAGACCACCTACCAGGTGCTCGTCGACGCCCACAGCAATCGCGTCATCGATGTGCGCGACCTCAACACCTACGCCAATGCGACCGTCACCGGTGGCGTCTACCCGACCACCAATACCGATCCGGAAACCGTGGTGCCGATGCCGTTCGCGGCCGTCACCAACGGCGGCGCCAAGGTCACCGATGCGCTGGGCATCTACGACTACTCGGGCGGCACCGCCACCGTCACGCTGGACGGCAAGTATTTCCGCATGAGCGACAACTGCGGCTCGATCTCGCTGAGCAACGCGACCGACGGCAACCTCGCGTTCGGCAGCAGCGGCGGCACCGACTGCACCACACCCGGCGTCGGCGGCGCCGGCAACACGCATGCCTCGCGCAGCGGCTTCTATCACCTGACCAACATCAATCGCAAAGCCTCGACCTTCCTGCCGGGCAATTCGTGGATCGCCGGCAAGGTCACCGCGAACATGAACATCGATGACACCTGCAATGCGTACTGGAATGGCAGCAGCCTGAACTTCTTCAAGTCCGGCGGTGGCTGCTCCAATACCGGTGAAATCTCCGCGGTGTTCCTGCATGAGTGGGGCCACGGCATGGACACCAACAGCGGTGGCTCGGCCAGCGACATGGGCAGCGGCGAGGCGGTCGGCGACACCTTCGCCTTCCTCGAAACCAAGGACGCCTGCATCGGCAAGAACTTCAAACCGGGCGTGCCCTGCTACAACTGCGACGCGACATGCACCGGCGTGCGCGATGTGAAGGCCTTCAGCACCCTGGGCGCAGCGACGATTGCCAAACCGTCCAACGTAACCAGCGACAGCGGCATCAACTGCGACCGCTATGCCTGCCCGTACTACGCCAATGGCATCTCGCCCTATCAGGGCCCGATGGGGTATGAGGGCCACTGCGAGAGCTATATCGCCAGTTCGGCGAACTGGGATCTGGCGCAAGCACTGGTCGGCCACTACGGTTCGACCCAGGGCTGGCAGGAAATGGACCGCATCTGGTACAGCAGCCTCACGCCGAGCAAGGCCGCCTACCGCGTCGCCTCGGGCGGCACCTGCAATGCCAGCGCCAGCGTCGATGGCTGCGGCTCGAACAACTGGTACACGGTGTTCCTCGCCGCCGATGACGACAACGGCAATCTCAGCGACGGCACGCCCAACGGCTGCCGCATCTGGGACGCGTTCAGTGCGCACGGCATCGCCTGCGGTACGCGCCCGGCCTGCAGCGCCGATGTGCCCGACTTCACGCTCGCGGTCACGCCGACGAGCCAGGGCGTGTGCGCCAATCCGACCGCCAGCACCAGCTACACCGTCAACGTCGGCTCGCAGATGGGCTTCAGCAGCCCGGTCGTGCTCGCCGCAAGCGGCCTGCCCGCCGGCATCAGCGCCTCGTTCAGCCCGGGCACGGTCACGCCCGGCGGCACCTCGACGATGACGGTCAATGTCAACGGCGCTGCGGCGGGCACCGCCACGCTCACCGTCGACGGCACCGCTAGCGGCAGCCCCGGTCATTCCGCGAGCGCGCAGCTCGTCGTGACCACAGGCGTTGCCAGCGCACCGATCCTCAGCACGCCCGGCGACGGCAACAGCGGCACATCGACCACGCCGACGCTGACCTGGTCGGCGGCTGCGGGCGCGAGCAGCTACACGATCGAGATCGCCACGGACTCGGCGTTCACGAACATCGTGCAGACGGCAAGCGGTCTCACCGCCACCAGCTACACGGCCACCACGCTGTCGCCGTTGACGACCTACTACTGGCGCGTCAAGGCGGTCAACACCTGCGGCGAAACAGTCTCGACGATGTTCAGCTTCACCACCGCCAACCTGATCTGCAGCACGGTCGGCGCTGCGATTCCCGACAACAACACGACCGGCGTGAGCAATTCGATCACGGTGACCGACACCTCGACCCTGACCAATCTCAAGGTCTCGATCAAGGGCACGCACACCTGGGTGGGTGACCTCAAGTTCCAGCTCTCGCGCGGTGCGGGCAACGTGATGTTGGTCGACCGTCCGGGCTACACCGGTTCGGGCTTCGGTTGCAGCAACAATGACTTCGACATCGTGCTCGATGATGCCGCGACCACCCCGGTCGAGGGTCAGTGCAATGCGACGCCGCCGGCGCTGTCGGGCACGGTCTCGCCGAACAATCCGATCAATTCCGTGTTTGCGGGCGCACCGTTCAACGGCACCTGGACGCTGACGGCGACCGACAATGCCGGTGGCGATACCGGCAGCCTCGCCGAGTGGTGCCTGATCCCGACCACCGCGACCGGGGCCACCTACACGGTGGGCGGCAACGTCAGCGGTCTCACGGGTTCGGGCCTGCTGCTCTCGCTCAATGCCGGCGCGCAGTCGCTGCCGGTGGCGGCCGATGGTGCGTTCACCTTCCCGACCGGCTTGGCCAGTGGCGCAAGCTATGCGGTCACGGTGGGCACCCAGCCTGCGGGCCAGGTCTGCAGCGTCAGCAATGGCAGCGGCACGATCGGCAGCGCGAATGTCACCGATGTGGCGGTGACCTGCACCGCGGCGGCAACCTACACGGTGGGCGGCAACGTGAGCGGTCTCACGGGTTCGGGCCTGGTGCTCTCGCTCAATGCCGGCGCGCAGTCGCTGCCGGTGGCGGCCGATGGTGCGTTCACCTTCCCGACCGGCTTGGCCAATGGCGCCAGCTATGCGGTCACGGTGGGTACCCAGCCCACGGGCCAGACCTGCTCGGTCGCCAGCGGCAGCGGCACGATCTCCGGCGCGAACGTCACCAACGTGGCCGTGAGCTGCGTCACCAACACCTACACGGTCGGCGGCAACGTCAGTGGCCTCACCGGTTTGGGCCTGGTGCTCGCGCTCGATGCCGGCGCGCAGAGCCTGCCGATTGCCGCCAATGGCACGTTCACCTTCCCGACCGCGGTGGCCGATGGCACGACTTATACCGTGACGATCGCCACACAGCCGAGCGGCCAGACCTGCGCGGTCGCCAATGGCAGCGGCACGATCTCCGGCGCGAACGTCACCAATGTCGCGGTCACTTGCGTGACGATTCCGACTTGGACGGTCGGCGGTTCGATTCTCGGTCTGAGTGCCAACGGCCTCGTGCTCTCGCTCAACGCTGGCGCACAAACGATCGCGATCACCTCGGGCGTGACGGCTTTCAGCTTCCCGAACGGACTGACCAACGGCGCGGCCTATGCAGTCACGGTGCAGACCCAGCCGGGCAATCTGTACTGTTACGCGCAGAACGGCAGCGGCACGATCGCGGGCGCCAACGTCACCAACGTGGTGATCGATTGCACCGACCGCATCTTCGCGGACGGCTTCCAAACGCCCTGACGTTGCAACAAGCTGGACCCTTCAAAGCCGCAGGCTTCGCGCCTGCGGCTTTTTTCTTGATTGCGGGGCGCAGTTCCGAGCAGACGCCCTCAACCCGCCTGCAGCAGGCATGAAACCGGGCAGCGATGCTCAGGGTCGGGCGGGAGAGGTCCTTGCCTGCGCCGGAGACTTGCGCGCCGTCATGTGATGCAAGTACGCCAGCAAGGCATCGAGATCGCCTTCGGGCAGCACCTCGACGGCAAAGCCCGGCATGCGCGCCTGCGGCCAGCGTCGCAGAGCTTGCGGATCGCGCAGATACAGGCGCAGGAAGGCATCACCGAGATACTCGGTCGGTCCATGCGGCAAGTTGAGATCCGGCCCCAGCTGCGCATCGCCCCCACCATTGAGCGTATGACAGGCCAGACATTGGGCCTGGAACACCGCAAATCCGCGCCATACCGGATCCTTCGCCGACAGCGCGGGATCGGGTGCGAGCATCGGAAATCGATCCGCGGGCGGCGCCTGCCGGCGAATCGCCGCGAGTTGGTAGGGCCAGCGTTCGGGACCAATGCCAGCCAGACCCGGCTGGGTCCACACCACGTAGAACGGCCCGGCACCCTGCGCCTTGCCCGGCAACGGCGGCCACGGATGGGCAGGGTCTTCGATCGCAAGCCATGCGCTGCTGCCGCGCCGGTTGTCGATCAGGGACATCGGGATAGGCGCGCTGAAGCCGTCGGCGGCGACGAACAGCAGGTGATCTTCAGGGCCGGCACCTGCAAGCAGGGCCCGCAGCGGCACGGCGCGATAGCGCATCGTGCGCTTGAAGGCGACATCGGCGGGAATCTCGATCTCGCGCACATCACTGCGTGCGAGCAGTTGCGCCGAATCGAAACTGCGGGTGGTGACTCCCAATTCGATCGTGAGCTGCGCAGCCCACACAGGGGCCGTGCAACAGACCAGCCAGATCAGGAACCAGCGCATCATTCTCTCCCGGCTGCGGACATTGGCCGATTCTAGTCACACCGCGATCCACTGCGCGCTTGCAAACCGCCGCCGCTGGCACAATGTCGCGTTCGCAGATCAGGAGTCCGCCGATGACCAACCCCGCGCCCTCGCCTCACGTATTCGACGCCACCGAAGCCAACTTCCAGAGCGAAGTGCTTGATGCTTCGTTCCAGCAACCGATCCTCGTCGATCTGTGGGCGACCTGGTGCGGGCCGTGCAAGACGCTTGGTCCGATCCTTGAAAAGCTCGTCGACAGTTTCAACGGTGCACTGCGACTGGCCAAGGTCGACGTCGACAAGGAACAGGGACTGGCCGCGGCATTTGGCGTGCGCAGCATTCCCACGGTGGTGCTGATCCGCGATGGTCAGCCGGTCGATGGCTTCGGCGGCGCCCAACCCGAAAGCACGATCCGCGAGTTCCTGCTGCGTCACGTGCAACCCGCCGCAGCCGCCGCGCAGGAACCCGCCGCGGGCCTGCCCGAGGAGTCTCCACACCAGGCGATCGCGCGCCTCCAGCAGGAAATTGCCGCCGAACCCGATAAGGCCGAACTGCATCTGGACCTCGCCGTCGCGCAAATGCAGGTGGGCAATGCCGAAGCGGCCGAAGCCGAGCTCGATGCGCTGCCCGCGAATCTCGCCAACGATGATCGCGCGCGCCGCCTGCGCGGCCAGCTCGAATTCGCGCACTCGCTCAAGGACGCCCCTTCGGCCAGCGAACTGCGTGCGCGGATCGCGCGTGATCCTGGCGATCACGACGCACGCGATCTGCTTGGCGTCCGCCTGCTCATCGACGGCGATGCCGCTGCCGGTCTCGACGAATTCCTCGCCATCCTCAAAGCCGATCGCCAATGGCACGACGGTCAGGCGCGCAAGCGCCTGGTCGCAGCATTCAACGTGCTCGACGACGAGGAACTGGTCGGCAACTATCGGCGACGGATGTCGTCCCTGCTGTTCTGAAAATCCACATGCCCATGCCGGCGATTGACGGCCGCCGCGTGCCGGAGTTGCAGTCCATGGCTGAAAACATCGCCCGACTGCGTCAATATCGCAGCCGATCCCGACACCAGCAGCAAACGCCGTGAGCACGATTCCGGAAACTTCCCGCGATGGTTCCCCGCCTTCCACGGTCAAGGACGATGGCTTTCAGTACATCGTCTGCTGGCCCGAGATCCGCGACGACGACGCCGATGCGATCAAGGCATTCTGGCGCGCCGAAGGCGCGCTCAATGACGAGGCGGCGATGGAGCGGCGCGTCAAGCAGGTGGTGATGCATGCGCGCAGCGGCAGCGGCGAAGTCGCCGCCGTCTGCACCGCGATCGCGCTCACGCCACCTCGTCTGGCACAGCCGATGTACTACTGGCGCACCTTCGTCGGCGCCCGCTGGCGGGCCACGTCCCTGGTGATGTCGCTGCTCAAGCGTTCCTGCGTGCTGCTCGAAGCGCATGCACGCGCCCACGACTATCCCTGCATCGGCGTGCTGCTCGAACTCGAGAACGATCGTTTCCGCGAACGTGGCCGCATGGCAACCTGGTTCAATCCGCGCTTCACCTACATCGGTCGCAGCGAGCGTGGCCTTGACTTGCGTGTGCTCTACTTCAAGGGCGCTCGCCTCAAGCCAGCGCCCATCGGCCCCTGATCGCGTTCCGCATCGGGCGTCCGCTATGGCAGGATGCGGATACGCAACTGCCCGAGCCCTCATGAACTCGTACGAAACTCCCGCCGCGCCCGAAACCGCCGCCGCGTCGGCGCGCTCGATCGCCGAAGTGTTCGGCAGCATGCACACCAACAATTTCCCCGAATTGCTGCGTCAACTCGGCGGCTGCCTGCTGGTGAGCACCTACCAGGCCGGCAAACTGGTCATCCTGCGTCCCGATGGCCCGAGCATCAACACCCATTACCGCAACTTCAACCGCCCGATGGGCATGGCCGCCGACAGCGAGCGCCTGGCGCTGGGCACCGCAATCGAGATCGCCGAGTTCCGCAACATGCCTGCGGTCGCCAAGCGCCTGCAGGATCCGCCACGACACGATGCGGTCTACCTTGCGCGGCGCGTCCACATCAGTGGCGCAATCGACATCCACGAGATGGCCTGGGACAAGCACGGTGATTTGTGGTTCGTGAACACGCTGTTCTCCTGTCTGTGCACCCTCGACATGAGATCGAGCTTCGTACCGCGCTGGCGCCCGGGATTCGTCAGCCACTACGCGCCGGAGGATCGCTGCCACCTCAACGGCTTGGCGATGCGCGATGGCAAGCCACGCTACCTCACGGCGCTGGGCGAATCCAACGAGCCGCAGGGCTGGCGCAAGAACAAGCGCAATGGCGGCATCCTCATCGACATGGCCACCGACAAGGTGATTGCCCGTGGCCTGTCGATGCCGCATTCGCCACGCTGGTACGACAACAAGCTGTGGGTGCTCGAATCGGGCCGCGGCAAACTGGTCACGATTGACCCCAAGACCGGCACCAAGACCGATGTCGCCAGCGTGCCGGGCTTCGCCCGCGGGCTTGACTTCCTCGGTCCGGTCGCCTTCATCGGTCTGTCGCAGCTGCGCGAGACCAACGCTTTCACCGACATCGAAATCACCGACGACAACGCCGACCGCCAAAGCGGCGTATGGGGCGTGCATCTGGAAACCGGCAAGACCATCGCCCTGCTCAAGTTCACCGGTTCGGTGCAGGAAATCTTCGCCGTGCAGGCCTTGCCGGGTGTGCTGTTTCCGGAAATCATCAGCGACGGCGAGCTGCTTGCCCAATCCTATGCCCTGCCCGACGCGGCCCTGCGCGAAGTTGGCTTCACACCGCAGGCACCAGACGCGCCCACGTCGAACGACAGCGCCGCAGCTGCCGATCCAGCCTCCTGAAATTCATCCCGACCGCTTGGCGCGCCATGCCGCCACGCTGGCGCGTGCCTGTGCGCACATCACATCGAGTTCGGCCTCGCCGTCGATGCGAATGGTGTTGTCGGGTGGCGTCTGGAAACGCGCCACCACCGCATCGACCAGAGCCGGCCGCCGGTCTCCGGCCGGATGCGCACCGTCCACCATGTCGGCCTCGATGCGTTGGCGCGCCGTTGCCGGCCCGCATTCCACCAGCAATGGCAGCACCGCGAATTCATGCCGCGCGGCCAGCGCGGCCACTGCGTCGAAATCCTTGCGCCGGGAAAAGGTCATGCCATCGAGCACGCTGGGCGCATCGAGCAGGCAATTGATTTCCGTCGCCAGCAGAACCGCGCGATAGGCCGCACGCTTCTCCAGCCGACTGAAATTGCTGCTCGGAAACATCGCCCGACGGATCAGGTCGCGGCACACGCGGCGCAAGCCCAGTTCGCGCTCAAGCGCACGCGCGATCGTGCTCTTGCCCGCGCCAGGTATGCCCATGACGACGATGATGTAGCGCTGTCCGGCGGTGTTCAACGCAAGCTCCCGCGGCCGGCACGCCGCACACCGCGCGCAGCCGGTGCCCGCACCACATCGGCTAGAATCGAGGCGGTTGCGCGACTCGCGTCGCGCCTGTCATCGATCAACGGAACAGCCATGCGCTCCCTCCACGTCCAGCGCTACGTGTTTGCCGGCCTGCTCACGATCATTCCGGTGTGGCTGACCTGGATCGTGTTCAAGTCGATCTTCTCGATGCTCTCGGAAGTCAACCTGCCGTGGATCACGGCGCTCGTCAATGCCTACCCCAAAACCCTGGGCCATCTGCACCAGGAATGGCTGCTCTCGCTGCTGGCCTTCGTGATCACGCTGGCCCTGCTCTACATCATCGGCTTTGCGGCTTCGCGCGTTCTCGGTCAACGCGCGCTGGCGCTGTTCGAAAAGCTGATCGAGCACATCCCGATCGCGCACAGCATCTACGGCGGCGCCAAGAAGCTGATGGCGATGCTGCAGAGCAAGCCCAGCGGCACCCAGCGTGTGGTTTTGATCGACTTTCCTTCGCCTGAACTCAAGACCCTCGGCTTCGTCACCCGTGTGTTCCAGGATGCCGATGGCGTTGAACTGGCCGCAGTCTATGTGCCGACCACGCCCAATCCGACCGGCGGCTATCTCGAAATCGTTCCTGTCGATCGCCTCGTCGCCACCGACTGGAGCTTCGATCAGGCGATGGCCTTCATTCTCTCGGTTGGCGCCACTTCGCCCGACCGGGTTTCCTTCGCGATCGGACGCAAGGCGCCATGAGGCTGCGCCGTTTCCTGCTGGCCCTTGCCGCATGTTGCGCAAGTACCGGTGTCGTTCACGCCGAGCCGACTGCCGACTGGCGCACGCCGGCCGAAAAGGCCAAGTTCCAGACGACGCCGAGTTATGCCGAAACC
Source organism: Dokdonella sp. (assembly GCF_019634815.1). Lineage (GTDB taxonomy): Bacteria > Pseudomonadota > Gammaproteobacteria > Xanthomonadales > Rhodanobacteraceae > Dokdonella_A. Next base: position 71,141 of record NZ_JAHCAP010000009.1, on the reverse strand, counting down.
AAGGCCTGGCTGCAACGGCTGGCCGAAGCGGCTCCGAGGCGTATCCGCTTGTCGCGCTTTGGTGTGTCGCCCGAAGGCCGTGATCTCATGCTGGTGGTGGCCGCGGGCGGCGGCGAATTCACGCCGCAGGCGGCGCGCGCCTCTGGCAAGACGATCCTGCTGGTGCAATCGGGCATCCATGCCGGCGAGATCGAAGGCAAGGATGCCGCGCTCATGCTGTTGCGTGACCTCGCCTTCGAACGCAAGCGCGCCAAATTGCTCGATCACACGATTCTGGTTTGGTTGCCGATCTTCAATGTCGACGGCCACGAGAACGCCACGCCCTTCAACCGCATCAACCAGAACGGCCCGGCGCGGATGGGCTACCGCGCGACTGCGCAGAACCTCAATCTGAACCGCGATTACATGAAAGCCGACGCGCCGGAAATGCGCGACTGGCTGGCGCTGTTCGACGCCTGGCAGCCCGATCTGTTCCTCGACATCCACACCACTGACGGCGCCGACTTCCAGTACGACCTCACCTGGTACATGGAGCAATGGGGTCCGCTGCCCGCATCCGTGCAGGAATGGCAAACCAAGGCCTTCGAGGGCGACATCCTGCCCGCTTTCGAGAAGATGGGGCATCTCGCCGCGCCTTACCTCGATGGCGTCGATCACAGGGACATCACCAAGGGAATCGCCAACTTCGGCTCGGGGCCGCGCTTCTCGACCGGCTATGTCGCGCTGCGCAATCGCGCCGCCCTGCTGGTCGAGACGCATATGCTCAAACCCTATGCGGTGCGCGTGAAGGCCGTGCACGATCTCGTGCTGGCCACGCTCGAGCGCCTGGCCCGTGATGACGGCGCCTTGCGCAAGGCGGTCACGCAGGCCGATACCGAAGTTGCCGCGCGAGGCGCCGGCACGTCGCTTGCGGTCGCTTTCGAAACCTCGAAGCAGTCCGTGCCGTTCACCTTCAAGGGCTATGAGTTCAAGACCGAGCCGAGCGCGATCTCTGGTGATGCCTTCGTGTATTACGATCCGCGCAAGCCGCGCACCTGGGTGATTCCGAACTTTCGCGACCTCGTGCCCACACGCAGCGTCACCCTGCCCTCGGCCTGGCTGATCCCCGCGGGCTGGCCGCAGCTGGTCGACAAGTTGCGTCAACACGGTGTCCGCATGGAGCGTGTCGATCGTCCACTCGAGCTCACGGTCGAGCGCTATCAGCTCGACCAGCCCAAATGGCAACAGGCTTCATTCGAAGGTCATCACCTGCTGCGCGATTTCAATCAGACTGCAGTGCGGGCCCGTCTCGACTTCGCACCGGGCGCGATGCTGGTTCCGGTCGATCAGCCACTGGTGAATCTGGCCGCCAACCTGCTCGAACCGGCTGCCGCGGACTCGCTGCTGCGCTGGGGTTTTCTCGATGCAATCTTCGAGCAGAAGGAATACGCCGACCCGCGCGTGGCCGAACAGCTCGCGCGCGACATGCTGGCCAAGGATCCGGCACTGCGTCGGCAATTCGAAGCGCGGCTCGAGAACGACGCCGAATTCGCCCGTTCGCCGTCGGCGCGACTCGCATTCTTTTACGACCGCTCCCCCTGGTATGCGGCGCAGCGGATCGGTGCCTATCCCGTGGTGCGGCTTGACGCCGCAGCGCTTGCCGCCGCGCGCCGTTGAGTGTTGCCAGGCCCGCGCGCTGCGCCGCGTGGTGGGCTGCAGTGACCTTCGACACGGGCTGGCACGCGCCCGGACCGCTACGCTCCACCACTTCATTGGCAGACTGCGGCTTTCCATGTCCCCGATACTCCGCTGTGCGTTGAGCGCAGCAACGCTGCTGGTGTCCGGCACCGCGCTTGCCCACACCAACCAGAGCGGCATCGACCCGCGCAATTTCGACAGCAACACCGGCGCCTGCAGCGATTTCTTCCAGCACGCCAATGGCGGCTGGCTCGCCGCCAATCCGATCCCCGCGCAATACAGTCAATGGAGTCTCGACGACGAACTGCGCGAGCGCAATCTCGAGCTGCTGCGCGGGATTCTCGAAGACGCCGCAAAAAACCCTGGCGCAAGCGGCAGCACGACACAGAAGATCGGTGATTTCTACGCCAGCGCGATCGATGAGCCGGCGATCGAAGCGGCCGGATATTCGCCCATCAAGGCCGAATTGGCGCGCATCGACGCAATCAAGACGGGCGCCGAGGTCGCTGCGCTGGTGCGCGACTGGCACACACAGGGCCTGCCCGTGCTGTTCCGTCTGGAAGTCGAGTCGGACATGAAGAACCCCGACCTCGTGATCGCTTACGCGATGCAGGGCGGACTGGGTCTGCCCGACCGCGACTACTACCTGCGCAAGGATGCCAAGGCGACGACCCTGCTCGGCCAATACCGCGCCCACGTCGCACGCATGCTCGGTCTGATCGGCGTCGGCGATCCGGCCCGGCAGGCCGAATGGGTCGTCGATCTGGAAACGCAGCTGGCCAAGGCCTCGCTTGACCTTGTCGCCCTGCGCGAGCCGCTCAATCTCTACCACATGGTCGATGTACACGCGGCCGACACGCAGAATCCGCATCTTGACTGGAGCGCACTCTTTGCCGCGCTCGGCCGCAAGGACATCAACCGCTTTTCGCTGTCGCAACCCGCGTTCTTCGCCGCTGCCGACAACGCGCTCGCCAAGGTGCCGGTGACGCACTGGCAAGCCTACCTGCGCTGGCACCTGGTCGATGCCGTCGCCAACGATCTGAGCACTGCCTTCGTCAATGCCAACTTCGATTTCCGTGGCCGTACCCTGCGCGGCGTGCAGGAGCTCAAGCCGCGCTGGAAGCGTGCAATCGACGCCACCAACCGCGCGCTCGGTTTCGCGCTCGGCGAGGCGTACGTACAACGTCGTTTCCCGCCGCAGGCCAAGCAGCGGGCGGTGGTGCTGGTCGAGAATCTGCAGACCGCATTGCGCGCACGCCTGCAAAAACTCGACTGGATGAGCGATGCGACCAGACAGGCCGCACTTGCCAAACTCGCCACCTTCACACCCAAGATCGGCTATCCCGACAAGTGGCGCGACTATTCGGCGCTCACCATCAAGCGCGAAAGCTATTTCGACAACGTGCACGCCGCCAATGCATTCGAGAAGCGGCGCCAGATTGCGCGCATCGGCAAGCCGCTGGACCGCAGCGAATGGATGATGCTGCCGCAGACCGTCAACGCCTATTACAACCCGCTGCAGAACGAGGTGGTGTTCCCTGCGGCGCAAATGCAGCCGCCCTACTTCGATGCCAACGCCGACGATGCCGTCAACTACGGCGCAATCGGTGCCGTGATCGGCCACGAGCTGCTGCATGGCTTCGACGATCAAGGCAGCCGCTTCGACGCCAAGGGCAACCTGAGCGACTGGTGGACCGCCGATGACCGCAAGCGCTTCGAGGCGCGCACTGCCAGGCTGGTCAAGCAGTTCGACGCCTATGTGCCGATCGATGAGCTGCACATCAACGGCAAGCTCACGCTGGGCGAGAACATCGCCGATCTCGGCGGCCTGTTGGTGGCCTGGGATGCCTTCGGGCTCACTGCGCAGGCCAAGGGCAGCGAGAAGATCGATGGCCTGAGCCCGGCGCAGCGCTTCTTCCTGTCCTTCGCGCAGAGCTGGCGCACCCAGCAGCGGCCCGAGGCGCTGCGCCTGCAGGTACAGTCCAACGAACATGCTCCGGCCAAGTACCGCGTCAACGGCCCGGTCAGCAACCTGCCGCAATTTTCCACTGCCTTCGGCTGCCGCAACGGCCAGCCGATGGCCCGTCCCGCGAATGTACGCGTGGACATCTGGTGATTCACTCCGCATTTCACTGAAGGCAAAACAGAGGAACGCCCATGTATCCGATTTCCGCCAAGCACCTCGCGCTGGCCATCTGTGCCGCACTTTCAACCAGCGCCATGGCTGCTTCATTCGACGTCAGCGATCTCGATGCCAGGATCAGCCCCTGCGCCGACTTCAACGGCTTCGTCAATGCCAAATGGGTCGCCGCCAATCCGATTCCGGCTGATCGCACGCGCTGGGGCGCGTTTGATGCACTGCGCGAGCAGAGTCTCAACACCCAGCACGAGATCGTCGAGGCCGCCGCGCGCAATGCCGACAAGGCTGCGGCCGGCTCGATCGAGCAGAAGATCGGCTGGTTCTACCACGCCGGCATGGACGAAGCGGCAATCGAAAAGGCCGGCCTCACGCCGCTCAAGCCCGAGCTCGATCGCATTGCCGCGCTCAAGACGCCGCAGGACATCGCCCGCTACATCACCGACAGTCATGCCCGCGGCGAAGGCGGCATGTTCATGTTCGGTGCCGGCGCCGACTTCAAGAATTCCAAGGTGCAGATTGCGTTTGCGATGCAGGGTGGCCTGGCGCTGCCAACCAGCGAGTACTACAGCAAGCCCGAGTACAAGGAAGTGCGCAACGCTTATCTGGCGCATGTAGCCAAGATCCTGCAACTGGGCGGCGCAAACGCGGCTGACGCCAAGCGCGATGCCGATCGCGTGCTCGCATTCGAGACGCGACTTGCCAGTGCCTCGCTGACACCGGTCGAGTGGCGCAAGCCGGAAAACCAGTACCACTTCGTCAGCCTCGCCGACGCCGACAAGGCTTCGCCGAACTTCTCGTGGAGCAAGTTCTTTGCGGCCCAGCACGCCGATATCCAGGGCGGCTTCTCGCTGTCGCAGCCGAAGTTCTTCGCCGAGTTCGACAAGATGCTCGTCGACGTGCCGGTCAGCCACTGGCAGGCCTATTTCCGCGCCCATGCGATCGACGGTGCCGCGCCTTACCTGTCCAAGGCCTTTGCCGACGAATCCTTCGCGTTCTACAAGAGCAAGCTCAACGGCCAGAAGGAGCAGGAACCACGCTGGAAGCGCGTGCTCGGCGCCACCAACGAGACGATGGGCATGGCGCTGGGCGAGCTCTACGTGGCCAAGGCGTTCCCGCCCGAGTCCAAGGCGCGCGCATTGGAACTGGTCAACAACGTCGTGGCCGCACTCAAGACGCGCATCGAGGGCCTGGATTGGATGAGCGCGGAAACCAAGAAGAAGGCGCTGGAGAAATGGGCGAGCTTCCTGCCCAAGATCGGCTATCCCGACAAGTGGCGTGACTGGTCCGGCCTGCAGCTCAAGCCCGATGACTATTTCGGCAACATCCTTGCGGCGGCGCGCTTCAATCACGACTGGGACGTGGCCAAGATCGGCAAGCCGACCGATCGCCTCGAATGGGGCATGACACCACAGACCGTCAACGCCTACTACAACCCGACCGACAACACGATCAATTTCCCGGCGGCCATCCTGCAAGCACCGTTCTTCGACGCCAAGGCCGACGATGCACTCAACTACGGCGGCATCGGCGCGGTGATCGGTCACGAGGCGACCCACGGCTTCGATGACGAAGGCAGCCAGTTCGACGCGCAGGGCAACAATGTCAACTGGTGGAGCAAGGATGACCGCGCCAAGTTCGACGCGCGTACCGACAAGCTGGTCAAACAGTTCAATGCGTATGAAGCGCTGCCGGGCAAGCACGTCAACGGCCAGCTCACGCTGGGCGAGAACATCGCCGACCTCGGTGGCCTCAACGTGGCCTGGGATGCGTTCCAGAAGGTTCTCAAGACCCATCCGCAGGAAAACCACAAGATCGATGGCTACACGCCAGACCAGCGCTTCTTCCTCAACTGGGCACGCGTGTGGCGTGGCTCGGTGCGTCCCGAACGCGCGCAGGTCATGCTCAATGCCGACCCGCATGCACCCACGCAGTTCCGCGCGATCGCCGCACCTTCGAACATGCCGCAGTTCGCAAGCACCTTTGCCTGCAAGCCCGGTGATGCGATGGTGCGCGGCGGCGATGCGCAAGTGAAGATCTGGTGACGTGAGCCGCGGCGCCCATCCACACGGCTGGGCGCCGCCGGTTTGATTCAATCGTGTTTCCCGCAATGAGGTTTGCCATGTTCCGATTCCGCCCGCTATGCCTGTCTCTCGCTTCCTCGCTTGCGCTGGGTGCGCACGCGCTGGCCGCGCCGGTGTTCGATATCGCCGACCTCGACAAGAACGTTTCTGCCTGCGCCGACTTCAACGCCTACGCCAATGGCAAGTGGATCGCCGCCAACCCGATCCCGCCCGATCGCACCCGCTGGGGTGCGTTCGATGCGCTGCGCGAGCACAGCCTCGCCGCGCAGCACGCGATCGTCGAGCAGGCTGCCAAGGATGCCGATCAGGCGACGGCCGGCTCGATCGAACAGAAGATCGGCTGGCTCTACCGTTCGGGCATGAATGAGGCCGCCATCGACAAGGCGGGCCTGAAGCCGATCCAGGGCGACCTCGACGCCATCGCCAGGCTCAAGACCAGCGCCGATCTCACGCGCTGGCTCGGCCAGGCTTTCGCGCGCGGTGACGGCGTGGGATTTCGTTTCGGACCCGGCGCCGACTTCAAGGATGCGCGTCGCCAGATCGCCTTCGCCAGTCAAGGCGGCCTCGGTCTGCCCACACCCGATTACTACAGCAAGGACGAACACAAGGCCCTGCGCGAGGCCTACGCCGCCCATCTGGGCAAACTGTTCGAACTCAGTGGCGACAAGCCGGACAAGGCGCAGCAGCGCGCGCGCAATGTGTTGGCATTCGAAACGCGCCTGGCCAAGGCCTCGCTGTCGCGCGTGGAATTGCGCGATCCCAGGAATCAGTTCCACTTCGTGAGCTTTGCCGAAGCTGCCAAGCTCACACCCCATTTCGACTGGGTGGCCTTCTTCAAGGCACTTGAGCTTGTGCCGGGCGACGGCTTTTCGCTGTCGCAACCCGGGTTCTTCACCGAATTCGACCGCATGCTCGCCGAAGTGCCGATCGCACAATGGCGCGACTATCTCAGCGCACACACCCTGGATGATGCTGCGCCGTGGTTGTCCAAACCGTTCCAGCAGGCGAGCTTCGAATTCCACGACAAGACGCTCAATGGCCAGCCCGAACAGCGCGCGCGCTGGAAGCGCGTACTCGATGCCGTCAATGGCAGCATGGGCATGGCGCTCGGCGAGCTCTACGTCAAACAGCATTTCCCGCCCGCTGCCAAGCAGCGTGCGCAGCAACTGGTCGACAACGTCAACAACGCGATGCGCGCGCGACTGGAAAAGCTCGACTGGATGAGCCAGGCCACCCGTGAAAAGGCACTGCAGAAGTGGGCGACCTTCCTGCCCAAGATCGGCTATCCCGACAAGTGGCGGCAATGGGACGGCCTCAAGATCGTTGGCGACGACTTCGCTGCCAACCTGCGTGCCGCGGCCGCGTTCAATTACCGCTATGCGCTCGACAAGATTGGCAAGCCCACCGATCGTTACGAGTGGTTCATGACACCGCAGACGGTGAACGCCTACTACAGCGCCGCCACCAACACGATCAATTTCCCGGCGGCGATCCTGCAACCGCCGTTCTTCTATGCCGATGGTGATGACGCCATCAACTACGGCGGCATCGGCGCGGTGATCGGCCATGAGTCCGGCCACGGTTTCGACGACAAGGGCAGTCAATTCGACGGCGCGGGCAACAATGCGAATTGGTGGAGCAAGGAGGATCGCGATCGCTTCGACGAGCGTACCGCCAAGCTGGTGGCCCAGTTCGACGCCTACGTGCCACTCGCCGACCATCCCGACCAGCACGTCAACGGCAAGCTCACCCTCGGCGAGAACATCGGCGATCTCGGCGGCCTGAGTTTCGCCTTCGACGCGCTGGAGAAAGCCAGCGCGGGCAAGCCCGATCCAATGATCGATGGCCTCAGCCGCGAGCAGCGCTTCTTTCTCAACTGGGCGCGCGTCTGGCGCGGCAACATCCGCGAAAAGGCCCAACTCGTCCTGCTCAACACCGATCCGCACGCGCCGGCAAGGTTTCGCGCGATTGGCGCGCCATCGAACATGCCCGCGTTCGCCAAGGCTTTCGACTGCAAGCCAGGTGATGCGATGGTGCGCGATGCCAAGGCACAGGTGAAGATCTGGTAGCGGCAGGCCGGCGCTTACCCCATCCTGCGACGGCGTCCTCGTGACGCCGTCGCTGTATTCGCAGCGCACATGACGTTACCCTCGCACGGGCCCGGCGCTCGCACGCCCGTCCTGGAGAGCTGCGATGACACTTCGAATCCCCTTTGCCCTGACCGCGTTTTTTTGCGGCTTTGCCATTGCCCACGCCACCGTTCCGGTCTATGGGCAAGTCGAGCTGCAGGCGCGCAGCAACTTGATCGTCAACGACAACGGCTTCAACGTCCCGCCGGGCACGTCCTTCAACAGCATTTCGGCCAATCTGAACGATGCTGGCATGGTCAGTTTCACCGCTGGCGTGGTGCCGATCGCCGGCGGCCAGGGACAGGTTGGTGCCGGCATCTGGTTCGGCGGTCATGGCGCGGGGCAGTTCGTCGCCGTGCATGCCCCCGCCAGCGCCGATCCGGAGGCGACGATGATCATCTCCGATCGACCCGGGATCAATTTGCACGGCTGGCTCGGCTACTACACCAGTGACGATGGTGCGCCTTATGTGTTGCGGCGCTACAACCCGCTCACCGGCGCCTCGGCGCCCGTCAGCGTGTCACCGCTGACGCCAACTTCATTTGCCAATCCGAACATCGGCTCCGACCGCAGCATCGGCTTCAAGGGCAACTTTGGCTCCGGTTACGGCATCGCGCTGGCCGGAGTCAATCCCGGCGCGCTTTATGCCTCCGACAGCAATGTCGATGCCGGCAGTCCCTATGCCTACATTTACTCACCGGCATCCAACGACGCCCAGCGCATCGCGGTCAAGGTCAGCACGACCGACTACAGCCACAATGAGATCCGCCTGTTTCGTGGCCCGGGTGCGAGCGACCTCGTGGTTGCCGATCAGGCCACCGACAGCGCTTCGCCATTCACGAAGTTCGACAACGGACTCGCTCTCAACGAGCGCCATGCAATTGCCGTGGTGGCAACGCTTTCCGCCGGCAACGCGCGTGCGGTGTATCGCTTCACTCCCGGCCCGGGCGGCTATGTTGCGCAAGAGATTGCCCGTGTCGACAGCAGCGGCCTGGTCCGCGTGATCGACGCTTTCGCGCCGGCCATCAATGACGATGGCCTGGTCGTCTTTCGCGGTGAAGATGCCAACGGCCAAGCCATTTTTGCCGGTGACGGCAACAGCCTGGTGCGCGTGATCGGCAAGGGCGACGTGGTCGGCACCGACCTGGGCAGCGCCCAGCTCGGCCAGCATGACGCCAGCCCGGTGTTCAGTGGCGCACCCGCGGTCAACAACTTCGGCGACATTGCCTTCGTTGCCGGCGTGCATCCCCAGGGCGACAACCAGACCGAGTGGGGCAGCGGCGTTTTCGTCGACTACGCGGTCCGCCCGGATGCGGTCGTCGATTTCATTTTCCGCAACGGCTTCGATGACGCGAGCCTGCTCGAATACGTGCGCGACGACGGCGACGGCGACACCAATCAAGGCCCGCCGAGCGCCTTCGATCCGGACATGCTGTGGGGCAACTACTTCCTGGTGCAGGCCGGCGGCGAAGTGATCACGCAGATCCAGGCCGCGTTCGGCCCGACCTTCCCTTCGCTGGCGCATGGCCCGGTCACGTTCTGGCTGCTCGAGGACAGCGATGGCGATGGGGATCCGCGCAACGCGCACGCCATCGTTCAGCTGCGTGCGGTCCCCGACGTATCGGGCGATGCGTTTTTCACGCTGGCGATCCCGCCGACCCATGTCAGCGGCGCGTTCTTCGTCGGCGCCAGCGCCAAGCTCATGGGGGGCCAGGACAAACCGGCACGCGCCGATACCACGAGCTCCGGCAACGACTCCTGGTTCTGTTATGCGCCCGACATTGCCAGCGTGATCGACGATCTCGCCAGCGCGCCATTTTGTTCACGCAATATCGCACCGAACGTGCCTTTGCCGGGCGCCTTCATGCTGCGCGCAAGTGGCGCGTCTGCTCCCTGAACCACACCTCAGGCACGCCCAAGCAAGCCGCGGTTTTCCTTTGCGAATCCGCGGCAACGGCGGATAATCGCGTCCCGTTTCGTCACGATCTGGTTGCATGGCCTTCATTCCCGGACAACGCTGGATCTCCAACGCCGAACCAGAATTGGGATTAGGCACCGTGGTGCGAATCGAAGGCCGCACGGTACAGGTGTTGTTTGCCACCGCCGGGATGCTGCGCCATTACGCGATGCATGCGGCGCCGCTGTCGCGCGCGCAGTTCCGCATCGGCCAGAAGGTCAGCGGGCAGAAGCAGGTTTTCGCCATCGAGCGCATCAGCGAGAACGAAGGCCTTTTCACTTATCACGGCCGCGACCGCGCCCTGCCCGAGGCCGAACTCGACGACACGCAGCCCTTGTCGCGCGCTGATGAGCGCTTGCTTTCGGCACGCGTCGATGCACCCCATCGCTTCGACTTCCGCGCACAGGCACTTGCGCGCCGCGCCGCGGCAATGCGCTCGCCGGCGTGGGGACTGGCCAGCGCGCGCATCGATCTGATCGAACACCAGCTGCGGGTCGCCGAGATCGTCGCCCAACGCCGACCGCCGCGCGCCCTGCTCGCCGACGAGGTGGGTCTGGGCAAGACCATCGAGGCCGGCATGATCCTCGCGCGTCAGCTTGCCAGTGGCCGCGCCACGCGCGTGCTGGTGCTCACGCCCGCAAGCCTTGCCGCGCAATGGTTCATCGAACTCTTGCGCCGCTTCAATCTGTCGTTTGCGCTGTTTGACGAGGAGCGCTGCGAAGCGATCGAAATCGGTGACGACACGCGCAATCCGTTCGAAGACGAACAGACAATCATCGCGGAAATCGGCTGGCTCGCGGGCAACCCCCGCCGCGCCGCCCAGGTGCTGGCTGCGGGCTGGGATCTGGTGGTCGTCGACGAGGCGCATCATCTGGAATGGACAGCCGAAATCGCCGGGCCCTCGTACACCCTGGTCGAGCATCTCGCGCGCACGACTCCGGGCTTGGTCCTGCTCACCGCCACCCCGCAGCAGTTGGGTCGCAGCGGCCACTTCGCCCGCCTGCGCCTGCTCGACCCCGCGCGCTACACGGATCTGGATGCCTTCATCAGCCAAAGCGACGACTACGCGCACTTGTCGCAGATCAGCGAGCGCCTGCTCGAGGCGCAGCCGCTGCAGATCGGACAGCGTGATTTTCTCGCCGCGCGTTTCGCCGGCGACGACGAACTTTGCGACCTGCTCGAGCATTACGAGGACGACCGCGCCCGCCATGCGCCCCTGTTGATTGACGCCTTGATCGATCGCCATGGCACCGGCCGCGTGATGTTCCGCAATCGACGCGCCCAGATCGGTGGATTTCCGCGCCGTATCGCACACATCGATGTACTCGATGCCAGCGACCTCGAGGCGGCGCAGCGCGAGTCCCTGCTCGCCGAGTTTCATGCCGATGGACAGCCGCAGCCGCCCCAAACCGAGATCGACTACACCAATGACCCGCGCCTGCCGTGGCTGCTTGCCCTGCTCGATCGCCATGTCGGCGACAAGTTCCTGCTGATCTGCCGCACTCAGGCCAAGGTGACCGCACTCGAGGATGCGTTGCGCACACGCAGCGGCGCGCGTGTCGCACGCTTCCACGAAAGCATGGGACTCGTGCAGCGCGACCGCAACGCCGCGTTCTTCGCCGATCCGGATGGCGCGCGCTTGCTGCTGTGTTCCGAAATCGGCTCGGAGGGGCGCAATTTCCAGTTCGCCCATCGTCTGATCCTGTGGGATCTGCCGCACGATCCCGACTTGCTCGAACAACGCATCGGGCGGCTAGACCGCATCGGCCAGCGCCACGATATCCGGATTCACGCCGCTGCATTTGCCGGCTCCGCGCAACATGCCTTGCTGCGCTGGTACGAAGAAGGGCTCGATGCCCTGCGCACGAGTCCGGCCGACGGCCGCGAAATCCTGCGCCAGTTCGGCGCGCGCCTGCTGACTGTTGCCCAGGCACACGCGCGCGGCGGCGAAGCGAACGACGCCGAACTCGATTCCTTGATCACCGACACCGCCGCCGCACACGCCGAGCTCTCCGAACTCGTGCAGCGCGGCCGTGACCGCCTGCTTGAGCTGGCCAGCCAGCGTCAGGTGCCGGACATCGCACTCGCGCAGGCCCTGCGCGAGCAGGATGCGGACGTCGGCGCCGATGCCTTCGTGCTTGAGCTGTTCGAGCAGTTTGGCATCAGCCACGAGGAAACCTCGGAGCGCAGTGTCGTGCTCGATCCGGAATACCTCAGCACCGACGGACTGCCCGGATTCACCCAGGGGCCGCAGGCAGTGACCTTCGAGCGCAGCCTTGCACTGTCGCGCGAGGACATGCCCCTGTTGCGGCTCGATCACCCGCTCGTGCATGGCGCCCTCGACTTGCTGCTCGAAAGCGAACTCGGCAATGCCGCGATTCTTGTCGACCAGGCTTTACCGCCGCGCAGCGCCGTGCTCGAGTGCGTGTTCGTGCTCGATTGCGTGGCCGAACGCGGACTGGACGTGGGTCGATTCCTGCCGCCGCTGCCGATCCGCGTCGCCGTTGACACACGCCTGAGCGTGCGCGCGGAGCATTGCGCCGACGCCGCCAGTTTGGCGCGCGCCCGCGAGCAACCACTGGACACTGCACGTTTTCGCCCCCTGCTGGCCAAGCTGGTGCCGCCGATGCTGGCCGCCTGCGAAACCGAAGCGCGACGCATGGCTGCCAGCGAAGTCGGCAACGCCTTGGCCGAACTCGAACGTGAACTTGGCGCACAGCGCGCGCGCCTCGTCGCCCTCGCCCGAATCAATCCCGCGGTGCGTGCGGAAGAAATCGAATCACTCGATCACGAACTCCAGGCCTTGCGTGATGCGCTCGCGGGCGCGGCACCGCGCCTGGACGCGATCCGCTTCAGCAGCAGCGCCGATATCGCCACGCGTTGATCCGCGTCCCTCCCGCTTTGCGGAATCGGCTGTCGACGCAACGTCACGTCTGGCTCACCGAGTCGGTGCGACTCCATCGCACCGGCAGCGCCTTGCGGATGAGCGATCTCGCGCGGCACCGCAACACGACTCCGCCTTGGTCAGACGTGCGCCAACCTTGACCCACGTCAAGGTTGCGTTTTGGTCGCAGGCGTAAAAAGCTCTTCGCCTGTCATGAGCCGTGGTTGGCCTGCGTACGATGACAAGGCGCATGATCCATCACCCGCTGCATGCCTGCCTCCGGGGAGAGCCCAATGACTGAATCTTCTGCCGCCGTTTTCGAACCTGGTGCCGGCGACCCCCGCTTTTGGCGGGATGGCGCCATTGCCACCACGGTTTTCATGTTGCTGGTGCTGCTGCTGTTGACTGTCGACAGCCTCAGGGTGCTCACCGAAGGTGGCGGCGGCAATGTGCCCGCCTATACGGTGATCAACCAGAAGATCACCTACGAGTTTGACGCCGCGTCAAACATGGACAAGCCGGTAATCGGCGAGGAAGAACTGCTGTTCGGGCATCGCTACAGCGAAGCCGAAGCCAAGGCGATCATGGACAAGGGCAAGCTGGTGATCCAGAGCCGTTCCTGCATCAACTGCCACGCCTTCTTCGGCAACGGTGCCTATTACGCACCCGATCTCACCAAGGCGTGGCTCGATCCGACATGGGAAAAGATGTGGATGCCGATGACCCAGGCCAAGACCAAGGAGGAGGCGATGGTGCAATTCCTCATGCACCCCGACCGCTATCCGACCTGGGCACGCCAGATGCCCAACCTCAACCTGAGCGAGGAGGAGGCACGCGCCGTCACGGCGTATCTGAAGTGGATTTCTTCGGTCCAGACCAACGGCTTCCCGGCCGGCTTCGGCCGCCGTGAAGTGGCTCGATAGGGGAGAGGCGGAATGAACCAATCCAAGAAACTCGGGGTGCAGTATCTGACTGCCTCGATCGTGATGATGGGGGCGCTGCTGCTGTTCGGACTGCTCGCATCGATCTTCTACCTCAAGTACGGCTTCCTGCTTGGCAAACTCGATTTCAATATCGTCAAGCAGGTCCACATCAACGCCCTGATCATCGCCTGCCTGTGGGGTTTCATGGGTGCGATCTACTGGTTTCTACCCGATGAACTGGGCATAGAAACCGTCGGCATCGGCTTGGCCAGATTGCTGTTCTGGGTGTTCGTCGCAGCCGTGGCCGTGGTCGTCCTGGTGTTTATCTTTGTCCAATACGGATCGAGCGACGAATCCGGCATGTGGCTGGTAAACCAGGGTCGCAAGTACGTGGAAGCGCCACGCTGGGCCGCGATCGGCATCGTCGCGGTGTTCTTCACGCTCGCCTACAACATCTTTGCCAGTGTCGCCAAGGCGCGCAAGGTGACCGGCATCATGGGCGTGCTGATGACGACGATGGTTCCGCTGATCGCCGTCTACCTGATTGCGTTCCCGGCACCGACCAACATGTCGGTCGATCTGTACTGGTGGTGGTGGCTGGTCCACATGTGGGTCGAGGCAACCTGGGAACTGATCATCGGCTGCATCCTCGCGCTCGCCCTGATGAAGCTGCTGGGCACCTCGCGCAAGGTGGTCGAGATCTGGCTGTATCTGGAGGTTGCGCTCGTGCTCGGCACCGGCATCCTGGGCCTTGGCCACCACTATTTCTGGATCGGCACGCCACAGTACTGGTTGAGCATCGGCGGCATATTCTCGGCACTCGAGCCGCTGCCCCTGCTCGGCATGGTCGTGCACGCGATCTACGACGCTGGCAAGCACCAGATGAAGACGCACAACAAGCCGGCGTTCCTGTGGTTGATCGCCGAGGCCTTCGGCAATTTCATCGGCGCCGGAATCTGGGGCTTCATGATGACCCTGCCGCAGATCAATCTGTATTCGCACGGTACCCAGTGGACCGTCTCGCATGGCCACTTCGCGTTTTACGGCGCCTACATCACCGGGATCATCGCGGTCGCCTACATGGTGGCGCAGGAATCACGTGGCATCCGCGAAGTCCGGGGCAATGCCTGGAAATGGGCCTTTGCCGGCCTCAACATCGGCATGGTCGGCATGGTCGGTGCCCTGCTGGTTTCGGGCATGTCCGAGGCTTTCATCGGCCGCGCACTTGGCGGATCCACCCTCGATGGTTTCATGGCCTCGCAGTCCAACAGCTGGTTCATGCAGGGCATGATCGCGCGCACCGGCTTTGGCGTAATCATCGTCGCCAGCTACTTCATCCTGGCTTGGGATCTGGCCACCTTGGGCCGGCGCCGCGAAAAGCCGAGTCCTGCGCTGGCCACGTCATGAACCCGTCCTGGCTCCTTCCCACTGCGGCACTGCTGGGCATCTATGTGCTTTGCGCTGGCTGCTACGGCATGGTCTATGCCTTGGGAAGGCTGCGTGAAAGCCGCAGGCTGATGCACGCGGCGCATGCGTTTTACGCAGTGCAGGGACTGACCACTCTCCTGCTGGTGGCGCTGACGCCACTGGCATGGGGGTGGAAGGCGTTCCTGCTGGCCAGCTTCCTCGTCTATGCCGTCATTCCGCCGCTCACCTGGCGGCAACTCGAACGCACACACGCCCTGGAGCACGAATCATGATTCCCGGCATCCTCAATACACTGCTCTCGTTCGCACTCGTCTACCTCTCGATCCTCGATCTGCCGATGCTCAAGCAGAATCCCTGGACCATCGTGGTGGCCGGCGTCCTCATCATCGCGCTTGCGATTTGGTCGCGTGCCGGCGATCTGCTCAAATGGTTTACCACGGTCACCATCCTGCTCGGCGCGATGCTGGTCGCGTTTGGCATCTGGAACCTGACCTCTCCGTTCGCGGACCTGTTCGTGTTCTGGTTCGTGTTCTGGACTGGCATCCTGGTGGGAGTGCTGGCATTGTGGAGCGCGTTGTATCGACCGCGCCCACGGACGGCAAGCGCCTGATTCTTTTCATCCATCGCAACAGGAGTCGCAAATGAAACTTCCGGTCACGCTGTCGGCGGCGCTCTTGCTTGGTGCCATCGCCCTGCCGCTCGCCGCATCGGCAGCCGACAGCGCTGAAACCCTGATCAAGTCCAACGGCTGCACCGCCTGCCATTCGACGGACACCAAGCTGGTTGGACCTTCCTACAAGGACGTCGCCGCCAAGTACAAGGGCGACAAGGAAGCCGAAACCAAGATGATCGCCAAGGTCAAGGCCGGCGGCTCGGGCGTCTGGGGACCGGTGCCGATGCCGCCCCACCCCACGATCAGCGATGCGGACCTCAAGACGATGGTCGACTGGGTGCTCGCGCTCAAGTAAACCACTTGCCAGACCCGCAATCGCCCGCGGCGCACCAGACGCCGCGGGCGATCCACGAGACTCGCCCCGCCTGGTGATCGTGGCACCACGAGCAGCGCCCGCTACCCGCAATCAGCGCTCGCCGCCTTGCATCTGCGCATCCGGCCCGGGATCGAAACGTCCTGCGAGCAGTTTGCCCATCAGCAGCACAAACAGTGCGGCACCGATGACGAGCAACCAATAGCCGAGCCGCTGCTGGTCATTGAGCAGATAGTTGCTGCACAGCCGCTGCGGCGAAACCTGATACAGCCAGCCAAGCCGGAAACAGGTGGCGATCGTCTCGGCAAGAAACACGCCGCGCAGGACCAAGCTCGCGCGCCGCCACGACAAGGCCAGCGGCATGCCGATCAGCAAGGGGATCGTGGCGAATTTCGCCCCCGCAATCCAGGCATCATCGACGGCGGCATCGAGTGCGCGCGGCAGCATCCACACCAGCGAAGTCATCGATGCGAGCAGCAGGCCGTTGATGCCCCAGCGATCGCGGCGCGCAAACCATTCACCTGCCGACGCCGGCAGCGCCGACGCCATCCACGCGCCGACGGCCGCAAGCAATGGAAGCTGCACCAGCATCTGCGCGGTCATCGAGCTTTCGAGCCAGGCGCGTGCCGGCGGACTGACCAGCACCAGAACAGCCATCACGCAAGCAGCAATCGTGGGCAGGCGCAGCCTCATTGCGCAAGCATTTCCTGCAGCGCGGCCGCCACCACATCGGGGCGACCCGAGTCGAATATCCGCACGAGACGTCCCTGCGGGTCGACCAGTGCAATCGACGCATTGTGGATATAGCCCCCCGTGCCGTCGGCAATCACGCGAATGCCGAATACGCGGGTCGCCAGGTTCAAGCTCGCGCCATCCAAAGGTCGTGCAGCGATCCATCCGTGACCACGATCCCCGAATCGATGCTGATAGGCAGCCAGTTGCGCGGGGTCGTCATTCACGGGGTCAAAGCTGATGCTCAGCAGCCGCAATCGATCCTGCGCGATCGGCGCAGCCAGAAGATCCTGCAGTTGCGCGAATTCGCCACCGAGCACCGAACACCAGGCCTGGCAGCGCGTGTAAACGAAATCCACGAGCAGCCAGTGGCCGCGCAGATCCTGCAGCGTGAAATGCCCGCCACTGGCAGACTGCAGGGGAAAGTCGGGTACCGGCACGGCATGTTCGCGCACAGCGAGCCGCCTTGCCGATTCGGTGGTGAAAGCACGAAATCCGTCGGTCGCGGCAGCCAGGGTCGCGCCACCTGCAATCACGATCAGCAGGCTAAGCAGCAGCGTGCGCAGCGTGTCCACTGTCCGGCCCCCGCAGCAGGCCGATCGTGATCCGCGTCGCGAAATAGATCATCGCCAGCAGCACCAGAATCGCGCCAACCGCGCCCACCTGATCGGTGAAAATCCATTCGGGCAGGTGCGAAGACATGCGCCGGGCGACACTGAGGTGGCCTGCTGCAAGGAACGCCAGCGTGAAGATCAGTCCGCCGAGCAGATAGATCGGCAGGCCGAGCCGGTCTGCAGCCGAGTTCGATACCTGATTCCGCCTGCTGCCGATCACGTGATACATCAGCGCGAGCGCCATCGGCAGCACGCCCAGCAGCAGATAGAAATGGAAATGCCCCGGCACCCATTGGGTGTTGTGCATCACCCGGTTGATGCTGATGGTGCCGTCGAGGATTGCCGGCACAATGCCCGCCGCCCAGCCGAACAACGACAAGATCATCAGGCGCGAGGGCATGCTCCAGCGCATGCCCGACCGATGGATATTGGCCAACGCGCCCCATACGGTGACGAGAAACACCGGGAAGCCCGCACTGTAGGAGATGATCTGCCCGGTGATCGACACCCAGCGCGGCTGCGCATAGTCCATCAACAGGTGGTGCGGGAACACGATGATCACGAACAGCGTGCTCGCCGCCCACGACCACAGGAACGGACGCGAAATCGCGTAAGGCCTTCCGGAGTAGCGCGCAAGCAGTTCGTAAACCGCGATCACGCCCATGTAGATCGTGGCATTGATGTACATGTGACCGAACCAGTAGGTGAGGTTCTTCGCCACCAGCGGGTCGAGCTTGAATTCCGGATAGACGATGCCGACCAGGTACATCACCAGGATGACCGCTCCGGCAATGATGCCCAGCGAATTGGCGATGATCACCATCGTGCTGGCGACCACTGCCTTCGGGTGCTCGGGGTCGATGCGGCCGCCGAACAGCCATTGCAGGCCAAGGCTGCGGCCGAGGTTGCCGTATTTGCGAACCAGGCCGGCCGTTGCGTCGAGATAGAACAACAACATGCCGACGCCAATCAGCAAATAGCCGATCATGAACCACGCAGCCGAGGCATCGGGCCACATGCCCATCGAATGAGTCGGCAAGGGATAGAGAAAGGTCCACAAGCCGCCATAACGACCGACGAAGATCGCAGCGATGATGCACAACGCACCGAGCAGGAACAACACGTAGTTGGCCACAAAGGCCCACAGGTGCAAGGTCACGTACTTGCGCAGGAAAAACCACATGACCGCCGTGGTGACCATGCCCATCGTGCCGACCATGCCCGCGCCATGCATTGACAGCAAGCGATAGAAAAGATCAGGCGCCACTTCGAGCCACGTACCTTGCGCCATGCGCATGATCACGCCGAGCAGCATCATCAACACGAACAGCACGACGGCGCTGATCATGTAGAGGTTGAAGGCGACGCGTTCGCCAGCAGAAAGTCGCTCGGACTCCGGATACATCGTCAGCGCAGCCATCTCAACCTCCCGCTGCCTTGGCAACCTCGAACGAGGTCACCATCGGCGCATGCCCCAGACCGCAATATTCAAGGCACATCACCTTGTAGGTGCCCGGCTTGGTGAAGGTGTAGAGGATCTTGTTGGTGTAATCGGGCATCGCCTGGGTCTGGATCACGATGCGGCCGTCAGGATCGTAAATCGCGAATCCGTGGTTCACGTCGGCACTGGTGACGCGAAACTCGACCGGCGAGCCGGAGGCAAGCTGCAGCGTACTTCCTGACTGCTGACCTTGCATGCTCATCTGCCACGACCACTGCCGGCCCAGCACATCGACCACCTGCGAGGCTTGCAGGCTGGTGTCCTGACGCGGGATCGGAAAGCGATGCAGGGTCGCCCAACTGGCGCCCACGAAGATCAGCAGCAACAGCCCGAACAGGCCCTTGCGCAAACTCGCGATTCGCGCCTGTGTGCGGGACCCCGCCGCAGGATCCACAGCCTTGCCGGCGTTGACGATGACGTAAACAAAAACCAGGGCAACAAGCCCCATCCCCGTCATCGCGATTGCCCAAATGATGTCCTGGAAAGGCATGGCGCCTCCCTGATCAAGTCGAGCTGGATGCGTTCTTCTACTCTCGTCGCGCGCGCAGTGTCAATCTGCGCTGCCACGCAGCCGCGCGAACTCCTGCGTGATGGGAATTGTTCCGCCCGACATCACGGTGCTGAAGAACGGCCCCCTGCCCGGCCTATGCTGCCCTGGATTTCTGCATCAGGATCGCCAGCATGGCCGCGAGTGTGTCGCGCATTTCACGGCGATCGACGATGACATCGACCGCACCGTGGTCAAGCAGGAATTCGGACCGCTGGAAGCCTTCCGGCAAGGTCTCGCGCACGGTCTGCTCGATCACGCGCGGTCCGGCAAATCCGATCAAGGCCCTGGGCTCGGCCACATTGAGATCACCGAGCATGCCCAGACTCGCCGACACGCCACCCGTGGTTGGATGGGTGAGGACCGAGATGAACGGCACGCCTGCATCACGCATGCGCGCGAGGGCCGCCGAGGTCTTGGCCATCTGCATCAGGGAAAACAGCCCTTCCTGCATGCGTGCACCGCCCGTAGCCGAAAAACAGACCAGCGGCATGCGCTCGGCCAGCGCAAGTTCCGCACAGCGCGTGAACTTTTCACCAACCACCGAACCCATCGAGCCGCCCATGAACGAGAATTCGAATGCGCAGGCCACGCTCGACAGGCTTTTCAGCGTGCCGCGCATCGATACCAAGGCATCTTTCTCGCCGGTCTGCTTCTGTGCCGCGACAAGACGATCCTTGTACTTTTTCGAATCGCGGAACTTGAGCGGATCAGTGGCTTCGAGCCCGGCGAAGAGCTCCTTGCCACTGTCCGGATCGAACAACGCCTGCAGCCTCGCGCGCGCATGAATCGCATGGTGATGGCCGCATTTCGGACAGACCATCAATGCTGCTTCGAGTTCGGGTTTGTACAGTACGGCGCCGCAGCCATCGCACTTTTCCCACAGTCCCTCGGGAACCTTGCCCTTGTTCGAGGCGGTACTGCGTGAACGTGGACCGACGAGCTTCTGCAACCAATTCATGTCTGATTCGCACCTGTGGCAATTTGAGCACGCGCCTTGCACATCCATCCGGACCTGCCGGACAACGCCGGAGCCGGAATACGCGAATCGATCACCTGCGGGACCGACTCGCCAGCGAACGGTTCTGGCCGAAAGACAGGGCCGTCCAATACCTCGCGCGTCCTACCGCGACGCGCCGCGGGCCGCATCCAGCGCCGCACGAATCGGCGCGAGAAACGCTTGCGCCTCCGCGCAGAGCTCCGCCTCATCCCTGGCACTGGACAGCCGCTCGACCAGCGCACTGCCGATCACGACCGCATCGGCAAAATTTCCGATCACCTGCGCCTGGGCTGCGTCGCGGATGCCGAAGCCGACCGCAACAGGCAGTTTCGCCTGCTGCCGCGCCTGCGCCACGCCGGCCTCGACCGACTCCAGACTGATCCGGTCCGCGCCGGTGATGCCGGCAAAGGACACGTAGTATAGAAAACCCGCGGCCGCGCTGCAGACTTGCGCCATGCGCTGCGCAGTGGTCGTGGGCGCGGCAAGCAGGATCTGCTGCAAGCCCGCGCTGCGCAGCGGTGCCGACGCCGCCGCCTCCTCGATCGGACAATCGACCAGCAGCACCCCATCGACGCCGGCTTCGACCGCCAGCTCGGCGAAACGTGCCGCGCCCATGATCTCGACTGGGTTCATGTAGCCCATGAGCACGATCGGTGTAACCACGTCGTGCTGACGGAACTCATGTACCCAACCGAGGATTCTGGTGAGGCCCACACCCCGGGCCAGTGCGCGCTCGCTGGCGTGCTGGATCACCGGACCGTCTGCCATCGGATCGGAAAACGGCACGCCCAGCTCGATGAGGTCTGCGCCAGCCACAACCAGCGCATGCATCAAAGCCACGGTCGAATCCGGCAAGGGATCGCCCGCAGTGATGAACGGAATCAACCCGGTACGATCGCTGGCCGCGAGTTCGGCAAAACGCTGGTCGATGCGGCTCACAGCGTGATCCTCTCGCGCGCGGCAATCGTGTGCACATCCTTGTCGCCACGGCCTGACAGATTGCACAACACCAAACGGTCCCTGGGCAGTTCCTGCGCGAGCTTGATCGCCTGCGCCACCGCGTGGCTGGATTCGAGTGCAGCGAGGATGCCTTCGGACCGTGCAAGTCGATGGAACGCGGCAAGTGCTTCCTCGTCTGTGACGCCGACGTAGCTCGCGCGACCGGCATCCTTGAGAAATGCATGCTCCGGGCCGACGCCCGGATAGTCGAGCCCTGCCGAGACCGAATGCGTCTCGGTGATTTGCCCGTCGTCGTCGCACAGCACATAGGTGCGATTGCCGTGCAACACACCCGGCCGACCTGCCGAGAGCGATGCGGCGTGACGACCCGTGGCGATGCCATCCCCTGCCGCCTCGGCACCGACGATTCGCACCTGCGCATCGTTGAGAAAGGCATGAAACAAGCCGATCGCATTCGAGCCGCCGCCCACGCAGGCGGTGATCACGTCGGGCAAGCGTCCGTAGTGTTCGAGCATCTGCGCACGCGCCTCACGCCCGACCACTGCATTGAAATCGCGCACCATGCGCGGATACGGGCTGGGCCCGGCGACTGTGCCGATGATGTAGAAGGTGTCGGCAATGTTGGTCACCCAGTCGCGCATCGCTTCATTGAGCGCATCCTTGAGCGTTTGCGAACCCGAGGTGACCGGCACGACCTGGGCGCCAAGCAACTTCATGCGATAGACATTGATTTTCTGTCGCTCGATGTCGGTCGCCCCCATGTACACCACGCAATCGAGACCAAAGCGCGCGCACACCGTGGCCGTGGCCACGCCATGCTGACCCGCGCCGGTCTCGGCGATGATGCGGCGCTTGCCCATCGCCCGCGCGACCAGCGCCTGGCCGATCGTGTTGTTGATCTTGTGCGCACCGGTGTGGTTGAGATCCTCGCGCTTGAGCAGGATTTGAGCGCCTCCCACCTCATGGGACAGCCGCTGCGCGTGATAGATCGGCGAGGGCCGGCCGACATAGAACTTGAGATCGCGCTCGTACTCGGCGATGAACTCCGGATCCACGCGCAGTCGATCGTAGGCCGCCGTGAGCTCGGCCAGCGGCACCGCCAGGGTTTCCGCGACGAAGGAACCGCCGTAGGCGCCGAAGTGCCCGTTGGCGTCTGGGAACGCGGCAAAATCCACCGCCTCGCCCGGAATCTTGAAACTGATGGAAGGTGACATCGCAAACTCCCCGAACTTCATCGACGCGCCCGCATGTGACAGGCGGAAAAGCCCGTCTGACCGGCACGACCGCACCGTCAGCAGGCATACGACGACAGAGCAGCGAAACTATCGAACCGCAGCAGCGGGGACACGCCGCCAGCGACGCAGAGAGCGGCCGAAGGGTGCAGGCGGAATGTGGCGGGTGCGGTGATTCATCCGGTGAACTATAGCGCAGCCGGGCCACACCCTGCGCAGCGCGGACATCATGATCCCGCGGCGCGCACCGCAGCGACGAAGGCGCGCATGCGCTGGGGATCCTTGATGCCCGGTTCCGATTCGATGCCGCTGGAGACATCGACGGCATACGGTTGCGCCTGCGTGATCGCGGCAGCGACATTGCCTGCATCGAGCCCGCCGGCCAGCACGAGCGGGCGATCCAGGTTGCGTGGCACGCGCGTCCAGTCGAAGGCGGCACCGGTGCCGCCCACCGCTCCGACCGCGTGACTGTCGAGCAGGAAGCCGGCGGCGCGCGGGTGCGCGCGCGCATATGCGGGCACATCATCGACCGAGGCCATCGGAACCGCCTTGAGGTAGGGGTAATCGAGGCGCTCGGCGAACGCGGCATCCTCGCTGCCATGGAATTGCAGGAGATCCGGCCGCACCACCTGGATCACCTGCTCGACCCATTCCGGATCATCATCCATCAGCAGCGCCACCGCGCTCACGAAGGGCGGCAACAGCGCGCGCAGCACGCGCGCGCTGGACGGCTCGACGAATCGCCGGCTCTTGCGCGTGAGCACCAGCCCAATTGCATCGACACCGAGTTCGAGCGCGCACCGCACATCCTCGCCGCGGGTAATGCCGCAGAACTTGATCCGGGTACGGCTCATCCGCTCACCTGCCCCGGAAGCTTCCAGTTTGCGGGATAGCGCGGTCCGACAAAGCTCAAACCGGACGCGGGCGCAGTCGGCCCGGCACGATCGCGGTCGCGGCCCAGGAGCAGCTCGGCCATCCAATCCACCGGTCGTTCACCACGCCCGATCATCAGCAGCGATCCAACCAGATTGCGCACCATGTGATGCAGAAAGGCATTTGCCTCGACTTCGATGACGACTTCGTCACCGCTGCGGCAGACATGGATGCGATGGACATTGCGCATCGGAGTGCGGGACTGGCATTGCGAGGTGCGAAACGCGCTGAAGTCATTTTCACCGAGCACGGCCTGAGCCGCCTCGTGCATGCGTGCGGCGTCCAGAGGCAGCCGCTCCCAGGCCACGAAGCGGGCGTCGAGCGCGGCGCGGATCGGCCGATTGAGCAGCACGTAGCGATAGCGACGGGCCGTGGCGCAAAAGCGTGCATGGAAAGATTGATCGACCGCGCGCGCCCACAGCACGGCAACATCAGGCGGCAAGCGCGAGGTCGCGCCGAGCGCCCAGGATCGTTCGCTGCGCGCCGCATCACTGTCGAAGTGCACGACCTGGCAGCGTGCATGTACGCCGGCATCGGTACGCCCGGCACAGGTCACCTCGACGGGATGGTCAGCGACGAATGCCAGCGCTGCCTCGATTTCTCCCTGCACGGTTCGCCCATGCGTGAGGCGCTGCCAACCGAGGAAGCCAGTGCCTTCGTATTCGATGCCCAGGGCAATGCGCATTGCAGGCGGAATCCGGGTTCGGAATCGGCAATCGTAGGACAAGGACGCGTGTTGCGAACAAGCGCGACGAGGGCCGGAAACGAAACGGGAACCGCGAGGCGTTGCAGCCGCGCGATTCCCGCATGTAGGACTGGCCCGCTCAGCGCAGGTCAGCGATCAAGCGCTGGGCCTCGCCCCGCTGCGCGTCGTTGCCCTCGGCGAGCACTTCCTCGAGCATCGATCGCGCGCCATCGGGATCGCCCATGTCCATGTAGGCCTTGGCCAGATCCAGCTTGGTACCGACCGCATCTTCATTGGAAAAGAAGTCATCCGCAGGTACGGGCGCGGGTTCGGACACATGCGCCATTGCCGGCTGCTCGGGTTCAGGGTGGCTAGCCACGGGGATGTCCTCCAGCGGGGGAATCGCGTCGAAACCGAAGCCATGATCAGCCAGATCCCGCGGCGCCGCTGCCTCGGGGGCGTGCGCGGGTGGCATGCCGAAACCGAAATCAGGGCGTCCCGCGTCGGGAACAAAACTGTCGTCGCGCGACGCCGGTGCATCCTGGTCGACAAACGATGCATCGTCGTACGCGAAATGCTGGGCATTTCCAGCCTGGTCATCGTGCGCTGAACTTGCGTCAGGCGCAGACGACGCCCACAGCGGATGATGGGGCGCAAGTTCCTCTCCCATCGCCTGCACTTCCTGCCATTCGCTCTGCTGCGGATCGGCGACGTATTCGTGCATCCGCTCGGCGCCCTCCTCGAAGCGTTCGACGTTGCGTTCGGCGTAGTAGATGCTCAGGAGTTCGAGGTGCGCGCCGAGATTGCCTGGATCGGCAGCGATCTGGCCTTGCAGATGCGCAATCTCCGATTCCATCACGTTGCCGCTGCCGCCGTGGGCATACGAATCGCCGAAGGAATCGGCGATCGACGGCGCCGCCGCAGCCGAGGTCTTCTTCGCCGCAGGCTTGCGCTTGCGCAGGCCGAGGAAACCCAGCAGCAACACCAGCACGCCACCGCCGATTGCCGCCGGCATGACCCAGTCTGCCTCATACCAAGCGTGTTGCGTGGCCGCCTTGGGCGCCGATGCTGCGGGCTTGGCCGGCGCCGGTGTCGCGGGCTTGGGCGTTGTCGTTGCCGCGGGCTTGGCCGTCGTCGGCGCGGCAGCGGGTGTCGTTGCCGTCGCTGCGGCCGGCGCTGTCGTGGTGGACGTCGTTCCGGTATCCGCGAGCGGGCTTGTGGTGGCCTTGCCGGGCACGACATCGCCGGGTGCAGGCGCAGCCGGCATGGTCGATGCGGTGGCCGCCTTGCCATCTGCGGGCGCGGCGGGCGCAGTCGGCTTGTTGGCGTCGACAATGGCCGGCGCAGGTGGCGTGGCCGCAGACGACTTGGCATCGACAACCGGAGTCGCCGGATGGCTTTCAGCTGTCGCCTTGGGGGCGCTGTCGGCATTCGCCTTGGCGGAATCGCCCCAGATGTCCTTCTTGTCGATCGGAGCGCTCGCCGGTGCCGCTTCCGCCACGGGCTTGGCTGCGCCGGGCGTCGGCTTTGCCGCCTGCAGTTCCTTGAGCTTCTTCTGCAGGTCGGCGATTTCGGAATCCTTGAGCGAAATCAGACGATCGTTCTTGGCCTTGAGATCCTCGAGGTCCTTGACGCGTGACTTGAGGTCACTCGCCGCCTGTTCGCTGGTTGCCAGCGCCTCCTTGGTGCGCGCAAGCTCGCGGGCCGACTCGGCGCTTGCGGCATTCCTGCCACTGCCGTTGCTGCTGCCGCTGGCAGGCGAGCCAGCCACGGCGCCGCTGTCCTTTCCGGTGCCGGCCTTCGGCGGAACCAGCTCAAGCTGGTCGCGCGGGCCTGACGATGCCGCGGGCTTGGGACTTGCGGATGCGACCGGCTTGGAAGCCTTGGGCGCCGGCGCCGTCGCAGCGGTGTCGGCGGCGACGCGCGGCGTGGATGCCGTCATGCCGCGCCAATCCTCGATCTGGGCATGCACTTGGCGTGCAGCCTCGCTGGCCGCACCGATCGCCTTGATTTCGTCTTCGCTCGGCGCGCGCAGGATCACGCCGCGTTTGAGGGCGTTGATGTTGTCGCGATAGAAGGCATCCGGATTGTGCTTGAGCAGGGCCAACATCATCTGGTTGAGGTCAGCGTCGCCACCGCGCATCTTGGCGGCAACCGACGACAGTGTTTCACCCGCCTGGGTGGGACCGTAGTCACCCGCGGCCATCGCGCGCGCAGGTGCAGGCGCAGCGGCAGCCGGCCGGTGAGGCGCAGCCACTGGCGCCGCAGCGGCGGGTTTGCTGCTCGATGTGCTCGGTTTGGCTGGCTTCGGCATTGCCGGCGCAGCGGCAACGGCCTTGGGCGTCGGCGCGGCGACGGGCGCCGTCATCGGCGGATCCAGCAGAACCGTGTACTCGCGCAGCATGCGACCTTTCGGCCAGTTTGCCTCGACGAGGAAGTCGAGGTAGGTCGAGCGCACGGGCTCGGTGCTCGTCACGCGGATCACGACCTGACCCTTGGCGTCCTTGGCGACCGAAAACTCGAGCGGAACGCCCAGATGGCTGCGGCTTATGCCCAGGCGCTCAAAATCTTCCTGATCGGCAAGGCTGACGAGCAAGCCTTCGGCCTCGCCCGCGCTCCCCTGTATCACCGGGATTTCCGCCTGCAGCGGTTGATTGAGCTTGGACATGACCCGCACCGGGCCAAGCCCGAGCGCAATCGCGTTGGTTCCGGCCAGCGCAAGCGTGATCGCCAGCGACAGTTGCAACGGTCGTTTCATCTGAACGTGCTCCCCACAGCGTGGATGACCCGTTTGGTCGGGTTTCTCGAAACGGGCTTATAACACATTCGTAACTATCCGTCACAGATGCCTTTTTGCAAAGTGTACGGCGTCACAAATGGTCTCGGATCAGCAACTCCGCGATCTGCACGGCATTGAGCGCGGCCCCTTTGCGAATGTTGTCAGACACGATCCACAGGTCAAGTCCGCGCGGGTGGGAGATGTCTTCACGGATGCGGCCGACGAAAACCTCGTCCTTGCCGGCAGCGTGTGATACCGGCGTCGGATAGCCGCCGGCCTTGCGCTCGTCGACCACGATCACGCCTGGAGCGTTCTGGAGCAGGCTGCGCGCAGTTTCGGCCGTGAGCTTGTCGCGGGTCTCGATGTGCACGGCCTCGGAATGGCCGTAGAACACCGGCACGCGCACCGCCGTCGGATTGACCTGGATCGATTCGTCTTCGAGGATCTTGCGCGTCTCCCACACCATCTTCATTTCTTCCTTGGTGTAGCCATTGTCCTGGAACTCGTCGATCTGCGGAATCAGGTTGAAAGCGATCTGGGCCTGGAATTTGGAGGGTTCGGCCTCCTGAAAGTTGAGCAGCGCCGCGGTCTGCCGTCCCAGTTCATCGGCGCCCGAGCGCCCTGCCCCCGACACCGACTGATAGGTCGCCACGTTGATGCGCTCGATACCAACCGCGCGATGGATCGGTGCCAGCGCGACCAGCATCTGCATCGTCGAACAGTTCGGATTGGCAATGATGCCGTGATCGACGTAGCGCGCGATCGCATGCGGATTGACTTCGCTCACGACCAGCGGAATCTCGTCGCGGTAGCGGAATTCGGAGGTGTTGTCGATCACCACGGCGCCTGCCGCCGCTGCGCGTGGCACGTGTTCACGCGAAACACTGCCACCGGCTGAGAAAAACGCGATGTCGATGCCGTTGAAGTCGAAGTCGGCGAGGTTCTTCACCACTACTTCGCGGCCAGCGAAGCTCACCGTGCCACCGGCCGAACGCGCGCTCGCCAAGGGCACCAGCTCGCCAACCGGAAAGCCGCGCTGCTCCAGAATGGACAGCAGGGTCTCACCGACCGCCCCGGTCGCCCCGGCCATTGCCACGTTGTACTTCTTGTGCGCGTTCATCGCTTCGCTCTCTTTGTGTTTTGCGTGGGACGCGGGAGGATGAAGCAGCCCGCGCTCGCCGTGCCAATAACCAATCGGCATTGCCGCTCATGACGGCGACTGATTCTCAAACGATCCGCGGCGACACCGCACCGACATCGGCGCACTGGCCGCGGTGGCGCAGCGCGTGATCCATGAGCACGAGCGCAACCATCGCTTCGGCGATCGGGGTCGCGCGGATGCCCACGCAGGGATCGTGGCGGCCCTTGGTCACGACTTCGACCGGCTCACCCGCCAGATTCACGCTGCGCCCGGGAATGAGAATGCTCGAGGTCGGCTTGAGCGCAATGGATGCAACCACGGTCTGCCCACTGGAAATGCCGCCAAGGATTCCGCCGGCATGGTTGGAGGCGAATCCCTGTGGCGTGAGCTCGTCACGATGCTCGCTGCCCTTCTGTGCCACCGCCGCGAAACCGTCACCGATCTCCACGCCCTTGACCGCATTGATCGACATCAGCGCTGCCGCAAGATCGCCATCGAGCTTGCCGTAGATCGGCTCACCCCACCCCGGCGGCACGCCTTCTGCCACCACGTTCACGCGTGCGCCCACCGAATCACCCGACTTGCGCAAGGCATTCACATACTGCTCAAGCTCCTGGATCATCCCGGCATCGGGCCAGAAGAAGGGATTGCCCTCGACCGCATCCCAGTCGAATTCACGTGGCACCAGGCCGCCGATCTGCGCGAGATGGCCGCGCACGCGAATGCCGAAATGCAGCGCCAGCCACTTCCTGGCGATCACCGCCGCCGCGACCCGCATTGTCGTTTCGCGCGCCGATGAACGTCCCCCGCCACGCGGATCGCGGATTCCGTATTTCTGCCAGTAGGTGTAATCGGCGTGACCGGGACGGAACGTGCTGGTGATGTCCGAATAGTCCTTCGAACGCTGATCGACATTGCGGATCAGCAGCGCGATCGGGGTGCCGGTGGTGCGCCCTTCGTATACGCCTGAAAGGATCTCGACTTCATCGGTTTCATGACGCTGCGAGGTGTAGCGACTCTTGCCGGTGGCGCGCCGATCGAGATCGACGCGGAACTCGCCCGAGTCGATCGCCAGTCCGGGCGGACAACCATCGATCACGCAACCGATCGCCGGACCATGGCTTTCGCCGAAGGTCGTAACCGCAAACAACTTTCCGAAAGTATTGCTCATGGGCGCTGCTTGGCGTGGCTCAACGGCAGGTTTGTCCGGATCGACATCTCGCCTTGCTCAAGACCGGCCCTGCGCGGCCGCGCGGATCGCCGGGGCGTGCGCGAGCAGGTCGCGGCGATCCAGCAGAAAGACGCCCATCTGGCCGACATTGAATTCGATCCAGTTGAACGGCACCTGCGGCAGACACTCGATCAGCGCGCGCTCGCTTTCGCCGACCTCGACGATGAGGACGCCGCCCTCGTTCAGGTGCTCGGGCGCCTGGGCAAGGATGCGCAGCGCGAAATCCAGCCCGTCGGCGCCGGCGGCAAGGCCGAGCCGGGGCTCGTGGCTGTATTCGGGCGGCAAGGCCGCGAATTCCTGTTCGGTCACGTAGGGCGGATTGCTCACGATGAGGTCGTACCGCTCGCCGGCAAGACTGGCAAACAAGTCCGAGCGGATCACGCGCACACGCTCGCCGACGTCCTGGAACGCGACATTCTCGCGCGCGAGCGCCAGCGCCTCTTCGCTGATGTCGACCAAATCGACCAACCAGTCGGGATTGTGCGCAGACATGGCGATGCCGATGCAGCCCGAACCTGTGCACAGGTCGAGCGCGCGTGCCACCGGCCGTTCGTCGAGCCAGGGCGTGAAACCGCTCTGGATCAGTTCGGCAATCGGCGAGCGTGGCACCAGCGCACGCGCGTCGGATTTGAACTTGAGCCCGGCAAACCACGCTTCGCCGGTGAGATAGGCGACCGGCTTGTGCTCGGCGACACGGCGCTCGATCAGATCAAGCACGACCAGTCGCTCGCTCTCGACCAGATGCGCTGTGCCATAGGCCGGCGACAGGTCGTGCGGCAGGTGCAGTGCATGCAGCACCAGATGCGTGGCCTCGTCGATCGCATTGTCGTAGCTGTGGCCGAAGGTCAGGCCCGCCGCACCGAACCGGCTTGCGCCGTAGCGAATGAAATCGATGATCGTGGCAAGTTCCCGGGTCATCACGCAATCCAGCAGAAGGTGCAAGCGCGAAAGTATACGGGATGGCCACCCCGGTTCTGCCGCGAAGCCACGGCCACGCAGTCAGCTGCGTGGTGCCCCGTATAATCGGCGGATGAAAATCCCGCCCGTTCACGGCCGCATCACGGCCAACTGGACCATCCTCATTGCCGCAGCCGCCGCGGCGCTCGGCCTGTGGTTGGGCGCGCGCTGGTTTTCGACGGCGCCGATACCGCAACTTCCGCCGCTGCAATCAGGCATGCTGTTTCCACATCCGCGCAACGTGCCGGCCTTCGAGCTCACGCGCAGCGATGGCGGCAAACTCGGCGACGCCGACTGGCGCGGGCGCTGGACCTTGGTCTTCTTCGGCTATACGCACTGCCCGGACATCTGTCCGACCACGCTCGCCGTCTTCGCTCAGGCATGGAAAAAACTCGACCCGGCGCTGCGTGCGCGTCTGAACTTCGTTTTCATCTCGGTCGATCCGGCGCGCGACACGCCCGAACAACTGGCGCGCTACGTCGGTTATTTCGACAAGGCGTTCATCGCCGCAACCGGTCCGGACGAGGTGTTGACGCCGCTCACGCGCGCGCTCGGCCTGGTATATGCGCGCGGCGAGTCCACGGATGCCAACTATCCGGTCGATCACAGCGCCTCGGTGGTGATGATCGACCCGCTCGGACGCGAAGTCGGCCTGCTGCGCCCACCGTTCGAGCCAGCCAAACTGCTGGCCGATCTGCAGGCGCTGGCGCGGAGTCGCTGATGCGAGCCTCGGTCCTGCTGCAGTCCCTGTTGCCGCATCGCCTGCTGTCCCGTCTGGTGCTTTACGCCACGCGCTGCCGGTGGCGCCCATGGAAGGACTTCCTGATCCGCCGCATCGTGCGCGCCTACGCCATCGACCTGAGTCAGGCCGAGCAGCCCGATCCATCCGCCTACGCACATTTCAACGCCTTTTTCACGCGCGAACTCAAGCGGGGCGCGCGTCCCGCTCCTGTCGATCCAAAGGCCATCGCCTGTCCTGCCGACGGTCGCATCAGCCAGGCCGGACTGATCACCGGCGGCCGCATCGTCCAGGCCAAGGGCCAGGACTTCAGCGTTGCCGAACTGCTCGCTGACGAAACCGCCGCCGCGCCCTACGCGAACGGGCGATTCGTCACCGTCTATCTCTCACCGCGCGACTATCACCGCGTGCACATGCCGCTCGCGGGTGAACTCGTCGAGACCCTGCATATTCCAGGTCGGCTGTTCAGCGTGGCTCCGTTCGCCGTCGACGCCGTGCCGAGGCTGTTTGCACGAAACGAACGGCTCGTCTGCCACTTCAAGGGCGAGACCGGCCCGTTCGTCGTGGTGCTGGTCGGCGCAATGCTCGTCTCGGGCATCGAAACCGTCTGGGGTGGCGTCGAAGTCCCGCCTTATGCTTCAAGGCCGCAGCGACGCGATTGGCGCAGCATGAACCTGCATCTCGGACGCGGCGATGAAATGGGCCGGTTCAACATGGGTTCGACAGCGATCCTGCTGCTCCCGGCCGGCCTTGCCGAACTCGTTCCTTTGCAGTCGCAGCAAGCCGTAGAGATGGGCGCAGTGCTCGGGCATGTGATCTGAGTCCCGAAAAAACAGTGAAAAGGACCCGGCAGGGGGGTTCCTTATTCCCGATCGTTCCGTCACAATATGACAACGGACGGCGAAATATGACGCCAGCAATCGGCCGAAATGCACCGTCCATCGATCACCCAGGGGGGAACAACGATCATGCAATTCGTCACCCGTGTCATCGCCTTGAGCCGAGCCGTCCAACTGCGTCGCCAGTTGCGTGAAGTCAACAAGGCCTTGGAGTCGCTGTCGCCGCCGATGCGCCGCCAGCTCGCCGGCATCGCGATTCGCGAGTTCAATGCGGCAGCCGCCTGTGAATTTCCGCACCTCTACGGCACGCCACCCGAGGAGAAGTACCGCGCCTGGGGCGCCGGCACCGACATCGGCATCGAGCGGCTGCAATCGGAAAACCTGCAGGTTCGCCTGCGCGGTATCGCGCTGTGGCTCACCGTGGTCTATCACGAGACCAAGGACTCGCCGTACTCCGAACAGCAGGATCTCCATCGTCAGGCGATGCGCGCAATGCGCTCGCTCAAGGAAAGCGTGCCGGCTGACCAGATCAAGCAGTGGATGAATCAGGAAGACGCCGCTGCCGCCTGAGCGTGGCTTGACCCGTTGCCGCCCGGTCTGCGACACCATGACCGGGCACGGCCTGCAGACATCACGCCGGGGTCTGGTTCCGTCGCGCCGTCGGCCGTTGCGCCGCGAACGTGCGACACGTGCACCGGCGCGTGGTTTCACGCGATCGAAAAGAACGCCTATGATTGGACGGTTCCTGTCATCGGCTTCGTGGAGATTGCCCGTGTTCAAACGCGTCCTGCTCACCCTCCTGTTCGTCCTTCCCGGCCTTGCCCTTGCGCAAGACGCGCCCGCAGCCAAGACGCCGCAGACCAAGTCCGCCGTGACTCAGAAAAAGGCTGCGCCGCCCGCAACCGCCAAGCCCGCGGCAAAGCCCGCGGCAAAGCCCGCGGCAAAATCCGCGGCCAAGCCCGCGACCAAGCCCGCTGACGGCGCCAACCCCGCCACCAACAAGGTGCTGGTCAAGACCAGTCTCGGCAACATCACGATCGAACTGTTCCCCGACAAGGCACCCAAGTCGGTCGAGAACTTCCTCACCTACGTCAAGAGCGGCTTCTACAGCGGCACCATTTTTCATCGCGTGATCCCCGGCTTCATGATCCAGGGCGGAGGCTTCGGTGCCGATCTGCGCCAGAAAAAGACACGCGCGCCGATTCCGATCGAATCCAGGAACGGCCTGAGCAATCTGCGCGGCACCGTGGCGATGGCGCGCACGCTTGATCCCAATTCGGCAACCGCCCAGTTCTTCATCAACACCGTCGATAACCCGCGCCTCGACTATGCCAGCGACGCCAACCCCGGCTACGCCGTGTTTGGCAAAGTCACGGACGGCATGGATGTGGTCGACAAGATCCGCGCGACCCCAACCGGCCCCAAAGGCCCGTTCGCAGGTGACGTACCGACCACACCGATCGTGATCGAAAAAATCAGCTTGGTCGATTGATCGTCTGGCCAGTGCCCGCGCCGCGCCCTGCGCTGCGGGGCGCGGTGATCGCGCCGCCACCATCCGCATGGCCACACTGTTCATTTCCGACCTGCATCTGGACGCATCGCGTCCGGCGATCGTTGAGCAATTCCTTGGCTTCCTGCGCACAGCGGCGGCGCAGGCCGACGCGCTCTACATCCTCGGTGACTTCTTCGAAGCCTGGATCGGCGATGACGCCGCTGCTGACTTGGAGAACACGATCGCCGATGCGCTGGCGCACCTGCATGAACAAGGCGTGCCTGTCTACTTCCTGCATGGCAATCGTGATTTCCTGCTCGGTGAAGCCTGGGCACGCCGCGCGCGACTGACCCTGCTGCCCGATCCGAGCGTCATCGAGATTGCCGGTGAACAGGTCCTGCTCATGCATGGCGACCTGTTGTGCACCGATGATGCGAAATACCAGGCCTTTCGGGCGCACACCCGCACGCCACAGTGGCAGCGAGACTTCCTCGCCCGGCCACTCGCTGAGCGCCAGGCCTTCGCCGCGCAAGCACGCATGGAAAGCCAACGCTATACGCGCGCACTCGGTGAAACACTCACCGACGTCAACGGCAATACCGTGATCGAAACCCTGCGCCGCCTTGGCGTGCGCACGCTGATCCATGGTCATACCCATCGGCCGGCGCAGCACGATCTGGCGCCGCTCGGGCTGCTCGGCGCGCGTCGCATCGTGCTCGGTGATTGGTACGAGCAAGGCAGCGTGCTTGAAGCCGCGGCCGGAAACTGGCTCTTGAACACCCTGCCGCTTCCGGGCGGTTCGCCGACGACGCATTGACCTTGATCAGTCCCGGCCTGCGGGGCAAGCGTAGAATCCCGGGCCATCGCGACAATTCCCGCGCTGGCTTGCGCGGTTCGCGAACATCGGTGCGCTGACGCCCGGGATTCCCTTCGCCCTTCGCGGATCGAACCACTCCACGCCACGCGCAGCACCCGCACGCGCCAACAGGAGTTTCCATGTCCATCCGCTACCGCTCGGTTTCCAGCAATATCCTCGACGCAATCGGCGACACGCCCCTGCTCGAAATCGATGGTGTTTTCGCCAAGTGCGAATTCCTCAATCCATCCGGCTCGATCAAGGCGCGCATCGCCAAGTACATCGTCGAGCGTGCCGAGCAGAGCGGTCAGCTCAAACCCGGCGACACCATCGTCGAGGCCACCAGCGGCAACACCGGCAATGCCTTCGCGATGGCGGCCGCGGTCAAGGGCTACCGCATGATCGTGGTCATGCCCGAAGGCCTGTCGAGCGAGCGCGTGGCGATCTCGCGCGCATTCGGCGCCGAAGTGCTGTTCTGCGGCAGCTTCCACGTCAATGCCGCCCTCGAACGTGCGCGCGAGCTTGGTCGCCAGCCTGGATTCTTTTTCCCGGGCCAGTTCGAATCGGAATGGAACGTCGAGGAAAACCGCGAGTGGCTCGGCCCGGAAATCCTCGCGCAGCTGCCTTCCGGGTGCGTGCCCGATGCCTTCGTCCACGGCGTCGGCACAGGCGGCACCCTGATCGGCGTGGGTCAGGCTTTCCGCAAGCTCAATCCGAACGTGCGCTTGTTCGCGATGGAACCTTCCGAATCGCGCACGATTCTCTGCGGCGAGGTCGCGCTGCATCAGATCGAGGGGATTTCCGATGGCTTCGTGCCGGGCATCTTCGCCAAGCATCGCAACCTCGTCGGTGACACTTTGAGCGTGACCAGCAGCGATGCAGTGGCCGAAATGCGCAAGCTCGCGCGCACGCGCGGCCTTTTCTGCGGCCCCAGTTCGGGCGCGCACCTGCTCGCGGCACAGCGCATTCGTGCGCAGTATCCCAATCTCAAGACGGTGGTCACGATCCTCGACGACGAAGGCGAGAAGTACCTGCACGATTTCTTCATGCACCCGGCAAGCGGCAGCGACAAGCCGCTGCCCTTCCACTGAGCTCGTCATGCTGCTGCTCGATGCCCTGAGCCCTGCACCGCGCACCCTGCGCATGTTCCTGCTGGAAAAGCGGCTGAGCCTGCCGACGCGGCAGATCGACGTGTTCAGTGGCGAGAATCGTCAGGCGGCCTTCCTGAAGCACAATGTCGCAGGCCAGACGCCGGCGCTGCTGCTCGATGATGGAAGCTGCATCGCCGAAGCGATCGCGATCATGGAATACCTCGAAGAGCTGCATCCGCAGCCGCCACTGATCGGCGCGACCGCGCAGGAGCGCGCACTGACACGACAATGGCAACGTCGCGTCGAACTCAACATCACCGAGTTCATCCACAATGCCTATCACTACGCGGAAGGTCTGGCACGTTTCCGAGATCGCATTCCGGTCGCGCCGGAAGCGGCCTGCGGGCTCAAGGCGGTCGCACAGGATCGGATCGCCTGGCTCGATGCGATGCTCGACGGCCACGAATACCTCGCCGGCGAACGCTTCACGATCGCGGACATCTGGCTTTACGTGTGGCTCGACTTCGCCGAGTTGGTCGGCCAGCCAATCGACCACAGCCTGCGCAACATCGGTCCGTGGTTCGCGCGCATTGCAGCGCGCCCATCGGCAGGCGCGAGCCTGCATCCAAGCTGCAAACCCGGCGGCGTGCGCGGCTGAAGCCGCGCTGTCGCTTCAATCGAGCGTGAAGGAATCGGCGTCCATCCACGCCGGGAAACGCTCACGGTGTGCAGCCAACGCGGCCGGATCGAGACTCACCGTCACCGTCTGTTCCTGCGCGCCCAGTTCAACCATCGGCTGGCCGAGAAAATCATGCAGCACGCTGTCGCCGGCATAGTGCAGGTCATTGCCGTCGTAGCCGACACGGTTGACGCCCACACAGTAGCTCAGGTTCTCGATCGCGCGTGCCGCGAGCAAGGTGCGCCAGGCATGGCGCCGCGCGCTGGGCCAGTTCGCCACGTACAGCAGCAGGTCGTAGTCGAAAGCGCTGCCGTCGTGGCGATTGCGCGCAAAGACCGGGAAACGCAAGTCATAACAGACTTGAAGACAGATATTCCAGCCGCGCCAGCGGACCACCCGGCGCTCGCTGCCGGCCGCATAGCGCTTGTGTTCGTCGGCATAACGGAACAGATGGCGCTTGTCGTAGTGAGCGAGCACGCCATCGGGCGTGGCAAACAGCAGGCGATTGAACACCTGGTCGGCCACGCGCATTTGCACGCTGCCGCAGATCGCCGCATCGAGTTCGCGCGCCTGCGCCTTCAGCCATTCGGCCGTGGCGCCGTCCATGACCTCGGCGGCCTGGATTGCCTCGTTCGAAAATCCGCTGGTGAAGGTTTCCGGCAAGACGATGAGATCGCTGCCGGCGAGCGGCGCGATCAGCTGGCCGTAATAAGCACGATTGGCTTGCGGGTCGTGCCAGCGCGTCGCGCCCTGCACCAGCGAGACCTTCAGAGTTTGCACAGGCGCTCCGCCGCAGCTTCGAGGGTGGTCTCGCTCTTGGCGAAGCACAGTCGGATCAGGTGGGTATCGGGCGGCGTTTCATAGAACGCCGAAACCGGAATCGCGGCGACGCCGGCCTCGCGCACCAGCCACTCGCAAAAATTCAGGTCGTCGATCTGCTTGATCGCCGAGTAATCGACCAACTGGAAATAGGCACCACAAACCGGCAGCAGTTTGAACCTGCCGGGTGCCAGCAGCGCGCGGAAGGCATCGCGCCGGGCTTGGTAGAAAGCCGGCAACTCAAGGTAATGCGCCGGATCGGACTCGAGCACTTCGGCCAGCGCCCATTGCGCGGGCGAGAACGTGCAGAACGTCAGGTACTGATGCACCTTGCGGAACTCGGCGCTCAAAGCGGGCGGCGCGATGCAGTAGCCAACCTTCCAGCCGGTGCAGTGGTAGGTCTTGCCGAACGAGCTCACGACGAAGCTGCGCGCCGCAAGCTCGGCATGGCGCAATACGCTCTGGTGCGCCAGACCGTCGAAGATGATGTGCTCGTAGACCTCGTCGGACAGCACCATGACCTCGCTGTCTCGCACGATCGCGGCCAATTGCTCCAGATCGCCTGCCGCAAGCACCGCTCCGGTCGGGTTGTGCGGCGAGTTGATCATGATCAGGCGCGTGCGCGGCGTCATTGCATCCTTGACGCGCTGCCAGTCAACCGAGAAATCCGGCAATTGCAGCGGGATGTGAATCGCGCGACCACCACACAGTTCGATCGCAGGCTCGTAGCTGTCGTAGCAGGGATCGAACACGATCACTTCATCCCCCGCATGCACAACAGCCGCAATCGCCGCGAACAGCGCTTCGGTTGCACCCGACGTTACCGTGACTTCGGTGTCGGGATTGATCTTGCGCCCGTACAAGCGCTCGGTCTTGCGCGCAATCGCCTCGCGCAGCGGCGCAATGCCGGCCATCGGCGCGTACTGGTTGCGACCTTGCGCCATCGCGCGCGTGAGGGCATCGCGCAAGGCTGGCGGCCCATCAAAATCCGGAAACCCCTGGCCCAGATTCACCGCCTTGTGCTCGGCGGCGAGCTGGCTCATCACCGTGAAGATCGTGGTACCAACCTTGGGCAGCTTGGTCTGCAGTTGCATGGTGCCTCGTGCCGGATTGAGCGGGAACGGGAGCACGGATCGTATCACGCAGGCGGCATCGCCTTGCGCGCGCTCCGGTCACGCGCAAGGCCTTCCGAATCGATCATGTGCCAAAGGCAATTCGATTCACGCGCGCAACGAATGCCGCTGGATCGGCGAGCTGATCGCCGGCCGCCAGTTGCGCCTCTTCGAGCAGCAAGTGCGCGAGATCGCCGCTGCGGACGTCGTCATTTTCCGCCGCTATGCGCTGCACGAGCACATGCCGCGGATTGACTTCGAGCACCGGCTTGCTTGCCGGTACATCGTGGCCTGCTTCACGCAACAAACGCTGCATGTGCGGCGCCATGTCGTACTCGCCGAGCACGATGCAGGCGGCCGAATCGGTCAAGCGCTGGCCGACCTGCACGCCGCCGACCGCGTCACCCAGGGTCTTCCTGAGCTTGTCGAGCAAGGGCGCAGCATCGGCTTCGGCCTGTTTGCGCGAGTCTTCGTCGACGGCAGATCCCGCGAAATCGCCCTTGGCGGCGTTGCGCAGCTTCTTGCCGGAGAATTCCTGCAGGTAGCCGATCATCCATTCGTCGATGCGATCGCTGAGCAGCAGCACTTCGATGCCGCGAGCCTTGAGTGACTCGATTTGCGGACTGTTCCTTGCTGCCGAGTGCGAGTCCGCGGTGATGTACCAGATCACCTCCTGCCCTGCCTGCATTCGTCCGACATAGTCTTGCAGCGACACGCTGCGGTCGGCGCTTTCGCCATGCGTGGAGGCAAACCGCAGCAGCCGGGCAATGCGTTCGCGGTTGGCGCCATCCTCGGCGATGCCTTCCTTGAGCACGTTGCCGAATGCGGCAGTGAACTGGGCGAACTTCGCCGGCTCATCCTTGGCGAGTCTATCGAGCAGGTCGAGCACACGCTTGACGCAGGCACTGCGGATCTGCGCAACGAGACGGTTCTCCTGCAGGATCTCGCGGCTGACATTGAGCGGCAGGTCATCGGAATCGATCACGCCCCGCACGAAGCGCAGCCAGCCGGGCAGCAATTGTTCGCTCGCATCCATGATGAAGACCCGCCGGATGTAGAGCTTGAGTCCGCGCCGCTCGTCGCGACCACTGAAGGCCGCATCGAACGGCGGCTTCTCGGGAACGTAGAGGAGCGACGTGTAGTTCTGCGCGCCCTCGACGCGATTGTGCGACCAAGCCAGCGCGTCGTTGAAATCGTGCGACAGCGATTTGTAGAAGGCCTGATAGTCCTCGTCCTCGAGTTCGGCCTTCGGTCGCGTCCACAAGGCCGACGCGTGATTGATGGTCTCGGACTTGCCCGCGTCCTTGTCTTGCCCCTCTTCGCGCATGCGGATCGGGAAAGCCACATGATCGGAATAGCGCTTGACCAGGTCACGCAGCTTCCAGCCATCGAGGAATTCACGCTCATCAACCTTCAGATGCAGGGTCACGGCACTGCCGCGCGGCGCATCTGCGAGCGTTTCCAGCGTGTACGCGTTGCCGCCGGTCGATTCCCAGCGCACGCCCGCGTCGGAAGCCGACCCTGCCCTGCGCGTGCAGAGCACGACCTTGTCGGCGACGATGAAGGCCGAGTAGAAACCGACGCCGAACTGGCCGATCAGCTGCGTGTCCTTGCGCGCATCGCCGGACAGGGATTCAAGGAACTTGCGCGTACCCGAACGCGCAATGGTGCCGATGTTCTCGACCACTTCCTCACGCGTCATGCCGATGCCGTTGTCACGGATCGTGAGGGTGCCGGCTTCCTTGTCGAATTCGATTTCGATGTGCAGATCGGAATCCTCGGCGCTGAGCGCGGCATCGGACAGGGCCGCAAAGCGCAGTTTGTCGCAGGCATCGGAGGCGTTGGAGATCAGCTCACGCAGGAAGATTTCCTTGTGCGAATACAACGAGTGCGTGACCAGGTGCAAGACTTGGGAGACCTCTGCCTCGAAGGCGCGCGTCTCGACGGTGTCGTTCATCGGAATACCTCAATGCAGGATGCTGCCGCGCAGATGGGGGCGGCATGGGCCACATTCAAGCGCAAGCGCAAATCGCGGCAACCGCGCGAACAGCCCTGCGGTCACCCCATCATGGGCACGCGGCGGATCAAGCGCAAAAACGGTCGGTGGCGCAGATCAGCTCGTGGGTAATGCCCGGCTCGAAGGCCGAATGGCCGGCATCGGCGACGATCCTCAGGTCGGCTTCCGGCCAGGCGCGATGCAGGTCCCAGGCGCTGCGCAGCGGGCAGACCACGTCGTAACGTCCCTGCACGATCACGGCGTGGATCGAACGGATACGCGAAACATCACGCAACAATTGCCCATCGACCTCGAAGAAGCCGCCGTTGACGAAGTAGTGGTTCTCGATGCGCGCGAATGCAAGGGCGAATGCATCCTCGCCCGACGACGCGATGTAGGACGAATCCTGCAACAGAAAACTGGTGGCGCCTTCCCAGGTGGCCCAGGCGCGCGCGGCGGCCAATTGCACCGAAGGATCGGCACTCGTCAGGCGCCGGTGGTAGGCGCTCATCAGATCGCCATGTTCGACCTCCGGGATCGGCTTGAGGTACTCCTCCCAGACATCCGGGTAGAGCGCATCGCAGCCCTTCTGGTAGAACCATTCCAATTCCCAGCGGCGCAACATGAAGATGCCGCGCAAGACCAGTTCGCTGACCCGTTCGGGGTGCGATTGCGCATAGGCCAACGCGAGCGTCGAACCCCAGGAGCCGCCGAAGACTTGCCAGCGCTCGATGCCCAGATGTGCACGCAGCGTCTCGATGTCCTGCACCAGATGCCAGGTGGTGTTGTCGGTGAGTTCGGCATGTGGCGTCGAGCGCCCACAACCGCGCTGGTCGAACAACACGATGCGGTATTTCGCGGGATCGAAGAAGCGCCGGGAATTTGCATTGCAGCCCGCGCCCGGCCCGCCATGCAGGAACACAGCCGGCTTGCCCCGAGGATTGCCGCACTGTTCGTAGTAGACCCGATGCAGCGGCGAAACCTGCAGGTAGCCGCTGTCGAACGGATCGATTTCGGCATACAACGTGCGACGCTCACTCATGTATCAGACCCTTGCAGACAAGGTCTGAAAGCTTCGCACGTCAGTCACCGCCAGTGAAGAGCGCATTCGCCAGAGAATGCTTTTGGTCAGAAGTGCGGCCAGGGATGGCCGCTTTGGACTGCCAGGAGGCTCTGAATCCAACCGGTTGCAATGCTTCACCCGAAGCGGTGAGGAGGGATGCGAGCAAGAATAATGGTCGGGGTAGCCGGATTTGAACCGACGACCACTTGTCCCCCAGACAAGTGCGCTACCAGGCTGCGCTATACCCCGACATGAGCCCCGCAGAACGGAAATTGTAGCAGGTCATGCCCGCACGGCCACAACCGGCGATGGGCTTGCCCGATTCTCAACATGAGCGGCATTGGATGCCGGAGCCGATCAGCGCCGCAGGATCTGCAGCACCTCTTCGAGTTCCAGCCGTACCTGTCGCACGATCTGCGCCGACATGGTCGATTCCACGCGCGCCTGGGATCCTTCCAGGCGCTGGCGCGCGCCGGTGATCGTGAATCCCTGCTCGTAGAGCAACGAGCGGATCTGCCGGATCATCAGCACGTCGTGCCGCTGGTAGTAGCGTCGGTTGCCACGCCGTTTCACCGGCTTGAGGTTGGGAAATTCCTGCTCCCAATAGCGCAGCACGTGCGGTTTGACCGCGCACAGCTCGCTTACCTCACCAATG
This sequence comes from Dokdonella sp., assembly GCF_019634815.1. GTDB lineage: Bacteria > Pseudomonadota > Gammaproteobacteria > Xanthomonadales > Rhodanobacteraceae > Dokdonella_A. Next base: position 29,283 of record NZ_JAHCAP010000009.1, on the reverse strand, counting down.
GTGAAATAGCGTTTGGCCGGAATGGCCGGCAGTTCGCTATTACTGCCCTGATCCAGCATAAGCCTCGACCCGGACCTTCAGTTTTTGCCCTGGACGGAATGTCACCACCCGACGTGCCGAGATCGGGATCTCGACACCGGTCTTGGGGTTACGTCCCGGACGTTGGTTCTTGAAACGCAGATCGAAATTGCCGAACCCCGACAACTTCACCTGCTCCCCCTTTTCGAGCGCATCACGCAGCACTTCGAAGAAGGCATCGACGAATTCCTTGGCTTCGCGTTTGTTCAATCCAACATCGGTGAACAGGCGTTCGGCCATTTCAGCCTTCGTAAGTGCCATCTCTAACCTCGCAACTTGGCGCCACACGTCGACTGCAATGCGGCCACCGCGAGGCTCGTGCAGCGGTCTGCATCCTCGTCGGTAAGCGTGCGGTAACAGTCTTGCAAAATCAAGCCGATGGCGAGACTTTTCACCTCGCCGCCGAGCTTTTCCCCTACGTACCGGTCGAACAGTACGACATCGGCGAGGGTTTCGCCAACCGCGTCACGGATTGCCGCCTCCACGGCCGCAAACGGTACCGCCGCGGACAGTTCGATGGACAGGTCACGGCGAACCGACGGAAAGCGCGACAGGGCGCGCGCCAGCGGGACCGGTCGCGGCGTAATGGCGTCCACGTCAAGCTCGAAGGCGAACACCGCCCGGTCAAAATCGAGCGCACGGCACACCTGTGGGTGGAGCGCGGCCAGATGGCCCACGACCTGACCGGCACGCTTGATCGCCGCGCATTGTCCCGGATGCCCCCAGGGCACGTTTGCTGTCACGAAGGAAAAATCTTCCCTGCTGTTGGTCAGGGCAAGCAAGGATTCGACGTCGCCCTTGAGATCGAAGAAATCGACCTCGCGCCAAGGCTGTCCCCACTGTTCGGCCGCGGCGGCACCACACACGACGCCGGCGATGCGCTCGACCTCGATGGGTGCGCCCGAACCACTGGCGAACACGCGTCCAATCTCGAACAGGCGCACCCGCTGCACCTGACGGCGTCGATTGCCGACCAAGGCCGCGGCGATGCCTGGCAACAGACTGGTGCGCATCACCGCAAGCTCGGCCGACAGTGGATTGGCCAGCGCGATCGCACCATCGGCCAATTGCCAGTCTTCAAGCTGGGCCGGTGCCACGAAGGCATAGGTGATGGCCTCATGGAAACCGCGCGCAACCAATTGCTCGCGTAGAGCCACGCGTGAGACGCGGTTCTCGGGCAAGGCCGGCGTCGCCAGAGCCCCACCCGGCGCGCGATCCGGGATGCGGTCGTAGCCGTGGATACGTGCGACTTCCTCGATCAAGTCTTCCTCGATCGCGATGTCGAAGCGGCGCCCCGGTGGCGTGACCTGCCAGCCATCGGCCGTGCGCTCGACGCGCATGTCGAGCCCAGCGAAGATCCTCTCCACCTCGGCATCGTCGAGCGTGATGCCCAGGAGACGCGCGATGCGGCTGCGGCGCAAGGGTACCGCCGTGCGCCGTGGCAGATGCGCGGCCTCGACGGCCTCGACGATCTCCCCGGCTGTCCCACCGGCCGCTTCGAGAATCAGGGACGTGGCGCGTTCCAGCGCAAGCCGCGGCAAGTCCGCATCCACACCACGCTCGAACCGATGTGCGGCATCGGTATGCATGCCCAGACGTCGCGCGCGTCCGGCCAGCGCCGCGGGCGCAAAATGCGCGGCTTCGAGAAACACATTGCGGGTGGCGCCAGTGACGCGCGTGTCGAAACCACCCATGAGGCCGGCCAGTGCAACGGGACGACCGGCATCCGTGATGACCAGCAATTCCCCATCCAGCTTGACCTCGCGCTCATCGAGCAGCATGAGCGTCTCGCCCGCACGGCCGCGGCGCACGCCAATCGGGCCTTGCAGCGTATCCGCGTCGAAGGCGTGCAGGGGTTGTCCCAACTCCAGCATCACGTAGTTGGTGACATCCACCAGCAGGCTGATCGGGCGCAGGCCACTGCGGCGCAGGCGTTCGACCAGCCACGCGGGCGAGCATGCCTGCATGTCGACATCGGCAATGAAGCGACCGCAATAGCGCGGGCAATCGGCAGCTGATTCGAGTTCGACCGCAAGCACGCGACCGTCATGAGTTGGCACCGGCTCGATCGCCAGCGGTTTGTACGGCAGGCCAAAGGCGGCTGCGACGTCGATCGCCAAGCCTTCGACCGACAGGCAATCCGCGCGATTTGGCGTCAGACCCAGGTCGATCACCGCATCGGGCAAGCCCAAGTGTGCGGCCAGTGCCTGACCGACCACGCCATCGGCTGGCAGTTCGAGCAAGCCCGAGGCATCAGCATCCAGACCCAGTTCGCGCGCCGAGCACAGCATGCCACTGGAATCGACACCGCGCAGCTTGGCCGCCTTGATCGTGAGTTCGCCCACGCGTGCGCCGATCTTCGCCAGCGGCGCCTTGAGACCGGCTCGCGCGTTGGGTGCGCCACAGACGATCTGCAGTCGCTCGCTGCCCGCGTCAACCTCGCAGACCTGCAGACGATCGGCCTGCGGATGCTTGGCGCAAGATACGATCTGGGCAACGACCACACCTTCGAGGCCTTCTCCGAGACGCTCCACACTCTCGACCTCGTGGCCGATCATGTCGAAGCGCTCGAGCAGGGTTGCTTGATCGACCTGCAGCGGGAGGCGTGAGCGCAGCCAGTTTTCGGAGAATTTCATGAGCGGATGCCAGGAATCGGTAGTCGGGAATCGGGAATCGGCGGAAGGAATCGTCTGTCCTTCCTGATGCCCGCCTTCAGGCAAATTGGCGCAGGAAGCGCACGTCGTTCTCGAAGAACGCGCGCAGATCGTTGACGCCATAACGCAGCATCGCCAGGCGTTCGGCGCCCATGCCGAAGGCAAATCCGCTGTAGCGCTCGGGGTCGATGCCGCAGTTGCGCAGCACGGCCGGGTGGACCATGCCGCAGCCGAGCACTTCGAGCCAGCGCGAGCCGCCGTCTGGCAGGTCCCAGCGGATGATCACGTCGGCGCCCGGCTCGACGAAGGGGAAAAAGGTCGGCTTGAAGCGCATCTCGAAATCGCGATCGAAGAACGCGCGCAGGAATTCGCGCAGCGTGCCCTTGAGGTCGGCCATCGTTGACGTTTCGTCGATCAGCAAACCCTCGACCTGATGGAACATCGGCGAATGGGTCTGATCCGAGTCGCTGCGGTAGACCTTGCCCGGCGCGATCACGCGGATCGGCGGCGTGCGGCCTTTGGCGGCACGGATCTGCACCGGCGATGTGTGCGTGCGCAGCAGCCGTCCATCGGCGAACCAGAAGGTGTCGTGCATCGTGCGCGCGGGATGGTCGGGCGGGAAATTGAGCGCGCCAAAGTTGTGCCAGTCGTCTTCGATCTCGGGGCCATCGGCAACGTCGTAGCCGAGCCGCGCGAAGATCGCACTGATGCGCTCGAGCGTGCGCGTGATCGGATGCAGGCCGCCACGATCGGCATCGCGTCCGGGCAAGGTGACATCGACGCGACCCGCGCTCAGGCGTGCCTGCGTTTCGGCAGCATCGAGATCCTGCTTGCGCGCCGCCAACGCCTGGCCGATCTGTTCCTTGGCCGCGTTGACCTGGGCGCCGCGTGCCTTGCGCTCCTCGGCCGGCAGCGCACCAAGCTGCTTGAGCAGCAAGGTCAGCGAGCCGGTCTTGCCCAGCACGGCCACGCGCAGCTCCTCGAGAGCCGCGCTGTCGGCCGCAGCCGCAATCTGCGCGAGTGCCGAGGCCACCAATTGTTCGATGTCGCTCATGCCTTGTTCCCGTTGCCGGCCGGCGCCGCGATGCCAGCTGCGGCGCTGCCGATATCAACAAAAAAGGGAAGGACCTGCGCCCTTCCCTTCTTGCCAGCGCAGGACGCCGAACATCGGCGTCCTGTCACTGCCATTGCTCAGGACGCGGCCTTGCCGCCGAGTGCAGCCTTGGCCTTTTCGGCCAGCGCGCCGAACGCGGCGATGTCATGGACGGCGATGTCCGCGAGCACCTTGCGGTCGAGCGTGATGCCGGCCTTGAGCAGACCGTTGATGAAGCGGCTGTAGGACAGCCCGAACTGGCGTGCGCCCGCGTTGATGCGGACGATCCACAGACTGCGGAAATTGCGCTTCTTCTGCTTGCGGCCGATATAGGCGTACTGGTGCGCCTTGGTGACGGCCTGCTTGGCGACGCGGAAAACCTTGCGCCGCGCGTTGTAGTAACCCTTGGCCTTGCCGAGGATCTTCTTGTGACGACGGTGGGCGATGACGCCGCGCTTGACTCGTGCCATTTCTTCTCTCCTTACACGTAGGGCAGCATGCGGGCGACGCGACCTGCGTCTTCCTTGCGCACGTGGTTGGTGGCACGCAGACCGCGCTTGCGCTTGGTCGCCTTCTTGGTAAGGATGTGGCTCTTGAACGCGTGACCGCACTTGAACTTGCCGGAGGCGGTCTTGCGGAACCGCTTGGCGGCGGCCCGATTGGTTTTCATCTTGGGCATGACGTTTCCTTCTTGGTTTTCGTGACTGGCGCGAGCGGCGGTCTGAACCGCGCTTTCCATCCTGCTCGTTCCGGCTTGTGTGATCCGGGCTCCCGGATCGGTTCCTGTACTTCAGCGTTCATCCCTGAACGCGAGGATCAAACAGCGGTCATCCATGACCGCACTTTTCAAAAAATCATCCAACTCTGCCGCAGCAATCTCAACCGACTGCTACTGTTTTTTCTTGGGCGCGATCATCATCACCATCAGACGCCCTTCCATGCGCGGGAACTGCTCGATCACCGCTTCCTCGGCGATCTCGGCAGTGATCTTGTCGACCATCGCCCGTCCCAACTCCTGATGTGACATCTCGCGACCGCGAAAGCGGATCGTGATCTTGACCTTGTCGCCCTCTTCCAGAAACCGGCGCAGATTGCGCATCTTGATCTGGTAGTCGCCAACGTCGGTCACCGGACGGAACTTGAGTTCCTTGATCTCGACCTGCTTCTGTTTCTTCTTGGCCGCGTGCGCCTTTTTCTGCGCTTCGAACTTGAACTTGCCGAAGTCCATGATCCGGCAGACCGGCGGGTCACCGTTGGGCTGGATTTCGACCAGATCGAGTCCGGCTTCCTGCGCCATCGACAATGCCTCGTCGCGGCTGAGAATGCCGACCTGCTCGCCTTCCGCGCCGATGACTCGGACACGCGGCACACGAATTTCGTGATTGCGGCGATTGGGCTTGCTGTCGATGGCTATAGGTCAACCCTCCAGAAATGGAAAAACACCCGAATGGCGCGATTCAGCCCGCGCCCGATTCGGACTTCAGACGCTCCACGAAGCTGGCAACCGACATCGAACCGAGGTCTTCGCCCGCGCGCGTACGCACGGCAACAGCCCCCGCATCCCTTTCCCGGTCGCCGACGACCAGCAGATACGGAACCTTGGCCAGCGTGTGTTCGCGGATTTTATAGCCGATCTTCTCGTTTCGCAAATCGGCCTCGACCCGGAAGCCTTGCGCCACAAGGGTTTGCGTCAGGCTCCGCACAAACCCGGCCTGGGCGTCGGTGATGTTCATGACCACCGCCTGCACCGGCGCCAGCCAGGGCGGAAAGGCGCCGGCATGGTGCTCGATCAGGATACCGATGAAGCGCTCCATCGAGCCTACAATGGCCCGGTGCAACATGACCGGGGTGTGGCGAGCCGAATCCTCGCCCACGTATTCGGCGCCGAGGCGGCCCGGCATCGAGAAATCGACCTGCATCGTGCCCAGCTGCCAGGCTCGCCCGATCGAGTCCTTGAGGTGGTATTCGATCTTGGGCCCGTAAAAGGCGCCCTCGCCCGGCAGCTCGGTCCAGTCCACGCCACAGGCGCGCAGCGCCTGACGCAGCGCGGCCTCGGCCTTGTCCCAGACCTCGTCCGAGCCGATTCGCGGTTCCGGCCGCAGGGCGATCTTGACGCCGACGTCGTTGAAGCCGAAGTGCGCGTACACCGCCATCGCCTGACGATGGAAGGCCACCACCTCGGACTCGATCTGGTCCTCGGTGCAGAAGATGTGGCCATCGTCCTGCACGAAGCCGCGCACGCGCATCAGGCCATGCAGGGCGCCCGAGGGTTCGTTGCGCGTGCACGATCCGAATTCACCGTAGCGGATCGGCAAGTCACGGTAGCTGCGCAGGCCGTGGTTGAACAGCAACACATGGCCGGGGCAGTTCATCGGCTTGAGCGCGTAATCGCGGTTCTCCGAGGCCGTGACGAACATGTTTTCACGGTAGTTCTGCCAATGCCCGGTCTTTTCCCACAGACTCTTGTCGAGAATCTGCGGGCAGCGCACTTCCTGGTAGCCCGAATCGACATAGATCTGGCGCATGAACTGCTCGACCACCTGCCAGATCGACCAGCCCTTGGGATGCCAGAACACCAGACCCGGCGCTTCCTCCTGCATGTGAAACAGGTCGAGCTGCTTGCCAATGCGGCGGTGGTCGCGTTTCTCGGCTTCCTCGAGCTGATGCAGGTACGCCGCGAGGTCCTTGTCGTTGAGCCAAGCGGTACCGTAGATGCGCGACAGCATCTGGTTGTTGGAATCACCGCGCCAGTAGGCGCCGGCCACCTTCATAAGCTTGAACGACTTGAGCCGCCCGGTATCGGGCACATGCGGGCCGCGGCACAGATCGGTGAACTCGCCTTGCGCGTACAGTGAAAGCGCCTCGTCGGCCGGAATCGATTCGATGATCTGCGCCTTGTATTCCTCACCCTTGCCGCGAAAGAAGCCCACCGCCTCATCACGCGGCATCAGCGAACGCGATACTGGCAGCGCCTGCGCCGCGATCTTCTTCATCTCCGCCTCAATCAACACGAGATCGTCAGGGGTGAACTGGCGTTCGAAGGCAAAGTCGTAATAGAAGCCGTTCTCGATCACCGGCCCGATCGTGACTTGTGCTTTCGGAAACAGACGCTGCACCGCCTGTGCCAGCAGGTGCGCCGTGGAATGGCGGATGACCTCAAGCGCCTCGGGACTTTTCTCGGTGATGATTGCCAGCTTCGCATCGTGCTCGATGACATGACTGGTATCGACCAGCCGCTCGTCGACCTTGCCGGCGAGTGCGGCCTTGGCCAGACCGGCGCCAATCGATGCTGCGACCTCGGCAACCGTGGGCGCGTGGTCGAACTGACGCTGGCTGCCGTCGGGAAGGGTGATGATGGTCATTTCGGTGATTCCGTCGTTCGATCGCCGCAGCGACTCGCGCGACCAGGGGCGGGCGCAAACCGCGGGCAACAAAAAAGGCGCACCGGCGCCCAATTGGAAAGCAAGCGTCCCGGTGACGAGGCTTCAGTGTCTGGATGTTCGCGTGTCCATGTCGCACGCTCGACCAGCGGTTACCCGCGGGCCACCCTGTATTGTTGCGGAAGGGATTGGCACGCTAGACCAGCGCACCACGGGTGTCAATGGTGAGCCGGGCGCTGCGGGCCGGCGCCCGGGCCCGTGAAACGCAAACGCCACCGCGAGGGTGGCGTTGCGCACATCATCAATTGGTGGGCGGTACAAGGATCGAACTTGTGACCCCTACCATGTCAAGGTAGTGCTCTACCGCTGAGCTAACCGCCCATCCTGCAACCGATCCGGCTGCAAGGGGCGCGCAAGGTAGCACAGCGCCCCCGAAGGAACAACCGCAGCAAGCATTTTCAGCGGCATTGCCCCGCAATTGGCGCCCGCCACGCTCAAGCGATCAGGCCCTGCTCGCGGATCCGGTGGATTTCGTCACGCACACGCGCGGCCTCCTCGAACTCGAGGTTCTGGGCGTGCTTGTACATCCGCGCATCAAGCTCCCGGATGCGTGCGGCAAGCTGCTCGGGATTGAGCAGCTGATAGTCGGCCGCGCTTTCGGCGACCTTGCGCAGCGCGCCGCCACGACCACGCCCGCGATCGACCTCGGCAGCCTCGCGCGCACCCTCCATCACGTCGGTGATCCGGCGTTCGACCGACCGCGGTGTGATGCCATGAACCGCGTTGTATTCGAGCTGCCTGTTGCGACGACGCTCGGTCTCGTCGATCGCAGCGCGCATCGAGCGCGTGACGGTGTCGGCGTAAAGGATCGCGGTGCCGCGCAGGTTGCGCGCGGCGCGTCCGATGGTCTGGATCAGCGAGCCGGTCGAGCGCAGGAAGCCTTCCTTGTCGGCATCCAGAATCGCAACCAGCGAAACTTCAGGCATGTCCAGCCCTTCGCGCAGCAGATTGATGCCGACCAGCACGTCGAACTTGCCCAGGCGCAGGTCGCGGATGATCTCCACGCGCTCGACGGTGTCGATGTCCGAATGCAGATATCGTACGCGCACACCATGCTCATCGAGGTACTCGGTAAGGTTTTCGGCCATGCGCTTGGTCAGCGTGGTGACCAGCACGCGATCGCCTTGGGTGATGCGCAGATTCGCCTCACCAAGCAGGTCGTCGATCTGGGTGCGCGCCGGACGCACTTCGACGTGCGGATCGACCAGCCCGGTCGGACGCACCACCAGTTCGACGACATTGCCCTTCGACTTGTCCAGTTCGTAGGCGCCGGGCGTTGCCGACACGAACACGGCGCGCGGCACGCGCTCTTCCCATTCGTGGAACTTGAGCGGGCGGTTGTCGAGCGCCGAGGGCAGCCGGAAACCGAATTCGACCAGTGTTTCCTTGCGCGAACGGTCGCCTTTGTACATCGCACCGATCTGCGGGATCGTCACATGCGATTCGTCGACCACCAGCAAGGCATCCGGTGGCAGGTAGTCGAACAGGGTCGGCGGCGGTTCGCCCACCTGGCGGCGCGTGAGATGGCGCGAGTAGTTCTCGATGCCGCTGCAGTAGCCGACCTCGGCCATCATTTCCAGATCGAAGCGGGTGCGCTGCTCCAGCCGCTGCGCCTCGACGAGCTTGTTGGCCTTGTAGAGGAAGTCGAGGCGATCCTTGAGTTCGACCTTGATCGTCTCGATCGCGTTGAGCGTGCTCTGGCGCGTGGTCGCATAGTGCGTCTTGGGATAGACGACGAAACGCGGCACCTTGCGCAGCACCGCGCCGGTCAGAGGATCGAACACGGAGAGGTTCTCGATCTCGCCATCGAACAACTCGATGCGCAATGCCTCCATTTCGGATTCGGCCGGAAACACGTCGATGACCTCGCCGCGCACGCGATAGCTGCCGCGGCGCAGCTCCATCTCGCCACGCGTGTACTGCAGTTCGGTCAGGTGGCGCAGCAGCTTGCGCTGGTCGATGCGCTCGCCGCGGGCGAGGATCAGGCGCATCTGCAGGTAATCCTCGGGATCGCCCAGGCCGTAGATCGCCGACACCGAAGCCACGATCAGCGCATCACGCCGTGACAGCAGCGCCTTGGTCGCGGCCAAACGCATCTGTTCGATGTGGTCGTTTATCGAGGAATCCTTCTCGATGTAGGTGTCGCTCGAAGGCACGTAGGCTTCGGGCTGGTAATAGTCGTAGTAGCTGACGAAGTACTCGACCGCGTTGCGCGGAAAGAACTCCTTGAACTCCCCGTAGAGCTGCGCCGCCAAAGTCTTGTTGGGTGCCATCACGATCGCGGGCTTCTGCACGCGTTCGATGAGATTGGCAATCGTGAACGTCTTGCCCGAGCCGGTCACGCCGAGCAGGGTCTGCTGGGCAACGCCCACCTCGAAGCCCCGCACCAAGGCCTCGATTGCCGCCGGCTGATCCCCCGCGGGCCGATACGGCGCCACCAGTTCAAAGCGTTCCGTCATCCGATCCTCCAACTGGGCAGCAAGTATAGGCTCCGCGGTACGCCCGGCGCGCACGATTCGCGCGGCAGCACGCGCACTTTTCCTACATCACGACACCATTTCCAGCCATCGCCGCGCCACCGCGACCGGAAGACCATGAACATCCTTCCACGGCGAGGACAAGGACATGCATTCATCCACGCGCAGACATCGCGGATTCACCTTGGTGGAACTTCTGACGACCGTGGCCATCGCGGCAGTGCTTGCCGGAATCGCGCTGCCGGGTTTTGGGCCGATGCTGGGCAAGATGCGCAGCCTGTCCACCCGCAACGAGCTGGCTGCCGTGTTCAATACCGCGCGTACCGCGGCAGTCACGCGTGCCCTGCATGTGGTGATCTGTCCGAGCGGCGACCATATCGGCTGCAGTGACGATGAGCATTGGCAGCAAGGCTGGATCGCATTCGTCGACGCCAACCATGACCACGAGGCCGATGCCGATGAGGAGCGCTTGGTGGTCGGCAACGCCGCGCCCGCCGGGACTGCGATCGTGGGCAGCAGCGCTCGCACCCGCATCGAATACCAGCCCGACGGCAGCGCTCGCGGCAGCAATGCGACCCTGACCGTCTGCAATCGCGCCAATCGCGCCAGCGACGCTCGCACCCTGGTGATCGGCCCCAGTGGCCGCATCCGCTATGGGCGCGCCACCAGCGAGAATGCCGGCCGCTGCCTGGCGGCAGCCGGCTGACGGTACTTGACGGAACTGTGGCCGACAAAGAAAATACGCGGCTCGCCCGAATAGCTCAGCTGGTTAGAGCACTTGACTGTTAATCAGGGGGTCGTTGGTTCGAGTCCAACTTCGGGCGCCAGTTGAAGAAAAAGGGCCTGCAGCGATGCAGGCCCTTTTTTTCTGTGCTCCGCCCTCAACTCGCGTCGACGCGATAACAAGGCACGTACTGGCTGCCGCCGGGCAACTTCATGCGCTGCTGGGCGACGAAGCTGGCCAGCATCGCATCGAGCGCGCGCATGATGTCGCGGTCGCCGTGAATCACGAACGCGCCACGCTTCTCGATGGCACGAATGCCCTCTTCCTTGACGTTGCCGGCGACGATTCCCGAGAACGCGCGGCGCAGGTCAGCCGCAAGTCGGTGCGGTTCCTGTTCACGATGCAGGTTGAGTCCCGCCATCGCCTCATGGGTTGGGCGGAACGGAATCTGGAACTCGCTCTCGATGTGAAGGGCCCAGTTGAAAAAGAAGGCGTCCTGATTGTCGAGCCGGTAGCCGCGCACCTTGTCGATGCCCTTGTGCACCTTGCGCGCCACCTCGCGCGGATCGTCGATGACAATCGAGTAACGCTTGGCCGCGTCATCGCCGAGCGCCAGACGCAGAAAGCGGTCGATCTGTTCGAAATACTCCGCCGATTCGCGCGGCCCGCTGAAAATCAGCGGAAACGGCAGGCTGGCATTGGCCGGATGCATGAGGATGCCGAGCAGGTAGAGGATCTCCTCGGCCGTTCCGACGCCGCCCGGGAACACGATGATTGCGTGCCCAAGGCGCACAAACGCCTCGAGCCGCTTCTCGATGTCAGGCATGATGATGAGGTTGTTGACGATCGGGTTCGGCGATTCGGCGGCGATGATGCCTGGCTCGGTGATGCCGATATAACGATTGTCATGCCGCCGCTGCTTGGCGTGCGCGATGGTCGCACCCTTCATCGGCCCCTTCATCGCCCCAGGACCGCACCCGGTGCAGATATCCAGGCCGCGCAGGCCGAGCTCGTAGCCCACCTTCTTGGTGTAGTCGTACTCTTCGCGGCTGATCGAGTGCCCGCCCCAGCAGACCACGAGATTGGGATCGACATTGGAACGCAACACGCGCGCGTTGCGCAGGATCTCGAACACCGCATGGGTGATGCCGCGCGTGTCGTCCAGCTCGAACGCACCGGCATCGATCTGGGTGGCTACATAGATGATGTCGCGCACCACCGCGAACAGGAGTTCGTTGACGCCGGTGATGATGCGGCCGTCAACGAAGGCATCGGCTGGCGCGTTGGTCAGTTCGAGCTTGACGCCGCGGTCCTGCTGCAGGATCTGGATATCGAAGTCGGGGAAGCGCTCGAGCATCGCGCGCGCATCGTCGCTCGCACTGCCCTGAGTGAGCACGGCCAGCGCACATCGGCGCAACAGCGGATGCAAGCCGCCGGCACCTGCATCGCGCAAGCGCGCGACCTCGTGGCGGGAGAGGATGTCGAGCCCTGCGGCAGGTGCGATGCGCGCACTGAAACGTGTGGCCGCTGCGGTACTCTGCTCCATGGGTATCCTTCAATCAATCTGCGAATGCGATCGCCAGCAATGCCAAAAGAGCGCCTGCGAGTCAAGCTTGCAAGCGCGGCATCGCGCTGCCAAAGAACGGTGATTGTGCACGCCGACGTGCCTGCCGGCCAAGTCCGAAGTGCGTCTTGCCAGAGGGCGCAAACCTTCAGTTCGTGCGGTGCGCACGCTGCCTTGCGGCTACTTCCGAAAAAAAGAACGGCCGTCGTTGCCGACGGCCGTTCCGACGAGGAGCACAGACGCGACTCGATGCTCCAAGACGCAGTTTCGGCAGCGCTTATGCCTTCGCGTGAGCGGAGAGGTCTTCCTTGATGCGTGCTGCCTTGCCTTCCAGGCCACGCAGGTAATACAGCTTGGCGCCACGCACCTTGCCGCGACGCTTGACGACGACCGAGTCGATCGTCGGACTGTGCGACTGAAACACGCGCTCGACGCCGAAGCCGTGCGAGATCTTGCGCACCGTGAAGGCCGAATTCAGACCGGCATTCTTGCGCGCGATGACCACGCCTTCGTAAGCCTGCACACGTTCGCGATTGCCTTCCTTGACCTTGACGTTGACGATCACGGTATCGCCGGGAGCGAACTCCGGCAGTGAACGCGTCATCTGGGCGGCTTCAAATTGCTGGATCAGGTTCATCACACTCACCAATGGGTCGATTCTTTCATTCGCCGGATGATTCATCCGACGGCTTGTGTTCGTGCTCGCGCCGGAACTCGTCCAGCAACGCGCGTTGCTTCTTGTCCAGCGCCAACCGATCGAGCAGATCGGGACGCCGCAACCAGGTTCGCCCCAGCGCCTGCTTCTGTCGCCAGCGCGCTATCGCCGCATGGTCGCCTGAAGTCAGTACCGCCGGCACCACGCCCCATTCATGCCGCTCGGGACGCGTGTAATGCGGGCAGTCGAGCAGGCCGTCGGAGAACGAATCCTGCTGCGCCGATTCCGCATCGTGCAGAACACCATCCTGAAGGCGTCCGACTGCGTCGATGAGGATCGCCGCTGCCAGTTCGCCGCCAGAGAGCACGTAGTCGCCGATGGAGATTTCCTCTTCGACCGCGTGCTCGATGAATCTCTCATCCACGCCTTCGTAGCGACCGCACAGCAGGATCAGGTGATCACGCTGCGCGAGTGCCTCGACCTTGGCCTGATCCAGCCGCGCTCCCTGCGGACTGAGGTAAATCGCCTTGCCTGCCGCCGACCCGCTGGCCTGTCGCACGTTCGCAAGCGCCTTGCGCAGCGGATCGATCATCATCACCACACCGGGACCACCGCCGTAGCAGCGATCATCGGCCGAACGGTAGTTGTCGGTGGCGAAATCGCGCGGATTCCACGTTGCGATTTCGACCAGGCCGCGCTCACGCGCCCGCCCCACCACACCCACCTTTGCACAGTTTTCAATGAAGCCTGGAAACAGCGTGATGACATCGATGCGCATGCTGTTTTCCTGCCGCCATCCGGGGCGGAAACACCGGCGCGAACTCCTGTACGCGCACTTCAATGAGACCTCAGAACTCGGGATCCCAGTCGACGCTGATGCGCCCACATTCGAGATCCACACCAGTGACGAACTGGCCGAGGATGAACGGAATCAATCGTTCGCGCTCGGCATCCTTCACCACCAGCACGTCGTTGGCTCCGGTCGCGATCAGGTGCGAAACCACACCGAGCGCCCTGCCTTCGAGAGTGACGACCTCGAGTCCTTCGAGATCGGTCCAGTAATACTCACCGGGTGTCGACTTCGGCAATGCCGATCGCGCCACCCAGATCTCGCTGCCAATCAGCGCCGCCGCAGCGTCGCGATCGTCAACGCCGGGCAGCGTCGCAACGATGCCCTTGCCCTGCGCACGACCACGGCTGCCCGCGATCGTCGCTTCGCCGGAAGCAGACCGCAACCGCCACGGCTGGTAGCGGAAGATCTGCGTCCTTGGCTCGGTATACGACTCGAGCTTGAGCTCGCCGCGTATACCGTGCACCCCGACCACCTTGCCGAGCAGGACGAGTTTCTCCGGCCCGGACACGCGATCAGGCTGCCTTCTTGCTCGCTTCCTTGTAGAGCAGCTTGACCTTGTCGGTCATCTGCGCGCCCTTTTCGACCCAGGCCTTGACCTTGGCCGAATCGAGCTCAAGCCGCACTTCCTTGCCGGCCGCGATCGGGTTGAAGTAACCCACGCGCTCGATATTGCGACCATCGCGCGCATTGCGCCCGTCGGTCACGATGATGTGGTAGAACGGACGCCCCTTGGCACCGCCACGGGAAAGGCGAATCTTGACCATTGTTTTTGCTCGATATTTTGCGGAATCTGCGACGATCACAAGGCGCCGGAACGGACGCTCGGAGGTCGGGAGCCGGACATTCTAGCCGGAATCGCCAAAAAATAAAGTCCTCCAACGACTTGACCGCTCCGGACGGACCCGGGTGTTGCCGCGGAACCGTTTTCCACATCCCGGTTCAGGGAACGAAGCCGCGGATCTCGAAGCCGTCACGGAATACAGTCGTGCTGGTCCCCGGCAAAGCGCCATTGGCGATCCAGTCGTAAATCAGCGCCTGCTGCTCGGGCAGCAGGCCACCGCCGTAGCCATTGAAGGGCATGCGCGCGCCCACGCCCGGCTCATCGCAATTGACCTTGAGGAACAGCAGGCTCTGCTCTGGCCGTCCCGGAACGACGTAGACCTGAGACGGATCTGCCGCGCTGGGCACACCGACCAGGTGCCCCCAGGAGACCCCCAAGCTCAGATCCAGCCCGCCACTGGGTTGGGGCGGCGGCGCGAAATGGCAGTCCACGCAGCCTGCGCTGCCGCCGTTGGTGGCGTAGTCGTCGAACAATCCCTGCATCGCCGCACCATAGGCAATCTCGTAATTGGGCGGAATGTCGGCAATGCGCGTGCAACTGGTCGGCTCGAAGCTTCCCGCGGGCGCCTGATCGCAAGCGCACAGCGCCAGTGCGATCACGCACAGGCGCAACACGAGGCCGGGCTCAGACAAAGCCAAGATTGCTGCTGCCGAAGTTGTCGAGATTGGGGAAGATCGCTGCCAGATCGCCGGGCGCGGTCACGCCCAGCCATTGCGCCAAGGTTGCCGCGTACTGATCGACACCGATGCCCGGAATCATTTGCCCACGCGAGAAGCTGTTCGCCGCGCCCGGCGCCTGATTGGGGAAGCCGGCGATCGGTCCGGCGCCGTCTGCATACAGGCGACCACCATTGACCGCACCACCCAGTACGAACTGCACTCCGCCCCAGGCATGGTCGGATCCGGAGCCATTGGATTGCAGGGTGCGGGCAAATTCCGAGGCGGTGAACAGGGTCACTTCGTCCTGGGCATTGACATCGCCCGGCGCGAGCGCCTGCCAGAACGCCGACAATGCATCCGCCAGCTGGCCGAGCAGGTCACCGTGATCGTTGGTGCCCGACATCAGGCCCGAATGCAAATCGAACCCGCCCAAGCGCACGTAGTAGATCTGACGCGCGGCATAGTTCTGCGCCTTCGACAGCTTGATCATCTTCGCCACCGTCTGCAGTTGCGACGCCAGCGAATTGTTGGCCGGAAACGCCTGCACCAGAGTGGTCGCATCAAGGCCGGCCTTGAGCAGGTTGAACAGATCGCGGCTGCGCGCAAAGACACGCGAGTACTCGCCGGCGAAATCACTGGCATAGGTGTCGGCGAGCAAGCCATTGAGGGCGTTGTCGCGCACGCTGCTTGCACTCACGCCGCTGCACGGCGTTGGATTGCAGACACCGCTCAAGGTCGACAGGCCGCCGCTGGACATCTGGTAGGGCGTCGTGGACAGGCCGATCTCGAAGCGGTTTGATCCGGCAATCGAGATGCAGGTGGAGAGGTCCTGATTCGGATTGGATCCATGCACGAAGTCGCCGCAGCGCCCACCCCAACCAATCGTTGAACTGCCAATGCTGTTGCCCTGGTGCCAGAGACTTTCCTGATCCGAATGCGAATACAGTTGCGGCGGACGATTTGCCGTCAGCGCATAGTCCGCCATCACGATCGGCTTGATCAGGGTGCCGACGTTGACCACGAAGGCGAGCTTGTTGGTTCGATACAGATTGGCCAGGCTGTTGACGGCCGGATGCATGAAATACTGGTTCGACGCACTGCTCGGATCATTGCCATCGATGATTTTCTGCAGTGCGATGTCGCCAGCGGTCGGTATGCCCAGCGCCAGACCACCCGGGTTGCTAGCCGCGTTGTAGACACCACCACGCGCCAATGCGTATTCGGCATGGCGTGCGCCATCGAACGGCACGAGCAGATTCCACGAATCGTTGCCGCCACCAAGATAGACGCAGACCAGGGCCTTGTAGCCGGTCAAGGCCCGCGTGTTGGCCAAGACATTGCCGATCATGCGCAATTGCGGAAACAGCGCGGAGGTGCCGCCACTGGCCGCGGCCGCCGCCAACATGCGCAGGAACTGGCGACGTGAAGTGCGGGATGTGCTCATCGTCGGTCTCCTCAACGCTGGGTGGCAAATTCGGGTGACATCAGGGTGAGATAGAGCAAGGACCACGCCTTCTCGTTCGCACTTGCCCCACTGAGATTGCTCACCATGCTGGTCAGCGTCGCCCGCATGTTCGGCGACATCGTGCCGTACAGCAGCTTGCTGTCGATCGTCGCCACCATCGCCGCGGGGTTGTTGGCGTTGGCGGTGAGCACGGAAAGATCGACCAGGGGTCGATCGACCGGCGGACTGGTCATGCCCAGATAAGCGCGCGCGCTGAAGTTGTAGTAGGCATTGGCCGTCGAATAGACCGTTGCCTCGCTGACGATCTGCAACTCGGGCGAATAGCGGTCGTTGTCGGCAAACGAGCCCGGCTGCTGG
Organism: Dokdonella sp.; assembly: GCF_019634815.1. Lineage (GTDB taxonomy): Bacteria > Pseudomonadota > Gammaproteobacteria > Xanthomonadales > Rhodanobacteraceae > Dokdonella_A. The sequence goes on along the minus strand of NZ_JAHCAP010000009.1, from coordinate 12,423 downwards.
TAATCGGGCTGGTAGAAATTGAACACCGTCGGCGATTCGAGCGGGCTCTGGGCAAAGGAACCCATCAGGGTACTGCCCGCCGTCATCTGAATCTCGCCGTAAGTGTCGGGCGCTTGTGCCTGGGCATTGAACGCGCGCCACATCGCGGTCAGGCGCAGGATCGGCTCACGCAGCTTGCCGTAGCTGTCACCGCTGGCAAGCGGAGGCGCATTGCGCGCTTCCGGATCGAGCAGGATCACCTTGACCACGTCGCCGAGATTGGCCGAAGGCGCATCAAAGGTCTGTGCGACTCGCGCAATGTAGGCCGGCGACGGGTTGCTGGTGACAAAGCGCTGGATCAGCTGCCGCGAAATGAACGGCGCCACGTTCGGATGTGCCGCCAGGATGTCGAGCATGTCGTTGACATCCTGGGCGCAGGTCTGATTCGGCGGAATGGTGACACCACCGACCACGGTCTTGGGCGTCGCGGTGGTGCCGTCATCGCCGGTGATGTCGTGGCGCATGTTGTTGCTGCCGGTGCCGGTTGGCGGAAACAGCTCGGTACCGAAGCATGCCATCGGTGCATTCTTGGCAACGAAGGTGAGGCCCCCACCGTAGAAATTGGGTGGGTTGGTCGGCGCATCGCTCCAGGTAAATCCGGTGAAGACCTTTGCGGTGTGGGTGATCGTGGTTTGGTCGTAGGTCGGTATCTCGACCCCATTGGCGAGGATCGGCGAGTAGTCCATCGCGCGCAGCACCAGGCCGATCGAAAACAGCTGCATCACTTCACGCGCATAGTTTTCGTCCGGACTGGTGGTTGCGCCGGGCTTCTGATTGCGGAACGAAGACAGGAAGCGCCCCATCATCGGGTGCCAAGTCACGTCACCGAGCAGGCTGCGATACGAACCGAATGCATCGGTCGTCAGCATGTCGTAATAGCCGGTCATCGGCACGACATCGTTCCTGATGGCACTGCCCTGATCCGAAATCACGAAGATCTGGCTCAGCGCCCAGGCCATGCGCTGCCGCAACTGGTCCGGCGCATAGGTGGCCTGCCAGAACCAGCGGTTGATGCGCTGCCGCTGGCTGACGCTTTGTGATGCGGCAGCGCGTGCATTGGCAACCTGCTCCACGGCCGCCATGCCCAAGGTCGGCGCCTTGCCCAATTGCTCTTCGATCCAGGCGTCGTAGCCGAGTGCGGTCAGCCGCGCAATGTCGGCCGAAGTCGGCCCGAAAGTCGCCTGGGTGAGGAAGCGCGCAGCTTCGTCCGCGTTGGCCGGCGCATCGGCCGGAATATCGAACCCGTAGGCGAACAGGCGGTCATGGCTCGCGGCATGCGCAGCACCGATGGGCAAGATGGATACTGCGGCCGCCATGCCGCAGGCTTGGGCGAATCGCTTCATGGTTGGTCCCCGACACGCGCCAATCCCAAGCGGATTGGTCGATTCATTCAAACCGATCCCGTCTCCACTGAACGTGACGCCTGCCCCAAAGACAAGCGCACTTCCGACGGTCGGTTCAAACGCGCAGACCCGCGGTCGGTTGACCGCCGTGGGACCGGAAGATTCAGCGCCCGGGAAAACCACCCGGAGGCATGCCGCCCCCCATACCCTTCATCGCCGCACCCATTTGCCGCATCAGCCCCTTGATGCCGCCGCTGCCGAGCTTGGACATCATCTTTTCCATCTGCTGGTACTGCTTGAGCAGCCGATTGACGTCGGCGGGTTGCGTGCCCGAGCCGCGTGCGATGCGCGCACGGCGCGATCCGTTGAGCAAGTCGGGGTGGCGACGTTCCTTCTTCGTCATCGAGCCGATGATCGCCACCATGCGCTTGAGCTCGCCGTCGTTGGCCTTGGATTTGACGTGCTCGGGCAGATTCGACACGCCGGGCAACTTGTCGAGCAAGGAGGCCATGCCGCCCATGTTCATCATTTGCTGCAGCTGGTCGCGCATGTCGTTGAGATCGAAGCGCTTGCCCTTGATGACCTTCTCGGCGAGCTTGCGCTGCTTTTCCTGATCCACGCTCTGCTCGACCTGTTCGACCAGTGAGAGCACGTCACCCATGCCCAGAATGCGCGTGGCGATGCGATCGGGATGGAAGGGCTCCAGCCCGTCGGGCTTCTCGCTCACGCCGATGAACTTGATCGGCCGGCCGGTCACGTAGCGTACCGACAGCGCCGCGCCGCCACGCGCATCGCCATCGGTCTTGGTCAGGATCACGCCGGTCAGCGGCAGCGCATCGGCAAATGCCTTGGCGGTGTTGGCCGCATCCTGGCCGGTCATCGAATCGACCACGAACAGGGTTTCGACCGGATCGAGCGCGCCGTGCAGCGCCTTGATTTCCTCCATCATCGCCGCGTCCACGTGCAGGCGACCCGCGGTATCGACGATCAGCACATCGGCAAACGCGCGCGCGGCGGCATCGCGCGCGGCACGCGCAATCGCCAGCGGATCCTGTTCGCCGGTGGAGGGATGAAACAGCACCTCGACCTGTTCGGCTAGGGTACGCAACTGCTCGATCGCCGCGGGCCGATACACATCGCAGCTCACCACCATGACCTTCTTCTTGCGCCGCTCGCGCAGATGACGCGCGAGCTTGGCCACCGTGGTGGTTTTGCCTGCACCCTGCAAGCCAGCCATCAACACGACCGCAGGCGGCGCAGCGGCGAGATTGAGGTCGGTATTGGCGCTGCCCATCACTGCGGTGAGCTCGTCGCGCACGACCTTGACCAGGGCCTGGCCCGGGGTGAGGCTGCGCAGGACTTCCTGACCGAGTGCCTTCACCTGCACGCGCTGGATGAGCGCTTGCACTACCGGCAAGGCAACGTCGGCTTCGAGCAGGGCGATGCGCACTTCACGCAGCGCCTCGCGGATGTTCGATTCCGTGAGTCGCCCCTTGCCGCGCAGGCGCTGGACGGTGGCTGACAATCTTTGGCTCAGGGACTCGAACATGGTGGGCAATGCTGGCTTGGAAAGGCGCGTAGTGTAGCCGCAAGCGCGCATGAGGGCCGGGCGGACCAGACTGCGACTCGTACGGCCGGCGCGCGCATGCGAAACTTGCGCCATGCACGCGCCCCTCGTCGCTCCGTTCGCCATCGCGCTCTACCTGCTCGCCGCCGGCTTTCTCGCCAGCTCGCTGCGTCAGGACGAGGCCACGCCAACCCGCGTGCCGATGACGTTTGCAGCCATTGCGGTGCTGATTCATGCCGCACTGGTGCTCGAAGCACATCGCGGCGCGCTCGATCTGCACTTCTTTGCCGCGCTGTCGCTGGTTGCCTGCGTGGTCTCGGCGCTGACCCTGGTGGTCAACCTGTCGCGCCCGATCGCGGCGCTGGGCGTGATCGTGTTCCCGCTGACCGCGGTTCTGTTCGCGATCGATGTCTATCTCGCTCCGCCGACCTTCCCGCAGGTGCTCGACTGGCAAATCAAGCTGCATGCGACCTTTGCCCTGCTCGCCTACAGCGTGCTGTCGATCGCGGTGGTGCTGGCGCTGCTGCTCGCACTGCAGGAGCGCGCCTTGCGCAACCGTCATTTCGGCGCCGTGCTGCGTGCGCTGCCGCCGCTCACCCTCACCGAGACCCTGCTGTTCCGATTGATTGCCACCGGCTTTGCGCTGCTATCGCTGACCCTGCTCAGCGGCATCCTGTTCGTCGAGAATCTGTTCGCCCAGCACCTGATCCACAAGACCGTGCTGTCGATCATTGCCTGGGTGGTGTTCGGCGTGCTGCTGCTGGGCCGGCGCCTGCGCGGCTGGCGCGGGCGCCGCGCGGTCAATCTTGCACTGGCCGGCTATGTCTTGCTGCTGCTGTCCTTCTTCGGCACCAAGTTCGTGCTCGAGCTCGTGTTGCACCGGGTCGGCTGAAGACCATTCGAGCCACGCTCAAACCTTGTCGAACACATTTGCCGGCACGCGCACCGCGCCTTCCATGAGCACACGCGCCGAGCGGCTCATCACCGCCCGCGTCACCTGCCACTGTCCTTCGACCTGCGCCACCGACGCGCCCACGCGCAGCGTGCCCGATGGATGTCCGAAGCGCACCGCATCGCGCGCACCGCCACCGGCAGCGAGATTCACCAGCGTGCCCGGCACCGCAGCGGCAGTTGCGATCGCGACCGAGGCCGTGCCCATCATCGCGTGGTGCAGTTTGCCCATCGACATCGCACGCACGTTGAGGTCGATGTCGCCGGAAGCGACGGCCTTGCCGGCAGACGAGACATAGGCTCTCGCCGGTGCAACAAACGCCACCTTGGGCGTGTGCTGGCGGGTCGCGGCTTGCTCCGCTTTCTCGATCAAGCCCATGCGCAGCGCGCCGGCGACGCGGATCGCTTCCAGGCGTGCCAGCGCGGCCTTGTCCTCGTTGATCGCCGGCTGCAATTCCGTGCCGTCGTAGCCCAGATCGGCGGCGTTGACGAACACGGTGGGAATGCCGGCTGTGATCATCGTGGCCTTGAACGTGCCGAGACCGGGCACGTCGAGGTCATCGACTGGATTTCCGGTCGGAAACATCGAACCGCCATCGCCCTCGTCATCGGACGGGTCGATGAATTCGAGAACGATCTCGGCCGCCGGGAAGGTCACGCCATCGACTTCGAATTCGCCGGTTTCCTGCACTTGTCCGTCGGTGATCGGCACATGCGCGAGGATGGTCTTGCCGATATTTGCCTGCCAGATCCGCACCGTCACCGTGCCGTTGTCGGGAATGCGATCGGCAGGGATGAAGCCATTGGCGATGGCGAACGGGCCCACGGCGGTGGAGAGGTTGCCGCAGTTGCCCGACCAGTCGACGAAAGCCGAGTCGATGCTGACCTGGCCGTACAAATAGTCCACATCGTGGTCGGGCACCGAGGCCGGCGCGATGATCACGCACTTGGACGTGCTGGAGGTCGCTCCACCCATGCCGTCGGTCTGTTTGCCGTAGGGGTCGGGCGAGCCGATCACCCGCAACAGCAAGGCGTCGCGGGCCGCGCCGGGCATGCGCGCGGCCTCAGGCAAGTCCTGCAATCGAAAGAACACGCCCTTGGACGTGCCACCACGCATGTAGGTGGCGGGGATTTTGCGTTGCGGGGGGAATCTCATGTCAGTTCCCTTGGCTTGTCGCCAAAAACTCCTGCGAAAACCGCGGCAGGATGCCGCCGGCGGTGTAGGTGGTCACGTCGTCGTCGGAATCCAGGCGGCAGATGACGGGAACGTCGACCTGCTCGCCATTCTTGCGTTCGATCACCAGCGTCAAGGTGCCGCCCGGCGTCGGCGTGCCGCGCACGCTGAAGGTTTCCGTGCCTTCGATGGCCAGCGTCTTGCGCGTGGTGCCGGGCTGGAATTGCAGCGGCAGCACGCCCATGCCGACCAGGTTCTGGCGATGGATGCGTTCGAAGCCCTCGGCCGCGATCGCCTCCACACCGGCCAGGCGCACGCCCTTGGCGGCCCAGTCGCGCGAGCTGCCTTGGCCGTAATCGGCGCCGGCGATGATGATCAGTGGCTGCTTGCGCTGCATGTAGGTTTCGATCGCCTCCCACATGCGCATGACCTTGCCCTCCGGCTCCACGCGCGCCAGCGAACCCTGTTTCACCTGCCCATCGACGATCGCCATTTCGTTGATGAGTTTCGGGTTGGCGAAGGTCGCGCGCTGCGCGGTGAGGTGATCACCGCGATGGGTGGCGTAGGAATTGAAGTCTTCCTCGGGCAGTCCCATGCGCGCGAGGTACTCGCCCGCCGCGCTGCTCGGCAGAATCGCGTTCGACGGCGACAGATGATCGGTGGTGATGTTGTCACCCAGCACGGCGAGCGGGCGCAGGTGGGTCAGCGTGCGTGCGCCGGCCAGCGCGCCTTCCCAATACGGCGGGTTGCGGATGTAGGTGCTCATCGGCCGCCAGTCGTACAGCGGCTTGGCGTGGCCTTTGGCGCGCGCCGCAAACATCGGCTCGTACACCTTGCGGAACTGCTCGGGTTTGACGCTGGCAGCGACCACGGCGTCGATCTCGGCATCGGACGGCCAGAGGTCTTTCAGGCACACCGGCTGGCCGTCGTGGTCGAGGCCGAGCACGTCTTTTTCGATATCGAAACGCACCGTGCCGGCGATGGCGTAGGCGATCACCAAGGGTGGCGAGGCGAGGAAGGCTTGCTTGGCGTAGGGATGGATGCGGCCATCGAAATTGCGGTTGCCGGACAGCACCGCGGTGACATACAGGTCGCGTTCGATCACTTCCTTCTGGATCACCGGGTCGAGCGCGCCGCTCATGCCGTTGCAGGTGGTGCATGCAAAACCGACGATGCCGAAGCCGAGTTGCTCGAGTTCGGGCATCAGCCCGGCTTCTTCCAGATACAGCTGCACCGCCTTCGAGCCGGGTGCAAGCGAGGTCTTGACCCACGGCTTGCGGGTCAGTCCGCGCGCGTTGGCATTGCGCGCCAGCAGGCCGGCGGCAATCACATTGCGCGGGTTGCTGGTATTGGTGCAGCTGGTAATCGCCGCGATGATCACCGCCCCGTCGGGAATCAAGCCCTGCGCTTCTTCGCGGCGCGCGACGTCGAGCTTGGCCGCGTCCGCAATTCCGCGTTCGTGCAATGCGCTCACCGGCAGGCGACGATGCGGGTTGCTCGGGCCGGCGAGGTTGCGCACGACCGTCGAGAGATCGAAATGCAGCGTGCGCTCGAACTGCGCATCGCGCAGGTCATCGGCCCAGAACCCGCAGTGCCTGGCATAGGTCTCCACCAGCGCCACTTGCGCGGCGTCGCGCCCGGTCAGGCGCAGGTAGTCCAGGGTGTTGCCGTCGATCGCGAACATCGCCGCGGTGGCGCCGTATTCCGGCGCCATGTTCGAAATCGTCGCGCGGTCACCAATCGTGAGCGCCGCCGCGCCTTCGCCACGAAACTCCAGATAGGCGCCGACCACCTTCGCCGCACGCAGGAATTCGGTCAGCGCCAGCACCACGTCGGTGGCGGTAATGCCGGGGCCAGGCTTACCGGCCAGCTCCACCGCGATGATGTCGGGCAGGCGCATCCACGAGGGATTGCCGAGCATCACGCTTTCGGCTTCGAGCCCACCCACGCCGACCGCAATCACGCCGAGTGCATCCACATGCGGCGTGTGCGAATCGGTGCCGACGCAGGTATCCGGGAAAGCCACGCCATCGCGGACGTAGATCACCGGCGACATTCTTTCCAGGTTGATCTGGTGCATGATGCCGTTGCCGGCCGGGATCACGTCGACATTGTTGAAGGCCAGCCGGCACCATTCGATGAAGTCGAAGCGGTCGGCGTTGCGCCGATCCTCGATCGCGCGGTTCTTCGCGAATGCGTCCTTGTCGAAACCCGGCGCCTCCACCGCGAGCGAGTGGTCGACGATGAGCTGCACCGGCACCACCGGATTGACCTGGGCCGGATCGCCGCCCTGCGCGGCGATGGCTTCACGCAAGCCCGCCAGATCGACCAGCGCGGTCTGGCCGAGGATGTCGTGGCAGACCACGCGCGCGGGAAACCACGGGAAATCCAGATCGCGCTTGCGCTCGATCAGCTGGCCCAGATAGGCGTCGACCCGCGCGGGCTCGGCGCAGCGCACGATGTTCTCGGCATGCACGCGCGCGGTGTACGGCAGCCCCGCCCAGGCCCCGGGCCTGAGCGCCTCGACCGCGGCACGTGCGTCAAAATAATCCAGCGAAGTGCCGGGCAAGGATTTGCGGAATCTGGAATTGATGGCAGGCATGGCGTCAATCGGCGATGGACGGGGAGCCCGCGCGTGGAACGCGCGCGGACCATCCGCCCATTGTGCCAGAGCATGCGTCGATCGCCGTCGGAATCGCAGCACGCACACGCGGCGCGGAGCCAACTGCCGCATCCGAGCCGAGCATGCTCGGCTCCACAAAACCCATCACCCCGTAGAGCGGAGCTTGCTCCGCCCCGTGCCTGTTCCGCTGCCGTGCGCTTCGAGCCGAGCAAGCTCGGCACTACATGAACCTGTCCCGTGCGAACGGACGCCATAAAGCATCTGGTCAGGCAGCCTGCTTCAGCTTTTTCGCGTAGTCGTTGGGCGAGACATAGCCCAGTGACGAATGCAGGCGGGTGCAATTGTAGAAGCCGTGGATGTAGCTGGCGATGGCTGCGTATGCGGCGGCTTTCGATTGGTATACGCCGGTTGCTTCCTCGTTCTTGAGTGTGGCGAAGAAGCTTTCGGCAACCGCGTTGTCCCAGCAGTTGCCTTTACGGCTCATGCTCGGCACGAAACCGTGCGCGGTCAACAGCTTGCCAAAGTCGCCGCTGGCATATTGGCTGCCGCGGTCGGAATGGAACAGCACGCCCGCACCGACCGGCGAGGCGGACAAGGCATTCTGGAACGCTTGCTGCACCAGATCGTCTGGCATGCGCTCGGACAAGCTGTAGCCAAGTACCTGCCGGGTGCGCAGATCGATGACCGTGGCCAGATACAACCAGCCTTCGCGGGTTTGGATGTAGGTGATATCGCCCACCCAGGCTGGCGTTGGGCTGTGCACGGCAAACTGCCGATTCAGTCGATTCTCGGCCACCGGCCGAGCGTGTTTGCTGTGGGTCGTACGCGGCCTGTAGCGGCCCTTGATCTTGCCCTGCAAGCCTTCCTCGCGCATCAGCCGCGCCACTCGTTTGTGGCCCACGGCGTGGGCACAGGCACGCAGTGCCCGCACCATGCGCGGCCGGCCATAGGTGCCACGACTGCCGGCATGGATCGTACGCAGGTCGGCACGCACGTCCGCATCGGCATCGGCAGCATCGTGGCGCAGACGGTGCAGGTAATCATGGAAGCCGGAGGTCGACACGTTGAGCACGCGGCACAGAACGACCAGCGGATAGTGAGTCCGTTCCCGAGCGACGAAGGCGTACCTCACTTGGACTCCTTGGCAAAGAACGCCGTCGCTTTTTTTAGGATTTCACGCTCCATCTTGAGCATGGCGTTCTCCGCACGCAGCCGCGCCAGCTCGCTCTCCACATCGCTCACAGGCTTGCGTGAGGGCGAGCTCAGCGCCTGTCCAGCACGCGATGCACCAAGCCAGTTCTCGAGCGTCTTGCACGACATGTCCAGCTGTCGAGCCGCTTTGGACGGGCCAACCGATTGCGCCAAGGCAAGCGCCTGGGCCTTGAAGTCGTCAGTGAAGCGACGACGGGAAATACGTTGCATGGGAACCTCCAAGTTGCAATCAAAGTATCGCTTCTTGGCGTCCGTTTTGGCGGGGCAGGTTCAACAAGACCCACCACCCGTAGAGCGGAGCTTGCTCCGCTCCCGTGCCTGCTCCGCTGCCGTGCGCTTCGAGCCGAGCGAGCTCGGCTCTACAAGACCCCGTTGCGTCGTAGAGCGGGGCTTGCTCCGCTGCCGTGTTCCGCTGCCGTGTTCCGCTGCCGTGTTCCGCTGCCGTAGCGCACCGTCGCCAAGGGCGTTCGGCGGTATTCCCGACAGGCGGGAGAATCTTTCACATGCTCTCAGTGCTCGCAGGCGCCGATATCGATCGCGTTGCCGCGGATGCGCGGATTGCCGTCGAAGTCGAGCAGGCCCGCCAAGCCATTGCCGGGGTCGGCGCCGGCATCAATGGCAGGCGAGCCGGCCGCAACGCATGGTCGTGGCATGGCAAGGTCGATCATCAGAGGGTTCGCCCACGGCGAATGGGCATCCTGCGTCGATCCGCTGCGCCAGGCCGCAAGGCTGTCATATTCGACGCCAAGCCACACCCAGCTCGAAGCACTCGCGCCAGCGTCGGACCAGTAGAGATTGTGGTCGAGCACGGCGGGGGCACTTGTATCGCCGGTGTAGGCGCTCACCAGCACGCCGCCCGAGCCTGCGAACACCAGATTGTTGGCGAACAGGTTGTCATTGGAGTGGTACTGGATCTGGAACTCGCCCGAGCCGGTGCCTTGCTGGTCGTTGCGCAGCAAGGTGTTGCCGAGAATCTTCACGCGCTCGCTGCCGCCGACGTTGGCAGCATAGCCGCCGATCGAAATGCCGGCGGAATTGCCGAAGTAGACGAGGTTGTTGCGCACAATCACGTCACTGCTGGTACGGCCAGCGTGCTCGCTCGCCACCTCGATGCCCAGGTCGACATGGTGCACGCGATTGTGCTCGATGAGGATGCGCGTACCGCCGTCGACATAGATGCCGTCGGCAGCGTATTCGTTGCCGTAGGCCGGATTGCCATACGAAGAGATGTTGTAGACCGTGTTGCCGGCGATCACGCCGTCACGTGCCTGATCGAATGCCGGGTCGGGCGCCACGCCCTCGAAGCCGATCGCGCCGATGCCGATGTTGTTGGTGTCATGCACGAGGTTGTTGCTGATCGTCCACTGCTCGACGTTGCCATCCAGCGAGAACGATTCGCTGCAGCCGAGCACGAGATCGTGGATGTCGTTGCCGTCGATCACGAGCTGGTTGATCGACGCCGGCGCGCGCGTGCCATCGACCTTGAGTCCGAAGGCATTGGCGGCGCAACCATTGCCGCTATTGCGGATGGCGTGGATATGGTTGCGCAGCAGGCGGATCTGCGTCCCGGCGCCAGTCAGGTACAGGCCGATCGGTACCTTGCTGGTCGATGTCGTGGTGTAGTTGCGCAGTTCCAGGCCTTGCACGACCACATGGCTGACATCGATCAGCGTGACGAGGCCGTTCTGGCCGTTCGGGATCGGCAAGCCCGCGCCATCGATGACGGCGACATCACCCGGCACCGCCTGCAGCACGATCGGGCCGGCTGCAGGCGAACCTGACTTCGTGATCGTTACCAGCTCGTTGTAGACGCCCTCGCGCACGCAGATGGCTTCCCCTGCCACGACCATGTCGACCGCATGCTGGATCGTCTTCCACGGCGCCGCGGCGCTGCCGTCGGCGAAATCATTTCCGCCGGGCGCGACGTACCAGGCATGCAGCGGCGGCCGCTCGAAGCCGCTGCCGAAAATCGTGTCACCGGGACGCTCGCAGCCGGCGGCAATCACGGGCGCCAGCAAACCGAGCACGGCGCCCAGCCACGACTTGTCTGACATCTCCATCCAGCGTGCCGTCATGGCACCTCGAAACCGTCGCCGAACAGCATGCCCTTCCCCTTCAAAGTGAGCAAAACGCTTCCGGGCGGCGTGTTGCCGACCAGTTCGTACGTGCGTGCCGATGCTCCATGATCGTAGGGCTGGAATCTCGCGACCAGGTCACAAGCACCTCCGGGAACGAGGATGATGGGCAACGGTGGGCAGCTGAGCGTGTCCACGACAAAGGGTGAGGCGGGCAAGCTCGGATTGGTCACTTGGAAACCATGGACGATCCAATCCGCAGTACCGAAGTTGCCGATCGTGATGGGTATGTCCAGTGACGTGTCGCCGACATCGACCTCACCCAGATCGATGCTGGCGGGAGTGATCGTCGGCTGCGGTGCCGGGCCGGAAATGCCCATGCCCTGCAGCGCCAAGGTGTCGGGTGAGGATGGCGCGTTGCTCACGATGTCGACAACATCCGCGGCCGGACCAAGCGCGGTTGGGCCGATGCTGTAATGGACTGCGCACTGCGCGCCAGGCGCAAGGCTGAAGGGCGGCGGCGGGCAAAGGCCGCTCCCGGGGGGTGGCGCCCAGAATGGCAGCACCGGCGCGGAGATTGACGTCACATCGAGCGTTGCGGTGCCGACGCTGCGCAGCATCACGAGCAAGGGGCCGAAGTTCGTCCCCACGACCACGTTGCCGAAGTCGAGCGGATTCGGGGCGATGTCGAGCTGAGCCGTGTTGGGCGGCGGAGCATTGAGCCGGATCATCCAGGTTGCATCGGCACTGCCGCCGAAGATCGCCGAACTCACGCTGGCGACCGGCCCCTGCGCCATGTCCAGGTCGTTGGGATCGACCGGCGTGCCGTTGTCGCTGGAAGCGACGAAGCTGTGCAACGCAGCTGGCCACGGCAGCGCGTCATCCGTACCGTCAGTATCGAGGCTGCCGACCAAAACCTGACCGTTGTAGTTGATGATCGCGCCAGCGAAGAATTTCCGCCCCACCTGCAGGGTCACCGGCGGCGAGAAGGCGATCGTGGTGTAGGCATTGGTGCCGCTGCCCTGCACGGTGCCGATGGCCGATGCAATCACCCAGGCGTCGGAAGGATTGCCATCCTGACTGATGTCATCCCACAAATACACCGTCACCGGCTGCCCGTTGGCAATGTTGGGCTGGGCGAGGCCCGCGCCGAATGCGAGGCGCACTGCCGTGATCGTCTCGTGGTTGGGCTGCACGACGAAACGGTTGAGCCAGGCGAAGGAATTGGCGCTCGGGCTTTGCACACCGATGCCCGATTCCTTGATGCCATCATCGAGTCGGTATTCATCGACCGCACCCGCCGCCTCGGGACAGAGCGCGAGCGAAGCGCTGAACAAGGTCTTGCCGAATGCGCACATGTCGCACCTCCGGTTCCTTTCTGCCCCTGCGAGCGGCACGCTACGCCCGCACCGGCGAGGCCGCAAGCACATGCAGGAAGT
>NZ_JAHCAP010000008.1 GCF_019634815.1 Dokdonella sp. | reverse complement strand
CACGGCAGCGAGGACAACGACACCGATGTCGAGACCGGCTACAACGGTGCGATGGTCGGCTCACGTGCGGTCGTGCGCGCGCTGCGGGAGATGGGCGGCAGCCCGCGCTACACCGAATACCCGCGCGAAAAGCACGTGATCTGGGCGCGCGCCTACGACGAACCCGCGCTGCTGCCGTGGATTCTCGACCAGCGTCTGCCTGGAAAACCCTGCGATTTCAGTCGCCTGCAGGACTGACGCTTGGGCGCTGCCGCAGCCGCGTAGGAACGATGTAGGAGCGACGGCAGTCGCGACCACATGCCGTACAGACGCCGCTCAAAAGCGCTGTAAGAGCGACGGTAGTCGCGACCGCATGCCTTGCAGAGTAGGCGCGACGGGAGTCGCGACCACATGCGCGCATGAAAGGCGCGTGATCCGGGCGCGCGCCTTTGATCAGCCGAAGCTGCTGTCATGAATCCTCGCCCAGCGCCTGCTCGGCGAACCCTGCGGTTTCAGTCGCTTGCTGCAGCTCGACCGCGCATGCCGAGATTGAGAATCGGCGGTGGCGTGGCATCCGCCCGATCGAAGCGCTGTGCGAGCTGGGGCAGGTGGCAGGTCGGCACCGCGGGGAAGGCGTGATGTTCGGCGTGATGGAACATGTTCGCGGTGAGCCGCGCGATCCAGCGCGAACGCGTGCTGCGCATGCGCGCCGCGGGATTGTGATGGCCGCCGTGATGGACGCACCAGATGCCCGGCATCGCCGCGAGCGCATTGGCGACATACAGCGAGAGCGCGATCATCCGCAGCGCCTGTGTGCCGAACAACCAGAGCGCCAGATGGATGCAGGCCGCGATGAGCAGCTCGGCCGCGATCCAGCGGCGCTGACGAGGCGTTGCATGTTTCCAACCGGCACGATGGATCGCCAGCGGATAGCGCGGGCTGTCGAGCAGGGCGCGCCAGAATCCGTGCGCGGCGATATGACCTTCGACGTCATCGGCGCCCAGGCAATCCCGATGATGGCGCAGATGGGTGACCTCGATCGCATGCATCGAGCCGCCGAGCAGGGCGCTGAGCGTGAACATCGCCAGATCGTTCGGGGTGCCGCGCAGGCCGATGCTGCGATGGAACGCGCCATGGGTGACGCGCAGCCCCAGCATGAACAGCGTGAAGCTGGCCAGGACCGTGATCCCCAGAAACCCGGCAGTGCCGGCCAGCAGCGCGAGCGCGAGGGCAAGCAAGGGCATGGCCAGTTCGCGGCAGATTTCCAGTCGGCTCAAGACGACCAGATCTTGCCAGCGGATGTCGGCATGACGCGGATCACGCATGGCCGGAACCGCTGGTGCGACGCCGCAGCCCGGGTCGGCGCGCCGTGAAGGCCAGATAGCGTCGCTCGAATGCGCGCCGCAGTCGTGGATAGCGCCGCAAGAGCGCAGCGAGCCACTTGAGCACGGGCAGCTCGTCCCACATCACCAGATGTGCCGGCAGGCCGATGTGCAGGCGGCCTTCGCGGTCGCGCACATGCAGGAGTTCCAGCGCGGTGGCTGTATCGAAACTCTCGCCCGCCAGCGCGTGCGGATCACCGGCCAGGTCCCGCCATGCCACCCGATCGGCGCGGACCAGGCGTTGATAGAGCGCGACCTCGCGCCTGCACACCGGGCACAGCCCGTCGAAATACACCGTCATGCTCGCCATGTTCGCCGCACCCTTCTGTGGTTGGAGCGATCCTGGGCGGGTCAGAGGGGCGCGGTCTTCCGGATTGATCAGGCAGGAACAACTATCGAATCGCGTTCAAGACAATCAATGGGTTGCGCGGCTGTCAAAAGATCATTTCGACGCATTGTGCGGGTCGCAGGCATCGAGCTGTCGCTCAGGGCACGGCCTTGCCGGCCTGCTGGCAGCGCGCGCGATAGCTGCCGGGAACTTCGCCGGTGAGCTCGCGGAAGGCAGTGTAGAAGTTCGATTGCGAGCTGAAGCCGACCGCCAAGCCGACCGAGAGCACCGAAGCGTCGGGTTCATCCAGCAACATGCGTTTGGCCGCCTCGACCCGATGGCCGCGCACGTAGCGTGAAAAACCGCAGCCGAACTGGCGGTTCACCAGTTCCGACAACTGATGCGTCGACAGGCCGATGCGTGCGGCCAGACTGCCCAGGCTGAGGTTTTCATCCAGATAGACGCGCTCCTCGTCCATCAATCGCCCGAGCCGGGCCACGGTCGCCTCGACGTCGACCTTGCCGAGCGTGGATACCGCATAGGTCGCGGCGACCGCTTCGGCGGCCTTGGTCGGCAGGTCGGGAAAGCGCAGCAACAGATACAAGGCGCCGCACAAGCCCACGCCGATGAGGATCGCATAGGCGCGGTAGAACACGTCGAGTCCGAGCCAGGGTGAGGCGAGGCCGACCAGCAACATCGCGAGCGCAATCAGGGCTTGCGCCGCGAACACGCCGCGCTCGAGCTGAAAATTGGTCCGCTGCGCACGCAGCTTGTGGGCAAGCAGCGCCAGGCGAAACGCAAATGCGGTCCCGCCGACGAAGGCGAGCGGGATCGCGATGGCCGCGGGCAGCACGAATGCCGCGAGCAGGGGCGCGCACAGCGCGATCAGCCACGCGCAATGCAATGCTGCGGGTGAGAGTGCGCCGCGGAAGAACAGGAAGAACGAGGAGGCGGCAAGGAACAGCACGAGGACATAGGCGGTCGAGCCGCTCCAGGGCCCGGCCCGCATGAGCCAATCGGCGTGAGCCGCCTGCAACAGGAACAGCGCCGCGAGCAGGACCAGGCCGGCGATGCGGGACAGCGGCGCCAGTTGCGCATCGCGATGCACGGTCATTGTCAGCGAGGCCAGCAGCGGCGCGGCCACCAGCGAGAAACCGATCCATGTCAGCGCGAGCAGCTTGATCATCCGGGCTCATCCACGCGTGTCGCCACCCATCTTCGCACAGTGCGCAGGCACGCAGCTTCGCGGGCCAGGCCGGTCTCGCGCCGCCCGCATGCGCAACGCAGCGCTCACGAGCATGTCCAGCGCAGACTGGATGACGGGGCTGACGGCAGCATGCCTGCGTCGGCGGCTGGCGTGGCGGCAAGCCCGGGCCTCGCGCTGATGCCCTAGAATTGGCGGATTCTTTCGCCTGCAGGGAACCGTCCATGGACTTCAAGCCCACCGAAGACCAGCTTTCGATCCAGTCCATCGCGCGCGACTTTGCGCAAAAGCGCATTGCGCCCAGTGCCGCCGAGCTCGACGCCAGGGGCGAGTTCCCACTCGACAACATCCGCGAGATGGGCCAGCTCGGCCTGATGGGCATCGAGGTGCCGCACGAGTACGGCGGTGCCGGCATGGACACGATCGCCTATGCGTTGGCGATGATCGAGATCGCCGCGGCCGATTGCGCGCACTCAACGATCATGTCGGTCAACAATTCGCTCTACTGCAACGGCATCCTCAAGTACGGCAACGAGGAGCAGAAGCAGAAGTACGTGCGCGCGATTGCCAGCGGCGAGGCGATCGGCGCCTATGCGCTGACGGAGCCGCAGTCCGGCTCGGATGCCTCGGCGATGCACACGCGAGCGACCCGCAATGCCAATGGTGACTGGGTCATCAACGGCAAGAAGAGCTGGATCACCTCGGGCCCGGTCGCGCGCTACATCGTGCTGTTTGCGATCACCACGCCCGGCGTGGGCGCCAAGGGCGTGTCGGCCTTCATCATCGACACCCAGCGTCCCGGCTTCCACGCCGGCAAGAGCGAACCCAAGCTCGGCATTCGCGCCTCCGCAACCTGCGAGATCGAGTTCAGCGATTACGTCTGCCCGGCCAGCGACCTGCTCGGCGCGGAAGGCAAGGGCTTTGCGATCGCGATGAGCGTGCTCGATGCAGGGCGTATCGGCATCGCCTCGCAAGCCGTCGGTTTGTCGCGTGCGGCTTATGAGGCGAGCCTGGCCTGGGTACGCGAGCGCAAGGCATTCGGTCATCCGATCGGTTCGTTCCAGATGATCCAGGCGCGCATCGCCGACATGAAATGCCGGCTCGATGCGGCGACCCTGCTGGTGCTGCGCGCGGCGTTCGCCAAGATGGAAGCCGAGCGCAGTGGCGGACGGTTCGGCACCGAGGCCTCGGTGGCCAAGCTGTTCGCTTCGGAAGCGGCGATGTTCATCACCCACGCCGCAGTGCAGATCCATGGCGGCATGGGTTATTCGAAGGAAATGCCGCTGGAGCGCTACTTCCGCGATGCCAAGATCACCGAGATCTACGAAGGCACCAGCGAGATCCAGCGTCTGGTGATTGCGCGCAACGAAACCGGCGTGCGCTGAGCGGGCGCCGGAGCAGGACCGGACACCGCTGGCTCGGAGCCCGCGACCTTGCGCAGCTTGGGGCGACGCCGCTGGAGTCGTCTGTTTCGGCGTCGATGGAGGCCGTCTGGTCGTCGAACCGCAACGGCCGCGTTAGACGCTCGACGAGCTGCTGGCCCAATGCGATGCAACGGCGCCCGTGTCGGCCGAAGATCGGCAATGGCTCGATGCTCCATCGGTCGGCAGCGAACTATTGTGATGGATCGCGGGGATATCTATCTCGTCTCCCTCGATCCGTCCAAGGGACACGAGCAGCAGGACACGCGCCCGGTTCTGGTCATCTCGCTGGTGGCGTTCAATCGTCTGACCCGCGTTCCCTTCGTGTTGCCGATAACGGCTGGCGGCAACTTTGCGCGAACTGCCGGTTTTGCGGCTTCGCTGATGGGAACGGGCACCCAGACCACGGGCGTGATTCGCTGCGATCAGCTGCGCGCCCTCGATTTGCTGGCCCGCATGGCCAGGCGCCTGGAGGCGGTTCCGGCCAGGATCATTGAAGAGGTTATGGCTAACCTGGCAACCATCTTCGAGTAGCAGCACACGGCAGAGATGCGATGAGTCGCGAAAGCCCAGACAACACCGCAGCAGCCATCGTCATCGGCGGCGCCGCTGCCGTCTTCATCGTCATCTGGAAGTTCTCAACCTCCGCCGGTCTCGATATGGATACCGGCGCGCGGGTGCTCGCATACATGCTCGTTTGGACAGCCGCCATTGTCGGCTTGCTGAAAGGTCCAAACATTCCACTCGGCAGCCTGCTGCCTCTCGCGCTCGCTACGCCGTGGATGTGCTGGTGCCCTGCGCTGGATCACCGGGCGAGCAAGGAACTGCTTTACTCGCTGTCGCTCGACGTACTCCCTGGAACCGACCGCACCATGGTGTGGTGGGCTGCCTGGTACACCAAGGCCAGCGTGCTGCTGGCAATTCTTGGCGGCGGTTACGGCGTCAAAGCATGGCGGAGTGATGCCTACTAAGCCCGCCCGACGCCGTGAGCCTGCGCGCCAAGCGCGCATGGCTTGGCTGCGCGTCGGTTTGGGTGTCCTGTTTCTGGTCGCCGCCGCAGCGGCCAGAGCAGGGCAAGTCGATCTCGCTCTCACGACGGCAGTCTCTCCGGCTGGCCCGTACTTCCCCGGTCAAACCGCACAAATCACGTTCACCGTCACGAACCTCGGTCCGGATATTGCGGGTGCGGACGTTCCTGGGAATTCCGTCTTCCCGCCTGTCAGCGTATCCAGCATCATCCGCGTGAACGATGCGTATCGAATCCCGTTGCTTGTCTACTCACAAGACCCCGTTGCGTGCCCGTTCGAGTTCATCAACTACGACCCCATCCCAGGTGATCGAGAGGGCTTCATCGAAGTTGTCTATTTTCCCCGCCTCCAGGTAGGGGAGTCTCGGTCATGCACCGTGGATGCGTACATCGACCTCAGCCAGACCACGACCACCGAAGCAACATGGCGCGCCAGCAGCCGACTCGACACTGATCCGAATCCAGCCAACAACAGAAGTACGACCGTATTCGGGTTTGCGGCGGTCTCCATACCCAGCACATCGCGCCTGGGGCTCTGGATGCTCGCGCTAGGCGCGCTGCTGATTGCGTGGTCGAATCAACGAGGGAGAGCGTGATGCTGAAACGAATCGTTCTTTTCTGGCTCCTTGCGAGCCCGTGTCTCAGCACTGCGCAAGAAGCGCTCTTCGCCAGCATCGATCCACCGTCGCCCGACGTGATGCCGCCACCGACCGGGCTCGCCGTCTACGCCTCCACGATCAACCACGACGGTCTCAAAACCAATCCGCAAACCATCACGATCAGCATTCCGCGACCCGCCGGCGCACTCAATGTCACGGTGCAGCGCGAGCAGTTCATTCGCCGCCTCGGCTTCTCGCCGGTCGATCAATCGCCCACTCCGGGCGCGCCGCCAAGCGCTTTCGCCTACACCTGGACGGGCACCGGCAACGGTCACAATCTGCGGCTGACGTTTCGACAAGGGCGTGTGGCTGGCATCCTCGACGGCCCCGTCGGTCGCTTCGAGATCACCACCAATTACACCGTGGAGCTGAACGAGACCGCCTATCCAGTAGATGATTCGGCCGGGAACAATGCCCAGGCGCCGGCAAGCGCGGCGAGCTCGAAATCGTCTGCGGCATCGTTCCTGCCCGCTGGGCCGCTGACCAAGGCGGCATCCGGACCGAACGATATCGACATGCTGGTGCTCTACACTGAAGAAGCGCGCGTTGCGGCCGGCGGACCTGCCGGACAATGCACGCAGGCGGCGGATAACGCCGCGATCCGCGCCATCATCGACTAGGCCGTGGTCGATGCGAACACGGCGTTCGCCAACAGCCAAAACACCACGAGCCTCGGCAACGTCACGGTGATGCGCATTGTCGGATTCCCGCTTCCTAACGGATTCCCGAACGACTCGCGAAACGACGCACAGGCGAGCCCGGTCATCGCCGCACTTCGGAACGCTGTTCGCGCCGATGTGGTCAGCGTGGTCACCGAGAACTTCGCCACCCTCGGAGCCTGTGGCGTCGCTTTCGTTCAACGGCCGGGGTGCACCTTCCCGCCGACGGCGGGCTGCGATGTGGGGGCGCAGTTCAACGCCTTCGCCTACAACATCGTGGCGCAAGACTGCGCAATCGCCACCGACGCGTTCGCACACGAGTTCGGGCACAACCTCGGCGGTGAGCATGATCCAGCGCATGCTCCTGCACCGGCTCAAGCTTCCTTCGTGCATTCGTTCGGGCACTTCGTCAGCGGCGCTTTCGAGACGGTGATGTCAGTCTCCCGTCCCGCCGGCATCCCGCAGATTCTCCACTTCTCCAAACCGAACGTTTTCTTCGGGCCAAACCCGACCGGCATTGCGAACCAACGCCACAACGCGATGACAATTGAGACGCTGTACCCGGTGTTTCGGCAATTCCGCGACGGCCCTGTGTTCGCCGACGGATTCGAGTCGCCGGACGCGTGCCCGACGATTACATTCTGACTGGCGCTACTTAGTCGTTCGATGAGTGCAGGCAGCCGATTCCCGTTGCGCCTACGCGTGTTGCGTGATGAATGGGCGTTCCAGCCGCAGCGTCAGGCGTCGAAACCGTTGGCGAAGATCGTGTCGCCGGTGCTGAACTCGACCACATAGGCGTTGCTGCCACCGCTCACGTCCAGGCGCCAGCCGCGGTTGTAGGTTTCCCCGCCCCCGCTTTGCGTGGTCCAGTCGAGCGCGCTGAGCGTGGCATTGGCCGGTGAGATCACGCGGATCTTGAGGGTGCCCGCGGTGGCGGTCAGCCCGTTGATCACGGGCTGCACTGGCGTGTTGACCTGGAAGATCGCCTGCGTGCCGGCGCCAAGCGTGAAGGCATCGCTGACGGTGAGCTTGCGACCACCGAAGTCGATCGTGCGCAGCCAGGAGCCGACCGCCGGATTGCCGTTGTAGGCGGGCGTGAGGTTGGCGACCGCGTGCACGGCGCCGCCGCTGCCGGGCGTCACGGTCATGGTCGAGAGGGTTGATCTCACCTGGGGTACCACGGCGCCGTTGTTCACGAAGCGCAGCACGTTGTGCACGTCGGTTTCCTGCACGATGCCGCTGTGGGTCCAGATGTTTTCGGTCACCGCGAGCCAATCACCTTCGAACAGGGTGAAGTTGCCCTGGTCCTGATGCGCGTGGCTCTGCTCGAATGGCCCGGCGGTGAAATTGAGCCACATCGCGCCGGTATCCCATCCGGTGCGCGCGAACAACTGTCCGGTACCGTCACCGTGGTAGACGAGTGAGGCTGGCGGCGTGCCACCGGGGCCGGCAGGCTGCAGGTTGTGGCGATAGTTGAAACCGCTCTCCATGTCTTGATTGGCGATCGCGTGCAGCCACCACGAGGCATCATCGCGTGCCGCGGCATCGCTGGAAGCGCTGCGGGCGTGCAGCATGAGCTTGCGGTGATAATCGTAGATGACCGGCTCGGACACGCGCGCCTGGTCACCGATCGCGGCGACGCGATCGAGCGTCGGTACGGTGGCGTGAATCCACCACTCGATACTGTCGCTCACGTGGGCATTGCTGTTGGCAATGTCCTGGCCGGTCGAGTCCTTCCAGACGTGATAGATCTCGAACAAGGTGCCGTGTGACAGGCCATAGCCGGTGCCTTCCTCGCTGCCACCGCCGGTGAGCGTTGCGGTGTAGGCGAGCTGCTCGGGCCACTTGTCGTTCTGCAGCAGGTTGATCCATGTGGCATTGTTCGATGCCAGGCCCCAGTACATCGTCGCGCGCAGGAAGCTGTAGTGATAGTTGTTGGCGGGATCATCCACGCCCCAGCCTGCCCACGGGAACGGGTTGCCGCCCCAGGATGCGGAAGCGTGATTCCACACGTTCCATACCGCCTGCTGCGCGTAGTTGGCCCAGCGTGTCCTTTGCGAGGGCGTCACGTAGGCCGCGCACCAGTCGTAGGTGAGCGCGAGGTCCTCGATCATCGGCCCGACTTCGAGGTACTGGTCGCCCGAGATTTCGGGGCGGCCGCCGCCGGCGATCGCGGTTTCAGCCGCGCTGACCTGGGCCTCGACCATCTGCACCGCGAGGTTGGCGTATTGGGCCTGACCGGTGAGCTTGAACATCCAGGCGGCGTCAGCTGCCGAGAACGCGTAACCGGGATTGCCACCGACCGCGGCGTCGACGAAGTCCTTGAAGCGCAGGTATTCGGGCGAGCTCTGGTTGACGAAGGACAGATCGATCGTGATCGCTGCCTTGAGTGGCGCAACCGCGGTCAGTGCGAGGGCGAAGGTGCAGCCGAGCAGGGGGATGCGGCGGATCATAGCGGCGCTCCATGTCGTGTCGGCGCGATCCTACGCGATTGCCCGCCTTGGCAATGTTGGCCTGCACCACAGTTTGTGCAGGCCCATCGACGCGCGAGGTAGCCTGCTACTGGCTCAGTCGACGTAGGCAGCCACCATCACGCGCTTGCCGTGGGCAAGCTGCTCGTAGGCATCGGCGGGTGGTGATACCAGTTCGACTCGCGAGAAACCGACCTTGCGCAGGATCCAGAACAGGGCTTCGAGGCTGGGCACCAGACAGATGCCGGTGGTGCTTGCCTCGGGGCCGTGCGTGTCGTCGGTTTCGTCGATGATCCCGAACGAACCCTTGAGCGGCCGCACGAAGCGGTAGCTGCCGTAGTCGACCATGCCGCTCATGCCGGGCACGACCTGGGTCTCGACCACGCACAGGTGGCGGGTGAGCGCGCGCGCCTGGCGCAAGGCACCGATCGGGTTTTCCAGGTGATAGATCAGGCCGAGCATGAGCACGAGGTCGAATTGGCCGAGGCCGGTGGTGTCGAGCGCGTGCACGTCGCTGCGCAGCGTTTGCAGTTTCGACAGGTCCAGTGCGCTGCGCACCAGTTCGACATCGGCAATGTGTTCGGCGCGCGCATCGACCGCGAGTACCGCGTCCGCACCCCACTCGAGCAGTTGGGTCGAGAACCAGCCTTGATGGCAGGCGATGTCGATCGCCTTGCGCCCGGCCAGCGAGTCGCCGAAACGGGCGCGCACGATGTCGTGCAGCATCGCGCGCCGGGTATCGTGGATCGCATCGAGTGCGCCATCGTCGTAGGTCGGCGTGACACGGCCGCTGGGCAGCCGGAAGCGATAGAACCAGGTCTTGTCGAGCAGAGCTTGTTCGTTGGTGCTCATGGGGAAGTGATCTGCGGTTCAATCCTGCGATTGTAGCCGCGTCGGATCAGCGCGATAAGCCGACGAAGAAGGTCACGTCCTGGGCATGTCGCGCTGGCAGGTCCTCGACCAGGCCGGCGCGCAGACTCCAGCCGCTGTCTGCATGCCAAGCGCTCGACAGGGTCAGCGTCCCGGCCGAGCGCAGCAGCGAGATCGCCGAGTCGTAAGGCGCGCCGTGCCACTGGTACTGCGCCGCCACGTCCCATTGCGGTGTGATTTGGAATCCGAGCACGCCATCGACGAAGGGCACCTGATCCTTGCGACGCCCGTCGAGCAGATCGCCTTCGCCACGGAACCACACACCGGCACGTGCGCCCCAGCGCCAGCGCGTGGCGCTGGTCGATTGCAGCGCGGTCCACAGGCTGAGATCGGTGGCGCGATCATCGATCAGTGGCGAGACATGCGAGGTCGGAATCTTGAGGGTGCCGCCGAGCAGCCACTCGCTGCCCTCGCCGGGTGCGCGCCATGCCAGATCGAGCAAAAGCGGGGCAAGCCCGGAACGCGCGCGCGCGAGTTCCACCGCGTGGCCTTCGGAATCGCTGTAGCGGATCGTGTGGCCATTGCCCGGTAGCCTGCCGCGATCGCCATTGTCGAAGCCGAAGATACGGTGGAAGTCCTCGACGAAGCCGTCGAGAAAGCCTTGATCGAATCGCACCAGCGCAGTACTTGCACGCGCGACCCAGCGTTCGCCGAAACTGTGCGACACCGCGAGCCGCAGCTCGTGGATTTCCATGTCGTAGCGCAATTGCTCATCGCCACGGCTGATCCCGATCTCGGTGTTGCTGGCAGCAAGCACGGCGTCGAGATGCCACCCGCCGTCGGCGCGAGTCGTCGGCGGTGCGAACGGCAAGCCGCCTGCGGCGACGAAGGGATTGCTGTCGCGCCCAAACTGCCACGGCGCGGGCGCGTGGTCGGTGGCGGCTGTGGCTGTGGCTGTGGACAGCAGCATCAGTCCTGCCGCCAAGACCCGCCATTCCGACGCGCGCCGGGGGACGCGCGCGGGCGGGGCGCGCTTCATTTCTGTCGTCCCTGATTGGCCAACAGCGCGGCGCGGGTTTCTTCGATCGGCTCCATCTTGTCTCCAAGCAGGCGACGCACCGCAACGTAGAACACCGGGATGAAGAGCAGGCCGAGTACCGTCGCGAACAGCATGCCGCCGACCACGCCGGTACCGATCGCATGGCGCGAGTTGGCGCCGGCACCGCTCGAGATCGCGAGCGGGAAACAGCCGAAGATGAAGGCCAGCGAGGTCATCAGGATCGGCCGCATGCGCATGCGTGCGGCATCGATGACGGCACCGCCGAGTGGTCGGCCGGCACGCTGTTCGGCGACCGCGAATTCGATGATTAGGATGGCGTTCTTCGCCGCCAGACCGATGATCGTGATGATGCCGATCTTGAAGTAGACGTCGTTGGTGAGGCCGCGCGCCATCGTCGCCAGCAAGGCACCAAACACGCCCAAGGGCACAGCCAGCAACACCGAGACCGGGATCGACCAGCTTTCATACAGTGCGGCCAGGCACAGGAACACCACCAGCAGCGACAGGGTGTAGAGGATCGGCGCCTGGTTGCCGGAGATGATCTCCTGCAGCGATTGGCCGGTCCAGTCGTAGCCGAAGCCCTGCGGCAGGTCCTTGGCGACAATGTCCTGCATGGCCGTCATTGCATCGCCTGAACTGCGTCCGGCAGCCGGGTTGCCATTGATCTGCACGGCCGGATAGCCGTTGTAGCGCGCCAGGGTCGGCGGCGCCATTTTCCAGTGGGCGCTCACCACGTTGGACAGCGGGATCATTGCCGGCAGGGTGGTGCTGGTGCCGTTCGCGGTGATGGTTTCGGAATGGGTGGCGCTGGGCACGAAAAAGCGCGTCAAGGCATCGGGCCCCATGCGAAATGGCGCATCGGCCTGCATCGTCACGCGCTGCACGCGGCCCTGATTGAAGAAATCGTTGGCGTAAACGGGCGCCAGCATGAGCTGAATTGCGGTGTAGACCTCGCCAAGTGACAGGCCCATCGACTGCGCCTGCACCCGGTCGACGTGCATCTCCAGTTGCGGCGTGGGCGGCAGGGAATTCGCGCGTACGCCGGTCAGCAGGTCCTTGCGCTCACCGGCCTTGGCCAGCAACACGTCCTGCGCCTGCGCAAGCGCCTCGTGGCCGCGGCCGCCACGATCTTCCAGATACATGTCGAAGCCGGCAAAGCGGCCAAGGCCGCGGATGGTCGGCTGATTGAGCACGTTGACGGTGGCGTCCTTGATGTTTTCAGACAAGGTCCGGTTGAGCTGCTTGATGACTTCGGTGGCGACTTGCTCGTGGCGGGTCCGCTCGGCCCAGGGCTTGAGGCGGATGAAGGCCATGCCGGTATTCTCGCCATTGCCCATGAAGCTGAACCCGGTCACTGCGATCACGCCCTGGGTCGCCTTGTTGGCGAGTACGAGTTCAGTGATTTTTGCCATGGTCTGGCGGGTGCGCTCCATGCTCGCTCCGGCGGGCAGTTGCACGACGCCCATGATCGAACCCTGATCTTCCTCGGGTACGAAACTCGAGGGGATGCGGGTGAACATGAAGCCGCACAGCACGGTCACGACGAGGAAGGCGGCGAGCCAGCGCGGTGCATGGCGGATGGCGGCAAGGGTGTGGCCCAGGTAGGCGTTGCGCAGACGTTCGAACCCGCGATTGAAGGCGCGGAAGAAGGCGTTCTTGTCGGCCTCGTGCACGGGCTTGAGCATGGACGCGCACAGCGCCGGCGTGAAGACCAGGGCGAGGAAGGCCGAGAACGCGGTCGACAGGGCAATCGTCACGCAGAACTGGCGGAAGATCACGCCGACCGAGCCGGCCTGCAAGGCGCTGGGAATGAATACCGCCATCAGCACCACGGCAATGGCGACCACCGCGCCGGAGATCTGGCCCATCGCCTTGCGCGTTGCCTCCTTGGGACCAAGGCCTTCCTCATCCATGATGCGTTCGACGTTTTCGATCACCACGATCGCATCATCGACGACGATGCCGATCACCAGCACCATGCCGAACAGGGTGAGCTGGTTGATCGTGAATCCGGCCAGCCATAAACCGAGGAAGCCGCCCATCAGGGCCACCGGCACCACCAGCAGCGCAATCGTGGTCATGCGCAGGTTCTGCAGGAACAACAACATCACCAGAAACACCAGAACCACCGCTTCGCCAAGCGTCTTGACCACTTCGCGGATCGAAAAGACGATGAATGGCGTGGTGTCGTAGGGGACAAACCATGTCACCCCTTGCGGAAAGCTGGTCGAAAGCTCGGCCAGTCGTGCCTTGACGGCTTCGGCAACGCTGAGCGCATTGGCGCCGGTCTGGAGCTGCACGGCAAAGCCGGCCACAGGCTGGCCGTTGTAGGCAACCGAACTGCCGTAAGAGGAGGGTCCCAGTTCGACCCGGGCGACATCCCTGAGTCGCACCGTGGTGCCGTCGTTGTTCGCGCGCAGAATGATGTCTTCGAACTGGGCGGGCGAGGTGAAGCGGCCTTCGGCGGTGACCGTGGCCGAGAAACCGTTGCCAGGCACCGCAGGTTGCGCGCCAAGCGAACCGGTGGCGACCTGGATGTTCTGCGCACGCACTGCCGCCAGCGCCTGGGCTGCCGAGAGGTTGTAGCCATGCAGCTTGTCGGCGTCGAGCCAGATGCGCATCGCATACTCGGAACCGAACTGGCGCACGCCACCGACGCCGGGTACACGCTGGATTTGCGGCACCACATCAGCGGCGGCGAGGTTGTTGAGGGCCGCCGAATCGAGACTGCCAGTCTCCGAGCGCAGCATGCCGATCAGCAAGAAGTCCGGATTCTGCTTGGCGACGACGATTCCCTGCTCGACCACCTCATTGGGCAAGCGCGGCGTCGCCAGCGCGACCTTGTTCTGGGTCTGCACCTGGGCGGTGTCGGCATCCGTGCCCGGTTCGAAGGTGAGCGTGATCGAGGCGGAGCCGTCCGAGCCGGAATTGGCGCTGAAGTAGGCGAGGCGGTCGATGCCGGTGAGTTGCTGCTCGATCACCTGGGTCACCGATTTCTCGACGGTGGCCGCATCGGCGCCCGGGTAACTCGTCGAAATCACCACCTGCGGGGGAGCGATCGACGGGTACGACTCGATGCCCAGGCTGCGCACGGACAGCACGCCACCGAGTGTGATCAGGATCGCGATGACCCAGGCGAACACCGGGCGATCGATGAAGAACTGTGACATGGGAAATTCCTTGCAAGCTCGGAGCCTTGAATTGATCCGGTTGCGCGTTGGGTGCCAAGCCTCGGTGCGCGCGGCACGATGCCGACGTGCGGGTCGCGGGCGTCAATGCGCGGCGATGGGTGCCGTGGCGCCAGCGCCCGGGTCCTGCCACGGCGTGGCCTTCACGGCGATGTCCGGACGCAGCTTCTGGATATTGCTCATGGCGATCTGATCACCATCGGCAAGCCCTTCGGTGACGATCCAGCGGCCGTCCTGCGCAGTCTCGGCCGCAATGTGCTTGAGCGCAGCCTTGCCATTGGCGGCCACGTACACGTAGAGCCCCTGCGCATCGCGCTGCACGGCAGACTGCGGCACCAGCCAGGCCTGCTTGATTGCGCCCAGTTCGAGATCGACATTGACGAACATGCCCGGCATCAGGTTGTGCTTCGGATTGGGCACGCTGCCGCGGAGGCTGACTGACCCGGTTGCCGCGTCGACCGTGGCAGCGGTGAAATCGAGCAGGCCGGTTTCCGGATACGGCGTGCCGTCTGGCAGGCTGATCCGCAACTGCACCTGATCGCGCTGCGTGAGCGTGATCTGTCCGCTCGCGGCGGCCCGACGCATGGCTTCGAGTTCACCGACCGCGAGGCTGAAATTGACGTACAGAGGGTCGATCTGCTCGATCGTGGTGAGCAGGGTGGCATCATTCTGCCCGACCAGTGCGCCCTCGGTGACCTGCTGCTTGCCGGCGCGGCCACTGATCGGCGCGCTCACTTGGGCATAGCCCAGATTGATGCGTGCGGACTCGACATTGGCCTGCGCCTGCTTGACCGCTGCGGCAGCGGTACGCTCGGCGGCTTCGGCGCTGTCCAAGCTCGAACGCGACAGCAGGCCCTTGGCGGACACCGCGCGCGCGCGCTCGGCGGCAATGCGGTTGTTGTCATAGGTGGCCTTGGCCGCGGCGAGATTGGCAAGTTGGGCATTGAGGGCGGCCCGCAGCGGCGCAGGATCGATGCGAAACAGAAGCTGCCCCTGCTTGACGTCGCTGCCTTCGTCGTAGACGCGCTGTTCGAGGATGCCTGCCACGCGGGCGCGGACGTCGGCACTGCGCAACGCGCTCAGGCGGCCCACTGTCTGTCGAGACAGCGGCACGCTCTGCGCCGCAGCGGTCAGCGTGCCGACTTCGACGGCCTGTTCCGTCGGCGCGATTGGCTTGCCGCTGCCACAGGCGCCCAGCGTCACCACCACGGCGACGACGAGGAAACGATGTGCGACCTTCATGGGAATCCTCGGGATGTCCAGTGAATCGTTCACGATGGCAGGATCTCCGCCATCCGGGGAGTGTAGGAAGTTGGGCCGCCACGCGTGCTTGCAGGAATTGCCGGGCATGCGCATCACGGTCTCGTGCGGCAGCATTTTCCGTGGGTGGTTTCAAGTCCGCGCGGGCCGGCGCGTGGTGGCCTTGTTCAGGGGCGCGGCGTATCCTTGCGGTCTTTTGCAAACCGGCCATTTTTCGGGAGCGACATGAGCAATTCCGGCGTTTCGGGCAGTGCGGCAATGGAAGCGATCCTCAGCCAGCTTCCGTCCTTGATCGCTGCAGGGCAACAGGCTGATGCCGCGCGACTTGCGCATGCTTTGCTGGAGCGCGTGCCGCGCGACGAAGTCGAGGCGCGCACGGCGCAGGAATGGGCGACGCTGGTCGCGGCGGCCTTGAGCTTGCTTGGCGAGCGTCAAGCACGTACACCCGTCGTGCGCATCAGCGAAATCGGCAGCGGCCGCAGTGCGCGAACCGCGGTTGACGTGGTTACCGATGACATGCCTTTTCTGGTCGATTCGGTCGGCATGGCGATCGCCGATGCGGGGCTTGCCACGCATGCGCTGATCCATCCGGTGATCGCCGTGCGGCGTGATGCAGCGGGCAAGCTGCAGTCGCTTGCGGAAGGCCATGCCGAAGCTGCCGTGGTCGAGTCGCTCATGCATTTCGAAGTCGATCGCGTCGCCGACGCCGATGCGGCTGCCGCACTCAAAAGGGCAGTGGTCGAGGCGCTCGCCGACGTGCGCGCCAGCGTCGGTGACTGGCAGGACATGCGCAAGACGATGCTGCGCATCGCCGACGACCTGTCGCAACGCAAGCTGCCGGTGGCTGCCGAGGGTGTGGCCGAGGCCCGGGAATTCCTGCGCTGGGCTGTCGACGACAACTTCACCTTCCTCGGCTATCGCGAGTACGAGGTCGCCAGCGTCGACGGCGAAGAAGTGCTGCAGGCAGTGGAAAACTCGGGTCTGGGCATCCTGCGTGGTGCCGAGCGCGCGCAGGCGGCACGATCCTTGCGCACCCTGGTCGCGCGGCAATTGCCGCAATCGGGTTCGATGGACGCCATCATCCTGACCAAAACCAACGCGCGGGCACGTGTGCATCGCGCAGGCTACATGGACTACATCGGCGTGCTGCGCTTCAACGAAGCCGGGGTGCCGATCGCCGAGCAGCGTTTCCTTGGTTTGTTCACCACCAATGCCTACATGGCGCGGCCGCAGGACGTGCCGCTGGTGCGGCGCAAGGTCGAAGCCGTGCTCAAGCGTTCCGGTCTGCGTCGCGACGCGCATTCGGGCAAGGCGCTGCGCCACGTGCTTGAACTGCTGCCACGCGACGAACTGTTCCAGGCCGACGAGGACGACCTGTTCGACCTGGCCACCAGCGTGCTCGCTCTGCGTACGCGACCGCGGGCGCGCCTGTTCGTGCGGCGCGACCGCTATGGCCGCTTCTATTCGTGTCTGGCTTATGTTCCGCGCGAGAGTCTCAGCAGCGATGCGCGCGATCGCATCACCAACCTGCTGAGCACGACCTTGCGCGGCAAGCAGGTCGACTCCTCGGTGCAGGTCAGCGAGTCGCCGGTAGCCTTGCTGCATCTGGTGATTCGTCCGCAACCGGGCGAGCATGCCGAGTACGATGTGGCTGCGCTCGAGCGCGGCGTGGCCGGGATCGTGCGCGACTGGAGCGAAGAACTGCGCACGGCCCTGATCGAAGCGCATGGCGATGTCGCCGGACGCCAACTGGCGACACGCTATGCCGGACTTCCGACCAGCTACATCGAGACCGCAACGCCGCGTGGCGCGGCGGCCGACATCGCGCTGGCTTCGCAGTTGCAGGGTGACGACGATATTCGACTCAGCCTTGCGCCCTCGCATCGGGATGCCGCGACCCAGCATTTCAAGATCTTCCGTCATGGCAGCGACATTTCGCTGTCCGAGGTGATCCCGCTGCTCGAGAACATGAACCTCAAGGTTTTGACCGAGCAACTGGATGAGCTCGATCTCGGCGATGTTCACCTGCGCATCCAGGACATCGTGGTGCAGCCGCAAACCCGATGCGCATTCGATGTCGCCCAGATCGGGCCGGCCTTCGAGCGCGCGTTCGAGCAAATCTGGCGCGGCAACGCCGAGAACGATGCGTTCAACAAGCTGATCCTCGGTGCGCATCTTGGCTGGCGCCAGGTGGCGATGTTGCGAGGCTACTGCAAGTACCTGCTGCAGACCGGCGTGCCGTTCTCGCAGAGCTACATGGAAGAAACACTCAATCGCTATCCGGCGCTGTCACGCTTGCTGGTCGAACTGTTCGAGGCAGGGTTTGATCCTGCGCGCGAGGCAGGTGCGGTCGCCGGGGCGGATGAATTGGTGGCCCAATTGCGTGCGTTGTTGCCCGCCGAGGTACTGGCAAAGTTGCCGGGCGACTACCTCGACACGCTGACCGCCGCCCGGGCGCAGCCGCGGATTGGCCAGATCACGGCGGTGGTGAGTGCGATCAAGGCGTTGTTCGAGCATGTCGCCAGCCTCGACGAAGACCGCATCTTGCGCGCCTATCTGGGCGTGATCGGCGCGACCCTGCGCACCAACTATTTCCAGAACGCACGAGACGGCAAACCGCACGCATACATCGCCTTCAAGTTCGATTCGTCCAAGGTGCCGGACCTGCCAAAGCCGCGGCCGTATCGCGAAATTTTCGTCTACGGTGCGCGCGTGGAAGGCATCCATCTGCGTTTTGGCGCGGTCGCGCGCGGTGGCCTGCGCTGGTCTGACCGCCGCGAGGATTTCCGTACCGAGGTGCTCGGTCTGGTCAAGGCGCAGATGGTCAAAAACACCGTCATCGTGCCGGTCGGTTCCAAGGGCGGCTTCTTCGTCAAGCGACCGCCGGCCGAGCGCGACGCGCTGTTGGCCGAGGGCATCGCCTGCTACAAGATGTTCATCAACGGCCTGCTCGATGTCACCGACAACATCGTCGACGGCAAGATCGTGCCGCCGCGCGACGTGGTGCGTCACGACGCCGACGATCCGTATCTGGTCGTGGCTGCCGACAAGGGCACGGCGAAATTCTCCGACATCGCCAACGGCATCAGTGCCGAGCATGGCTTCTGGCTCGGCGATGCCTTCGCATCGGGCGGTTCGGTCGGCTACGACCACAAGGGCATGGGCATCACGGCGCGCGGCGGATGGGAATCAGTCAAGCGCCATTTCCGCGCCTTGGGTCACGATTGCCAGAGCGAGGACTTCACGTGCGTCGGCATTGGCGACATGTCCGGTGACGTGTTCGGCAACGGCATGTTGTTGTCGCGTCACATCCGCTTGATCGCGGCATTCGACCATCGCCACATCTTCATCGACCCGAACCCGGATGCAGCCACTTCCTTCGCCGAGCGCGAGCGCATGTTCATGCTGCCGCGGTCTTCGTGGGAAGACTATGACGCCAAGCTGATTTCCAGGGGCGGCGGCATTTTCCCGCGCAGCGCAAAGACGGTCACCCTCTCGCCCGAGGCGCGTGCGGCACTGGGCATCAGCAGCGACGAGCCGCTGACACCGACCGCGCTGGTCAGCGCGGTGCTCAAGGCGCCGGTCGATCTGCTGTGGAATGGCGGCATCGGCACCTACGTCAAGGCCGAGAGCGAGACCAACGCCGATGTCGGAGATCGTGCCAACAACGCGCTGCGCGTCAATGGCGGCGAGCTGCGTTGCAAGGTGGTGGGCGAGGGCGGCAATCTCGGCTGCACGCAGAAGGGGCGCATCGAGGCCGCGCGCAAGGGCGTGCTGCTCAATACCGACTTCATCGACAACTCGGCCGGGGTGGATACCTCGGACCATGAGGTCAACATCAAGATCCTGCTCAACGACGCCGTGCAGCGCGGAGAGCTGACGATCGAACGGCGCAACTCGCTGCTCGCCGAAATGACCGACGAAGTCGCACGCCTCGTGCTCAACGACAACTATCGGCAGAATCAGGCGATCACGCTGATGGAGCACATGTCGGCGCAGCGCATTGGTTCGAACGCACACTTCATTCGCACGCTCGAAGCCGAGGGCATGCTCGACCGCCAGATCGAGTTCCTGCCCAGCGAAGCCGAGCTGGCCGAGCGCAAGGCCCGTCATCAGGGCATGACGCGTCCTGAACTGGCCGTGCTCTTGTCCTATTCCAAGCTCAAGCTGTTCGAGCAGTTGCTGCATTCGGACGTGCCCGAAGATCCTTTCCTGTCCAAGGAACTCGTGCGCTATTTTCCGGAGCCCCTGCAACAACCCTATGCCGAGCACATGCAGCGGCATCGACTCAAGCGCGAGATCATTGCCACCGCGGTCACCAACTCGCTGGTCAACCGCATGGATGCAACGTTCATGTTGCGCATGCAGGAAGATACCGGGCAGGGGCCGGCGGCGATCGCCAAGGCCTACAGCGCAGTGCGCGAAATCGTCGGCTCGCGTGAGCTATGGGCAGGAATCGAGGCGCTCGACGGCGAAGTGGCCGAAGGCGTGCAGATCGATGCGCTGCTCAAGATCTGGAATCTGCAACGCAATCTGACGCGTTGGCTGCTCAATCATCGCGGCAGCGTGCTCGACATCGCCGAGCTGGTCGGTCGCTACGGCCCCGGCGTGAACGCTCTGCGCGCGGCGTTTCCGCGCGTCCTCACGGCCAACAGTCGTGCCGACTACGATGTCGATGTCGAGAAATGGCAAGGTCTGGGCGTGCCCGAGCAACTCGCGCAATCGCTCGCACAGATCGCCGAGCTCGATGCCGCGTTCGACATCATCGAAGTCGCGATCGACAGCGGACAGGCACCCGATCGTGTCGCCGCGGTCTACTTCGAACTCGCGCACGCGCTCGATATCAATGGCCTGCGCCGCCAGATCGAAGCGCTGCCGGTGGAGAGTCGTTGGCATGCGCAGGCACGCGGGGCATTGCGCGACGAACTGTCATCCCAGCATTGCGCCTTGATGCGGCAGATCCTCGCCGCGGCGCCGGCGAAGGAGCCGCATCCAGTGGCGCGCTGGATGGAGCGGGACGATCCGGCGCTCAAGTTCACGCTCGGCATGCTCGAGGAGATCAGCACCCAACCGGTCGACTATCCAATCGCATCGGTGGCGCTGCGCCGCATTGCCCAGCTGGTTCAGGCTGGCGCCAAGAGCTGAGTCCGGCGGCAAGGCAACGCTGGCCGGCGTTGCCGTGAAGCGTGCGAATACGGGCCCGGCTTTCGCCGGGCCCGCCAAGATGCGAAGCTTCGGCACCCGTCCCAAGGGCATGCCCTGATGTCCCAGCGTATCGCCTTCGTTGCCGCACAGACCGAAGAGGCCGCCGCCGCGCGCGTCGAACTCGTCGCGCGTTATGGCGACGCGTCGCTCGAGACGGCCGAAGTGATCGTTGCGCTCGGTGGGGACGGTTTCATGCTGCGCAGTCTGCACCGGCACATGGCGCGTGGCGTGCCGGTGTACGGCATGAAGCTCGGCACGGTCGGCTTTCTCATGAATCAACATGCGGTCGACGGATTGCCCGAGCGCATCGCCCAGGCCCAGCCGACCTTGCTGCGGCCGCTGGAGATGCGGGCGACCACCGAAGCCGGAGGCGATGCGGTGGCGCTGGCCTTCAACGAAGTCTCGTTGCTGCGCCAGACCAAGCAGGCGGCGCATGTGCGCGTTGCGCTCAATGGTGTGGTCAAGATCGAGGAGCTGGTCTGCGATGGCGTGCTGGTATCAACCACTGCGGGATCGACGGCCTACAACCTGTCCGCGCACGGCCCGATCCTGCCGCTGGGTTCGCAGTTGCTGGCGCTCACGCCGATCAGTCCGTTCCGGCCGCGGCGTTGGCGCGGCGCGATCCTGCCGGCGGTGACCGAGGTGCGCTTCGAGATCCTCGATCACTACAAGCGCCCGGTGAGCGCGACCGCCGATTCGCACGAAGTGCGCGATGTCGTCGAGGTCCGCATCCGCGAGTCGCGCGAACGGACGATGACCCTGCTGTTCGATCCCGAGCACAACCTCGAAGAGCGCATCCTCAACGAGCAGTTCGAGCTGTAGCCCACTGCATGGCTGCTTTCGCGGTTTGCACGGCGAGGTCGATTCGCCATGTCGGCAGCGCAGCTGCGGATCTTGCCGCACGCTGAACCATGGGATTGCGTGGGTCAACGCATGGTGTCCAATCTCGTTGAAGCCGATGTCGGATCGCCCGATCCGGTTTCACGAGGAGATCGCAATGCTGTCCCGCAAGCTCTCAGGTTCGATGTTCGCGGCCGCCCTCATGCTCGGCGTGTGCACTGCCGTTCCGGTGCAGGCGCGCACCTGGGTCGGTGTTTCCATTGGTTTTGCGCCGCCGCCGGTGCGCGTCGAACGCGTGGGCATCCGCGCCGGTTACGTGTGGGCGCCGGGCTATTGGCGCTGGAGTGGCAGTCGTCACGTCTGGGTGGGTGGGCGCTGGCTGCCGGCGCGGCCCGGTTATCACTACGTCGGGGCGCACTGGGTGCATTGGGGCCACGGCTGGCGTTTGCGCGGCGGCGGCTGGGTGCGTCGGTGAGGTGCACAGCCGGACACGGCGACGTCACCCAGGCAAGCGGGGCCCTTCGTGGGCCCCGTCGTGTCACTGCCCGTGCGACCAGCGTTGGTATTCACGTGTTGATATACGGCCGTCGCGATTGCTGTCGGCAAAGATGAAGTCATTGGCGAGCGGTGGATAGGCAATGGCGTCGGCGGGGGTGAGATAGCCACGCAGAGCGACATCCAGTTGCGCGAATGGCGGGGCCGGGCCGAAGTGATTCAACGGCGCCTCCCGCGTGGTCACGATCAATTCGCCCTGCGCAGTCTGGTAGCGCGCGCTGCTGATGGTCTGGGCCTGGGCGTTGCCGGCGAGCAGGATCGCGGCGAGGCCTGCGAGTTGACGGTACATGTTCGAAACCTGTGCATCGACGCCGGGGCGGCGCCGATTGGATCTTGAGCCGCGAGCGGTTAACGTCGGCGAACCGTCGCATGGCGGGTGTTGAACTTTTCATGGCGTGGGGGCGAGATGCAATCGGGAAATCCGCGGTGTGTGCACGTCATGCTGATCGCTGCTGTCCTTGTCGGCGCGCTAGCGGGCTGCGGCAAGGAGCCGACGCCGGCTGCCGCGCTCATGGCATCGGAGGCCGCCGTTGTCGAGCCCGGCTCCATCGCACCGGCTCCCATTCGCGAACCTGCCGCAGAGGCGATGCCGAGTTTGCCGGAGAATCTTGCACAGGTTTCCGGTGCGATGATCGATTCGCTGCTCGACGGCGCGCGCCAGGTGACTTCGGCGGCGTGTCTGGCGAAGTCGGCTGCTGGCGAGGGTTCGAAGCTTGCGGTGCAACGCTGGACCGACGCCCAGGGCATCATCCACTACTCCGATCGCAAACCACCGACCGGCGCGCGCGATGTGCGCACGGTCACGCTCGCTGCGGTGCCGCGCGTCGTGATCGAGGCAAGTGGCCACGACGTGAATCTGCCCGACCAGTTGCAGCAGCGAGCGGTGGCGGATGCGCTGGCGGTCGAGCGCGTCCTGCATGACACGCTTGCGGTGTCGATTCCCCAAGGTTTGAGTTTGCGGATTGTTTTCGTGCGCTCCGCGCAGGAGTACGCGCGCCTGATCGGCGCGCCTGCGCTGGCGCAGTCGGCAGGCGCCTATTCGACCGCGACGCGCACGATTCATGTGCGCATGCAGGACGAGGGAGAAGGCAACTTCGCCGTGCTGCGCCACGAGATCGTGCATGCGCTCGTGCACGAGGCGGTCGGCAACCTCGCGGTGTCGATCAACGAGGGGCTGGCTGAATACTTTGGCCGCTATCGCAGTGCCGGCATGGGTGGGCAGGTCGACATCGGCAGTGAACGGACGGCGCTGCTCGCGGCAGCACCGGACGGCGATGGCACCGAAGCGCTGGTGGATCTGCTGGCGCCGGAAGGTGAAGCCTTCTATCTCGACGGCAGCACGATGGCCGCACGCGAAATGCGCTATCGACGAGCGTTCGCACTGGTGGCGATGCTCATGGGCAGCAGCGAGGGGCGCGACGCGCTGGGCGGATTGCTGCACCAACAGGCCGCGGCGCCGTGCACGGCGGTGGCGCCGGAGCGCTGGTTCGAGCAGCACTACCCCGGCGGACTGCGCTCGCTCGCGCAAGCGTGGCAGGGTTTCATGCGCAGCCCGCCGCAAGAAGTGCGCTCCTATTGAGCCTCACAGGCGGCCTGCGTTGTTGCGCACCGCAGCATGCGCGCGAGGCTGGCAAGACCGCGCGAGTCGAGTAGACTTGCGCCGCTGTGTCTGCACGGTTTTGCGTGCGCGGGATGTTTCCGTGCGCGACGGATGATCCGCTTCATCGTTTCACCGGCATACCCAGTGCTCGCCATTCCGCAAGGAATGGGATTTTTCCCCAGCGTTGCAACGGAGAGTTACATGTCGGATCGTGAATCGGGTACCGTCAAATGGTTCAATGAGAGCAAGGGCTTCGGCTTCATCAGCCGCGAGAATGGGCCGGACGTGTTCGTGCATTTCCGCGCGATCACCGGTTCGGGCTTCAAGACCCTGCAGGAAGGCCAGAAGGTGACGTTCCGCGTCGTGCAGGGCCAGAAGGGGCTGCAAGCCGAAGAAGTTTCACCCGCCTGAACTTTTCTTCCTGAAAGACACCGGAGCCGCAGCCTCGCGCTGCGGCTTTTTTTGTGCGGCGCGTGGCGTCCCGAGGCATCACGCGGGCTTCGAGCTTGCCGCAACCTTGTTTGCGTGCGCACAATCCAAAGCCGCGATCGCTGCCTGTCGAAGGGGGTCTCATGCGTCCATCTGTCTTGGTGGGTGTTCTCGTCGCGTTGTGCATCCTGAACCGGCCATCGCTCGCCAGCGCCATGCCTGCGCCGGCTGGCGATCTGCTGCTGGTGCCTGACAAGGTCTGGAGCGGGCAGGATGATGTCGCCCGATCCGGACTCGCCGTGCTCGTGCATGATGGCGTGATCGCCGCGGTGGGCGCCGAGGCGTCGCTCGAGATCCCAGCCGGCGCGCGCCGCATTGCCCTGCCGGGCGCCACGCTCACGCCGGGCCTGATCGACCTGCATTCGCACCTGTTCCTGCACCCCTACAACGAGGTGTCGTGGAACGATCAGGTGCTCAAGGAGCCGCAGGACTATCGCACCGTGCTCGCGGCGAACCACGCCAGGGCAACGCTCATGGCCGGCTTCACCACCTTGCGCGATCTGGGCACGGAAGGTGCGGGCTACGCCGACGTGTCGATCAAGCGCGCGATCGATGAAGGCTTGATCCCCGGCCCGCGCCTGTTCGTCGCTACGCGCGCGATCGTCGCCAGTTCCAGTTATGGTCCGGGGCCGAAGGGCTTCCGGCCCGACCTCGATCTGCCGCAGGGCGCGCAGCCGGTCACCGGCGTGGACGAAGCGCTGCGCGCGGTGCGCGAACAGGCCTCACGCGGGGCGGACTGGATCAAGTTCTACGCCGACTATCGGGTCGGCCCGAATGGAGAAACCATGCCCACGTTCAACGCCGTGGAAATGAAGACAATCATCGACGCTGCGCACCAACTCGGCCGACCGGTCTCGGCGCATGCGGGCAGTGACGCGGGCGTGCGCATGGCGGTCGAGGCCGGCATCGATACGATCGAGCATGGCGATGCCGCGACCGAGGCCACCATGAAGCTGCTCAAGCAGCATGGCGTGGTTTACGTGCCGACCCTCACGGCAGTCGCGGCGATCGGTGAATACTTCGAGAAGTACGTGCCCGGCGGCGAGCCGACGCCACGCATGCGCGAGTCCGAACATGCATTCCGTACCGCGCTCAAGCTCGGCGTGACGATCGCCAATGGCAGCGATGTGGGCGTGTTCAAGCATGGCGAGAACTGGCGTGAACTGGAGTGGATGGTCAAGCTCGGCATGAGCCCGGCGCAGGCGCTGCATGCAGCCACCGACATCGCCGCGAAAGTCCTGCGCCAACAGGATCGGATCGGCCGCATTGCGCCGGGCATGCGCGCCGATCTCGCCGCCTTCGAAGGCGATCCGAGCGTTGCAATCGACGCGCTGCGCAAGCCCGTGTTCGTGATGAAGGACGGTGTGGTGTATCGCGCGCCCGACGATGCGCGCTGAGACAACAACCATCTGAATGTGCGAACCAGTGATCTTCCGTGCACGATCAAATGATGCAGGAAGCTGCGGTGCTCGGAGATGCCAGCCGTGTCACATTGGTACGCGTGGCGTGAGGGACTGCCATGCTTGGTAGTTCGTCATGCTTCGCCTGTTTGTGTGCTCGCGTTGAGTTGCTCGCGCGACCTGCATGGCTTGTTGGCGCGGAAATTGCACATCGAGGAAGCGTTTGAGAACGGCCCTGGTCCTGCATACAGCCGTAACGGACTCGCTGTGCATTGTGCTTGACTCGGCAATCTCTCGCGCGGAGCGCGGCCAAGATCTAGGTCAAGTAGATCGACATGGCAGGCACGCGTCGATGGAGGCGTACGCAGGCGGTTCGCGCAGGTCCGCATGTCGAAACCATGGGGTCGCGAGAGCGGCATCACTCGGATAGTTCTACCGGAGCGGGGGGAATGAGTATGAGTTCTTTTGAGACTGCGGGACGTTCAAGGATGGTGCGGACCTTGGTCGCGATTGTTGCGGCCAGCTTCGTATCACCTGCGGTCATGGCATCGCAAACAGACATTTCGGGCCCATCTGGCAGCATGAAATTCGGAACTACGGTGACAGCGCTGCCAAACGGGAACTTCGTTGTCACGGATCCACAAGCGACGATTGCTGGTCAGGTGAAGGCAGGCGCGGTCTACCTCTACTCTCCCGCGGGGACCCTGATTTCCACACTGACTGGAACCATGACCTATGACAGCGTTGGAAGCGGCGGCATCATCGTGGTCGGCGATGGGAATTTCGTGGTCTTGAGTCCGAGTTGGAGCAGTCCATCGGCCACCGATGCTGGTGCCGCAACATGGATCAGTGGCACGAGCGGAATGAACGGACCTGTCTCTGCAAGCAATTCACTGATCGGTTCAGCAAACAACGACAACGTAGGCTTGAAGGCGTTCGCGCTGACCAACGGGAACTATGTCGTCTTGAGCCCATACTGGAACGGTGTGGGTGCGGCGACATGGGCCAATGGCAACACTCCGACGGCGGCGCTGGTGTCCATAACCAATTCATTGCATGGCACGACTAATGGTGATTCCGTGGGGTTTGATGGCGCCGCGCTTTCAAATGGCAACTACACGATCAACAGCCCGATGTGGAGCAACGGGTCGGTCGACGCTCGCTATGGCGCCGTGACTTGGGTCGATGGAACGGAGGCAACAGGTACTGCGGTTTCCATCACCAATTCACTGTACGGGACGACAGTCGGTGACCGAGTTGGGGTGTCCGGAACGGTTGCATTGAGCAACGGTCATTACGTCGTATCCAGCAGGTATTGGAACAATGGTGTGCCAGATGCCCGCGTCGGGGCTGCCACATGGGGCAATGGTCTGGTCGGAACGGCAGGCGCCGTGACGACCAGTAACTCACTCCATGGCGCCGCGCCTGGCGAAGAGGTGGGCACAGTCATCGCACTTCAGGACGGAAATTACGTGGCGTGCACCCCGTATTGGTCGAATTCGATGGGCGCCGCGACTTGGGGGAGTGGCACCGTCGGTGTGGTGGGCGTGGCTTCGACGGGCAATTCGCTGACGGGCACAGTGTCCGGGGACAGGGTCTGCAACAAGGTGGATGCACTGATTGGCGGCAACTATGCTGTAAGCAGTCCGAGTTGGAATGGTGGGCAAGGTGCTGCGACCTGGTGTGCGGCCGGGGGTATTTGTACAGGACAGGTGACAGCAGCGAATTCCTTTACCGGCACGAAGTCTGGATGGGCGTTCGCTCTGGCGGACGGGAATTACGCTGTCGCAAGCCCCGGCTGGAATAACGGCGGTGCGACCGCTGCGGGCGCGGCAACCTGGGCCAGCGGTTCGCTCGGCTTGTTCGGACAAGTGGCGCCAGGTCAGTCGCTGATAGGTGTTTCTGCCAACGACCGGATAGGAAGTAACGGGATCGTGGGCACGGCGGCAGGCAGTTATGTGGTTGCGAGCAATAACTGGCATGACGCTGGTGGTGCTCAGGTTGGTGCAATCACTTGGGTTCGTGGCGGCCAGGCGCTTCCGGGATTGGTCACGGCCAGAAACTCATTGGTCGGTGGTAGCTCAGGCGATGGCGTCGGCTTGGCCTTCGGCTTGAGTGACGGCAACTATGTGGTGTACATCCCCAGTTGGGACAATGGCGCCCTCGCCGATGCAGGGGCGATGACTTTGGCGAGTGGGCACTACCGGCTCGTTGGGAAAGTCGCGGCATGGAATAGTGTGCGTGGTGGTGTGGCCAATGGTGGCGGTTCGATGGTGTACAGCTATGACCCGACACGCCAGCAGTTGGTCGTCGGCAGGCCAGCAGAGAACATTGTCAGCCTCTTCACGATGGATCAGATTTTTGCCGATAATTTTGAACCCTGACGGCGGGGTGCCCGCCATGCCCGAGTATGGACGCTTGGCGCGCAGGGCGTGTCTATCCTGTGTTGGTCAACCTGTGCGCATCCACAACCTCCGGAATTCTTCCGTCCTGCGCACAGTCGTACTCACAATCCGTTCCGGCTGTCATTGGACGCCGCTGAACGCCGTTCAACAAAAAACCCCGCGAATCGCGGGGTTTCTGTGTTCCGTCGGACGTTCTCGGACGCCGTCGGACTTGTAGATGGCGGAGCGGACGGGACTCGAACCCGCGACCTCCGGCGTGACAGGCCAGCATTCTAACCAGCTGAACTACCGCTCCGCGCTGTTTTCACTCTGCCGCATCCTGCAGCAATCGTTCCTTTCACTGAACTGGCGTCCCCAAGGGGATTCGAACCCCTGTTACTGCCGTGAAAGGGCGGTGTCCTGGGCCTCTAGACGATGG
The DNA here is from genome assembly GCF_019634815.1 of Dokdonella sp. GTDB lineage: Bacteria > Pseudomonadota > Gammaproteobacteria > Xanthomonadales > Rhodanobacteraceae > Dokdonella_A. The sequence goes on along the minus strand of NZ_JAHCAP010000008.1, from coordinate 93,661 downwards.
GGACGTCGGAAACCGGAAACCTTTGGTGGAGCCAGCCGGGATCGAACCGGCGACCTCTTGCATGCCATGCAAGCGCTCTCCCAGCTGAGCTATGGCCCCTCAAGGGAGCGCGAGAGAATAGTGAGCTGCGCGCCTTTCGTCAACCTCAATTTGCATCCTCAGCGGTTGCGGCCGAACAGGCCGCTGCGACGCTGCTCGGCGCCGGCATCGCGATCGCTCGATTCGGCTTCGATATGACCGCTGGCGTTGTAGGCATTGATGAAATTGGCAACGTCGGCAGCCGATGAGCCGCTGGCCTCGGCAATTTCCTCGACGGTGGCGTGGGCTTTCATCATCGCGGTGGCGATGCGGAAATGCTTGGGGAATTCGCGTTCGCTCTGCGGCCAGCGCGCAAGCTTGTAGCGGCCGGCCGGATCCAGCTGGGCTTCGAGCTGGCCGTTGCTGCCAAGCAGGTGGGCAAGCCAGGACAGGCGCGCGTAAGGCAGGGAAGCTTGGTTGCGGATCGCGGGCACCAGGGTGGTGGCATCAAGCTGCTCGAGCTTGATTGCGTCCAGCGGCAGGCTGCACCAAGGCGAAAGCGCCTTGAGGGAAACGTCCTCGGCATAGGCGAGTTGATGACTGCCGTCGAGCACCAGGGCCGGTTGGCCATCGTGACGAAGGCGCCAGCGCTTGCCGGGCTGTTCGGGGCTGCCGAGCAGGTCGAGCAGAGTTTGCGGTCCGGCCGGAATGGCGGCCACGGGCGGCTCGGCGTGGGCTGCCGCTTCGACCTGGACCGGCGCCGCCGGCGCCGGGCGAATCGGAGTCGCGGTGACGGCTGCAGCCGCGTGGTTGGTTGGGGCAGGGGTGTGCGCGACGGGCGGGGCGGCACTGATTCGCACAGCAGGTACGCGGGCGGCGACATCGGCCAGCAGCGCGGCCAGTGCGCTGGTCGAAAACGGCTTGCGCAGATGGTATTCGGCGCTGTGGGCATCGCCCGAAGAAACGGCCGCGACCGGACGACCTGTTGACTGAGCCTTGAGCCAGTCCATGTGTCCGTAGACCGAATCGACATCGACCAGCAGCAGGTCGGCGCTGTCGGCAGTGCCCATCTGCCAGGAACGATCGGGCAGGTTGTCGAGCAGGCGCGTCAGCACGGTGTTCTGGTCGGCAGTGGCACCGAGCATGTAGAGCGTGTGGGTCTTGCGATTCACTGAGGTGCGTCCATCAGGGGTTTGGCAATCCGCTAGCAAGAAACATACCGGCAATCCGGCCGATCCCGACCAGCCAATTGCGCCAAAACTGACGTTGAGTGTCAGGCTTCGACCGGCTCGGTGGCATTGCCGGTTGCATTCGCGTCAACCGCGCGTTGCTGCATTGCCCACAGTTTCGCATAGCGGTCCCCGGCCGCAAGCAGTTGCGCATGCGTGCCGCGCTCGACGATGCGCCCCTGCTCGAGCACGAGGATGAGATCGGCGTTGACGATCGTCGACAGCCGATGGGCGATCACCAGTGTGCTGCGGCCGCTGGCGATTTCGACCAGCTCACGTTGAATGATCTTTTCGGTGCGGGTGTCGAGTGCACTGGTGGCCTCGTCGAAGATCAGGATGGCTGGCTGCTTGAGCAGGGTGCGGGCAATCGCAACGCGTTGCTTTTCACCACCCGAGAGTTTGAGCCCGCGCTCGCCGACGTTGGTTTCGTAGCCATTGGGCAGCGACTCGATGAAGTCATGGATGTGGGCGGCACGAGCGGCGGCGATGACTTCCTCACGGCTGGCCTGTGGCCGGCCATAGGCGATGTTGTAATAGATGGTGTCGTTGAATAGCACGGTATCCTGCGGCACGATGCCGATCGCAGCGCGCAGCGATTGCTGGGTCACCGTGCGGATGTCCTGGCCATCTATCGTGATGCGCCCTGCGTTCACGTCGTAGAAGCGGAACAACAGGCGCGCAAGTGTCGATTTTCCCGCGCCGGTGGTGCCGACCACGGCTACCGTCTGGCCGGGGGCGACGCGGAAGCTGAGGTCATGCAGGATCGTGCGCTCGGGCTGATAGCCGAAGTCGACGTGGTCGAAGACTATCTCGGCACCAGTGACCGCCAGTGGCAAGGCGCCCGCGGGATCCTCGACCTCACGCGCCTCGCCGAGCAGTTCGAACAGGCGCTCGATGTTGATCAGGCCCTGCTTGACCTCGCGGTAGACCATGCCGAGATAGTTGAGCGGCGCGGAGAGCTGAAGCAGGAAGGCATTGACGAGGACGAAGTCGCCGATCGTCATGCTGCCCGCGATCACGCCCTGTGCCGACCGCCACAACAACAGGGTCAGGCCGACCGCGACGATCGTGACCTGCCCGACATTGAGTACGGCAAGCGTCTTCATGCTCTTGACGGTCGCCTCTTCGTAACGAATCAGCGAACGGTCATAGCGCGAGAATTCGTGGCCCTCGTTGCCGAAATACTTGACGGTTTCGTAGTTGAGCAGTGAATCGACCGCGGTCTCGTTGGCTTCGGTGTCGGCCGCCTTGGCAGCGCGGTAATAGCGCATTCGCCACTCGGTTACCGAGAAAGTGAAGGCGATGTAGGCAACCAGGGTCGCGAGCGTGATCAGGGTGAACGAGACATCAAAGCGCGACATCAGGATGGCGCAGACGATGACCACTTCGAGCAGGGTCGGCAGGATCGTGTAGATCGTCCAGTCGAGCAGATCCGAGGTTGCGGTCATGCCGCGCTCGACGTCGCGGGCAACGCCGCCGGTGCGCCGGTCGAGGTGAAAGCGCAGGCTGAGCCGATGCAGGTGCTCGAAGGTGCGCAAGGTGACATTGCGCGAGGTGCGCGCAAGCACGCGCGCGAACACCACCTGACGAAGTTCCTGAAAAGCCGCCATGCCCATGCGGAACGCGCCATAGGCGAGCAGCAGGGCCAGCGGCACCAGCAGCGGGCGTGGCGAGAGGTCGAGCGCGTCGACCAGCAGTTTGAGCACGATCGGCACGCCGATCGTGGCCAGCTTGCCTGCGACCAGCAGGATGAGTGCGAGCCCGACGCGGCCACGGTAGCGCCACACTTCAGGCCAGAGGCGTGTAATGACCGACCAGGTATCGATGCGACCGCGGAATTGGCTCACGAATTCGGACCTGATGAACGCGAACGCAATAGGTTGGGGGCATTCATGCTCATCACAAGCCGATGAGCTCGAACCCGCCCAAGGGCTATGATGGCGTGGTTTCGTGATCGAAGGAGTCAGTTGATGAGCATTTTTCCACGCCGTGTTCTTGTTGGAGCCATCTCCAGCCTTGCCTTGGCCGCAATGTCACCCGCGCTGGCACAAGACGCGACAAGCCATGCAAGCCATGAGGCGCCGGGCGGACTTGCGCCGTTGCCCGCACCCAAGGGCGCCAAGGTCGAGATTCTTTCGCCGCGCGATGGCGACACGGTCGGCCGCGAAGTCACGGTCAAGTTCGGCATCAGCGGCATCGCACTCAAGCCGGCAGGGGATGCGACGCCGGGTTCCGGGCATCACCATCTGCTGATCGATGTCGACAAGCTGCCGCCGCTCGATCTGCCGATTCCAGCCGATGCAAACCATCGCCATTATGGCAAGGCGCAGACGCAAGACACGATCGAACTGACGCCGGGCACGCATACCCTGCAGCTCGATCTCGGTGATGCGCGGCATGTGCAGTTCGATCCGCCGATCGTCTCGCCGCGCATCACCATCCACGTCAAGTGAGTGCTTGGCCGCGCTGCCGATCCGGAGTCGGCAACGCGGCGCACGACATCACTGGATCGGCAGGTCGAACATCAGCTCGCGCACATGGCGCACCGGTGGCGAGCCGAACGACAGCACGGCATCGTTGTAGCGACGTTGGTTGAAGGATGCGCCCCAACGCTGCTCGGCTTCGCGGCGCAGGTCGAGGTGTTCCTGCCAGCCGACGAAATAGGTCGGCAGTTGGGCTGCGGTGAGCTGGGCGCGCACCCACTTCGCCGCCGCCTCGCGCTCCTGCTGGAAGGTCTTGACCGTCATCAGGTGCATTGCCTCATCGCGCGTCATGCCGTCGACCTGCACCCCCTGGTCGAGCAGGGCGTTGGCGATCACGCGCAGGTTCCATTTCAGGTGCACGAGGTCGAACAGCGGATCGTGGTCGAGAAAGCCCTGATCGACCATGAGCTGCTCGGCATACACCGCCCAGCCTTCGATGAAGGTGCCCGAGCCGAGCACCGCACGCAGCACCGACGGGTAGCGGTTGGAATGCCAGAGCTGGAGGAAATGTCCGGGCATCGCCTCGTGCACGGTGAGCTCGGCGATCGAGCGCGTGTTGTATTCGCGCAGGAAGGATTCGACCTGCGGCTTGGTCCAATCGTCCGGAATCGGTGAGACCGCATAGAAGGTCGCCAGTCCCTTGTCGAGCGGGCCGGGCGAATCGCAGTAGGCAAGTGCCACGCCGCGTGCGAATTCGGGCATGGTGATGACCTCCACCGGTGCATCAGGCATGGCGACCAGATCGTGGCTGCGCACGAAGTCGGTGGCCTTGGCGAGTTCGGCCTGCGCGGTCGCCACCACCTGGTCGCGCGCGGGATGCTCGGCGTAGGCAAGTTCCAGCGCAGCCTGGATCGCTGCCTGCTGCTGCTTCTCGTTCGGATGCTCAGGCAGCGCAGGCGCCTTGCGCTTGCCCTTGAGTACGCGCCGCGCGATTTCGTACATCTGTTCGCGGGTGTCACTGAGTGCCTGCTCGGCGCGTTCGCGGATTTGCTGGCGGGAGAGCGGTGAATTGAGCGAAAAGGCAAGCTTCTGATCGTACAGCGTGGCACCAATGCGGAAGTCACCTCTGGCCTTGGGTACCAGTTCGGTGTCGATCCATTTCTGGTTGTCGTCGATGGCCTTGCGCAGCCCGGCAATCGCGGCATCGAGCCGTTGCCGATCTTCGCCGCCCAGTTCGCCCGCATGCGGAATGATCTGGTCGTCGACGATCGCAAGCACGCCCTTGAGCTGCCTGGACGCGGTTTCGGCATGGATTTTCGGTACCCGCGCCGGATCCAGGTTCGCACGCATCTGCGCGTAGAGCCCGGGCAGTTTCTCCATGCGTGCGGTGGCGGAGCGCAGGCGTTGCGGCAGCGGGGCGAAATCGCGTGCCATCAGAGTGAACAGCGAATTGCCGGCTATGCCGGTATAGATCAGCGGATTCCAGGCCCACTCCTGCAGCGTTTGCGCTGACCAGATATCCGATTGCAGCTGGTTGTGCAGGATCGCGTAATCGACCTGGTTCTCGCGCGAGAGCGCGGCGCGGTCGATGTGATCGAGATCAGCCAGCACCGATTGCGAGAAAGCGAGCGCATTGGCACGGGCAGTGGGACCGAGGTCATCGAGCGCGCTGTCATGGTGGTGGTCGCCGAACTGGGTGGCGTTTACCGGACTGGCCTTGAGGATGCCGTCGAGCCAACGTTGGCCCAGCGCGCTGAACTGCGCATCGGCGCTTGCGGGCGCGGTTGAAGCCGATTGCACCGGTGACGTGGTCGGCGGTGGCGTCACTTGCTGCGCGCAGGCGCCAAGCAGGAGGGCAATGGTGAGGGCGAGTGGCAGGCGGGACATGGCGGGCTCCTGAACAAGCGCGAAAATCAGCGGGTGGTTGTGGACAGATCGATGGCATAGAGCGAAGTACCGTCGCCATTGTCCTTGAGCACGCGGATATTGACCAAGCCGGCAGCCTTGGCGAGCTCGAGCTTGCCGCTGGCCGATGCGAAGGTCACCGCAGCCTTGGTCTTGACCGGCACGAAGTGCCAATTGCGATTTGCGCCATCCTCAGCGCGTGTCAAATGACGGTGTTCGCGCACCCAATCGATCAGCACGTCGCGATTGGCGTCGGGCGCCGCCAGCACGATGTTGCTGCCATCGAGGCCGGGAAAGCTGCCGCCACCACTTGCCCGGTAGTTGTTGGTGACGACGATGAAGTCTTGGGTCGGCATCACTGGGGCACCGCGATGGCGCAGATCGACGATACGCGAGCCTGCCTCCCTGGTCACATCGATCGCGTAGCTCAGGTCACCCTGGATCACGTCGAAGTTGTAGACGGAAAAGCGCCGGTTGACGAGTACCTGCACGTCGTTGCGGTCGGGGTCGATGCGATTGAAACGCTGCGCGGATCGCTCGAGCCAGGCTTTGAGCGTGGCGCCGTCGATCTTCACCGCCGTCAAGGTGTTCGGGTAGAGATACAGGTCGGCGGCGTTGCGGATCGCCAAGGGGCCGGCCGGCACATCGGTATAGTCGCCGGGGCCGCCAAAGCCGCCCTTGAATGGAGCGGCCGCAGACAGCACCGGCAATTCCTTGTACTGCGGCAGATTGTCGGCGATGTAGCGACGTACGTAGTCTGCTTGTGCAGCGTTGACCGGCTGCAGCGCGCTGACATCGCCGACATCGGCGAAGTAGGTCGTCATCGGGTAGTCGCTGTCACCGATCGGCGTGGCGACATAGCGGCGCGTGGCTTCATGCACGGGCTCGACCAGCGTGGCGATTTCCCGATCGGGTTCGACGTAGCTGCCATCGGCCTGCTTGATGTCGCGTACCTCCACCTTGGTGGTGTCGGGGTCGATCTTCCAATGGCCCGCTTCACGCACCAGCGCGAGCTGGATCACGCCCAGACTCTTGCCCCAGAAATTACCCATGACCGCTGGCTTGCCGTGGATGAAACCGCGCTCGTCATCCACGCCCGCAATGCCGGCAAATCGACGCTTGCCCTTGCGCTGGCCTTCCGGGAAAACGGTGTGCGAGTGGCCGAGCAGGAGCACGTCGATGCCGGGCTCGGCGGCAAGATAGAGATTGGCGTTCTCCATCATCGGCATGTACTGCGAACGGTCGATGCCACCGTGCGAAATCGCGATCACCAGATCCACGCCTTGCGCACGCAGCCTGGGCAGGTACTGGCGCGCCGCCTCGACCAGGCCCTTGACGAAAATCTTGCCCTCGAGATTGCGCTGGTCCCACATCATGATCGGTGGCGGCGTGAAACCGATGATGCCGATGCGGATCGGCGCCGTGAGCTGTTTGCCGTCGAGTTCGACCTTGAGCGTGCGCTCGAGTACCGCGTAGGGCGGGAAGATCGGCTGCTGGTCGCGCGCACTGAACACGTTGGCGAGCACCCGCGGGAAGTTCGGCCCCGCACAGCGGCGCGTGTTGACGCCATCGACGTTCATCGTCTCGCCGCTGACCTGGGCGAGGAAGGGCAGGCCATAGTTGAATTCATGGTTGCCGATCGTGCCGCCGTCGTAGCCCAATGCATCCATCGCGCGGTAGATCGCCAGTTCCTCGGTACAGGGCAGTGGTTCGACCAAGGCCTGATAATCAGCCAGCGCCGTGCCCTGGATGGTGTCGCCGGCATCGAACAGCAGGCTGTTGGGAAATTCAGCCCGGGCCTGGCGGACGAGGGTTGCCATGCGCTCGAAGCCGAGCGTCGGGTCGGCCTTGTCCTGGTAATAGTCGTAACTGCGGATGTTGGCGTGGAGGTCGGTCGACTCGAGGATCGCCAATTGCGCGCGCGTGCCGACCGGCACGGTCGCGGAATGGTGCGGCGCATGTGCGCAGGCGGTCAGCAGGGCCAGCAGGCAGCAAAGCAGGAAGGTGCGGAACACAGCCGGGGTCATGCCGCGGAACTCCAGATTGGACGGGACGGGTGAAGGCGCTTCAGCCGAGGCGGCTGCGTGTTTTCCGCAGCCGGAGGATGCAGGGGCGCATGGGTTGATTTGCAAGAGTATGCCAATGGCATGACTTCTGCTTTGCCTGTCTTCTCGAATTCATGCGAGCGGAGTGTTGATGGACCTCAGAATTGCATCGATCGGACTGGCGCTGATGCTGGCCGGCTGCGCCGCGCAGGGCTACCGCCCACTCGTCGACTCCGGCGTGAGTCGCGGCAACTACGACGATGATTTGGCGGATTGTCAGGACCTTGCCGCGCAGCGGCCGGCCGCGGCGCCCGCTGCAGGTGGCGCCGCAGCCGGCGCCGTGATCGGGGCGCTGCTCGCGGTCGCAGTGGGGCTGCGCGGTGACGATGTCGCGCATGTCGCGGCCTGGGGCGCGGCCAGTGGCGGCATCGACGGCGCCGCCTTTGGCGTTGCCCGGCAGCGCGAGATCGTCAGTCGCTGCATGGCGGGCCGCGGCTACGACGTGCTGGACGACTGATCAGCAGTACGTCGGCAGGCCGGGGCGCTTCGACTAAACTACGCGTTTTCCCGCAAGACGCCGCGCATGACCGTCCGTACCCGCTTTGCCCCCAGCCCCACCGGCTACCTGCATATCGGTGGCGCGCGCACCGCGCTGTATTGCTGGCTTGAAGCGCGCCACCGTGGCGGCCAGTTCATCCTGCGCATCGAGGATACCGATCGGGAGCGTTCCACCGATGCCGCGGTCCAGGCGATCCTCGACGGCATGAACTGGCTCGGTCTTGCCCACGATGAGGGCCCGTACTACCAGACCTTGCGCATGGATCGCTATCAGGCGGTGGCTGCGGAACTGCTCAATGCCGGCAAGGCCTACTACGCCTACGAGACCAAGGAGGAAATCGAGGCGATGCGGGCGGCAGCCATGGCCAAGGGTGACAAGCCGCGCTACGACGGCCGTGCACGTGACCTGAATCTGCCGCGGCGCGAAGATCCCAATCGCGTGTTGCGCTTCAAGAATCCGGCTGCCGGCACGGTCGTGTTCGAGGACAAGGTCAAGGGGCGCGTCGAATGGAGCAATGCCGAACTCGATGACCTCGTCTTGATTCGCTCCGATGGCTTTCCCACCTACAACTTCGCGGTGGTGGTCGACGACATCGACATGGCAATCACCGACGTGATCCGTGGCGACGACCATGTCAACAACACGCCGCGCCAAGTCAACATCTATCACGCGCTCGGCGCCAGGGTGCCGAGTTTTGCCCATCTGCCGATGATCCTCGGTGCCGATGGGCAGAAGTTGAGCAAACGGCATGGGGCGGTCAGCGTGATGCAGTACCGCGACGATGGCTTCCTGCCGCACGCCCTGCTCAATTACCTCGTTCGTCTGGGTTGGTCGCACGGCGATCAGGAAATCTTTTCGATCGCGCAGATGATCGAGTTGTTCGACGCAGCAGACGTCAACAAGGCGGCATCGCGTTTCGACCTGGAAAAGCTTTCGTGGCTGAACCAGCAATACCTCAAGAACGATGATCCGGCCGAGGTTGCCGTGCATCTGGGATGGCACCTGAGCGCGCAAGGCTTCGACTTGCGCGATGGGCCGGCGCCGGCCGACGTGGTGGTGGCCTTGCGCGACCGTGCGCGCACCCTCAAGGAGATGGCCGAAAAGGCGCGCGTCTGGTACCAGCCGTTGCTGGCCTTTGATGAGACTGCTGTCGCCAAACACCTGCACACGGCCACCGCACGCGCGGCGCTGGAAGCGGCGCTCGCGCAACTCGCGGCGGTATCGCAGTGGCAGGTCGAGGCGATTCACGGCGCGATCGAGGCGGCGGCGGCAGACATCGGCGAAGGCATGGGCAAGATCGCGCAGCCGTTGCGGGTGGCAATGACCGGAACCCAGGTCTCGCCATCGATCGATCAGACGGTCTATCTTGCCGGTCGTGACGAGGCCCTGCGTCGCATCGAGGCCGCGATTGGCATGATCGGATCGGGAGACTCCTGATGGCGCTCGAGTGTTCGCTGTCTGCCTTGGCTGCACTGGATCGGGACGATCTCGATGCGGTGCAGGCCTTGCTTGATGCCTGCACCAAGGCTTTGCTCGAACCTTCCCTGTGGTATTGGGCCCTGGGCCTGACGGTCGCTTGTGCGCTGGTGGGCGCCTTGCTCGGCATGACCAAGGGACGTTGGCTGTGGGGGCTGTTGTGGGGACTGGCGCTGGGACCGATCGGCTGGATCGTGGTGATGTTGTCGGCCTCCAGGCAGCCGTTGTGCCCCGAGTGCGCCAAGCCCAATCCCGCGGGGCTCAAGCGTTGCCGGCATTGCGGGACCGATCTTGCCCTGGCGGCGACGCGTTCTTCGCGCTCGCGGCTGCGTGATGCGAGTCAGTCGCGCAACTGGAAGTGAGCGCTGGCGCAGACGGGCAGGATTCAATCCCGCTGCCGTCGGCGCTAGCATGCCGTGCCACAAGGTGAATCCGGATGTCGCCAAACCTGCACCAGCACGTACAGCGCCATGAGCATCGCCATGATGCCCGAGGCTTCGTCGCTGCGGTCGAAGTCGCCTGCGAATCGCGCGGATTGCGACTGACCCCGCTGCGCCTGCGCGTGCTCGGATTGATCGCGGCGGCAGACAAGCCGATCAAGGCGTACGACCTGCTCGATCAATTGCGCGCGGACCACGGCAATGCGGCGCCGCCGACTGTTTACCGCGCGCTCGATTTTCTGCTCGAGAACGGCTTCATCCACAAACTCGAATCGATCAACGCCTTCGTTGGCTGCCACCATCCCGAAGAAGCACATCAGGTTCCATTCCTGATCTGTGACGAATGTTCGAGTGCCGCCGAATTGTGCGACGAGCGGGTGGCACTCCTGCTGGGCGAGCAGGCGCGTGAGCGCGGCTTCACTGCGCGCGCGCAGACTCTGGAAGTGCATGGTGTTTGCCGCACATGCGCGCGCAAACACAATAGCGGCTGAAATCGGTCGAGGCGTTCCGACGCCGGCTCAGAAAATCCCGCGCACGCCGACGCTGAAATTGCGTCCTGGCAGTGGCACTTCGTCCTTGACCAGCGAAGTCGACAGGCGCGCGAGCCGGTTGCCGAGATTGCTGCCATCGACAAACACTTCCCAGCTCTGGCGATCGGTGTTGAGGAAAGACCACGCCAGATGCGCGCTGAGCAGGGTGAACCCCGCGGTCGGTGTTTCATTGATCGCGATGCGGTCGTGACTGAAGTAGCGCGTCACGCCGATGCTCGCGCGCCAATCGTCATCGTGCCAGCGCAGTTCGGAGCCGAGCCGACCGGTGGGAATGCGCGGCACGTTGCCGCCGCCATTGCCGAGCGTGGCGCGGACGAGATCGCCCCAGAGCCGCAGGTCGAAGTGACCACTGGCGTTGCTGGCCAAATGCCAGGTTGCTTCGACCTCGCCGCCGCGGAAAAGGGCGTCACGCTGCGTCCAGTGGCGCACCGGCAAGCCCTCTTCGAACGCGCCGGCGTCGACGAGATGTATGAAATCATCGTAACGGTTGACGTATAGCGAGGCTTTGGCTTCAAGCCGGTTGCCGTGGTAATGCAGTCCGACTTCCGCCTGATTGGCGGTCTCGACAACGAGTGCGGGATCGCCGATTTCCCAGCTGAAGGATGCTTGATGCGGCCCGTGTGCAAACAGCTCCTCTTCTGCCGGAGCACGTTGGGCACGATCGAGATTGAGGGTCAGGTGCCAGACAGGGTCGAGGCGCCAGACGAGGCTCGCCGAAAGATTGAGCGGATCGAATGAGCGTTCGATCAGGCCATGTGGCCGGCTCGATTGGCTGTCGATGCGCGCCCCGAATTCCGTCGTGACCGCGCCAAGGTCGCGGCGCGCGGAGATGAACAGGCCCAGCGCATGGGTCCGGGTTGAAGGAATGAAGGATTCCTCGCCGATCGCTGCCAGTTCACGCTGCTTGAACTGCAGTCCGAACGCGCCGAGCCAATTGGCCCAAGGCTGTGTGTTGGCAACCAGGCGCGCTTCGCGGCTGCGATTGGTGAACAGGGTGCCGGCGAGCTCGCCCTCGTATTCGGTGTGCTGGTAGTCGACATGGCCCAGATTCCATTCCAGCCGCTGCAGGCCGGGCAGCGGGGCGGTGAGCGCGCCGCGTGCCTCGACGCGGGTCTGTTGCATGCGCAGGTGGACGGCAGGCTCGCCTTGCGCCGGATGACCGGGTTCGGCGGGATTGCCGTAGTCATTGAGATAGCGTGAAACCGCGAGACCGGCATATCCCCAATCATCAATCCAGGAACCACCCAGCGCGCCCGTGCTGGTCTGCACCGCACTGTTGGGCAGGATCGCGCCGGGGATCGTGTAATCGTGATCATCGCGGCGCAGGCCGTCGGCATGGAAAGCCAGATGGCCGCTGCCTGCGTCAAAGCGAAAAGCACCGGTGTTCCCCGACGATACACTGTCCAATCCAGCCTGTACGCGGCCGCTTGAGCCGGAACCAGGCAATTGCTCGGGAATGCGTCCATCGATGACGTTGACCACGCCACCGATGGCTCCCGAGCCGTGCAGCAGTGCAGCCGGACCCTTGAGGATTTCAATGCGGTCGGCGAGAAACGGTTCGATGCTCACGCCGTGGTCCTGACTCACGGCCGAGACATCACCGGAGCCCATGCCATCGGCAAGTACGGCGACACGCGGCCCGTCGAGCCCGCGAATCACCGGACGACCGGCACCCTGACCGAAGGCCGTGGTCTGCACGCCCGGGATGTTCGCAACGGTCTGGCCAAGCGTACTTGCGCGCACTTCATCGAGACTGATGCCATCGAGGACGCTGGTGGGCGCGGCCAGAGCGTTGACCGCGGGTGCCGCGGTCGACGCCTTGACGTCGACCGTTGGCAGGCGAGTCGTTTCGTTGCGGTCGATGTCCGGCAATGAACCGGTTTGCTCACGGTCCTGCCCGGGAGGCTGAGCATGGATCGAAAGCCCGGCTGCGGGGACGTTGGCGATGGGACAGACGAGCAACACGAAGTTGAGTGAAGCGGACAGGGAACGGCTGGTCATGAGGCGATTCAGGGTTGCTAGATGCGATGTTATGAAATAACATAACGCCTTCGCCCTGAAACTGGAAGCCGCTCCCGGTATCGGTTCGCTCAAAGCCCGCTGCGCATGCAATCTTCGCAACTGCACCAAAGCTGGACTGTCCTTGCCGATCGATTCGGAGCAACTGCTTCGTTCCTGTGTGCGCTGCATTGCGCCCTGCTGCCGTTGCTGATTGCGGTCCTGCCAGTCATCGGACTCGGATTTTTGGCCGACCATCGCTTCGAACGCGGATTCGTGATTTTTGCCGCGCTGCTCGCTTCGATCAGCCTGTGGCTGGGCTATCGACGCCATCGCCGGACGAATGCCTTCGGCTATTTCGTTCCGGGAATTGTCTTGATGGTGGTCGGAGCCCAGCTTGCATTGGATGATCCCGCCCATCTGCACGCGCTGCTCGTGACTGTGGGCGGCAGCCTTGTCGCCTTTGCCCATGTGGCCAACCTGCGCCTGGCACGGCGGCATGTGCATGATGCTTCCTGCAGACACTGAGCGCGGGTGATTGTGTAACCGGGCGGCAGATCCATAGCATCCGGGCTCATCACGCATCCCTCGGTTCGAACCGCCGATGTCGCACTCCCACAGCCACGCGCACTCCCATAGCCACGCGCACGACCACGATTCGATCGCGGCGTCGCCCGACCGGCGAGAGGGGAAGCTGTTCGTGGCCTTTGCGCTGACCTTGGTCACGCTCATCGTCGAAGCCATCGGCGGTTATCTGTCCGGCTCACTGGCCCTGCTCGCAGACGCCGGACACATGCTGGTCGACGCGCTGGCCTTGCTGTTTGCCTGGCTGGGGGCGCGGTTTGCCAAACGCGCCGCCGATGAACGACGCAGTTACGGCTATGCACGCGTCGAAGTATTGGTCGGATACACCAATGCGCTGGCCCAATTTGTTCTGGTCGCCTGGATCGGATTCGAGGCGATCAGCCGCCTGTTTGCGCCGGCGCCGATTCTCAGCGGCCTGATGTTGTGGGTGGCGATCTCCGGCCTGGCGGTCAATGGCCTGGTGCTGCGCATGCTGCACGGTCACGACGAGAACGACCTCAACACCGCCGGCGCCCGTCTGCATGTGATGGGTGATCTGCTCGGTTCGCTCGGCGCGGTAGTGGCGGCCTCGTTGATTGCTTGGTTCGACTGGTTGTGGGCTGATCCGGCAATCTCGATCCTGGTTTCCTTGCTGATCCTGCGCAGCGCCTGGCGGCTGCTCGCACGCAGTGCGCATATCCTGCTGGAAGGCGCGCCGCAGGGTCTGGGGGCCGCGCAACTGAGCGAGGCGGTCACCGCCGCCGGAATCGGCGTGGATGAAATTCACCATGTGCATGTATGGGAACTTGCCGGTGGCCGAGCCATGGCAACCCTGCATGCGCGGATTGGAGCCAGCGCCGAACCCGACACGGTATTGGCGCAATTGCGTTCGCTGCTGCGTGAGCGGTTCGGCATCGTGCACGTCACCGTGCAGATCGAATCAACGCCCTGTCGCGGCGAGCAGTGCGGTGGCCTGCACGGCTGACAGGTCGCGCAAGCTTCGGCCTTGCCGCTCAGGCTCAGTGAATCCGGCATCGAACGGACATGACATGGCGCTGCCCTAGTACGGGAGCTGCGCAGGCTGCTATCCTGCGCGCCCGTTTACCGAACCGTTCGAGGATTTTTCATGGGCAAGGGCGATCGCAAGACCCGCAAGGGCAAGATCTCGATCCGCAGTTATGGCAATGCACGACCGCATGTCGCCAAGAAAGCCGCTGCCGGCGTCGCCAAGCCCGCAGTGAAGAAGGCCGCAGCGCCGGCCAAGAAGGCTGCCGCCCCGGCCAAGAAAGCCGCTGCCAAGAAGGCGGTCTGATCCTGTCGCCATCAGGCCTGCGCGAGCGGTTGCGCGGGCCTCATGCCGAGGCAAATCCTGTGGAGAAAGTCGCGGCCGGATCGGCTTGGATGCCCGTACCTGCGATTGCTTTACAGAAAGTTAGCTTTTTCAGCAACATGCCGGTATAGTCGCGCGCACTGTGTTTGCTAGGGTCACTGTGAATCGTGGCCTTGATGCAGTTGATCTGACGATCCGCTTCATCGTTTCGCCTCGCTAGCTCCCGGCAACCCAGTCTCGATGCGGAATGTTCCGCAGTCGTGATGTCCATTGTGTTTTCAGGAGTTTTGCAAAGATGTCGAATCGTCAAACCGGAACCGTCAAGTGGTTCAATGATGCCAAGGGCTTCGGCTTCATCACGCCGGAAAGCGGCCCGGATCTGTTCGTGCATTTCCGCGCGATCCAGGGCACCGGCTTCAAGTCCCTGCAGGAAGGCCAGCGCGTGAGCTTCATCGCCGTGCAAGGCCAGAAGGGCATGCAGGCTGATCAGGTGCAGGTCATCTGATCCTCGCTGTCCATGCTGAACGACATGAACCCCGGGCCGCAATGCCCGGGGTTTTTGATTATGCGCAATTGCGCTCCTGCGGCGGCCAATCGACGCTGCCGGCAATGATCGTGTGGACAGCACCACCAACCCAGATTTCACCTTGCTCGATCCGCACATCGATTTCGGCGTCGTGGCCGATCTCGCGTCCTTGGCTGACGTGATAGCCGTGCGCTAGCGAGCCTTCGGGTTCGCGTCCGGCGATCCACGCCGCGATCAGCCCATTGGCTGCTCCCGAGGCCGGATCCTCGGTAATTCCGACCCCGGCCGGAAACGCGCGCACGATCAGTTCGTGCCGACCCTGGCCGCGCGCAAAGATGCACAAGCCCAGGCTCTCGCTTTCGCGAGCAAGTTCGGCAATTGCCGCGTGATCCGGACGCCATGCGCGCAGATCGGTTTCCCTGGCGAATTCGACGACCCACCAGCGGCGGCCGCCATCGAGGAAAGCTGGAGGAAGACTCCCCAATTGGATGCCTTCAAGCAGCCGCGACAATCGACCGTCGACGCCCACACGCAGGACACGTGCCGCCGGTGCACGCACCAGCAGCCGTCGCCGACCGCCAGCTTCGTTAACGCGGATTGGCAGCAAGCCCGCCTGGCATTGCTGGACCAAGGGACGGTCAAGTTCGACGATTCGCCTTGATTCGAGCACCGCATGGGCGCTGCCAATGGTCGGATGCCCGGCAAAGGCGATCTCGCGCTCAGGGGTGAAAATGCGCACGCGATAGTCAGCCGAGATCTCGGTTGCCGGCAGAACGAAGGTCGTTTCGACCAAACCTGTCCATGCGGCGAAATCCTGCATCTGCGTCGTGCTCCAATGCTCGGCATCAAGCACGACGCCGAGCGGATTGCCACCGCCGCAGCGCAAGGCGAACACATCCAGTTGCAAATAGCGGGACCTCAAGATCAATGCGCTCCCTGCGTGGCTCGTGCATGATATTGCAACGCCCCGCCCATGTCGTTTCGAGCGCGCGTGGCCATTTTGCACCGGCAGGAGAGGATTTCATGAGTCGCGACATCGCGGTAATCGTCGGCAGTCTTCGGGCTGGCTCGTTCAACCGCAAATTTGCCAAGGTACTGGTCGAAGTCGCACCCGCGTCGTTGCGCTTGTCGTTTGTCGAAATCGGCGCATTGCCGCTCTACAACCAGGATCTGGATGACGGCAGCAAGGCGGTACCACCGGCATGGATGGCGTTTCGCGAGCGCATGCATGCGGCGCAGGGAGTGCTGTTCGTGACCCCCGAATACAACCGGTCGGTGCCCGGCGTGCTCAAGAATGCAATCGACGTGGGTTCACGTCCCTATGGCCAAAGCGTCTGGCAGGGCAAGCCCGCGGCGGTGGCAAGCGTGTCGATCGGTGCGATCGCCGGATTCGGCGCAAACCATCATTTGCGCCAGTCGCTGGTCTTCCTCGACATGCCGACCCTGCAACAGCCCGAAGCCTACATCGGCGGTGCCGACAAGCTGTTCGATGACAACGGCCAGCTGCTCAACCAGGGGACGCGCGACTTCGCCGCGCGGTTCATGCAAGCCTACGCGGCCTGGGTCGAACGAATCGTGCAGTCGCATTGAACCGGGTTGATGGTTGTCAGATTCCATCTTTCTTCGAGGATTCCAAAACGTGGCCGAACCAGGCATCGTGACCCTGCTCATCATCGGCGTGACCTGTGTCGTGTCGTTCATGGGATTTTCCAATCAAACGCTGATTTCGCGCCTGATCCTGTGGCCGCCGGCGATCACGCGCGGCAAGGAATACTGGCGCCTGGTGAGTTGCGGCATCATCCACGCCGATGTGCCGCATCTGCTGTTCAACATGATCACGCTCTATTTTTTCGGGCGTCTGATCGAAATGTTTTACACGATGCAGGCCGGACCGCTGGCCTATTTGTTGTTTTACGTCGGGGGCCTCGCAGTGTCCTCGTTTCCCAGCTGGTACGAGCATCGCAACAGCAGCAGCTATCGCAGTTTGGGTGCTTCGGGTGCGGTCAGCGCGGTGCTGTTTGCCTACATCCTTCTGCAACCGTGGGCCACCATCATCGTCTTCGTGGTACCGATGCCGGCGATCGTCTATGCGGTGCTGTACCTTGGCTACACGATCTACATGGATCGCCAGCGCACGGATTACGTCAACCACAACGCGCACCTGTGGGGCGCGATCTACGGCATCGTGGTCACCATCGCGTTCCAGTGGCGTGTGTTGCCGGCCTTTTTCGCTCAACTGATGCGGCCATTCGCATCAGGTTGAGATCGCTGCGAGCTGTCGCAGGCAAGGGCGGAAACGCTTACGCGCCGTAGGCTGCCGCCAGACGCTCAAAATGCGCACGCGCAGTGGCGTCGAGGAACGGGGCAAGCAGGGCGATCACACGGCGCATGCCCAGCAGCGGATCGTTGGCGTGACCGTTGAAATGGCCACTGCGCACCGTGTCGTAACCAACCCAGAAGGTGACCAGTGCGATCGCATTCTCGACCAACGGCGGCAAGTCCTCTTCGCGCGCGTGCAAGACGCCGGTTTCAACCAAGGCACGCAGGAGGGAGGTTGCGCTGATGCTGGCGCGGTCGAGGATGCGCGCGAAGCGAATGCGGACCCGGCGGTTGCGGGTGAGGATATCGACCAAATCGCGGTGCAGGAAGCGATAGCTGCCGATCGCCTCGAACAGCAAATGCAGCTGCAACCACAGGTCTTCGAGGTTGGGTGCGCGCGTCGTGGGCAGCAGCAGCGCCTCGTCGATGCGTGCTTCGTAGCTCGCGAACAGCTGCTCGACGATGTCGTCCTTGCTGCGAAAGTGGTAGTACAGGTTGCCCGGGCTGATGCCGGTTTCGTCGGCGATGTGGTTGGTGCTGACGTTGGGTTCGCCAAACGCGTTGAACATGGCCAAGCTGGCGTCGAGGATACGCTCGCGGGTGCGCGTGGCGGCGGGGCGCCGGGTGGCGCGTAGTGACTGCATCAGCCGCCGAGCTTCTTGACCAGATCGATGTACTTTTGCTGCGCTTCCTCGTTCTTGGTGCCCTTGAGCTTGGCCCAGGCTTCGTACTTGGCGGTGCCGACGAAATCGAAAAAGCCGGGTTTGGGCCCGGAAACGTCACCCTCCGAACCTTGCTTGTAGAGCGCGTAGAGCTTCAGCAGGGTGTCGTTGTCGGGACGCTCATCGAGCTTTTTGACGGCTTCTGCGGCCTTTTCGAAGCGTGCCTTGAGATCAGCCATGACGGATTTCCGTAGCGCAGCAGCAAAGAGAGGCGCAGCTTACAACAGCGGGGCCGACCGACGTCAATCGAACATAGCCAGTCACGCTGCGGCACGGCTATGCTTGCCACGGCACGCATCTTGGAAGGGGACAGACGATGACGTATTTCGTTACCGGCGCCACAGGATTCATCGGCAAGCGGCTGATCGAGAAACTGCTGGAGCGCAAAGGCACAGTCCACTGTCTTGTACGCAAGCAATCGATGCCAAAGTTTCTCGCTTTGGCGGACAGCTTTGGCAGCGAGGGCAAGCGTCTGGTCGCCGTCGTGGGCGACCTGGGCAAGCCGCGGCTGGGATTGGCGCCGGCAACGGTGCGGGAGCTCGCGGGAAAGGTGAGGCACTTCTTCCATCTCGCCGCGATTTACGATCTTTCCGCCGATGAGAAGAGCCAGATCGTCGCCAATGTCGAAGGCACCCGTCATGCAATCGAGGCTGCCGAGGTTCTGCGTGCGGGCTGCTTTCACCACGTGAGCTCGATCGCTGCAGCCGGGCTGTATCCTGGCGTGTTTCGTGAGGACATGTTCGACGAAGCCGAGGATCTGGATCATCCATATTTCCGCACCAAGCACGATTCCGAGGGCCTGGTGCGCAAGGAATGTCGGCGGCCTTGGCGTGTCTATCGCCCCGGCATCGTGGTGGGCGATTCGCGCAACGGCGAAACCGACAAGATCGACGGACCGTACTATTTCTTCCGCCTGATCAAGAAGATGCGGCAGACACTTCCGCCCTGGATGCCGACAATCGGACTCGAAGGGGGGCGCATCAATATCGTGCCGGTCGACTGGGTTGCGACCGTGCTCGACCACATCGCCCACAAGCCAACGCTTGATCGCCATACTTTCCACCTGACCGATCCGGCACCGCGGCGAATTGGCGAAGTGCTCAACCTGTTCGCGCGCGCCGGTCACGCGCCACAGATGACGATGCGCCTGGATGCCCGCATGTTCGGCTTCATTCCGGGCAGCGTGCGTGCGGCGATTGGCAACCTGCCGCCGGTGCGTCGCGTGGTCAATGTGCTGCTGCGCGATCTGGGCATACCCGCGGCGGTGATGAAATTCATCAATTACCCGACGCGCTTTGACTGCCGCGAAACCGAACGCGCACTCAAGGGCTCGAAGATCAAGTTGCCCAAGCTCGAAGACTACGCCTGGCGCTTGTGGGACTACTGGGAGCGCCACCTCGACCCCGACCTGTTCGTCGATCATTCACTGGGCGGCAAGGTACGCGGAAAAGTGGTGCTCATTACCGGTGGCTCGTCGGGGATAGGCAAGGCGGTCGCACTCAAGGTTGCCGCCGCCGGCGCCAAGCTGGTGATCTGCGCGCGCGGCGAAGACGAGCTGGCACAAACCAGGGCCGAGATCGAGGCGGCTGGCGGCATTTGCCATACCTATGTCGCCGATCTTTCCGAACTCAAGTCCTGTGATGAACTGGTCTCGCGGGTACTCGCCGACCACGGCCATGTCGACATTCTCGTCAACAACGCCGGGCGTTCGATCCGGCGTGCGATCAGTGCCAGTTACGATCGTTTCCATGATTTCGAGCGCACCATGCAGCTCAACTACTTCGGTGCCCTGCGCCTGATCATGGGCTTTCTGCCGAAGATGACCGAGCGTCACCGCGGCCACATCATCAACATTTCGTCTATCGGTGTACTGACCAATTCACCGCGTTTCTCGGCCTATGTGGCTTCCAAGGCGGCACTGGATGCGTTTTCGCGCTGCGCCCAGGCCGAGTTCTCGGACAATGGCGTCAACTTCACCACCATCAACATGCCGCTGGTGAAGACACCGATGATCGCGCCGACCAAGATGTACGAATCGGTGCCCACGCTGTCACCCGAGGAAGCCGCCGACATCGTGGTCGAGGCGATCATCGAGCGGCCCGTGCGCATCGCCACCCGGTTGGGGACCTTTGCCCAGGTGTTCTACGCGCTGGCGCCGCGCGTCTACGAGATCGTGATGAACACGGCATTCCGCCTGTTCCCCGATTCACAGGCATCCAAGGGCATGAAGGGGCGCGGCGATGCAACCGAGCCGACCACCGAACAGATCGCCTTTGCCTCGTTGATGCGTGGCGTGCACTGGTAGCACGCAGGCGACGTGGACTGCGGAAACGAAAAGAGCGGGCCATGCCCGCTCTTTTCCAGCCTGCCATGAAGCGCAGTTACTTGGCGCCGCGCTTGGCAGCGACCTTGCGCACGGGAGACTGCTTCTTGCCGCCGCGGGCAAGTTCATCGATGCGGGCTTCCAGGCGCTTGATGTCGGCTTGACCGGGGATGCCCAGTCGCTTGAGCGAACGCGACACGCGATCTTCGAATACCTTTTCGAGCTTGTCCCAGGTTTCCTGGCTGCGCTCACGCACCTGGCCCAGCGTGCTTTCGACGTTGCCGCGCGCCTCATCGACCTTGGATTGGGTGAACTTGCGGGTCTTGGCTTCGAGCGAGGTGCCTTCCTTGACCAGTGCCTCGAACAGCTTGCTGCCTTCCTGTTGCGCCTTGGCAAAGGCGCCCAGACCGGCAAGCCAGATCTGCTGGGCTGAATCGATCACGCTCTTGCCGAGGTGGCGGGCATCGCCGCCGGCATGGGAAGTTGCCTTCTTCGCAGCGCTCTTGAGTTTGGGCTTGGCCATTGTCGTGTTCTCCTTGGGTCGCGGCCCATGCCGCGTCGTGGAGAGTCTGGATGCGCGGACTAGAGCAGTCACACTAGGGCAGCGCGGCTTCAATATCAGCTTTCGTCCGGCTGCAGTCGCAAGCGACTGCCGATGCGCAATTTGCCCGTGGCTTGCGGATTGAGCGCGCGCAGCGCGCGCAGTGACAGGCCGTGCCGACGCGCGATCGAACCCAGGGTGTCGCCGGCGGCAATCACGTGCACTGCGGCAGCGGCTGTGCGCACCCGCGGTGTGGCCGCGAGGCGCGGTTCTCGCCCGGGCAGCAGCAGCCGCGTGGTGTGGGTGACATGCCCCCCGACTGGCATGGCATTGGCTGCGGCGAGCGCTTCTGGCGGTATGCCGCTCGCGCTGGCCCAAGTGTCCAGCTGACCACTGCGACCGGCAGCTTGCTCATGCCAGTCATTCCAGTACGCCAGTGGAACCGACGCGGCCGCATGCCGGAACGAATCAATCCGTGCGTGTGGGATCAGCAGTCGGCGTGGCGCGGACTCGGGCATGCGATCGTCGAGATAGGCGGCGTTCCAGCTGCGCAGCTTGTCGAGGGGCAAACCCGTCAGGCGCGAGGCCAGGCGCAAATCCATGCCGTTCTCGAGATCCACCACGGTAAGTCGGGTATCGGTCGTTGCCTCCGGCAACGTAACGCCGTAACGCGACGGGTCTTCGATGATGCAGGCCAGCGCCAGCAGGCGATCGAGATGATCGTGACTGACCCGGCGCAGTGGCAGCTTGCCCAGTTGCGCCGCCGATAGTTCTCGCGCATCGCGTTCGCCGAGCGCTCGCTTGACACGAAATTCGCCGGCGTTGAAGGCCAGGTCGGCCAATCGCCAATCGGCGAATTCCTTGTAGTAGTGGGCAATCAGATCGAGTGCGACCCGGGTCGAATCGACGAGGTCGAGCCGGCCATCGTAATCACGCTCCACGTGCAAGCCGTTCGCGCGGGCAGTCGCGGGAATAATCTGCCACATGCCCGCCGAACCCTTGCCGCGTGCAGGCAACGGGCGGTAGTCACTTTCGACGAAGGGCAGCATCGCGAATTCAGCGGGCAGGCCGCGTTGTTCGATTTGTTCGGTGACCCAGTCGAGCAGGGGCAGGGCGTCAGTCCATCGGGCGAGAAAATGGCGTGGCGAACGGGTGTAGGCGCGCGCCCAGTGCTGGACCTGTGGCCGATAATCGCAGCGCTGCATTGCGAAGTACTCACGCAGTCTCGGCCAAGGCGAGATCGGCGCGGGTGCACGCGCAGGCGCAGCTTCGGGCGCCGCCACGGGCGGTGGCGTCGGTGCCGCCTGCAGGGATTGAGATTGTGGCGGCTGCGGCGGACGCTGCGGCGCGGGTGCGCAGGCAGCCAGCAGCAGCGCGAGGGCGGCGAGGCCGAACGAACCTTGCCGGTGCCATGCGTGCCTCATGCCACGACCGCCTTGAATTGGTCCTTGTGTCGGCGCAATTGGGCAAAGCGTTCGACGCGCGACCCGGCGTCTGCTGCGCCACCGATCGGCAGGACACTGACACGCAGGAACGGGTTGCAGGCCAATTCATCGCCCAGGGTTGATGGCAGGCTCGGCAGGCCGTCTGCACGCAAGGCGCGGGCCCGGGCTTCGTACTGGGCAAGCGCCGTGTTGTGCGGATCGATGCTGCGGGCGAAGGCACAATTGGCGAGCGTGTACTCATGTCCGCAGCAAATGCGTGTCGATGCGGGCAGGGTTGCCAGGCGGTCGAGCGACTCGAGCATTTGCTGCGGCGTTCCCTCGAACAGGCGCCCGCAGCCGACGCTGAACAGGGTGTCGCCACAAAACAGCATCTCGTGGCCGAAATAGGCTACGTGACTGAGCGTATGACCGGGCGTCGCGATCACCTCGAACCTGAATAGGCCGTCGGCGAGCTCGAGTTGCTGGCCGGCCTCGACGCGGATATCGGCCTCGGCGATGCGTGGGTCGAGAGGCGCATGGATTGCCGCCCCGCTGGTGGCTGCGAGTTCGGCGGCACCGCCGATGTGGTCGGCGTGGTGGTGCGTGAGCAGGATCGCACGCAAGCGCCAGCCAGTGCGTGCCAATGCGGCATGCACCGGCGCTGCCTGGCCGGGATCGACGGCGACCGCATTGCCGACCTCGTCAGCGAGCAGCCACACGTAGTTGTCGCTGAGCGCGGGGACGGCTAGCAGGATCATGGATCGCGGACTATAGGCGGCCACTTGCTGCGAATGGTTAACTCGATGTTGGTGTCGCGGGACCACGCTTGCAAAAGATCGCCCGTGTGCGCACGCGCAGCGGTTACACTTTGCCGCAACAACCAGCGGCCGAAGCCTTGATTTCCGCTCCCGACAGCCTCTACGCCTTGCCCGAACCCACTGCGCTGCTGCGCAGCGAACTGGCGCTGGTGCCGCTGCTTGCTGCGGCGCGACCCGCGGGTCATGCCCTGCTTCTGCAGGCTTGTGCGACGCATCAAGACTGGTCGGTGGACACGCGTCACCTGCGCCTGTCACGACTGCATGTCGATGGCGACGGCTTGCGGGGTGACCTCAGCTGCCGCGCGGATGCACTGCCGTTCGAGGATGCCGCATTCCAACTGGTGGTGGTGCAGCATGCCGCCGATGCCTTGCCCGCCGCTCCCGACCATCTCGCTGAACTCGCGCGCGTGCTCGCGCCGGGAGGCACCCTGCAGTGGTTCGGATTCAACCGATGGAGTCCGTGGCTGGTCTGGTTGCATTGGCGGGCGCGTGGCGGTCTGGAAGCGCCAACGACGAGTGGCGCCGATGCCTTGCGCAGACGCTTGTCCGCGCTGGGCCTGTCGGTCGGGCGCGCACGCATGTTCGGTTCGTGCTGGCCTTCGCTCACTGATGCCGATGGCGTTATCAAACCATTGCGCGCGGCCTGGGCGTTGACGGCATGCAAGCAGCAAAGCGTGCTCACGCCCCTGCGACCGCAGCGCAAGCGCGTGCGGATCGCTGCACGACCGTCGCTCGCGGTACCGAGCCGGCGCAATGCCGGATGAAGCAGCAGCGCAATCACGTCGAGTTGTTCACCGATGGCGCCTGCCTGGGGAATCCGGGACCAGGGGGCTGGGGCGCACTGCTGCGCGCCGGTGGGCACGAGCGCGAACTCAGCGGCGGCGAAGCACAGACGACCAACAATCGCATGGAACTGATGGCGGCGATCGCGGGGCTGGAGGCGCTCAAGCGGCCTTGCGTCGTCGAGATCACCACCGATTCGCAGTACGTCAAACGCGGCGTCGAGGAATGGATGGCGCGCTGGCAGGCCAATGGCTGGCGCACAAGTGATCGCCAGCCGGTCAAGAATCGCGAACTGTGGGAACGCCTGCGGACTGCCCTGGCTGCGCATCAAGTGCGCTGGCACTGGGTCAAGGGCCATGCCGGGCATGTCGAGAACGAGCGCGTCGATGTGCTGGCGCGTACCGCAGCGGAAATGGCACGGGAGGAGGCTTGATGAGACAAGTGGTGCTGGACACCGAAACCACCGGACTCGAAGTCGCGGCCGGCCATCGTGTGATCGAAATCGGCTGCATTGAACTGGTGCAACGGCGGCGCAGCGGGCGCGAGTTCCGCACCTATCTCAATCCCGATCGGGCGATCGACGAAGGTGCGCGCGCGGTGACCGGCATCAGCGACGAGTCGCTGATCGACAAGCCGCGCTTCGGCGAGATCGCGCAAGAATTCCTCGACTTCATCGGTGACGCCGAGCTGATCGCCCACAATGCCAGCTTCGACATCGGCTTCCTCGACGCTGAACTGCAGCGCGCAGGATTTGCTGCACACAGCTTGGGCGGGCGCGTGTCGGTCATCGATACGCTGGCGTTGGCGCGCGAAAAATATCCTGGCCAGCGCAATACGCTTGACGCACTGTGCAAGCGACTCGACGTCGACAACAGCCATCGCAGCCTGCATGGGGCGATGCTCGACGCCAACCTGCTGGTCGAAGTCTATCTCGCGCTGACTTCGGGCCAGGCGGCACTCGGTTTTGCCGAGGAAGACAGCACCGCGCCAACGCGCGCCAACGTGGAACTGCAGCTCATCTTGCGGCCGCTCGTGCGCCGTGCGAACAGCGCCGAACTCGTCGCACATGACGCGCGGCTAGCCGCGATCGAAGCGGCGTCGAAGGGAAATTGCGTGTGGCAGCGCAGTTGAACGGCCGCCTCAGGTGCGGCGCACCAGCAGCACGGTGACGTTGTCGGAGCCGCCGCCTTCGAGTGCTGCGAGGATCAGGTGCTCCACGCACTCCTGCGCGCTCAGGTCGATGCGTGAAAGGATGGCTGCGATCGCATCGTCGTCGACCTCCTCGGTGAGGCCGTCACTGCACAGCAGGAGCTGCATGCCCGGTTTGAAGTCGCCGCGCACGCTTTCCACCCGCAGGGCCTGCGGATCGGTCACGCCCAGAGCCTGAGTGACCACGTTGCGATGCGGATGGTTGCGCGCCTGCTCGCTGGTGATCGCACCCTGGTCGATGAGTTCCTGCACGTAGGAATGATCCTGCGAAATCTGCCGCAGGCTGGCGTCTTCCCACAAATAGATGCGGCTGTCGCCGACCCATGCGACTTCGTAACTGTTGTCCTTGACCAGACGCAGCGCGGCGATCGTGGTGCCCATCGGCAAAGCTTCGGAACGGCGTGTCGAGTGGCGAATGATTTCCTCGTCGGCGAGCTGGATCGCACGCACCAGCGTCGTGCCACTGCCAACCTCGCGGATCAGGGTATCGCGAGCCAATGCGCTGGCGACTTCGCCGTGTTCGTGCCCACCCATGCCGTCGGCAACGAGCCACAGGCCGAGATCGGTATCGGCGTGATAGGTGTCTTCGTTGTGCTCGCGGCGCAGGCCGACGTGGGTGCTGTGTCCGAATTCGATCATGCGCGCAGCGACTGCGGTTGGCTTCCTGACGGTCGATGATGAGGCCGAACGCGATCCTTGCGCAAGCCGGGTCGGGTGCGATGCCAGGCGCAGCCGGAACCTTTCGGTGACCGCGGCAAGTGCATTGCGCGGCTGTGCGGAGCCGGCGTCTCCTTCGCGGACCTGTTGCGCAAGCATGGCCGGCAGGGGCGGGACCTGGGCTGTGCGGGTATTGCCAGCGGGCACTGCCACCGGCCGCGGCAGTGGGCGGCGGGCCACCAGTGCCAGTTCGCGCGGCCCGGCTTGCCAGGGCGCACCGGTTACGGCGTCGAGCAAGAGTTCAACTTCGAATCCCGCGGCAGTCAGCTCGGCGGTGATCGAGGCCGGGTCGAAGAATTGCAACCAATTGTAGATTTCGAGCTTGCGGCCGGCTTCGAGGATCAGATAACGGTCGAGGAGTATCTTTTCCCGAGGGTAGAGAAACGACTTGTGGAAACCGAAATAGTCATGGGCCGACCAGAACCCATCCATCAGCCGCTCCGCGCAGGTCGAAGCTTCGCGCAACGTGGCGAACTGGTGTGTGGTGAAGACGTCGACTACCAGATGGCCACCCGGGCGCAGCATGTTCTTCACGCGGGTCAGCAGTGAACTGCGCTGGGTTGGGGAAAGCGTGCAGTATTCGCCGTAGATCAGGCAGACCAGATCCTGCCGATCGGGCAGGTTGCCAAGCAGATAGTCCGATTGTTGATAGTCGATTGTGAGGCCGTGGGCCTGCGCGCTCGCCCGGGCATGTGCAATCGAACGCGCCGAGAAGTCGATGCCGATCACCTTCGCCCCGAGCCGGGCCATCGGTTCGGCATACAGTCCAGGACCGCATCCGAGATCACAAACCTGCGTGCCGGCAAGTTGGAACTTGCGGTCGAGCCACTCGATCGTCTGCGCAACCTTCGGCGCGCTGCGTGAGGCACTGTCAACGGCCGGGTCGAGATGGTGGCGCAGCATTTGCGCAGAGATGTGCGGATCGGTCCAGATTATGGCCGCCGTGTACCGTGAAAACGGTAGTGGCCTTTGCTGAAAGGCGAGCAGATCCTCGTACACGCAGCCAACCCCCCGGTTTGCCGGTTCATGGTACGCCTTGCGGTCCACGACGCACATGCTGCAGGTCACACAAGCGCTGCGAGGCGAGGCTGAGGGGTTCGGACTCAATCGACTGGCGGCGCATCTGCTGTCGCTGCCGGCAAGGGGAAAAAGGGATGCCGGAAGCTGCGCGCGCGGCGCCCCCGGACCCACTCATCGAGTTCGGCGGCTGGCGGCAAGTAGCTGTTTGCGCTGGCGGAAGGGGTGGGATTCGAACCCACGGATGGTTGCCCATCGCCGGTTTTCAAGACCGGTGCAATCGACCACTCTGCCACCCTTCCGTTGTGTTGCCGTGGCTGCCGAGGCCGCGATTATATGCGGACGCGCCGTCGTGCATGCGCTATCTTTCGATCGTGCAGCGGCAACCAGGGGAGACGAGGCATGATCCGCGTGGCACTGATCGACGACCATGAACTGGTACGCACCGGCTTTCGCATGATTCTCGCACAGCAAGCCGGGATCGAGATCGTCGGGGAAGCAGCTGACGGCGAGCGTGGCCTGGCCCTGATCCGCGCCAGCGAACCCGATGTCGCCATCGTCGATGTACACATGCCGCAGCTGAGCGGGATCGAACTCACTGACCGCGTGCGCAAGCACAAGCTCAATACCCGGGTCATCGTGTTGACGATGGCCAGCGAGGCACCGTTCCCCAAGCGTCTGATCGAAGCAGGCGCCAGCGGCTATCTGACCAAGGGCTGCGCCGCCGATGAACTGGTGCGAGCGGTGCGCATGGTGGCCGAAGGCAAGCGCTATCTCGAACCGGAGATCGCCGCCGCCTTGGCCCTGGACAGCATCGACGGCCACGAAGGCTCGCCTTTCGATGCCCTGTCGCGACGCGAACTCGACGTTGCCCTCATGCTGGTGCGCGGTGAACCGATGCAGTCCATTGCAAGCAGACTCAGCCTGAGCGCGAAGACGGTGGCGACTTACAAGTATCGGCTTTACGAGAAACTCGGCGTCGACAATCCGGTGGCGCTTGCCAATCTCGCGCGCCGCCACGGCTTGCAACCCGATCCGGCCTGAGTGACGCACGGCGCGAGGCGCCGTGCGTTCGCGATCAACCTTGCATCAAGGGGCGTTGCCGTCTGCTTGTGGCTTGGGCGCCTCTTCCGGCTTGGACGGTTGTGCAGCAGGCGACGGCGCGTCGGCCGATACGCCGCTGGCCTGTGGTGCGGCAGGGGCGGGCGTCGGTCTGGCGAAGGCGGGTTCCGCCGCGGCGTGCTGCTTGGCCGTGCCTGCACCGGGCGCGGTGTTGCCACCGTTTGCGGGAGGATTGGCCGGACGCGGGGCGCCGAGCGGAAGATCGAGCGTCTGCGTGCCGGGGAGCGGCACGGGCGCGCCACTCAGGGCCGCAGCCACGGATGCCGCGATCGGATTGGTATAGACCGGCCGCGGCGGCAGCGGCGCCGCTTGCGCCGCTCGTGGAGCCGCGGCCGCATCGCTGCGGCGTTCACTGGCCGGCAGGCGCGTATCGCCTGGATCACGCGGGGCTGCAGGTTCACCCCGTGGAGGCGATGAAGGATCTGACTGCGCAGCTGCGTCGGATTGGGCAGCCTCGTCACGCGGGCGGGCCGAGGCGTTGACGTCAGGTTGCGCCAGGCTCGACGCTGATGCAGGCGCGGACGTCGGCGCTTGGATTGCTGCGGCGGGTGCCACCGCTTCGCTGCGCACGGCGACGGGCGGAGGCGTTGGCGTCGGCGTTGGCGCGCTTGCGCCTTCGCTGATCGCTGCCACCGGCCTTGTCGGCAGATCGGGGCGCCGCGGTGCCTCGGCCGGTTCGGCACGTGTCGGTACGCCTGCAAACAGGGGCGCCGAGGGCGTGGCCGTGCCGACATGCGCGGTCGCGGCGGTTGCCGACTGAGCCGAGCGCTCTGTCAGCGATGGCGGCGAGGCGGGCGTCGACGCTGCGGCGTCGATTGCGGGCGCAGGCGCGTCACTTGATCGGACGGCTGCGGGGGCACCGGGCGCTTGTGCGGTGAGGGCCGCGGCACGGGCGTCTTCGGCACGGTCCTCATCGTCGAAATCGTTTTCGCCCAGACCGGCGGCATCACGTTCCTGTCCACCCGCGGCGGCAGCACCATCCTTGCGACGACGCCGACCACCCCGGCGACCGCGGCGCCGCGTGCGCAATTCCTCACGTGCGGTTTCGCCGTTGGCAGCGGCATTGCCGTCGATGGGGGGCGTGGCGGTGGCATCCGTGATCGGCTTGAGATTCTCGGTCGCTTCAACCGGAACAGACGTCGCGCCCGCCGTTGCAACTGCAGCTGCAGCCGGTTTGACAGTTGGCGGCGTCGGCTTGGCTTCGTTGCGTGGCGGCGCGTTGTTGCGTGCAGTCGCGGCGGCATGTCCCTGGCCACCATGGCCCGCGGCGCGATCCTCGCGCCTGGGCTGCTGACGCTCGCGCTTGTCGCCTGGCTGATTGCGATTGGCATTGTTGCCACGTCCCTCGCCACCCCTCTGGTCGCGATGGCCGGTGTTCGAACCGCCGCCGCGCGAGGACTGTTGCTGCTGCGGCTTGGCGCTGCCCGCTGCCGGTCGCTGCGGTATTGCGGCCGGGCGTGCTGCGGCTACACGCGCGGGTGGGGGGCGCGTAGTCGCTTCCTGCTCGACCACCCGTTCGCCGGCGCCGAACAGGCGCGCTATGCGTGCAAACAATCCGGTCTTCGGTGCGGGCGTCGCCGGCGCCGGCGCCGGACGTGCCGGCAGGTTGCGCGGTGCAGCGGCTGCGCCTGCCGCGGCGGGCTCGGGACGTTCGGGCGCCGGCGTGGCTCGCACGACGCCTGCAACGGCAGGCTGTTCGGGCTCTTCACTCGGGCGCAGCATCGTCGGCAGCGGAGTCGCCGCGACCGGAGTGGTGCGCTGGTAGCTGGGCTTGCTGTCCTCGCCGATGTCGGCGGCGCGCAGGCGCTGGATTTCCAGATGTGGCGTCTCGAGCTTGTCATCGGCAACGACGATGACGTTGACGTCATGCCGAGCCTCGATCTCGGTGAGCTGCTTGCGCTTCTCGTTGAGCAGGAAGTTGGCGACGCTCGGTGGCGCCTGCACCAGCACCTGACCGGTGCTGTCCTTCATCGCGTGTTCCTCGACCAGACGCAGCGCAGACAGCGACAGCGACTCGACGCTGCGGATGCGGCCATGGCCTTCGCAACGCGGGCAGACGATCTGGGTCGATTCGCCCAGGCTCGGGCGCAGGCGCTGGCGCGACATCTCGAGCAAACCGAAGCGCGAGATGCGGCCGATCTGCACGCGCGCGCGATCGAGCTTGAGCGCGTCCTTGAGTTTTTCCTCGACATCGCGCTGGTGGCGCGGGCTGTCCATGTCGATGAAGTCGATGACGATGAGGCCGCCGGCGTCACGGATGCGCAACTGGCGCGCGATCTCCACTGCGGCTTCGCAGTTGGTGTTGAACGCGGTTTCCTCGATGTCGCTGCCCTTGGTTGCCTTGGCCGAGTTGATGTCGATGGCGGTCAGCGCTTCGGTCTGATCGATCACGATCGAGCCGCCCGACGGCAGGCGCACGGTGCGCTCGAACGCATTCTCGATCTGGGTCTCGATCTGGAAACGCGAGAACAGCGGAGTGGTGTCCTGATAGTGCTTGAGCTTGCGCAGGTTGTTGGGCATCACCTGCTGCATGAACTCGCGCGCATCCTGATAGAGCTCTTCGTGGTCGACCAGGATCTCGCCGATGTCGTTGCGCAGGTAGTCGCGCAGGGCGCGGATGATGAGCTTGGATTCCTGATAGATGAGGAACGGCGATGGGCGCGCTTGCGCGGCTTCGGATATCGCCTTCCACAGTTGCAGCAGGTAATCCAGATCCCACTGCAGTTCCTCGGCGTCACGGCCAAGGCCGGCGGTGCGCACGATCAGGCCCATTTCGTCGGGGACGTTGAGGTGGTCGAGCGCTTCCTTGATGTTGGCGCGATCCTCACCCTCGATGCGGCGCGAGACACCGCCCGCCTTCGGGTTGTTGGGCATCAGCACCATGTAGCGGCCGGCCAGGCTGATGAAGGTGGTCAGCGCGGCACCCTTGTTGCCACGCTCTTCCTTCTCGACCTGGACGACCAGTTCCTGACCTTCCTTGAGCAGCTCGCGGATGCCGGCCTTGTTCGGATTCAGCCCCGCGGTGAAGTATTGCGGGGAGATTTCCTTGAGCGGCAGGAACCCGTGGCGGTCGGCGCCGTAGTCGACGAAGCAGGCTTCGAGCGACTGCTCCACGCGCGTGATGCGCGCCTTGTAGATGTTGGATTTCTTCTGTTCGCGAGAGGGGATTTCGATATCCAGATCGTAGAGGTTCTGTCCGTCCACGATCGCAACACGCAACTCTTCGCGCTGAGTTGCGTTGATCAACATGCGTTTCATTGTCGTTTGATTCCTGTAGCGGCGCTCGACTGCCGTCGGCGCTGCGCGGTTCTCGCGCTGCGCGGCTCCGCATTTCGCGGATCGACGGCGGCAGGTGCGCCTGTTGCTGCCGACGCTTCCGCGCGTCGACCAAGGTTTTGGTGTCATGCCCGCCCGTGAACCCGCGCCGTCAAGGGGACGGCGAGCAATTCACGATCCAACCCACTACGATCTGGCGAGCGGTGCCGCGTGTCGCTCCAACGGAGTGCTCGAACCCACGGCACACGCAAGGACGTGTGGGAAGGATGCGTCATTGTTTGCTTCGGCCTCCCGCGGATGGGGACCAAAGCGACGCAACCAGCGTCCGCAGCATATCAGGCCGAGGGGATTTTTTTCAATGAAGACACGGACTTCGGCGAGAAATCGCAGTTCCGGACGCAACTCGGAGGGCGCTCGCAAGGCAGGGGCCTCGACGCCGGCCAAGGCGAGCGCCTCGGGCAAGGCCCGGCGCGCCCCATCGGGCCCGGAACGCAAGCACAGCGCCGCACGTGGCCGGCCAGCCGGCGCAAATGGCGACGGCCCTGCGAGAGCTCGGTCCGGCAAGCGGTTGGCACCACCGCAGACCAGGCCCGCGCGCAACGAGCAGAGTGGCCCTTTGGCCGGACCGGAGCAGGCGGCGCCGCGTGTCGAGCGCGTGGTGGTGGCCGAAGACAGGGACGGCCAGCGGCTCGACAATTTCCTTGCCTCGCGCCTCAAGGGCGTGCCCAAGAGCCTGATCTACCGCATCTGCCGCAGCGGCGAGGTGCGCATCAATGGCGGTCGTGCCAAACCCGACCAGCGGGTAGCCGCTGGAGACGAAATCCGAATTCCACCCGTGCGGGTTGCCGAGCGCGGCGAGTCCGGACCACCGCCAGCGACACAATTGGAACGGATCGAGGCCGCGATCATTCACGAGGATCGTGACTTTCTCGTCATCGACAAGCCGGCCGGCGTAGCCAGCCACGGCGGCAGCGGCGTGAGTTTTGGTGTGATCGAACTGCTGCGGGCGGCTCGGCCGCACGACACCCTCGAACTGGTGCATCGACTCGACCGTGACACCAGCGGCGTGCTGGTACTCGCACGCAAGCGCTCGGCGCTCACCGCCTTGCAGGCTGCAATCCGCGCCGGGCAGACCGAGAAGCACTATCTCGCCTTGCTCGCAGGTACGCTGGAACGCTCGCCCTGGCGTGTCGATGCGCCCTTGCGCAAGTCGGTGCTGCAGGGCGGTGAGCGCATGGTGCGAGTCGACGAAGAAGGCAAGCCGTCGCGCTCGCGCTTCATCGAGCTCGAACGATTGGGCGCGGCGAGCCTGGTCGAAGTCGCACTCGATACCGGCCGCACCCACCAGATCCGCGTGCATGCCCAGCACATCGGCCATCCCCTGGCCGGCGACGAAAAATACGGTGCGCGCGGGTTCAACAAGGCGATTCGCGAGCGCGGCCTGCGGCGGCTGTTCCTGCATGCGGCGCGTTTTGCTTTCGAGCTGGGCAGCCGCAGTTTCCATTTCAGTGCGCCGCTCGCGCCCGAATTGGCGCAGGTGGTCACCGCGCTGCAGCGGCAGCCGCTGGCGATGGTGGCCGAGGATGATTGAACTGGTCGGCTTCGACGGCGATGACACGCTCTGGCACAGCGAGGGTTACTACCAGCACGCGGGCGTCGAATTCGAACGCATCGTCGGGCAGTACATCGACGTTGGCGATGCGGGCGTGCGCGCGCGCCTGAATGCCGCCGAGCGCCGCAACCTCGCATTGTTCGGCTATGGCGCCAAGAGCATGGCGCTGTCGATGGTCGAGGCGGCGATCGAGCTCACCGACGGTCGTATCAGTGCTGCCGACATCCATCGCATCATCGCCTTGGGCAAGAGCTTGCTCGAGCATCCGGTCGAGCTCTTGCCCGGCATCGCCGCTGCGGTCGCCGCGGTCGCCGCACACCATCGCATCGTGCTCATCACCAAGGGTGACCTGTTCCATCAGGAGCGCAAGGTCGAGCAGAGCGGATTGGCCGACCTGTTCCAGCGCATCGAGATCGTTTCCGAGAAGGACTCGCGGCGCTATGCACAGGTGCTGGCCGAATTCGAAGTGCAGCCGTCACGTTTCGCGATGGTCGGCAACTCGCTGCGCTCGGACATCGAGCCGGTGATCGAACTGGGCGGTTGGGGCATCCACATGCCCTATCACGTGACCTGGGAACACGAGCTCGAGCACAACGTCGATGTCGCGCATCCGCGCGTGCAGACGATTGCGGGCGCCGAGGGCATCGTGGTGGCGCTCGATCGCTGCAGCGGTGCCACCGGGTGAACTTGATCAGCCAGCGCGCAGATCCTCGACCTTCGCAGCACAGATGAAATCGTTGAGTGACAGGCCACCGACATCGTGCGTGGAGTAGTGCACGCCGACGCGGTTGTAGGCGACGTCGAGTTCGGGATGGTGGTCCTCGCGGTGCGCAATCGATGCGACCGCGTTGACGAAAGCCATGCTGTGAAAGTAATCGGCAAAGCTGAAACTCTTGCGTATGCCGTGACTGTTCGGGTCGATTTGCCAACCCGGCAGCTGCGCGAGCAGTTGGGCGGAAGCATCGGCGCCCAGGGCGTCGTCGGGGCCTCGGCGTGGTTGGCAATGTTGATTGCGCAAGCCGGCAATTGAATCGGTGGCAGACATGGGCATGCTCTTTGGGCGAAGACGCAAGTATAGGCGCTGATGACGCAGACTCTTTTCAGGACTAAAATAGTCCTGTTTTTCGTCTCGAGCCTTTCGATGATTTCGATTTCGCCTACGGCGCAGGAATATTTCCGCAAACTGATCGAGCAGCAGGATTTGCCGGGTCTGGGGATCCGCCTCGTTGCGGTTCATCCCGGGACACCGCGTGCCGACTGCCAGCTTGAGTTCTGCGAAGCCGGCGAACGTGACGGCAGTGAGTTCGAGATCCCTTGCGGGGCATACTCGTTGTTTGTCGCTGCCGACAGCCTGTCCTGGCTCGAGGCTGCCAACATCGATTTCATCCGATCGGGAACCGGCGGTGAGCTCACCATTCGTGCCCCCGCGCTGCGCGGCGCCGTGCCGGCTGCCGATACGAGTCTGAGCGAGCGCGTGCGCTACGTGATCGAGTCGGAAATCAACCCGCAACTGGCCTCACATGGCGGCCACATCAGCCTCGACTCGATCACGCCCGAAGGCATCGTGGTGCTGCGTTTCGGTGGCGGCTGTCATGGTTGCGGCATGGCCGATCAGACGCTGCGCAACGGGGTCGAGACCACGCTCAAGGCGCGCCTCGCGGAAGTTACCGGGGTGCGTGACGCCACCGATCATGGCAGCGGCGACAAGCCGTACTACGCGCGTCAGGCGAATGCCTGAGACGCCGGCTGCCTGTTGCGTTTGGCGAGGGCTGGGCCGGCTTACTTGTCGAGCTTGCCGTCGAGCGTGCTGAGTTTGCCCGGCAGCGCCGCAAAGTAGGCCGCAAGATCTTCGATTTCCTGATCGGTGAGCGGCTTGGCGAAGCCGAGCATGATCGCGTTGCTGCGCCCGCCTTCGCGGTACTCATGCAGGGCACGCTGCAGGTAATCGCGGTACTGGCCGGCCAGGCGAGGGTATTGGGGATCGATCGAGTTGCCGTCCACGCCATGACAGGCCTGGCAGACGATCGCCTTGGTCTTGCCGGCTTCGATGTCGCCGGCTGCCTGCGCCGGAACGACGGACGTGACCAGCATCGAAACCGCGAATGTTGCAAGAGTGCGCTTCATGGAAAAGTCCTGATCTGGCTGCCGATTACGGCGTGATGCTGGAAAGGAAGGCGGCGATGTCGCGGATGTCCTCGTCGGACATGCTTTCGCCCTGGGCGCGCATGGTCGGATGCGAGCGCTCGCCCTTCTTGTATTCGGTGAGTGCGCTGACCAGATACTCGTAGTTCTGTCCGCCGATGCGCGGCACATGGTAGTTCGGATAAGGGTTTTTCCAGCCTTCGATGCCGTGGCAGCCGACGCAGGTGTAGGCCTTGTTCCGGCCGGCGGCAGGATCACCCTTGTCAGCCGCCAAGGCAGGCATGGAACACAAAGCCAACAGCAGGAGCAGCGCAGTCGCTCGCATCATCGTGTCTTCCCGTGATGAGGGTGGAACAAGGGTGGATCGGCGAAGTATAGCCAGCAAGTTCCGCCGCGGGCCACTGCGAGAGGTGGCTGCGATCAACGAAGTGGTGTGTGTCGCCAATCGCGCAGGCGCGCCCGATCGTGGATCGCTGTTGCACGCCGCTCGGATCCAATCGCGGCTGCGCTGCATGCAACCAGGACGATTCGGTTCGCATCCAACGGGCGTTCCCTGCCACAAGACACAGTGACGCTCGGCTCACGACATCGCCTCACGGCCGGTCGACCATTGCACTGGGTGAGCTCGAAATGAGACCACCGCGAGCCGAAGCTCGGGAGCCGAGCATGACTTGCGGCCCATGGTATTGGATTAGTGTTGTAGTAATGTACAACACCATCGCATCGCGGGAAGGCTATCTGCATGAAAACACGAGACTTTATTTCACGTTTGCCAGGCTTCGGATCGCTGGCGCGGTCGCTCGTGGGCGTGGCTCTGGCGCTGGCACTCGCAGCGTGCAGCACGGGCAACTCGACGCCGGTTGCCGGTGCGGCCGATGCGAGCAGCGCGATCCCGGTGGAAACCGCGACCGTGTCCCAGCAGTCGATCACGGCGAACTATTCAGGCACCGCCTCGCTGGAAGCCGTGGGCGAAGCTCAAGTCGTGGCCAAGGCCAGCGGGATCGTGCTCAAGCTCCTCGTCGAGGAAGGCATGTACGTCAAGCGGGGCCAGTTGCTGGCCCAGCTCGATGACGATGCGGCGAGCAACAAGCTGGCGCAGGCGACCGCCAACCTGCGCAAGGCACAGGCCTCATACGACAAGGCAGAGAAGGGGTTCGCGCTCAAGATCACGCCCAAGGCGGACTACGACAGCATGCGCTATGACCTCGAGGCGCAGAAGGCGATCGTCGCCGGCGCGCAGCTCGATGTCTCCTACACGCGCATCCTCGCGCCGATCGATGGCGTGATCGCCAAGCGTTCGGTCAAGGTCGGCAATCTCGTGCAGATCAACCAGGCCTTGTTCGACATCGTCGACCTGGACCGCTTGCAGGCGGTGCTCAACGTGCCCGAGCGCGATCTCGACACGCTCAAGGCCGGGCAGAGCGTGGTCATGCAGGTCGACGCGCTCGGCGGACGCAGCTTCGAAGGCATGATCGCGCGCATTGCGCCGGTGATCGATGCGGCCAGCGGCACCTTCCGTGCGACCTGCGAATTCCGCGATACCACGCGCACGCTCAAGCCCGGCATGTTCGGCCGCATCGAAGTGGCTTATGACCAGCGACATGACGCACTGGTGGTGCCGCGCAATGCGATCACCGAGGAGGATGGCGAGACTTCGGTATTCGTGGTCGAACCGGCGCCGGCCACTGCGCCCGCGGTGGCGGGCAAGTCGGCTCCGGCGAAGGAACCGGCGCCGCGTTTCGTGGCCAAGCGTCGCGTGGTGAAGCTCGGTTATGCCGAGGATGATCGCGTCGAAGTGCGTGACGGCATCCATCAAGGTGAGCGCGTGATCACGCTGGGTCGCAATGCGGTGCGCGATGGCACGCAGGTGCAGGTGCTCGCTGACGGCAAGGCCGCGCTTGCAGCAACCGCGACGGCACAGCTCGCCGGGCTGCATCGGTGAACCTGCCGGAATTCGCCATTCGGCGGCGCGTGACGGTGGGCATGTTCACCGTCACCCTGGTGTTGTTTGGCCTCATCGGCCTGAGCAACCTCAAGGTCAACCTGCTGCCCGACCTGTCGTATCCGACGCTGACCGTGCGTACCGACTACGAGGGCGCCGCGCCCGCTGAAATCGAGAACCTCGTCAGCCAGCCGGTCGAGGAAGCGGTCGGCGTGGTCAAGAACATCCGCAAGGTGCATTCGGTTTCACGCACCGGCCAATCCGATGTCGTGCTCGAGTTCGCGTGGGGCACTGACATGGACATGGCCAGCCTGGAGGTGCGCGACAAGCTCGATACCGTGCAATTGCCGCTGGAAGCCAAGAAGCCGCTGCTGCTGCGCTTCAATCCGTCCACCGACCCGATCCTGCGCTACGGTTTGACGATGGCCGCGGGGCAGGGCAGTGGCGAGCTTTCGCTCAAGCAGTTGCGCCGCTTCGCCGATGAGGATCTCAAGAAGCGGCTCAGCCCGGTCGCAGGTGTCGCTGCAGTCAAGGTCGGCGGTGGCCTGGAAGACCAGATCGACGTGCTCATCGATCAACAGAAGTTGGCACGTCTTGGCATCGACATCAACGACATCAACACGCGCCTGAAGAGCGAGAACGTCAACGCCTCGGGCGGGCGCATCGATGAAGGCAGCCAGCGTTTCCTCGTGCGCACCGTAAACCAGTTCCAATCGCTCGAGGAAATGCGCGACCTCATCATCAAGCTCGACGGCAACGTGCCGATTCGGCTCAAGGATATCGCCACGGTCAGTCAAGGCCACAAGGAGCGCGAGGGCGTGGTGCGCATCGATGGCCGCGAAGCGATCGAGCTGGCGATTTACAAGGAAGGCGATGCCAATACCGTGACCGTGGCCAAGGCAGTCGATG
This sequence comes from Dokdonella sp., assembly GCF_019634815.1. Taxonomy (GTDB): domain Bacteria; phylum Pseudomonadota; class Gammaproteobacteria; order Xanthomonadales; family Rhodanobacteraceae; genus Dokdonella_A. The sequence goes on along the minus strand of NZ_JAHCAP010000008.1, from coordinate 55,721 downwards.
CGGCCATGCAACAGCTCAAGAGCGGCCTGCCGCCCGGCGCGGGCCTGACCACGATCGAGGACCAGTCGCAATTCATCGAGGCAGCCCTGCACGACGTCAAGAAGGATGCGCTGATCGGCGGCGTGCTAGCGATCCTCATCATCTTCCTGTTCCTGCGCGATGGCTGGAGCACTTTCATCATCTCGCTGTCCTTGCCGGTTTCGCTGATCGCGACCTTCTTCTTCATGGATCAGCTGCACCTGTCACTCAACGTGATGTCGCTGGGCGGCCTCGCGCTCGCCACGGGCATGGTGGTGGACGATTCGATCGTCGTTCTCGAGAACATCGCGCGCCTGCGCGAGCGTGGGCTTGGCATTGCGCAGGCTGCGGTGCGCGGCACCGCCGAAGTCGGCATGGCCGTGACGGCTTCGACCCTGACCACGGTCGCGGTGTTTTTTCCATTGGTCTTCGTGCAGGGCGTTGCCGGGCAATTGTTCCGTGACCAGGCCTTGACGATCACCTTTGCGATGCTGGTTTCGCTGGCGGTGGCGATGACCCTGATTCCGATGCTCGCCTCGCTCAAGGCGCGCTCGCCGCTGGCCTGGCAGGAAGAACCGCCGGGATCGCAATCGTTGTGGGCGAAGGCGCTCGGTGGCAGCACGAGCCTGTTGCGCTGGCCGCTGGACAGTCCACGCCGCATGCCGCGTCGCCTGCTGTTCGCCGTCACGCTGCCGCCGCGGCTGCTGATTGCGCTGGTCTACTTCATCCTCGTTTGCCTGCTGATCGGCATCGGCCTCTTGGTGCGCGGCGTCACGTACATGGGCTTCCGCTGCGCGCGCGTGCTGCACGGGAGCAGCGCGGAAAGCTGGCGCGAACGCCTGCAGGGCGACCTCGGCACGCTGCGGAATCTGCTGCGCACTTCGGCGGCGGACTACGGCCGCTCGCCAAGCCAGCGCTTGATCGCTGCCTCGAGTCTGCCGCTGCGTGTGGTCGTGCTCCTCGCGCTGCTCGCATGGATGGTGCTGGCGCGGCTCGCTGCGCTGCTGTTGTGGTCCGTGGGCTGGCTCGCGCGCAAGCTGCTGGCTGGTCTCGGCACCATCGTCAGCGGCAGTTATGAGCGCGCCGCAGCGGCCTACCATCGCTTCCTCCCGCGCGCACTCGCGCATCCCGCGCGCGTGCTCGGCGCGGCGGCGCTTGCCTTCGCGCTCACCCTTGCGCTGGTGCCCAGCCTCGGTCTCGACCTGATTCCGCAGCTCGCACAGGGTCGCTTCGACATGACCGTGACCCTGCCGCCGGGTACCCCGCTTGCCGCATCCGACCAGGTGGTCGCGCAGATCGCGAGCAAACACGCCAAGGATCCTGGCGTGGCCTCGATCTATGGCGTTGCCGGTTCGGGGACGCGGCTCGATGCCAATCCGACCGAGTCGGGCGAGAACATCGCGCGCCTGTCGATCGCGCTGGTCGATGGTGGCAGCAAGGCGATCGAGGCCGCCGAGATCGAGCGCCTGCGCAATGACCTGCCGCGCAGCGATGCCAGCGTGAAGTTCGCGCGCCCGCAGTTGTTCAGTTTCTCAGCGCCGCTGGAAGTGGAGATCCGCGGACATGACCTCGATGCATTGTCCGCTGCCGGCCAGCGGCTGAGCGAGCTCATGCGCGCCTCGCCGCGCTTCGCCGATGTGAAATCCAGCGTCGAAGGGGGGCATCCCGAGATCCAGATCCGTTTCGATCAGGATCGCGCCGCGGCGCTGGGCCTTACCACGCGGGCGATCGCCGATCGCATCGTGCGCAAGGTCAAGGGTGAGGTGGCGACGCGATACGACTTCCGGGATCGCAAGATCGATGTGCTGGTGCGTGCGCGCGCCACCGATCGGGCCGGCGTCGCCGACATCGGCAATCTCGTGGTCGGCTATGTGGCAGCCAGATCGACCGCGGCATCCACGCCCGGCCAGGTCGCAGGCGCCGGGGAAGTCACGCTCAACGACACACCGCGCAGTCCCAGCGACACACCGATCCGTCTGTCAGCGGTGGCGGACATCGTCGCGACCCGGGGGCCGCTCGAGATCCACCGCGTCAGCCAGGAACGTGTCGCGATCGTCTCGGCCAACCTGCGCGAAGGCGATCTCGGCAGTGCGATCGCCGAGGTCGAGTCGATTGTGGCTGCGCATCCGCTCGCCGCGGGTGTGCGCGTGCATGTCGGCGGGCAGAGCGAGGAACTCGACGCATCGGTGCACTCGCTGCTGTTTGCGCTGGGCCTGGCGATCTTTCTCGTCTATCTGGTGATGGCTTCGCAGTTCGAGTCGCTGCTGCATCCCTTCGTGATCATGTTCTCGATCCCGCTCGCTGCGGTTGGCGCGGTGCTTGCGCTCAAGCTTTCAGGCTCGGCGATCTCGGTGGTGGTATTCATCGGCCTGATCATGCTGGTCGGCATCGTGGTCAAGAACGCGATCGTGCTGATCGACCGCGTCAATCAGTTGCGCGAAGCCGGAGTAGCCAAGCGCGACGCACTTGCGCAGGCCGCCGAGTCGCGCCTGCGCCCGATCGTGATGACGACGCTGTGCACCTTGATCGGCTTTGCGCCCCTCGCGATGGCCTGGGGTGAGGGCGCCGAGGTGCGGGCGCCGATGGCGCTGACCGTGATTGGCGGTCTGGCGGTATCGACCCTGCTCACCTTGATCGTGGTGCCGGTGGTTTACGACCTGCTCGATCGCCGCGGCGACGCCTGGTACGTGGCGCGTGGACGCATGTTGGCGGCGAAGGCGCAAGAACAGGCCCCGACACCCGCAGGGGCGGCCGCGGGAGCATCGGCGTGAGCATTGCCGAACTCAGCCTGCGTCGCCCGGTCACCACGATCATGGTGTTCGTGTCGATGGTCGTGGTTGGCCTGATCGCCGCGTTCCGACTGCCGCTCGAGCAATTTCCGTCGATCGATGCGCCATTCCTGTTCGTGCAGATTCCGTACCCGGGTTCGACGCCTGCCGAGATCGAACGCACGATCACGCGGCCGGTCGAGGAGGCGCTGGCGACGATTCCGGGCCTCAAGCGCATGAACTCCACTTCCGATGCCGAGTCGGCGCAGGTATTCCTCGAATTCAAGTGGGGCCAGCCGATTGCGATCAAGGCGGTGCAGGCACGCGAGAAGATCGATGCGATCCGCGCCGAATTGCCGACAGACCTGCAACGCTACTTCGTGCAAAAGTTTTCCACCGCCGATGAGCCGGTGCTGCAACTGCGCATCGCCTCGAAGGGGGCCGATTTGTCCAATGCCTGGGATCTGATAGAGCGCGAGATCAAACGTCCACTCGAGCGCGTGCCCGGCGTCGCCAGCGTCGAGGTTTCCGGGATCGGCAAGCCCGAAGTGCAGATCGAACTCTCGGCCGATCGCCTGAGTGCGCACCACATCGGCCTCAACGATCTCTACCAGCGACTGCGCGATGCCAACTTCGCGTTCTCGGCCGGGCAGATCGATGCCGATGGCAAGCGCTTCCGCGTCGAGCCACAGGGTCAGTGGCAGAGCCTCGACGATATCCGCGCACTGCCCATTGATGCGCGCGGCCTCAAACTCGGAGACATCGCCAGCGTGAGCCTGCGTCCGGCACGGGTCGAGTTCGCGCGTCGGCTCGACGGCAAGGCCGCGATCGGCATCGACATCCGCCGCGAACGCAATGCCAACCTGGTCGACGTCGGCACTGCGGTGATGGCGCAAGTGCGGCGCATCCAGGCCTCGCCCGAGTTGCAGGGCATGACGGTGTACGCGATGGAGAATCAGGCCGACAGCGTGACCGGCTCGCTCTCACAGCTGGCACGTGCCGGCCTCGAAGGCACCTTGCTGTCGGTACTGGTGCTGTTCTTCTTCCTGCGCGATTGGCCATCGACGTTGATGGTGTCGCTGTCGATTCCAATTTGCTTCGTGATCACGCTGGGATGCATGCATTTCCTTGGCATCAGCCTCAACGTGCTGTCGATGATGGGTTTGTTGCTCGCGGTGGGCATGCTGGTCGACAACGCGGTGGTCGTGGTCGAAAGCATCTACCAGTACCGCGAAAAGCACCCGGATCGTCCCTGGTACTGCGCCGTGCGGGGCACCCAGGTCGTCGGCGTCGCGATTGCCGCGGGCACTCTGTCGAGCGTGGTCGTGTTCCTGCCCAACATTTTCGGCGAGGTCAATGACATCTCGATCTTCCTCGCCCAGGTCGCGATCACGATGTCGATTGCGCACCTGGCGTCGTGGCTGGTGGCGGTGAGCCTCGTGCCGATGTTCGCCGCGCGCCTCGCACCGCCGAAGTTCCTTGGCCGTGAATCGGCAGTCAGTCGCCTGCGCGAGCGCTACGGACGCGTGATCGGCTGGACGCTGGCACATCGACGCTGGACCATGCTTGCCCTGATGGCGATGGTTGCACTCAGCTTCGTGCCGATGGCGCTGACCAAATCCGACCTGTTCGACAGCGGGCAGTCGCGCAGGTTGCAGCTGTTCTACCAGCTCAACGCCAACTATCGCCTTGCCGACCTCAAACCCGAGATCGTCAAGATCGAACGTTACCTGGAAGCCAACCGGGAACGCTTCCAGATCGCTTCGATCTACAGCTGGTATGGCGAGCAGGGGCAGGCAGTCACGCGCATCCTGCTCACCGAGCCGCCGAGCGGGCTGGGCGAATGGGCACTGAGCCTGATTGGACGGGGCAGCACCCGCCCCGCGTCACGGATCAAGGAGGAAATCCGCGCGGGCTTGCCGCGGCTGGCAGTCGGTCAGGTCGGGTTCGATGGCAACGGCAATGGCAGCCTCAGCGGTGGTGTCGACATCTCGCTGATCGGTGATTCGGTGGAGCAACTGCAGGATTTGTCTGCCAGCGTGGTCAAGACCCTCGCGCATCTGCCGAGCCTGCGCGACGTCCGCGTCGACCAGGGCAATGGTGATCGTGAGATGCAGACGCGCGTCGATCGCGTGCGCGCACGCCAGTACGGTTTCGACGCGCAAACGGTTGCCGACTTCATCCAGATCGCATTGCGCGGCATGCCGTTGCGTGATTTCCGCATCGATGACCGCCAGTTGCCGGTGTGGCTGCGGTTCCAGGGTAGCGATACGCGCAGCCTGGCCAGCCTGTCCGACTTCAAGCTGCGCGCCGCCGACGGCAGCCAGGTGCCGCTGATGGCGATGGTGAACGCGGATTCCAAGGCGACGCCGTCTGCGATCAGCCGGGTCGATCGCATGACCTCACTCAAGATCATCGCCAATCTAGCCGACGGCAAGACCATGCCCGATGCACAGCGCGAGATCAGCGCGGCGCTATCCGGCATGGCCTTTCCGCCCGGATATCGCTGGAGCTTCGGGCAGGGCTTCGATCGTTCCGATCAGGCCGGCTCGCAGATGCTGTTCAACACCTTGATCGCCCTGCTGCTGGTCTATGTGGTGATGTGCGCGATGTTCGAATCGTTGATCTTCCCGGCCGCAATCCTCACCACCTTCGTGTTCTCGATCTTCGGTGTGTACTGGCTGTTCTGGCTCACCGGAACGACCTTCTCGATCATGGCGGCGATCGGCATCCTGATCCTGATGGGCGTGGTGGTGAACAACGGCATCGTGATGATCGTGCACATCAATCAGTTGCGTCATGACGGGCACGCGCGCAACCAGGCGCTGGTGCTCGGCGCGCAGGAGCGACTGCGCCCGGTGCTGATGACGATGGCAACCGCGATCCTCGGCATGCTGCCACTCGCGCTGGGCGGCGCCCAAGCCTGGGACAATGGTCCGCCGTACTATCCGATGGCACGCGCGATTGCCGGCGGCCTGACCTTCTCGACCATCGTGACCCTGCTCGCACTGCCTTGCATCTACGCGCTGCTCGATGATGCGCGCATCGCCACGCGAGGGCTCATCGCGCAGGCGAGGGTGGGGCAGGTGCGCTCCGCCGGAACTGTTTTGCCTCAACCCTGAAGAATCGTGTGCTGGACATGCGCGCCATCGCCACCGGTTCGACCCTTCACGATCTTTCACTTGGGTTGGTCGGTTGCTTGTGCTAGGAAGGCCGCAACGGGTCGGACATCGGTGGTTGAAAATGCGAGTTCCAGCGGGGCGCGTGCTGCAAGGTGCACGTGGGCTGCTGCTTGTGGCTGCACTGGCGTTTGCGACGCCAGTGTGCGCGCAGGTGGATAAGGCAACCGGTTTCGACCTTGGCGCGTACCGGCGCTCCGCAGTACGCGATCGCGGTGCCGCAATCAGCGAAGGACGCGCCGCGCTTGCGGCCAAGGTGTTCGCCGACGCGCCCAGGCAACGCATGTTCCTGCTGTGGTACATGGGTGGCGCCGCAATCGGCAAGCCGGATCTGGAAGCACTGCAGCAAGTGCTGCGCGATCTGGAAGCGCTCGCCGATTCCGGAACCCAGGGTGCACACGCGCTGGCCGGGTTCCTGCGTGCGCAGCGTCAGCTCGATCACGGCAACAAGGCCGACGCGCTGGTCACCGCCCTCACGGCCGCCAACGCGGTACCGGAGGGCGACTCGGACTTGCGTTCGATCGCGAGCTCGGAGCTGTGCTGGGACTACCTCAGTGCCGGACAGGCCGAGCGCGCACTCGAACACTGCCATCGCTACACGCAGTTGGCCCAGCAGACCGGCAATGCCATGACCCTGGCACGCGCGCAGTACATGGAAGCCGGCGCGTTGAGTACCGCCAAGCGATCGAAGGAGGCGATCGTACGCTGGCGCGAGGCCCTGGCCACCGTCGAAGCGGCCGGCGAGTCTGCACTTGCGGGTCGGGTTTACAGTGGACTGGCGGTGGATCTCAACGCGAGCGGTGATTACGCCGCCGCATTGGGCGCCGCGCGCCGTTCGGTAGCGGCGGCACGTGGCAGCAAGAACACGTTCAGCGTGTGCATCGCCCAGGCCCAGGAGGCGCGCGCCCTGCTTGGACTTGGCCGCGCGACCGAGGCGCTGGCAACCGTCGACTCGGCACTGGCGGCGATGCATGACATCGACAGTCCGCCTACCGTGCTCGAACTGCGGCATATCAAGCGATCGGCCCTGCTTGCAACCCACGCGCCGGCCAGTGCGATCGCTGCGCTCGACAAAAGGCTCCAGGCCGATGCCGAGCCGGCTTCCGATCCCAAGCGCGCCAGCCTGATTGATGAGCTCGAGCAGCGCTACGTGAAGCGCGAGCAGGCAGTGCATGTCCGCGAGCTCGAGCAGGAGAACCGGCGCAAGGAGCTGGACATCGAAGCGGCGCGCCAGCGCGCCGGCACCCTCGAACAGCAAGCGCAGAAGCAGCGCATGCTCAAGCTGGCATGGGGCGCAGCCGCAGGCGTGCTTGGCATCATCGTGATCGCGGGCCTGCTGGTGATCCGTGCCCAGCGCAGGCTCGCCAGCACGCTGCACGAGCAGGCCTTCCACGATGGGCTCACGCGCTTGCCCAATCGACGTGCCTTGCTGCAACGGCTACGCGAGCTGGAAACCGGCGAGCCAAGGCTAGGTACCGATGCACTGCTGGTTATCGACATCGATCACTTCAAGCAAGTCAACGACAACCACGGCCACCTCGCAGGCGACCGCGTGCTTGCCATCGTCGCGCATGCGCTCCTGCTGCACGAGCCGCGCGCGGGAACGGTCGGTCGCCTGGGCGGCGAGGAATTCGTCATCCTTGCGCCCGAGCATGCCCTCGAGGCAGCACTGAGCCTTGCCGAGCAGGTCCGCAAGGAGATTGCCGACATCCGCGTGCAGCTGCATGACGGTAACGTGATCGCCGTCACCACGAGCATTGGCGTGGCCTTGCGCGAGGGCCAGGCCAGGACCGCTTCGGCCGACTGGTTCGCCGCCGCCGATGGCGCGCTGTATCGGGCCAAGGCGCAGGGCCGTGACCGCGTGGTGCTGGCCGAACCTTGAAGCGCGCCTCATGCAGCCCCGTCAGGCGGGTGCATGAGAAGTCGATACTGGCGCGGCGTCATCCCGGTGACCTGGCGAAACTGGCGCGAGAGCGCGCTCTGGTCGGAAAACCCGCACTGCATCGCGATATCGGCAATGGCGAGACCCGATCGCGCCAGCATGCGGGCCGCATGATCGACACGCGTCTTGATGAGGTACTGGCCGGCCGAGATCTGGAAGATCTTTTTCATGCGCCGATCCAGTTGCGCCGCCGACAATCGCGCGCGGCGCGCGAGATCCTCGATCCGCAGGGGCTCATCGAAATGCTCGAGCAGGTAATCGATCGCCTCGGCGAAACCCGCATCGATCAGGTGCGCACGCGTGGGCTCGACCAGATCCTTGGATATGCAGGCCAGCCCGATGATCGCACCCTTGTGGTCATGCAAGGGTTCCTTGGTGGTCAGGCACCAGCCGGCGCTGCCATCGCGATAGACGGTGAGATCGAGATTGTCGATGATCGGCTTGCCGGTGCGAAACAGGCGTTCGTCCTGGCGCGTGTAGCGCTGCGCCATCGGCTGCGGAAACAGATCGAACGCGGTCTTGCCGATCGCATCCTGTTTGCGTTGCAACCCGCAGCGCGAGACCGCGGCTTCGCTCATGCTCACATAGCGACCGTCGAGATCCTTGATCGAGTAGACGATGTCGGGCAGGCGATCGAACAAGGCTTCGACAAAGGCCGACGATGCGATCGCGGCCAGAAACTGCGCGCGCCAGTCGCTGCGCGGATCGCGTTGCGGAGCATTGGCAGCGCTTCTGGAAGATGCTGATTGACGCCGACTCATGGCTGTTCCCCTGAAGGACGCACGCATTCGCACGCTCGCGATTCGGACGTCATTGTGCAGATTTTCGCGGAAGTGCGAAGATTCCCCACAAGACGCACTCCCGTCACGATGCAATGCTCGTTGCCACGCCTGCAAGCCTTCACGACGTGCTCGTGCCGGCTTCGGCGCATGGGGCTGCTCATCTTGAATCCGTGGGAGGGTGCGATGTCGTTCACCAAGAGAATGCTGCAAGCCGGCGTGCTTGCGATCACGTGCATGTCCGGCATCGCCATGGCGAAAGCGGATGCGCGTGCCGACTATCCAGCGCCGCAGGGCGCCACTATCGACGGCAGCGTCGGCAACCGAATGCCTGGGCACGTACAGCAGCGGCCGCTGACGCCTGCCGAACTGCCTCCGCTGCCGAGCACGCGCGATCACCTGCGGGTCGATTACGACCGCATGCCGGCGTCCATTGCAAGGCCACTGGGCAGCTGTGACGTCAATGCATTTGCCACCTCGAGCGGCGGCGCTCTGGTTGGCGCGGTCAAGGCCGCAACGACCGACTGCATCAACAGCCTGTTTTCGATCAGTGCGAGTGTCGGCGCCCAGGTGTTTCCCGAGTCCAAGATGGTCACCATCGCCAATGCGCTGGCAGCGAACTCCGCCAGCTATGCGGGCAACAACGACAGCAGCACGCTGCAGTTGATCCTGTACCTGCGCGCCGGCTATTTCCTGCAGTGGTACAACCCGGCGGAAATCGGTGACTACGGCCCAACGCTGACCAATGCAATCCGGCCTGCGCTCAATGCCTTCGTTGCCAATTCCCATTTCCAGGACGTCAATGACAACCATGGCGAGGTGCTTTCCGAATTCGTCACGCTGATCGACAGCTCGGCCGAAAATGCCAGCCAGCTCACGGCGGTTCGTGGCATCCTCGATCGCTACGATGCCTCATGGGCCAGCTACTGGTACATGAAGAGTGCCGTCAACAATGTCTTCACCGTGCTGTTTCGCGGGCACTACAACGATGACTTCCGCGCCGCGGTGCAGGTGGCGCCTGGCAACGCAATCCTCGACACGCTTGTCAATTTCATTAACGACAACAAGACCGCGGATCTCGGCAGCGACCGGGAATACCTGCTGCAGAACGCGGCCGGTGAGCTAGCACGCTTCCTCAACGGCAACACTTCGTCCTATGGCTATCCGCCCGCATTCCACACCGTCGTCCATCCCAAGGCCAAGTCGATCCTCGATCAATTCAGCCTTGGCGGCAGCGGTGCGGGGATCTACGTGCGCATGGGCGGCGTGATCGACTACTACGACCATGCGCATTGCAGCTATTTCAACCTCTGCAGCTTTGCCGACGATCTCGAAGACTATGTTCTGCCTGCCGCCAATGCGCGTGACTGCAGCCCGACCCTGCGCGTGCGCAGCCAGGCGCTGACTCCGGCCCAGCTCGATTGGGTGTGCGCGCGGGTCGGCGGTGAGGAGAGCTTCTTCCACGCTGCGGTGCAGTCCAACAACGTACCGGTCGCTGATGACAACAACACCCGGCTGGAAATGGTGATCTTCCATTCCAGCACCGACTACGAGACCTACTCGGGCACGATCTTCGGCAACGACACCAACAATGGCGGCATCTATCTCGAAGGCGATCCCGCGGCAGCCGGCAACCAGCCGCGCTTCCTCGCCTACGAGGCTGAGTGGCTGCGTCCGACTTTCGATGTGTGGAACCTCACCCACGAGTACATCCACTACCTCGACGGTCGCTTCGACTGGCACGGTGCGTTCGGTGATTACCCGTTGGACGCACCGGCCTCGGCGGTCTGGTTCATCGAAGGCTTTGCCGAGTACATGTCCTATTCCTACCGCGAGCTCGTCTACGGCGACGCGGTGGACGAGGCGGCCAATCCCGACAAGTTCACGCTGGCGCAGCTGTTCGATACCGAGTACAGCACCGACTATGCCCGCACCTACCAATGGGGTTATCTGGCGGTGCGCTTCATGTTCGAACATCATCGCGATGACATCACCGATCTGTTCGTGAACGTGAGCCGTCCGGGCAACTACACGCCGGGCTATGCGAATTGGCTCAGCCCTATCCGCAGTGCCTACAACGCCGAGTTCCGTACCTGGCTGGTCTGCTTCGTTGCCAACGATGGCGACACCTCGACCTGTGGCGGTACACCACCGCAAACGGATCGAATCTTCGTCAATGGTTTCGATGGCGATGGCACACCACCGGGCGGCGGGGTGCCTGAATGTACCGACGATGACGTTCGCGTACTCGAGGACGGCTGCAAGCGCAGCGGATTGTCGGCCGCTTCGACCAACGTGGACGTGTGGCTGCTCATCTACGTACCTGCCGGCAAGACCCGTCTCGTGCTGACGATGAGTGGCGGAACGGGCGATGCCGACATGTACCAGAAGGCAGGCGGATGGCCGAGCCCGAGCACATACGACAATGCAGCAACCCAGGTCGGAAACAACGACACGATCAGCGTGAGCAATCCGGCCGAAGGCTGGCACATGATCTTGCTCAAGGCCAAGACCTCTTCGTTCGAGAATGTCGAGGTCGCCGCCGACTTGCAGTGAGCACTCCCGGAGCCCACCCACCCCAGACCGGCTCCGGATTGCCGCGCGGGTCGGCCATGATGGACGGCCCGCGCCTTTTGCTGATGCTCATTGTCGCGGCGGGCTCTTGTAGAGCCGAGCTCGAAGCGCTCTTGTAGAGCCGAGCTCGCTCGGCTCGAAGCGCACGGCAGCGGAGCAAGCTCCGCTCTACGACGGTGGTGGGTTTTGTAGAGCCGAGCTCGCTCGGCTTGAAGCATATGGGAGCGGAGCAAGCTCCGCTCTACGAGAAGCACGGCAGCGGAGCAAGCTCCGCTCTACGACGGTGGTGGGTTTTGTAGAGCCGAGCACGCTCGGCTCGGGGCGCATGGGAGCGGAGCAAGCTCCGCTCTACGACGGTGGTGGTGCGCGCTCTTGTAGAGCCGAGCTCGCTCGGCTTGAAGCGCGGGATCATCGTTCGACGCTCGAGCGGAATGAGCGCGGGCGACGCATGAGCCGGTATACCACCGGGATGACCAGCATCGACAGCAACGGGGCGCTGAGCATGCCGCCGAGCATCGGCGCGGCGATGCGCTGCATGACTTCCGATCCCGTGCCGTGGCCGAGCAGGATCGGCACGAGTCCGGCGAGGATCACCGCGACCGTCATCGCCTTCGGCCGCACGCGCTGTACCGCGCCTTCACGGATCGCGGCGAGCAGCGTTTCATCGTTTTCCGGCTCGCCTGCAGCAAGCCGGCGCTCCCAGGCATGGCGCAGATAGAGCAGCATGATCACGCCGAATTCCGCCGCCACGCCGGCAAGTGCGATGAAGCCGACCGCCGCGGCGATCGACATCGCGTAGCCGAGTGCGTAGAGCAGCCAGAAGCCGCCGACCAGTGCGAAGGGCAAGCTTGCGAGTATCAGCAGCGCCTCGTCGATACGGCGGAAGTTGAGATACAGCAGCACGAAGATGATGAGGAGCGTTGCGGGCACCACCAGCTTGAGGCGCTCGAGGGCGTGCTGCCAGTATTCGAACTGGCCCGACCAGCCCAGCGCGTATCCGGCGGGCAGCTTGACCTCGCGCGTGACAGCGGCCTGCATGTCATGCACCGCCGAGACGATGTCGCGATCACGCACGTCGACGTAGACCCAACCCGAGAGACGTGCATTTTCGCTCTTGAGCATCGGTGGGCCGTCGGCGATGCGCAGATCGGCCACCGCGGACAGCGGCAACCGTGCACCGCTTGCGGTCACCAGCGGCAGATTGCGCAAGGCCGTCAGCGAGTCGCGCAGCTCGCGCGGGTAGCGCACGCTGATCGGAAAGCGCGCGAGTCCTTCGATCGTTTCACCGATCGCCGCGCCGCCCACCGCCGAGGCGATGACCTCCTGCACGTCGGCGATGTTGAGACCGAGGCGTGCGGCGGCGACGCGATCGATATGGATGTCGATGTAACGCCCGCCCGCGAGCCGCTCGGCCAGCGCCGAATTGACGCCGGGCACCTTGCGCACCACCGCTTCGATCTGGCGCGTGATCGTGTCGATCGTGGCCAGATCCGGGCCGGCAACCTTGATTCCGACCGGACTCTTGATGCCGGTGGCGAGCATGTCGATGCGATTGCGAATCGGCGCCACCCAGGTATTGGCCAGTCCCGGGACTTGCACCCGTGCATCGAGTTCGGCGATCAGCTTGTCCATGGTCATGCCGGGACGCCACTGTGCATGCGGTTTCAAATGGATCGTCGTTTCCAGCATTTCCATCGGTGCCGGGTCGGTTGCGGTGTCGGCGCGCCCGGCCTTGCCGAACACGCGCGCGACTTCGGGCACGCTCTTGATCAGACGATCGGTCTGCTGCAGGAGCTGCGAGGCCTTGTCGGCGGACAGCCCAGGCAGGGCCGTGGGCATGTACAGCAGGTCGCCTTCATCGATATGCGGCAGGAACTCGCCGCCCAGACGCGTCGCCGGCACGAGGGTGACGAGCAGCACCAGCACCGCGCTGACCAGGGTTGTGCGCGGATGCCTCAGGGCGGAATCGAGAACGGGTCGATACAAGGCGATCAGGCCACGGTTGATCGGATTGCGCTGCTCGTCGGGCAAGCGACCGCGAATCAGATAGCCCATGAGCACGGGCACCAGGGTCACGCTCAAGCCGGCGGCCGCGGCCATTGCGTAACTCTTGGTCCATGCCAGCGGGCCGAACAGCCGACCCTCTTGCGCCTGCAAGGTGAACACCGGCATGAACGAGAGCGTGATGATGAGCAGCGAGAAGAACAGTGCCGGCCCGACTTCGGCCGCCGCCCGGGTCACCACCTGCCAGTGTTCGGCGCGCTCGATCGTGCGCCCCGGATTTTTCGTGCGCCAGCTTTCCAGATGCTTGTGCGCGTTCTCGATCATCACCACCGCAGCGTCGACCATCGCACCGATCGCGATCGCGATGCCGCCCAGCGACATGATGTCGGCATTGACGCCCTGATAGTGCATCACGATGAAGGCCGTGAGCACACCCAGCGGCAAAGCCACGATCGCGACCAGCGCCGAGCGCAGGTGAAACAGGAACACCAGACACACCAGCGCGACCACGATGAATTCTTCGATCAGCGTGCCGGTGAGGTTGCGTACCGCGCGGCCGATCAGTGCCGATCGGTCATAGGTCGGCACGATCTCGACGCCAGCCGGCAAGCCGGCCTTGAGGCTGGCGAGTTTGGCCTTGACCGCCTCGATCGTGGTCAGTGCGTTCTTGCCAGGGCGCATGATGACGATGCCGCCGACGACTTCGCCCTCGCCATCGAGTTCGGCCACGCCGAAGCGCAGGGCCGGTCCGATCTGCACGCGCGCGAGATCACCGAGCTTGAGCGGCACGCCGTCGGCGCCGAGCTTGATCGGGATGTTGCGGAAGTCATCGAGTGTCTTGAGATAACCATCGGCGCGGATCATGTAATCGGCCTCGCCGAGTTCCACCACCGCGCCGCCGGTTTCGCCATTGGCGCGGCGCACGGCTTCGATCACCTGCGCGGGCGTGACCGTGCTGCCGGCCAGTCGCACCGGATCGAGGAGGATCTGGTATTCGCGCACCATGCCACCGACACTGGCGACTTCGGCGACGTCGGGTACGGTCTTGAGCTCATACTTCAGGAACCAGTCCTGCAGCGCGCGCAATTCGCCCAGATCATGCGCGCCGCTGCGATCGACCAGCGCGTACTGATAGACCCAGCCGACGCCGGTCGCATCGGGCCCGAGCGAGGCGCTTGCACCAGCCGGCAGGCGCGCCTGCACCTGGCTGAGGTATTCGAGCACGCGCGAACGTGCCCAGTACGGATCGGTGCCATCGGCGAACAACACGTAGACGTACGAATCACCGAAGTACGAATAGCCACGCACCGTGCGCGCACCGGGCACCGAAAGCATCGTCGTGGTGAGCGGATAGGTCACCTGATCCTGCACGATCTGCGGTGCCTGACCCGGCCAGCGCGTCTGCACGATCACCTGCACGTCGGACAGGTCGGGCAGGGCATCGAGTGGCGCGCGCAGCACCGCCCACGCGCCCCACGCGCTCAGCAGCAAGGTGATCAGCAGGACGAGGAAGCGGTTGCCTACCGACCAGTGGATCAGGCGCGCGATCATTGCGGCGTCCCCGGCATCGCATGGTTCATGTGTTCATGTTCCGAAGCCTTTGCAGGCGCCGGCGCAGGCGCAGGCATCGCATGGTTCATGTGTTCGTGATCCATTGCCGGTGCGGGCGCTGGTGTTGGCGCCGGTGCAGCATGATTCATGTGCTCGTGATCCATTGCCTGCGTCGATGTGGGCGCAGCCGCTGGCATCGCATGATCGGCGTGCTCGTGATCCTGCGCCGACGCTTGCGCCGGGTCTGGACCAAGCCGACGCAGGCTGCCGCGCAGGTTCGCCTCGGAATCGATCAGGAACTGCCCCGAGGCCACCACGCGCGCACCGGAATCAAGCCCTTCGAGAATCTCGGTGCGGCCATTGGCTTCTGCGCCGATGCGCACCTCGTGCGGCATGAAGCGGCCGGCCGATTCCTCGACGATCACCACGCTGCGCGTGCCGGTGGTGATCACTGCCTCGCTGGGCACGAGCACGCGCTGGCGGCCATCATCAGCACGCAGGCGCACGCGTGCGAGCATGCCGGGCGCGAGCGCATGGTCGGTGTTTTCGAGCACGATGCGCACGCCGAGCGTGCGGCTGACCGGATCGACCTGCGGCAACACCGCGGCGATCGTTCCATCGAAACTGCGCCCCGGCCATGCCGGCACCTCGATCTGCACCGGCAGACCCGAACGCAAGGCGGCTGCTTGAGCCTCGGGCACGGCGGCTTCGACCCAGACCTGATCCAGGCCATTGATGCGAAACAGCGGCATGCCCGGCTCGACCGCTTGACCTTCGCGCGCATCGATTGCCGCGAGCACACCGTCGCGCGGCGCGACGAGGGTCACGCGACCGTTGGCGGCGCCCGTGCGCTCGCTCTGGCGAATCGCCGCATCAGGTACGCCGAGCACTTGCAGGCGCTGACGCGCAGCCTTGCGCAACGCCGCAAGATCGCTGCCCGGCATGGCGCGCAGGGCGTGGTACTCGGCCAGGGCGGCGGCCCATTCCGGCGCGACCAGATCCGCGAGCGGCTCACCCGCTCGTACTGGCGCGAGCACGCGCCGCGCATGCACGCGTTCGAGATAGCCGCGCGCACGCGCCTGTACCACTTCGACGGCCGACGCATCGAAGGCGATCGTGCCGGCGACGGTCAGCGGTTGACGCAAGACCCCACGTTCGGCCTTGACCACACGCACGCCAAGGTTCTGCGCGGTGCGTGCATCGATCTGCACGCCATCGCCGCTTTCTCTGGCAGCATTGGCGTACTTGGGGACGAGGTCCATGTCCATGAAGGGCGAGCGTCCCGGCTTGTCGAAATGCTGGTCGGGATGCATCGGGTCGTACCAGTACAGGACCTGGCGCTGGGGCGTCGCCGCCGTGGTCGATGCCGCGGGCACATGATTTGAGTGCTGCGCCGGGCGAATCAGGTAACCGAGCGCAACGCCCACGAGCAGGGCGATGACGACGAGAATCATGGCAAGGCGGTTCATGGCTGCGGCTCCGTCGGCATCAGATAGTTGAGCGCGGCCCAGGCGCGCGCTCGTTCGCGTTGTTGTTCGAGATCGGCAAGCCGGGCCTGGATTGCGGCATTGCGCGCGGCAAGCAGGGGCGTGATGTCGCTGCCCCCGGCGCGGTAGGCAGCAAGCGCGACCGTGCTGCGCTGTTCGGCCAGAGGCAGCAGGGTTTGCGCGTAGCGTTCCACGCGCCGTGTCGCGGCCTGCCAGGCCGCGAGCAGCTGCGCGGTCTTCTCGCGCTGCACGCGCACCGCTTCGATGCGCTCGGCCTCGCGTTGATCGAGTTCGGCCTGACGCGCGGCGATGGTCGCGTCCTGACGCTGGCCGGGAAACAGCGGCAGGTCGACGCGCACCTGCACCGACAGCATGTCGGCATAGGCCGGGCCACGATGGCCGTAACCGACTTCGAGGCTCCAGTCAGGCTTCTTCTCGGCGCGGGCGAGGCGCAACTGGCTTTCGGCGGCATGCTCGCGCGCGCTGTAGCTGAGCAGGCTCGTCTGCCGCTCGACCTTGTCGAGGAACATCGCCGGCGTATTGGGCAATTGCGTGAAATCGGGTGCTTGCGCCAGCGCGCGCTGCGCTGCGTCGTTGCCGAGCCAGCGGGCCAGGGTGGCCTGCGCCTGTTCGAAGTCGCGGGCATTGTCATCGAGCTGGTCTTCGAGCTGCTCGCGCGCCGCTTTTGCTGCAAGCACATCGGCAGCGCTGCCGCCGCCACCACGAAAGACTGCTTGCGCCGTGCTGAGCTCGGCGTCGAGCTGCGGGCGCAGAGATTCGATCAGGCTGCGTGCGCGTTGCGCGTAGTAGACGTCGATCCACGCGATGGCAGCCTGCCGTTGCACATCCAGCCGCGTGGCCGCAAGCTGGGCGCCGGCCACTGCAGCTTCGGCCTGGGCCGACTCGCCACGCAAGCGGCGTTTCTCGCGGCGCGGGAACTCTTGCATCACGCCGATCATGTGGGTGGTCATCGAGTCGCGCGTGAGGCTGAAGCGTTCGGGACCAGCCAGCGGCAGCGACTGGATTCCGGCGATGAGCTGCGGATCGGGCAGCTGTGGTGCGCGCACCGCGAGCGCATCGGCCGCCGCGAGGGCGGCACCCTGTGCGGCAATCGCGGGCGCGTTGCCCTGGGCGAGGCGGACTGCCTCGGCCAATGACAAGGGTTGGGTGCTGTCGGCCTGCGCGAGACCGAATGCCGACAACAACAGCATCGTTGCCGTCAGGTGGCGTGAACGAAAAGGTATCCGCACCGATGGGTGCGGCAGGCGCGAACTGGCGCGCGAGCAAGTGAACATGACAAGACTCCAGGCGGAATGCACCAGAACGCCGCGCAGGCGCGGCGCCACGCAATCAACGCTCGGAGATCAAATCTGGAAGCTGCAGTCGCGGATGTTCAATGGCGGCGCGGTGGCGCGTGCGCGCAGTTCAAGCTGATCGTGCCCGCAGGGCACATCGAGCCTCGCCGCCAGCGGCAGGATCCACGACGTCGGTGGCAGCAATACCGGCACGCCCGGAGCAGGTGGATGATCGGGCGCGGGCGTGACTGCACTGCAATGCTGGGCGCACAGCAGGGTCTCGTCCGTCGCAATCGAAGCCGTCGGGTGGCAGCAAGCGTGTTCGTCCGCCAGCGCTTCATGCTGCACCGGCACCGCCATTTCGAACGCGCACAGATGGCGCGCCAGCGCGAACTGCTGGAACAGCAGGCTGAACAGTGCGACGAGCACGATCCAGCGGCGGTGGCGGCGACGAAAGCTCAACGGATCGAACAGGGCATTGCGATGACGGGAGCGGCAGTCTACGCCATCACCAGCGACCGTGCAGCCGCGACGATCCGGACCCGGCTCGAGACTCGCAACGCGGCCCATGCCACTGACCAATGGCATAGGCGCAAGCTGCGGCCGGCTGCGAGAGTCACTGCTTCTGCCCAGCCCGGTGAAGCGCGCCATGTCCCGATCGAATCAGGCTTTCCCCGCGTCCAACATCGCCATGCGCTGTGCTTGCCTGTTGCTGTTGGGCAGTGCGAGCCTTGCCGCGCATGCCGCGCAATGCCCCTTGGTCGAGCCACCAATGGAGCAGGCGCTCGCCGTGCACGCGCGCATGCTCACCGTCGATACCCACGTCGATATCAGTCCCGATTACGGCAGCGTGAAGTTCGATCCGGGCATCTTTACTGCCAGTCAGGTGGATTTTCCAAAGATGCGCGCAGGTGGCCTCGACGCCGCCTTCCTCGTTCTCTACTCGGGGCAGGGCAAGCTCGATGAAACCGGCTACGCCGAAGCGCGCGACATGGTCGAGCGCAAGTTCCAAGGCATCAGGCGTGCTGCCCTGGCCTATCCGGCGCAGGCTGGCCTTGCCACTAGCGCAGCCGAAGTACGCGCCCTGCATGATCAGGGCAAGCGGGCACTCTTGATGGGCATGGAAAACGCCTATCCGCTCGGGCCGAGCGTCAAGGACGTGCCGATGTGGGCCAAGCGCGGCGTGCGCTATATCAGCATCACCCACATGGGCAACAACCAGTTCGGTGGCAGTTCCAATCCGAACGAAAAACTCGGTGACGGCAAGGCCGATCCGGGCCTGACTCCGCTTGGCAAGGAACTGGTCAAGGCGCTCAACGACAACGGCATCATGATCGACGTCTCTCACGTCGGCAAACGCACCATGCTCGATGCGGCCAAACTCTCGCGCGCACCTGTCCTCGCCTCGCATTCGGGCGTGAAGGGCGTGTACGACAACCTGCGCAACCTTGACGACGAACAGCTCGACGCAATCAGGAAATCCGGCGGCGTCGCGCAGATGGTTGCCTTCCGCAGCTATGTGGCCGCCACCGATCCGGCAATAGAAGCCGGCATGAAGGAACTTGGCGCCAAATACTTTCCCGATGGCTGGAAGGAGGCCAAGCCGGAAACGGTCGAAGCCTTCCGCAAGGAGAGCAGGGCGCTGCGCAACAAGCATCGGGACACCGATCTCAAGCAGTTCGTTGACCACATCGACTACGCGGTGAAGCGCATCGGCATCGAGCATGTTGGCATTGCTTCCGACTTCGACGGCGGCGGTGGCGTCAAGGGCTGGGACGACGCCAGCGAAACCGCCAACGTCACCCGCGAACTGTTGCGTCGCTGCTACAGCGAGGACGACATCCGCGCCTTGTGGGGTGGCAACCTGCTGCGCGTCATGGAGATGGCCGCCCGGCAAGCCACGCCCTGAAATGTCGGGTGGAAGCGGCCGGGATTCCTTCCTGCTGGAGCGAAAGTCGGGCGCCATCAACGGCCGCAGGCAAGCCGCCGGGCGGGACATGACCCACGGCTTTGGCCGGGTCCCCTCGCGGCGGCCTGGGCATGCAGCGAAATCATGCCGTTCCCTGAGCGCCAGCCTGCGCAATCACGCAGCTTGCATGCGTCGAAAACCTCGAGGCAGGCATGCTTGCATGACGATTGTGCAGCCTGCGTTGGCACACGACCCTGATTCGTCGTACCTTCGTTGAAGTCGCTGGCGCGAATTTCAACATTCGATGTCTCCATGGCGGCAACGGCACGGACTCGAGGGGTCGGGGAGCGAGTGAACATCAAGCGGTTGTTGGATTCGATGAATTGTCTGCACAGCTTGGTGATCGCATTCGCGCTGTCTGCATGGTTCGTATTTCCGAACACTGCGGCGGCCACTGCGCTGAGCGGACAGGACAGCGTTTGGCGCAACTTCGACCGGCCTCGTTTCGTCACACTGACCACCGCGGACGGATTGCCATCGGACAGTGTTTCCGCTCTTGCCCAGGACACCCTCGGCTTCCTCTGGATCGGTACCGGCGACGGTCTGTCACGTTACGATGGACAACGGCTCGAGACCTTGCGCCCCGGCTCCGGCAATGGCTTGCCCGACGGTTACATCCGCGCCTTGTTGCCGCTTGTTGATGGGCGCCTGCTGGTTGGGACCACGCGCGGCGGATTGCTGACGCTCGACACCAGCACTTTGCAGTTCACGCGTCTACCACTGGGCGCGCCGCAGCAACTGGATGGAAAGATATTCGCCCTGAGGCAGGCGCGCGACGGCGGCGTCTGGGTCGCCACGGCAGATGGCGCCTACCACTTCGATCCGCGCTCGGATGCCGTGACTGCGGTTCCGCTCGCGGGATTTCCATCCGGGCATTCACCGAGAATTTTCGATGTTGCCGAGGATTCCTCCGGGCGGCTGTGGCTGGCCGGCAATCCCGGGCTCTTCATGCGCGAAGCAGGAGCGGCTGCGTTTCAACCCGTGCACGCGCCAGATGGGCGGACTGATGGGCTGATCTGGAGTCTTCACCTCGACGCCGGTGGCCGACTGTGGGTCGGAACCGACACCCGCGGCGCACTGATGATCAATCCCGACCAAAGCATTGTCGAACCGGAAGGGGTTCGCGGGCAGGGTGGCCTGGCGAAGTCGGCCACCATCCGCGGCTTTCTCGAAAACGAAGACGGCAGTTTGTGGATCAGCACCTATGGCCGCGGGGTGATCGTTTGCCAGGATGCAAGCTGCGACCAGCCGAAGTCGCTGCGGGCGGTGCGCAACGATCACGGCAGCCTGGCGACGGATATGGTTCGCAGCATGTTGCGCGATCGCATCGGCAACATCTGGATCGGCACCAATCGTGGTGTGTCGATGATGCGTGCAGCGCCCCCGGCGGTATTCATTGCCAATGCCTGGAATCCGCAATTTGCCCTGCGGGCCGGGGAAGGCATCTCCGCGATCATGACTGCATCCGACGGGCGCGTCTGGCTTGGCATGCAGTCCGGCGAGGTCGTGGTTGCGGACCTTGCAGCCGATTCCGTGGTGGCGCTGGCAAGATCTGATTTCGCGATGGAAACCTCCGCAACCACCTTCGCCCAGGCCGCCGATGGAACGATCTGGGTCGGCGGTCTGGGCGTGGCAGGTTTTGATCCGAAAACGCTGCGCAAGACCAATGACATTCCGCAACTTTCCAGCGCGCGCATCACTGCGCTGGCCGCCGGACCCGGCGAGCTGGTGATCGGCACCTACGACGGAACCTTCCGTTATTCGGGCGCCGATGCGCCATTGCAGCGGATTGTCGTCCCGCAAGACGCCACATCGGGACCATCGCTGCAGGCGATCAACCAGAGCGTGATCCTCGGTCAACGACGCTGGTTCGCAGTCGTCAACGGCCTCGGCGTCGGTGACATCGGCGCGCAACACGTTCGCCTGTTGCAACATCACGACAAGGATCCACTCAGCCTGCCTGGCAACTTCGTCTTCGCGCTTGCGGCCGATCCGAGCCACGACCGCTTGTGGGTCGCCACCGAGGGCGGCCTGGCCTGGATCGCGGATGCGGGAAAGACCGATACGCCTCAATTTCACTCCGTTCCCGCGCTTGCGCATGGCCCAATCAACAATCTCGCCCTCGATGCGTCGGGAAATGTCTGGGCCGTTGCCAGGGATGGCTTGCTGCACATCGACGCGCAAAGCCTGCAGGTGCAGCAATTGGGTATCGTTGCGGGTGCGCTGCAGCATGGATTCAAGAGTGGCGCCGCCGCCGCTGGACCGTCCAATTCCGTGCTGCTGGGATCAAGCGATGGCTTGGTGGTGGTGTTGCCGGATCGTTTCGATGCATCCATGCCCGCAACGGGTCCATTGCGCATAACCAGGGTGGAGGTCGACGGAGTTCCGCGGTTTCCGCCGGCGGAAAATTCCCGGCAAATAACGCTTGACCCGCAGCAACGAAACATCAGCGTTGATTTTTCCTTGCTCAATTTCCGCGCGCCACGCGAGATCGAATACGCCTATCGACTGCTGGGTTTCGAATCAGCCTGGCATCAGATCGCCGCGGGAACACCCGCCACGGCCACCTACACCAATCTGCCCAGCGGTGATTTCCGCCTCGAACTTCGTGCTTCGATCCGAATCCAGAAGCACTCGAGCGTTAGCCAGACGTTCGAAGTCAACGTCGTCCCGCGCTGGTACGAAACCTGGCGCGGTCGCGCCGTGCAGGCACTCGCTCTGCTGCTGCTGGCGGCAATGCTGGTTTACCTTGTTCTGCTCTGGTCCCGCTATCGCCAACGAGTGCTCGACCAACTGATCTCCCAGCGCACGCATCAACTGCGCGTCGCCAATACCCAGCTCGAACTGCTTGCCACCACCGATGCCTTGACGGGTCTGTCCACCCGGCGCTATTTCATGGAACAGGCAACACGCTTGGTGAATCTGGCGACAAGCAACGGCGATGATCTCGCCATGTTGCTCATGGACCTGGACCACTTCAAGTCGATCAACGACACGCATGGGCATCTGGCTGGCGATCAGGTGCTGGCCGCCTGTGGCGCCGCCATCCGCAAGACATGCCGCGAAGGCGACATCATCGGTCGCTATGGCGGTGAAGAAATCATCATCTGCCTGCCGGGCGCCGATGCCCATCAGGCCTGCAGACTCGCCGAGCGCCTGCGCGCCGCGATCGCCAGCCTTGAAGTCGCGTGGAGTGGCACTGCCATAAGGATCAGTTGCACCATTGGAGTCGCCCTGCACGTTCAGCAGGGCGGCGGCCTCCCGGCGTTGCTGCGTGATGCGGATGCAGCCCTGTACCGCGCCAAGCGCGCGGGCCGCAATCGCGTGGATCTGGCCGTGGTTGAGCAAAGCGCCAACGGCCCAACCGAGGACCGGCGATGATTGCCATGCGCTGCGCCCATTTCATTTTCTTTGTGCGCGACCAGGCGCGCAGCAGCCTCTTCTACCAGGCCGTGCTCGAGCAAGCGCCGCGCCTGGATGTGCCTGGCATGACCGAATTCGAACTCGCCGATGGCGCGGTGCTGGGGCTCATGCCCGAAGACGGCGTCGCACGGCTGTTGGGCGATTCATTGCCGCATCCTTCACGCGCACATGGACTCATTCGCAGTGAGCTGTATCTGCTTGTGGCAGATCCACAGGCCTATCAGCGCCGGGCACTCGCCTGCGGCGCACGGGAGATCAGCCCGGTCCAGCCGCGTAATTGGGGCCACGATGCAGGCTACGTGCTCGACCCCGACGAGCACTTGCTTGCTTTCGCAAGCAATGTGCAGTGCAAGGACGCGCCTTCCTGAGCAAGCCTCGATCCCTTTTCGGTTTCAGCCCAGTCCTTCAAGCACGGCCTTGAGGGCGCGCTCCAGTCGCTTGTCGAGCGAGCCATCGGCAGCCGCGCTAAGCGTGCTCCAGCGTTCGAGCAGCGCCACAAGCTCCTGTGCGTCACCGGCGGCGCCATGGCCGCCCATGCGTGCAGCGAGGCGCTCAACCTGGCGCATGCGTCGGCGCTCCTGATCCTCGGCTGGCGAGTCGATCCGCGCGAGCGCCTCCAGTTCGACCAGGGCGTCGCGATGAGCATCCTCATCGATTGCCAGCGATGCGCCCGCTTCCAGTGCGTTCTCGAAACGCCGCGCGAGTGCAACATGGGCGATGTCACTGGCTGGCGCCTCCTGCCAACGACTGCGCAAGTCGAGCGCATCGCCGCCGGTCTCGGCTGCACGACACAATCGGTATCGTGCGAGCCAGGTCATGTAGCGCGCCTGCTTGCGCGTGCGTTCGCGCTGACTGACCCGCTCGCGCAGCCGCGCCTGCGCGGCGTCATGGCGCGCAAGCAGGTTGGGATCCTCGATGCGCAAGGCCTTCCACGCCGCTTCAATGCGCGAGATCGCGCCGCGCTCGGGCTCCTCACTGGCGGCTGCAATGCCCTCCAGTTCCACGCACAGGGCTTCGATCTGCGCGCGCGCCTCGTTGTCGCGCTGCACGCGTTCGGCTCGCTGCGCATCGAGCTTGGCGAATACCTCATCGATCGCCGCACGGAACTGCGTCCATTGCGCCTGATCCTTGCCGCGCCGACCATTGCCGGCAGCGCGCCATTGCTGCTGGAGATCGCGCGCAGCCGCCGCGGCAGCGCGTGGAAATTCATTCGCCAGTGCCTGGGCCCTGGCAATCAGGGCATCCTTGCTCGCAGCGACCGCGGCATCGCGCGCGTCCACATGCGCATCCAGCGTTGCCAAGGCGGCCTTGAGTGATTGTGCGAGGGCCTTGCGCTCGCGCGGCTCGACGCGGTCGAGTGAACGCAGGGCGTCCGCGGTTTCGCGGCGCAATGCCGTGACCTGGGCGATGTCGGGCTCCTGTGCGGGCAGGGCGGCGATGCGACCGACCAAGGCTGCGACTTCGCCGGCATGGCCTTCACGCAATTCCTGGCGCTTGCGGAAGTAACTGCGTGCAGGTTCGAGCGCAGCGCGACAGCCCGCGTGGAAGCGCCTGGCCAGGCCACCAGGATGCGCACTGCCGGCTTCGATCTTGTCGAGCAATTGCCATTCGTGCTGGGCGTCTCGAACCTTGGCCGCGAGCGCGTCGGGGTGCAGGGCCAAGCCGGGCAGGGCCTCGATTTCCTCGCACAGCTGCTGGCGGCGCTGCTGGTCGGCCCAGTGCTGCCAGCGTGACAATTCGGCGTAGCGTGCATCCGAATCGTTGATTTGAGCGAGCAGGGCGGGCGGCAACGGCGCGTCGATCTGCGCGCGCAGCGACTGCATCTGTGCGTGAGCGGCATGCGCACGCGCGCTCGCGCCCGCTTCCAGCGCGGCACTGCGTTCGGCAAGTGCCGCGTGCAATTGCTGCATCAGGTGTTGCTGCTGTTCGCGGTGTTGGCGGCGCGCCGCCTGCACTTCATCGAGCGACGCGGCAATCCGCGCCTGCGCGGCCATGTTGGCGGCCAGTTGCGCACTGGCAGCGGCCGCATCGGCGGACTCGCCCTCGGAAGCGGCAGCTGCTTGCGCATCTGCGACGGGCATCTGCAGTGGCTCATCCACTGTCGCCACCGGGCGCGGCGCGCGCGCCTGCGCGAGCAGGTCGAGTGCGGCGTCGAAGCGCGCCACCAGCGATGCCGGGGCCTGCGCCCTGATCGCGCTCCATTGCATGAGCACGGCTGCTTCATCGATCGCCACGCCATTTCCGCGGACGAGATCTTCGATGGCTTCGCACAGCTGCCGTGCGCGCGCCTCCAGCGTGGCATCGTGACCGCGCCCAATGCGCAGTTCCTCGATACGCTCGCGGGCGCGGCGATTGACTTGCTTGTCGACCTTGCGCGCGCGCTCGGCGAGCCGTTCGAGTTGCTTTTCGTCGTCGATGCGTTCGACCAGCGCAAGGCGGATGGCGGGATCGGCATCCTCGATCGCGCGGGCGAGCAACACGCCTTGCTTGTTCACGCGTTCGAGCGCGGCACGGCGCAGCTCGGGTTCGGCGGCGCGGGTCGCGATGTGCTCGACGAGTTCCGCATCGTCTTGCGCTCGCAGCAGGCGCAGGCGTTCGCTCGCGCTGGGCGCGTTGGGATGCGTACCCGTGAGCAGGTCCAGCCACAGCGCGCGCGCCTGGGTGCGCACCTGCGCATCGGCATCATCACGCGCCATGCCTTGCGCGAGCGCAGGGTCGGCAAGCCGGCGCAATGCGGCCAGGCGCACCTGGGGATCCATATCCTCGCGCGCGAGTCGCGGCAATTCGGCGCGCAGCTCGGCCGCGTCGTCGCTGGCGACTGCGCGGCGACGCTCATCGGGATCCTTGGACAACCAGCCGGGCTTGCGCAGGAAGGAGGGCAGTTTGATGGCCATCAGAACAGACTACGGATGATGTGGACGCCAGCGGCGTATTCGCCGGCAATGGTGCCGACGGTGACGAACATGAAGTTGAGCAGGGTGCGTGCGATGCGGTTCTTCCACCAGCCGCTCCAGTGCGCGACATCGTCACGAAGCGTATCGAAGTCGGCCACACGCGGTTTGCGCAACCAGGCTTCGATGCCCGCGCTGATCGCCGAGGCCGGAATGCCGGGACGGAATGGCTTGAGGGGTGCGGCAATGAAGGCGCCGATCACGCTCAAGGGATGCGCCAGCGCCGCAATCGCGCCGAGCGCCGCGGCGCCGCCGGTGATCAGGGTCCAGGCGAGCAGGGCATTGGCGCCCGCGCGCGCACCATGCGTGAAGGCCAGGCCGATCGCGCCGGCGATGACGAGGAACACCAGCGCAGCCAGGATCTTCGGCCAACGCGAGGGCGGCGGCGTGGTCGCAAGTTGCTTGGCGAGCAATTCCGGAATCTGGTTCTGCGAGGCGAGTTCGGATTCGATGCCCTTGAGATGACCCGCTCCGATCACGACCAGCACCTTCTTCGCGCTACCCTCGGCGGCATGCTCGCGCAGCTTCGCGGCCATGTAGCGATCGCGTTCGGCAATCAGGGCCTCGTACAGCGGCGGCGACTCACGTGCGAATTCGCTGAACATGCTGCCGAGCAGATCGCCTTCCTTGAGTTTTTCGATTTCATCCTCGCCGACCTCCTCGCGTGTCAGCACGCTCGAGCCCAGGCCGCCGACGATCGACAAGCGATCGAGAAAGCCGACACTGTGGTAGGCGCGCTTGAGCGTGGTGCCAATCTCGCGGTCGATCAACCACAGTGGCAATTGACGCCGTCCGGCTTCGTCGATCGCGACCTTCATCTCGGCGCCGGGTTCGATGCCGAACTGTTCGGCCAGCCTGCGCTGGAACGCCGATAGCGCCAGATTGGCCGCGACCAGGCCGACCTTGCGCTGGCGGATCACCTGGAACAGATCGAGCTTGCGCAGCGCATCCGGGTCGCTGATCGATTGATGACGCGGCCCGCACAGTTCCACCGCCACCGCATCGAAGGACTCGCTCTCGAGCATTGCGCGCACCGCCTCGGCACTCGCACGCGAGACATGTGCAGTACCGAGCAACACGAATTCAACGCCACTGCGACTGACGCGGGCGACGGGCTGTGCGGCGAGCAGCTCAGGGGCCGCGTTGGCAGGTTCGATCATGGTCAATCGCGATAGCGGCGGGTGAGGTCGGCGTAGGCGTCGATGCGACGATCCCGCAGGAACGGCCAGATGCGGCGCACCGTTTCGCTGCGCGCGAGATCGACATCGGCGAGCAGCAGCTCGGCCCCTGACTCGCCGGCGCGGGCAATGAATTCCCCTTGCGGTCCGGCCACGAAGCTCGAACCCCAGAAAGCGATCCCGCGTCCGCCATCGGGCGCCGCTTCGAAGCCGCTGCGGTTGCAGGCAAGCAGAGGCAGGCCGTTGGCAATCGCATGACCGCGCTGCACGGTGATCCAGGCCTCGCGCTGGCGCTCCTTCTCGTCCTGCGCATCGGCCGGATCCCAACCGATCGCGGTTGGATAGAGCAGGATGTCCGCGCCAGCCAGCGCCATCAGACGCGCACCCTCGGGATACCACTGGTCCCAGCACACCAGCACGCCGAGTTTGCCGACCGAGGTCGGAATCGGCTCGAAACCGAGGTCGCCGGGCGTGAAATAGAACTTCTCGTAAAAGGCCGGATCGTCGGGAATGTGCATCTTGCGATAGCGACCGGCAATCTGCGCACTGCGATCGAACACGACCGCGGTATTGTGGTACAGGCCCGCAGCACGGCGTTCGAACAGCGAGGCGACCACGACCAGACCCAGCTCCGCAGCGAGCGCGCCGATGCGCTGCGTGCTCGGGCCGGGAATCGGCTCGGCGCGCTCGAATTCGCCGACATCCTCGTGTTGACAGAAATATGGGCCGTTGTGCAGTTCCTGCAGCAGCACCAACTGCGCACCGGCAGCGGCGGCCTTGCGCAAGCCCGACTCGATCGCATCGAGATTGGCCTCGCGGCTGCCGTGGTCGGATTCCTGCAACAGCGCGACCTTGAGTTTGTGTGCCATCGGTGCATCACCCAGAAAGGCAATCGGCGATGTTAGCGCGAATCCGCCGGCTGCTGGTCGCGGCCGGGGAGCGTTCAGGCGGCGAGTACGCCTGCGGGCAATTGCATCGTCAGGCAATGCACGCTGCCGTTCTGCCAGATGAGTTCGCGGGCATCGACCGCGACAATTTCGCGCCCCGGATGGGCGGCGGCAACCACTGCTTGTGCGCGGGCATCGGCGGGATCGCCATAGGCGGGCATCATCACACCGCCATTGACGATCAAATAGTTCGCATACGAAGCCGCAAGGCGTCGGCCTTCGTCGGCGATCGCACGCGCCCAGGGCAGGGCGTGCAGCCGATAGGGCTGGCCCGTCGCGGTGCGCAGGCGCGCCAGTTCTTCGTGCATCCGCGCCAGTTCGGCATGGTGCGGGTCGGCCGGATCGTCGCATGCCTGGTACACGATCGCATCATCGGGCGCGAACCGCGCCAGTGTGTCGATGTGGGCGTCGGTGTCATCGCCTTGCAGGTAGCCGTGATCGAGCCAGAGCACGCGCTCGGCGTGGAAGGCATCGCGCAGCATGTCGTCCATCTGCGCGCGGCTCATTTGCGGATGGCGTTGCCGCAGGCAGCGCGAGGTCGTCAGCAGGGTGCCGGCACCATCGCTCTCGATCGCGCCACCTTCCAGTGCCCAGTCGATGCGGCGGTGTTCGGTTTCCGCGGCGAACACGCCGGCATCGAGCAGGCCGGCAATCAGGCGGTCGTCACGTCCGCCTGCGTATTTGCCGCCCCAACCGGTGAAACGAAAATCCAGCATCCGGAATCGGCAATCGGAAGCCAGGCTCAGCGGACCGGAATCGCGCAGCCAGGTGTCGTCGTAGGCGAGTTCGACGAAGCGCAGTCGTGTTGCATCCACCTTCGCGGCCGCAAGCATGCTGCTGGCATGGTCACGCACACCGGAATCGGCAACGACGATGAGCAGCGGCTCGAAGCGCGCGATCGCTGCAGCCAAGCCCGCGTAGGCCCGCTCGATGCGCGGCAGGCGCGGGCCCCAGTCGGTGTCTGCGTGCGGCCAGGCAATGAGGACGGCTGCCTGCGCTTCCCATTCGGCGGGCAGCCGCCATGCAGCTGCGGTCATCAGGTGGTCGGCGTGGCCGCGTCCATCACGGTATGGATCACGTGGGTCCGCTCGAAATAAACGGTGTAGCCGTTGTAACGCCAGCGATTGATGGTTGGATGGCGCGGCGTGTCACCCCCGGCGGCAGGCAGTTTGTCTACCGGCGCACCAAAGCGCTTTTCGACCTGGGCCATGCTCATCCCGCGCACCGGTACGCTGGCATTGCCGTAGTCGACGGAATGGCTGCGGCGGGCTTTTCTGGCGGGCTTGGGTTTGGCTGGAGCCGCATCGACGGGGGCCGTGGAATCGGCTGGCGCGACTACCACGTCCGTTTGGATCGCCTGCGCCGGGGTGGCGCTGAGGGCGACGCCGACAAGCAGGGGCAACGTCGCGAGAATGCACTTGCGGATCATGCGTCAACTCCTTGTCGTTCAAGGGAATGTGGCCAGTCGCCACCGAGCGTGATTTGTAGCAGAAGCGTGGCTTGGTTTCCATGCCCGCAAGCATGGAATGGAATATCGGCCTTCCGGCGCGGCTGCCGGAAACGAAAAAGGCCGCTGCGCGGCCTTTTCGTGCAAGCCCAACGGCGCGATCGCTCAGCGCTGGCGAGCCTTGAAACGCGGGTTGCTCTTGCAGATCACGAAAACCTTGCCGCGACGGCGCACGACCTTGCAGTCGCGGTGGCGGGTCTTGGCGGATTTGAGGGACGACAGGACTTTCATGGAACGCCTCGGAACAGGTTGGGAATACGGCAAACGGCGGATTCTACAGGAAATGCCGAAAGGATTGGAAGCTGTTGGTCGAGCCGCAGCCGCGGTCGCCCCAAAACCACGACGCCTGTGTCGCCGCGCACAGCCACGTGCAGTAGGTCGTAACCAAGCTGATCCGCTGACGTGGGCCGGCGCCTGCGCCATCATTCGAGACATTTGAAGGCCGCGGTCGAGGTATAGGTCGGCACGCCATCGACGATTTCATGCCTGTAGGCCACGCCCCCGATGCACTTGTAGCCGAGGCTGGCCGCGGTCGCAGGTGTGTAGTACGCAGCGGCAGCGGGCACGGCAGGTGTCAGCGGAGGCGGTGCTCGCGGCGGTGCAAGCGGCCGTGGTGTCGGCGCACGTTCCCGCGAGCGGGCTGCCGCGCTTTCCTGCGGCAGATTCCGTGCAGCGGCGAGTGGGAGTTTTTCCTCGGTATCGAGGCTCGCGGGATCCGCGAAGGTGTGGCTGATGTAGCGCGGGATGAGCTGGGTTCCGTAGATCCATGCGCTGACGACCACGATCACGGCGTTGATCGCGATCCATTTGGCGTGATATTCGCGGCGGGACGGCGGCGTGTCGCGACGCCTCGGGCCGCGGGAACGAATCTCGATCTGATGCCAGCCCGGGGCTTCCTGCGGATCGGTTGCACTCATGATTGATGCCAAAACGTTCGGCCAGACGGCTGCGGCGCTACGTCCGGTGGATGTGAAGCGGCCAGAGACGATCGATCAGGGCGTTCGTTCAGGGTTGCGCAAAGGATACGCGATCAGCGCATGCCATACCGGTTGGCATCAGCAAAAACGTGCCGTATGTATATTATGTCAAATCGTGAAACATTCCATCCAGACCCGAGCCGCGCCTTGCGGTACCCGGAATGCTCTATTCCTCTTCAGCTGTCTTCTCGATCGACCTGCCTTGGACTGGCGCCTCATAGGCCTGCCGACACGCGCTACGTCCCGGCGCGGCCATCAGAAGCTCGCGCGCAGCCCGCTCACCCGCCCCATCGAGCCCACGCTCGACTTCCACCTTGCCTGCAACGCAACGGGCAATCGGCAGGCCGTCGCGGTAGACCACACGTGAGCTCGTCACGCGCGGCAGCTTGTCGCCGGCCAGCACGCTGCCCAGCAGATTGAGTGGATCGACCCCGCTCACGCACACCAGCGCGCCAGCATGGGCTTGCGCCCGGGTGGCGCGCAGGCCCGCGATCGCCTCGGGCAAGGCGAACTGCTGGCCAGACAAACCCGCGATGAAGCGTCCGCCGCGGATCTGCCCGCGTGCTTCCAGGCGCTGGTAGACGCGCGCCAGTTCGCGCCAGGGTGGCAGCCAGGCCGCTTCGCCTGCGAGCAGGTGCCAGCAGACCACACCATAGCGTCGCAACAAGGTCCAGGCGATCGTTTCGACCGCCGATTCGCCCGCTGCCTGCTCGGCGCGAGCATCGATTTCGCCCGCTGCGCGCCGCAGCAGCGACCAGCGCCCGGCATCCTCGATGCCGAAGATAGCGCGGCGCCGGCCGTGGCGGCGCGACGCCGACGGCCGCTTGGCTGCCGGCACCAGCAACGCGCGCAGACCGCCGAAGCCATCCGCATGGATCAGGCCCGCGGCCACCAGTTCGCCCAGCGCTTCTTCCAATTGCACATGCAACAGCTGCGTGCCGTCGAGCAGTTCGTCGAAAAACGAGGCGCCGCGCCGCGCCAGGTGCTGCGCGACTGCGGCTGCGCGTGAAGACAGCACGGTTTCGCCCGCTTCGACCTGCTCCAGCCACGCCGCGCGGTGGCGTCGCTGCAGCAGCACGATCGGCGTGCTGCGCAGCGCGCCGGCGGCGATGGCAGCGGGATTGTCGCGCGCGCGCAGGCGCATCCACACGAAGCGGCCAGACTGGCACAGGTCATCGAGCCAAGCGATCTCGTAGCCAGTCAGTCGGGTCGGCAGGATCTGCCCTTCCCAGGCTGCGGCCGGCGCCTCGAACCCTTCCAGTTGCGCAAGCACGGCGGCGAGCGCATCGGGCCCGCTCATGCGCGAAGTCGCCCCCGCATGCTGCCAATCGATGAGGAAGCGCAGGAAGTCGCGCGGCTCGACCGGTTCGATCTCGCGGCGCAGGCGGCCGAGCGTGTAGCGGTGGATGCGCGCGAGCAGGCTGCGTTCGCACCATTCCTCGCTGCCCTCGCCCACAGCCGCCGCGCTGAACGTGCCGCGAAGGATGAAGCCATCGCGTTCGAGTGCGAGCAGTGCGAGCGCGACGTCGGCAGGATCCAATGCGAGTGACGCGGCCAGTTCGCCTGCGCACACGGGTCCCAAGGCAGTGAGACGAGCGCGCAGGATCTCCACCAGCGCCGCCTCGCGCGTCCAGCTCGCCTGCGCATATTCAGCCGGGGCAATCACCTGTGCGGGATGTTGATCGGCTTGCGGATGCAGGGCGATGAATTGCGGCAGGCGCTCGGCAACGGTCCAGATCGAGGCCAGACCGTGTTCGCCGCTGACCTGGCGGCAGGCCACGCGCCGTTCGGCCGCGAGCCAGGCGAGCCAGTCCGCCCACGCCACGTTGCGCTGAGCTTCGCTGGCCGTGATGAAGCCGACGCCGAGCAGGGCCGCATGCAGTTCGTTGGCGCTGCGCACTTGCGGCCAGGCTTCCTCACGCACCGCCGCGATCGCCTGCGGGTCGAGCCGACCCAGGTCGCTCGCTTCATCGGGCGCATGCCGGCGGCGCGCAGCAACCGCCTGCGTGCGGCGTTCCTCGAGTGGCGCATCATCGAGGAAGGCATAGGGGCGCGCGCCGAGGATTTCCGCGGCCAGCGGCGAGGGTGCGGTGAGGTCGCGCGCAACGATCCGCGCACTGCCCTCCTGCAGGCGGCGCAGCAGCGTTTCCAGTGCATCGATGTCCATCGCATCGAGCAGGCAGTCGTCGAGCGTTTGCGCGACCAGCGGATGGTCGGGAATCTGCCGATCACCGACGATGTTCTCCAGGCAGGCGACCTGATCGGGAAACACCTGCGCGAGCAGGTCCTCGGCCTTCATGCGCTGCAGCTGGGGCGCCACCCGCTTGCCGCCGACGCAGCGCGGCAGCGCGAGCGCGGTCACCGCGTTCCAGCGGAAGCGCAGGCCGAACATCGGCGCATCCAGCAGGGCCTGGATGAGCAGCTCGCGCACCGTGTTCGAATGCAGGTAACGCGCGACTTCGTCGAGCGGAAAGCTGTGACTGGTCGACAGCGACAACACGATCGCGTCCTCGGTTGCAGCGGCCTGCAGCTCGAAATTGAAACTGCGACAGAAGCGCTTGCGCAGGGCCAGGCCCCAGGCACGGTTCATGCGGCTGCCGAACGGGGAATGGATCACCAGTTGGGTGCCGCCGGCTTCGTCGAAAAAGCGTTCCATCGCCAGGTCGTCCTGCGTCGGCAGCATGCCCAGCGCGATTTTCGCCGCGCCCAGATAGTCGGCCAGCTGACGCGCGGCTTCCTCACCCAGCTCGAGGTCATGGACGAGCCAGGCGTGCAGCGAAGCCGGGTCGTGGTCGCTGCGCCGGGCGAAGCCGGCGCGCAAGCGCGAGACTTCCTGCGACAGTTCATCGCTGCGCCCGGGTGCCTCACCGAACCAGAACGGGATCGAGGGTGGCGCGTCCTGGGCGTCTTCCACGCGCACGCGGCCACGTTCGATGCGAATGATCCGGTAGGAATGGTTGCCAAGCTGGAAGATGTCGCCGGCGAAACTCTCGACCGCGAAGTCCTCGTTGACGCTGCCGATCATCAGTGCCTGCGGTTCGAGCACGACTTCGTAATCGGCGGTATCGGGGATCGCGCCGCCGCTGGTCAAAGCGGTCAATCGCGCGCTGCGGCTCGCGCGCAGCACGCCATGCACGCCGTCGCGGTGCAGCCACGCGCTGCGCGGACCGTGGCGCGTGGTGTAGCCCTCGGCAAGCATGCGCAGCAGCGCCGTGAAGGCATCGCGCGTGAGCGCTTCGAACGGCGCCGCACCGCGCAGCGCTTCGAACAATGCATCCTCGCGCCATTCGCGCATCGCCACCTCGGCCACGACCTGCTGGGCGAGCACGTCCAGCGGCATCGGCACGCAGCGCAGCGCATCGAGTTCGCCGCGACGTACCGCGGCCAGCAAGGCGCTGCATTCGACCAGTTCGTCGCGCGAGAGCGGGAACAGGCGACCCTTGGGCGTGGCGCCGACGGCATGGCCGGAGCGGCCCACGCGCTGGAGGAAGGTTGCGATCGAGCGCGGCGAGCCGATCTGACAGACGAGATCGACTTCGCCGATGTCGATACCTAGCTCCAGCGATGCGGTCGCAACCAAGGCCTTGAGCCGGCCGTTCTTGAGGCGCTGCTCGGCATCGAGGCGATGCTCTTTCGACAGGCTGCCGTGATGTGCGGTCACCGCATCCTTGCCGAGACGCTCCGACAGCGAGCGCGTGAGGCGCTCGGCCAGGCGTCGTGTATTGACGAAGATCAGCGTGGTGCGGTGCGCGGCGATGAGTTGTTCGAGCCGGGCATGGACTTCGCTCCAAACTTCCCCGGACATCACGGCCGCGAGCGGTGATCCGGGCAATTCCAGCGCCAGATCGCGCTGACGCTGATGCCCCGCATCGACGATCACGCAGTCGCGCCTGCTGCACGATGCGCTGTCCCGCTGGCCCGCACGGTCCTCCTGCCCGACGAGGAAGCGCGCCACCATGTCGATCGGCTTTTGCGTGGCCGACAGGCCGATGCGCACGAGCCGCCGGCCACACAAGGCTTCGAGCCGCTGCAGCGACAGTGCGAGGTGCGCGCCGCGCTTGCTGCCGTAGAGCGCATGGATTTCATCGACGATCACGCTGCGCGTGCTCGCCAGCATTGCGCGACCCGAGGCCGAGCCAAGCAGGATGTAGAGCGACTCGGGCGTCGTCACCACGATGTGCGGCGGATGCCGCTTCATGCGCTCTCGATCGGCCTGCGGCGTATCGCCGGTACGCACCATCGTGCGAATCTCGACATCGGGCAGCCACAGCTGAAGCAGCTCGTCGCGGATACCCAGCAGCGGTGCTTCGAGATTGATGCGCACGTCATTGGACAGTGCCTTGAGCGGCGAGACGTAAACGATCGCGGTTTCGTCGGGCAAGGCACCATCGATGCCGCGGCGCACGAGGTCGTCGATCACGGCGAGGAAGGCCGCGAGTGTCTTGCCCGAACCGGTAGGCGCCGCGATCAGGGTGTCACGGCCGGCGGCAATCGCGGGCCATGCCGCAATCTGCGCCGGGGTCGGCGCGCTGAAGTTGCGCGCGAACCAGGCGGCGACTGCGGGATGGAAAATCTGGTGCACCATCGCGCCAGTCTAGTCGTCGGCGTCGCAGGTGGTGAGACGGCCTACAACAACCCGAAACGCCGCATCAACGCCGCCTTCACCAGCTGCGCCAGCCCCATGTAGAGGACAAGTATCAGGGCCAGACACGGCCAGAATGCGCCGGGCAGCGCCGTGAAGCCGAATTGCGCAGCCAGCGGCGAATACGGCAACCAGATGCCAAGCAGGCAGATCGCCAGACCGGTCATGGCCAGGGGAAGGCTGGCGCGGCTGTGCACGAACGGCAGACGCCCGGTACGGATCACGTGCACGATCAGGGTCTGCGACAAGAGCGATTCCACGAACCAGCCGGTCTGGAACAGCGCTGCGTGCTCGGGGCCATTGGCCTTGAACCCGAACCACAGAATGGCAAAGGTCACATAGTCGAAGATCGAACTGACCGGGCCGATGCACAACACGAAACGCGTGATCGAAGCCATGTCCCACTGGCGCGGCCGGGAGAGGTACTCGACGTCGACCTCGTCACTGGCCACCGCGGTCTGCGAAAAATCGTAGAGCAGGTTGTTGAGCAGGATCTGTACCGGCGCCATCGGCAGGAAAGGCAGCAGCACGCTTGCGCCGAGCACGCTGAACATGTTGCCGAAGTTGGAACTGGCGGTCATCTTGATGTACTTGAGGATGTTGCCGAACACCTTGCGACCTTCGATCAGGCCTTCCTCGAGCACCATGAGATTCTTGTCGAGCAGGATGATGTCGGCAGCCTCCTTGGCGATGTCGACCGCGCTGTCGACCGATATGCCGACGTCGGCCGCGCGCAGCGCGGGGCCATCGTTGATGCCGTCGCCGAGGAAGCCGACGACATGTCCGTCCCGATGCAGGGCCTCGATGACGCGCACCTTCTGCTGCGGGCTCAGGCGGGCAAACACCTGGGTTTCGCGCGTCGCACGAGTGAGCTGTGCATCATCCATCGCCTCGACCTCGGGGCCGACCAGGCAACGCTCCACTTCGAAATCGACCTGACGGCAGACGTTGCGCGTGATGATGTCGTTGTCGCCGGTGAGGATCTTGACCGCCACGCCATTGCCCGCAAGCGCACGGATCGCCTCGGCCACGCTTTCCTTGGGTGGATCGAGGAAGGCGATGAAGCCCATCAGCACCAGATCGGTCTCGTCGGCCACCGACCAGGCGCTGCGCAGATCCACCTCGCGCATGCCCAGTGCGATCACGCGAAAGCCGTCGTCATTGAGATCGCGGGCGACGTCGCGGGCGCGGCTGGCGGCATCGGCGGTCATCGGCGTATTGCCGCGTTGCGCGTGATGCAGGGCGCTGCAGATGCCGAGCATCTCGGCCACCGCACCCTTGGCGATGAGGAAATGGCGACCCGCGCGATTGCGCACAATCACCGACATGCGCCGCCGCGCGAAGTCGAACGGCACTTCATCGACGAGCGTGTATTCGCCTTGCAAACGCTGGCAGGTGTCGGCATCGGCAGCTTCGAGCACGGCGATATCGAGCAGGTTCTTGAGCCCGGTCTGGTAATGGCTGTTGAGCCAGGCGTATTCGAGCACGCCGGCATCATCCTGGCCGTCGATGTCGACATGCCGCTCGAGGATCACCTTGTCCTGGGTGAGCGTGCCGGTCTTGTCGGTGCACAGCACGTCGATCGCGCCGAAGTTCTGGATCGCGTTGAGGCGCTTGACGATGACGTCCTTCTTCGCCATCGCCATCGCGCCCTTGGCGAGGTTGATGGTGACGATCATTGGCAGCATCTCGGGCGTGAGCCCGACGGCCACCGCGACCGCGAACATGAAGGCTTCGAGCCAGGCGCCCTTGACCAGGCCGTTGAGCACGAACACCAGCGGTACCATCACCGCCATCAAGCGAAGCATGAGCCAGGCAAAACGCTGCACACCCTTGTCGAAGCTGGTGGGCGGACGCCGTCCGGTGAGTGAACCCGCAATCGCACCGAAGCAAGTGCGCGCACCGGTCGCCACCAGCACACCCGAGGCGCTGCCGCTGACGACATTGCTGCCCATGAAACAGAGGTTGCGCGCCTCCAGCGGTGCCGTGGCCTCGAGATCGACATTGGCGAACTTCTCCATCGGCAGCGACTCGCCGGTGAGCGTCGACTGGTTGACGAACAAATCCTTGGCTGCGATCAGACGCAAGTCGGCGGGAATCATGTCGCCCGCCGAGAGATGCACCAGGTCACCGGGCACCAGTTGTTCAATCGGCACCTCGAGCTTGCGCGCTGGCAGCACGCCGCTGTCATCGGCATCCCTGCGCCACACGCTCGCGGTGTTGCTGACCAGACTGCGCAGGCGCGCGATCGCCCTGCCCGTGCGCGATTCCTGAAAGTGGGACAGGAACACCGCCATGCCGACCATCGCCAGCATGATCACTGCCCCCACCGCGTCATCGCCGAGCCAGGAGACGACCGCGAGCACGCTGAGCAGGATGTTGATCGGGTTGGTGATCAGGCGCAGGCCCAGTTCGAGCAGCAGATTGCGCTTGCGCTCCGGCGCGATCAGGTTGGGACCGAATTCTTCGAGGCGCGCCTGCACCTGGGCGGGATCGAGCCCCTCACCGTCGATGCCCAGGCGTGCCAGCACGCGCTGGCGGTCGAGGCGTGCAAGTTCGATCAAGCCCTGGGCGGCGGCACTACGCGCGCCGTTGGTGCCGGGATTGATCGGCAAGCTCGTCGCGAGCACGCCGAGGGAGCGGAATGGAAGTTTCAACATGGCGATTACCGCGGCTGGACGGACTTGCCGCTGCCAGCACGGAATTCGCTGCGTTCAAGCCTTGCCCTGCGCGGGCCACATCAAGGATTGATCGACGGCTCCGTGGCGGCAGCGCTGCTTCGTCTGGGGCTACTGCAACTTTCCACGGATGGAACCTCGTTGGTTCAATGAAGCGCAGCGCGAACGAAGCCGCGAACCGGCATGTTCGACACGACGCGCCGCGCATTGTCGGGAATGATGCTGTCAGGATGCTGTCGCGCGACGCAAAGCCGCATCGACCGCATCAAGGAACCCGGCTGGCAAGACCGCAGTGACCGCGACTTGCCACAGCCCCGCGCGCGCGAATCGCAGACACTTGACCGCATCCTTTTCGGTCATCAACACCGGATGCGCATCGCCGAACTCGAGGTCGGACGGCACGAAGGCATGGTGATCGGCGAATGGATGGGCAAGGACTTCGATGCCCCGCGCACGCAAGGCATCGAAAAAACGCTGCGGGTCGCCGATCGCGGCCACCGCGTGCACCGTGGTTCCGCAAAAGGCCTCGAGCGGACGCGCCTCGTTTCCATGCAGTGCAAGCGCCTGCTCGCCGCAAAGCTGCATCGCGACCTCGTCACCTTGCGGATCACCGCCATTGCAGACGCGAAGCGCATACGCCGCCCAACGTGCCTGCGGCTCGCGCAAGGGGCCTGCCGGCAGCAGGCGACCATTGCCGAAGCGCCGGCGGCCATCGACCACGCAGATCTCGAGATCGCGATGGAACGCCGGGTTTTGCAGGCCATCATCGGCGACCACGCAATTGACGCCCTGCCCGACCAGCAACTTCGCGGCCTCCACCCGATTGCGTCCGACCGCGACCGGCACGCCGGCACGCCGCGCGATCAGCACAGGCTCGTCACCGACTTCGTCCGCTGTGGAATCAGGCCCGAGCAAACGCGGTTCACGTGCACTGCCGCCGTAGCCGCGGCTGACCACGCCGGGGCGCCAACCGCGCGCTTGCAGCGCCTCGACCAAGGCGATCACCAGTGGCGTCTTGCCGCTGCCGCCAGCGACGATATTGCCGACGCAAACCAGCGGCACTTCGATCCGCGCCGGTCGGCGCCAGCCGATCGCATAGGGCAGCCACCGAATGGCCACCAACAGGCGATACAGGGGCACCAGTGCGGCGAGCCACCACGGCACCGGCGCGCCGCCATACCAGATTCGGCCGATGCGTTGCTGCAGGTTCATCGCAGCACTCAGTCAGCGCCGAGCATGACGGGAGTCTCGTCGCGGAATTGCAGCCGATGCAGCGCGGCGTAGTGTTCGCCGCGTGCAAGAAGCTCACGATGGCTGCCTTGCTCGACCACGCGCCCGCGATCAAGCACGACGATGCGATCGGCGTGCTCGATCGTCGACAGGCGATGCGCAATCACCAGCGTCGTGCGGTCATGCATGAGGCGTTGCAGTGCGTCCTGGACCAGGCGTTCCGAAGCGGTGTCGAGCGCACTGGTGGCTTCATCGAGAATCAGGATCGGCGCGTTCTTGAGCAGCGCGCGGGCAATGGCGATGCGTTGTCGCTGCCCTCCCGAGAGCAAGCTGCCGCCCTCGCCGACGCGGCTGTGAATGCCCTGCGGCAATGCGCTGATGAATTCCATCGCATTGGCAGCTTCTGCGGCGGCAATGATTTCGGCCTCGCTGGCTTGTGCCGCGGCGCCGTAAGCGATGTTGCGAGCGATGCTGGTATCGAACAAGGTGATCCCCTGTCCGACCCAGGCAATCTGGCGGCGCAGGCTCGCAAGCTTGTACCTGCGCAAAGGCTGGCCATCGAGCAGGATTTCTCCGCAGTCGGGTTCGAGGAAGCGCGGAATCAGATTGGCCAAGGTCGACTTGCCACTGCCCGAGCGTCCAACCAGCGCCGTGACCGTGCCATGCGCGCAGGTAAAGCCGATCTCGCGCAATGCCGGCTCATTGGCGCCGGGATAGCGCACGCCAACCCCATCGAGCACCAGATCGCCATGCACGCGCTCGATCTCGAGCGTGCCCTCGTCGACTTCTGGCGGGCGATCGATCAAGGCGAAAATCTCCTCGGCCGCCGCCAGTCCCCGCTGCAGATTCGCCTGCACCGTGGTCAGACGCTTGAGCGAAGGCAGGATGCCGCCCATCGCCATGATCAAGGCCGTGAAAGCGCCCGGTGACAGGCTGTGCAGCATCGACGGACGGGTGGCGAAGAAGATGATCAATGCGAGCGAAATCGCGGCGATCAACTGGATCATCGAGCTTGACAGGCCATTGGTAGCCGCAACCTTGACGCCCAGCGCGCGAGTCTGTTCCGACACTGCATTGAAGCGCGCCGACTCGTATGCCTGGCCACCGTAGACCTTGACTTCCCGATTGGCCGACACCGCTTCCTCGACCACGCCGCTGACCGTGCCCATCGAGGCCTGGATGCGATGGCCGATGCGCCGATAGCGCCGCCCCACGTAGACCACCAGCGCACCGACCAGTGGCAC
The DNA here is from genome assembly GCF_019634815.1 of Dokdonella sp. Taxonomy (GTDB): domain Bacteria; phylum Pseudomonadota; class Gammaproteobacteria; order Xanthomonadales; family Rhodanobacteraceae; genus Dokdonella_A. Next base: position 15,378 of record NZ_JAHCAP010000008.1, on the reverse strand, counting down.
CATCACCAGCAGGGCCAGCGTCAGGCGCACGCTCGAATTGAGCATCACCAGCACGTAGAGCACGACACTCAAGCCATCGACCACTGCGATCTTGACCGAATCCGTCGAGGCCTGCGCCACCTGCTCGGCGGTGTAGGTGACGCGCGCGATCTGGTGCCCGGATGGCTCGCTGGCGAAAAACGAGGTCGGCAGGCGCAAATACTGATCAAACACCTGCTGGCGCAATTGCTGCACCACGCCGCGACCGATGTAGGCCGTGCCATAGTCGGTCACGTACACCGCGATGCTGCGCACGAGGAAAATTGCCACGATCGCGATCGGCATCCAGAAAATCGTCCGTGGATCACGCGCCACGAACAGATCATCGAGCATTGGCTTGATCGATTGCGCAAACAGGCCCATGCAAGCTGCGTCGATCACCATCGCCAGCACCACCAGCACCGCGACCGGCCAATAGCGCCGCGCGTACCCAAGCAGGCGCGCATACAACGCCGCGCCGGAGGCCTGCGCAGCGCGATGCGCGTTCATTTGCCCGCCGTCGTAGTCGGTTGGGTAGTGGCGATCGACAGGTGCGTGAAGCCGAGCTGGGCCAGCGCATCCATTGCCGTAACCACCGCCTGATGCGGCGTCAGTGCATCGGCGCGCAGGATTACCGGCCGATCATGGTCTTCGCCAGCCAAGCGGCCGATGCTCTCCTTGAGCGAGTCCAGGCTCGGATTGAGCACTTCGTTGTTGTCGATGTAGAAGCGCCCGTCGCGGTCGATCAACAGCACGAAGGCATCACGCGTGACCTCGCTCTCGTGGCTGTCGGCCTGCGGCAGCGTTACTTGCATGCGCGAATGCTGCACGAAGGTCGTGGTGAGCACGAAAAACATCAACAAGGTGAGCAGGACGTCGATCAGCGAGATCACGTTGATCTCGAAGTCATCCTCGCGGCGGCCACCGGCAATGCGCACGCGAGCCTCAAACCTTGGCCGGCGCCGGGCGCGGCGCGACCCGTGGCGCGGCTGCCGCCGCTGGCGCAGCAGGCGCGACTTCACTGGCTGCGGTCAATTCATCAGTGAGCAGAAAGACCTGGCGCTCCATTTCCACCACCAAGTCCTGCACGCGGCCACGGAAGTAGCGATGGAAGGCATACGCGGGAATCGCCACGCACAAACCCGCGGCGGTGCAGATCAAGGCCTCGCCGATGCCACCAGCCATCTTCATCGGATCGCCCACGCCGCTGACCATCACCGCGAAGAACATGCGGATCAAGCCGAACACCGTGCCCAGCAGACCGAGCAGCGGCGAAACCAATGCGATGGTGCCGAGCGTGACAAGGAAACGTTCGAGCCGATGCACGACATGACGCCCCGTATCCTCGACGCGCTCCTTGATCACCTCGCGTGGACGGTTGCGCACCGACAGCGCAGCGGCGAGCAGTTCACCCAGCGGCGAATTGGTGCGCAGGGCATCGAGGTGGCCGGGATCGAGCGATCGTGAGCGCGCCCACTGCCGCACCTCGTCACCGAGGCCGGACGGGACGATCGCCTTGCGGCGCAGCGTCCAGAAACGTTCGAGGATGATCGCCAGCGCGATCGCGGAGCAGAACAGGATGGGCACCATCGCCCAGCCGCCGGCAAGCAGGAGTTCCAGCACGCAGCACCTTTGGTCCGTCCAATCAGGATCGCCATGCCTCGGGCACGGCGACCGCTGCGATCATACCAGCGCGACCACTGCTTTCAGTGCTCGTCGGCGGCGCGGTGCACGCGGCCTGCACGGCGGCATTCACTCACGCCAGTACCGATGCCGCCGCTCGCGTTCGCGGCCCGCCAGTCGCGGCGCCGCGTCAGCAGGGAACTCCAGCGTGAGCGCGCCCGCGGATGCGGTGTTTTCCAGCGCGATGCCTGCCGCGGCATAGCGCTGCACGGTTTGCGCGGCGGGGTGGTGGAAGCGGTTGCGCCAGCCGGCCGAGACCACCGCCAGCACCGGCGAGAGCGCCTGCAGGAAGGCCGTGCTCGATGAGCGCCGGCTGCCGTGGTGCGGCACCACGAGCACGAGCGGCGGACCGACGCCGACTGCGCTGGAGACTGTCGGTTCGAGCGTGCTGCCGATGTCGCCGGGCAGCAGCAGGCGGCCGCCCTGCCCGCTCACGAGCAGCACGCAGGAGCGGTCGTTGCCCGCGCTTGGCACCGGCCTGCCGGCAGCGGGGCCGAGCATGCGGAACTCGACGCCCTCCCAGTGCCACGCCTGTCCCGCGATGCACGCTTGGCTGTCGACTTCGATGCGCGCCGGCTCGCCGGACAGGATCTGCGCGGGTGGCAGTTCGCGCGTGACCGCGGCGCTGCCGCCGGCATGGTCGTTGTCACCGTGGCTGACGACTAGTACATCGAGCTTGCGTACGCCCAAGGCATGCAGGCTCGGCAAGACGGCCGCCTCGCCCAGATCGAAGCCGGAAGGAAAGCGTGCACCGGCGTCGTAGAGCAGCGCGTGGCGCTGCGTGCGCACGAGCACCGACAGACCTTGCCCCACGTCGATGACCATCACTTCGAACGCACCCGGTTCCGGCAGCGCCTGTCGCGGCAACAACAAGGGCAGGAACAGCACGAGACCGAGGCCGCGTGCGGGAAAACCACGTGGCAGGAACAGCCACAGCGCGCCGCCCATCGCCAGCACCAATGCCCATGGCGCAGGCGCCGGCAGATAGCCATGCGCGCCGGGCCAGCGCGCCGCCCATTCCAGCAGCGCCCACTGCCCATGCGAAATCCACGCCGCGAGCAACAGCGGCGGGCCTGCCAATACAGGTGCCAGCAACAGCGCCAAGGTGCCCAGCAGGCACAGCGGCACGATCACGAAACTCACCAGCGGCACCGCGATGAGATTGGAAAACGCGCCCACCAGCGAGGCCTCGCCGAAAAACCACACGCCCAGCGGCAGCAGCGCGACCGTCATGACGATCTGGCCGGCGCTCAGCTCACGCAGGAAACCGGGAACCGAGCGCTCGCCGCGCACGAGACACAGCATGAGGAAGGCCACGCCGACGAAGGACAGCCAGAAACCCGGCGCGAGCGTGGCCAGTGGATCGAAGACGAGCACCGACAACAGTGCGAGCGCGAGTGTGTGCGGGCCACCGGCATTGCGCCGGAGCAGACGCGTGAGCGCGAACACCGCAATCATCAGCAGGGTGCGCACGGTAGGCAGGCTGCCACCCGCGAGGATGCCGTACAGCGTGGCCGTGACGAGCGTCGCCAGCGCCTGTGCCTGCGGGAAGGCGATGCGCAGGCCCCACCGCGGCCACAGACTCCACAGCAGCCACGCCAGCGCCGCACCGAACGCGCCAGCCACGCCGACATGGAAGCCGGAAATCGCGATCAGGTGCGGAATGCCGTTGATGCGCGCGACGCGCCAGTCGCTGCTGTCGAGCCCGCGCGTATCGCCGATCGCAAAAGCCTGCAGCAAGGCTGCATCGTGCGGATCGCTCACGCGCGCGGCGATCTGCGCCGAGAGTCGTTCGCGCAGGCCATCGACACAGAGCGGACGGCGGCCAAGCATGCGGTTGGCGGCATCCTCGCGCACATAGCCCACCGCGACGATGCCGCGCTCGAGCGCCTGCCGTTCGCTGTCGTGACCGCCCGGGTTGACCAGCCCGCGCGGGCGTTTGAGGCGCAGGCGCAGTTGCCAGCGGCTGCAGGCGGCGAGATCGTCGGGCGCGTCTTCGTACCAGGACAGGCGCAGCAGGCCGCGCAACGGCACGATCGCGTCATCGAGCCGCGCCGATTCGACGCGCAGCGCAAAGCGCGTGGCATCCGCGCGGCGCAGCGGCAAGCCTTCAAGTGTACCGATGACGATGAAATCGCGGCCTTCCAGCGCCCTTGGCAGGCGCGCCTGCAAGGTCAGGTCGGCGCGCAGCGCGCACCAGGCGAAGCCGAGCACACACCATGCCGGCAGGCGTGTACGCGGATGCACGAGCAGGGCCAGCGCGCTGCACGCCAGCAGCGCGGACGACCACGGCACGGGCAACTTCGGCAGCACATGCACGCACAAAGTGCCCAGCAGCATCGCCGAGGCCGCGGCCACGCCAAGCAGCGGAACTTGCATCGACGATGTGATCGGCTCCCTGCCCATGCGCATCCCTTCAGCGTCGTTGTAACTCCACTGCCTGCAGGCTGCCCGCCTTGAGTTCGAGCACGCGATCGGCGCGTGCCGCCAGCGCCGGATCGTGAGTCACCAGAACCAAGGCTGTGCCGATCTCGCGATTGAGCTCAAGCATGAGTTCGTAGACCTGGTGCGCATTGCGCTCGTCCAGATTTCCGGTCGGCTCATCGCCGAGCAGGCAGGCAGGCTGCGTCACCAGCGCGCGGGCGACTGCGCAACGCTGGCGTTCGCCACCCGAGAGTTCGCCCGGCTTGTGTTCGAATCGCGCGCCCAGCCCGACCCGCTCGAGCAAGGTCGTCGCGCGCTCACGCGCCTGCGCGATCGCAGTGCCCCGGATCAGCAATGGCATGCAGACGTTTTCGACCGCAGTGAATTCGGGCAAGAGGTGATGAAACTGGTAGACGAATCCGAGCGCGCGGTTGCGCAGCTCGCCGCGCGCCCGGTCGGACAGGCGCGACATCACCTCACCGTCTACGACGACCTCGCCCGCGCTGGGCGCATCCAGCCCGCCGAGGATGTGCAGCAGGGTGCTCTTGCCCGAGCCCGAAGCGCCGATGATCGCGACGGTCTCGCCGCGCGCGACCGAGAGGTCGACATGGCGCAGCACCTCGGTGCGCAGCGAGCCTTCCGCATAGGTCTTGGCGATGTCGCTCGCACGCAGTACTTGCGGAAGGCTTGCTTGCATCGCTGGCACGGGCACGTCACTCATAGCGCAGCGCCGCGGCGGGCTGGGTGCGTGCCGCACGCCAGGCCGGATAGAGTGTCGCCAGAACGCAGAACACGAAGGCGGTCAGCGTGATCCAGATCACGTCGTTCCAGTGCAGGTCGCTGGGCAACTCGCTGATGTAGTAGACATCGGGCGAGAGGAAGGTGACGTGGAAAGTGTGCTCGATCCAGCGCACCAGTTCCGGCAAATTCAGCGCGAGCAGCACGCCGAACAAGACGCCCAGCCCGATGCCAAGCGCGCCCACGAGGATGCCCTGCACCATGAAGGTGCCCATGATGCTGCGCGGGCTCTGGCCCAGCGTGCGCAGGATCGCGATGTCGGCCTGCTTGTCCTGCACCAGCATGACCAGCGTCGAGACGAGATTGAAGGCTGCCACCGCGACGATCAGCGACAAGATCAGGAACATCACCTTCTTCTCCATCGCCACGGCCTTGAAGAAATTGCTGTGGCCTTGCATCCAGTCGGTGACGCGGTAGTAGTTGCCGCCGAGATTGGCGGCGAGATCCTTGCCGATTTCGCGCGCAACCGACCAGGCGCGGAACATGTCGTCGAGCTTGAGGCGTATGCCGGTTGGTCCGTCGAGCCGGTACAGCACCTGCGCATCGTGCATTTGCATCAAGGCCAGCCCCGAGTCGAATTCCTGCATGCCGGCGGCAAAGATGCCAACCACGGTCATGCGCTTGCTGCGCGGAATGGCGCCGATCGGCGTGACGCTGAAGCTCGGCGTGTAGACCACCACCGAATCGCCCAGAGCCACACCGAGGCCTTGCGCCAGTTCCTGGCCCAGCACGATACCGAACTTGCCTTCGACAAGGCCGTCGAGCGAGCCTGCCACCATGTGCGAGCCGACATCGGACACCGTGGTTTCAAGTTTCGGCTCGATGCCACGGACCAAGGCTCCGCTGGTGCGCACGCCCTGCAACAGCGCCTGGCCTTCGACATAGGGTGCGGCGCCGATCACGTGCGGGTTTTTCCGTGCGTGCTCGATCGCCTGGGGCCAGTCGCGCACCGTGGTGTCCACGCCCTCGATGGTGGCGTGTGACACCATGCCCAGAATGCGTTGCTTGAGTTCGCCGTCGAATCCGTTCATCACCGAGATCACGGTGATCAGCGCGGTCACACCGACGGCGATACCGAGAATGGACACAAGCGAAATGAAGGAAATGAAGTGGTTGCGCCGCTTGGCGCGCGTGTAGCGCAGGCCGATGAAGACTTCCAGCGGACGAAACATGTAACCCGATTCCTCGAAGTGCGGCGCCGCCAACACAGAGGCGGGCACGGCGGCGCAGAGTGCCGCAAGGGCGTGCCAGCGGCAAGTCGGCACCTGTCCTTGCAGGCTGTAGGAATTTCACGCATGCCGTATTGTCTGCATGCCGATCCGACCCAACGTGCTCCCGATGAACGATCAAGCCAACGCCGACACGCAGCTCCACGCATCACTCGCACGGGCGGTGGCCCAGGTCAATTCAGTCGTGCTGGGCAAGCGCCGCGAGGTGAAACTCGCCTTCACCTGCCTGCTGGCCGGCGGCCATTTGCTGATCGAAGACATGCCGGGCGTGGGCAAGACCACGCTCGCCCATGCGATGGCCGCCACGCTGGGGCTCGGCTTCCAGCGCATCCAGTTCACCGCCGACCTGTTGCCCGGCGACATCATCGGCGTGGGCATCTTCGAACGCGAGTCCAATCGCTTCCAGTTTCATCCCGGCCCGCTGTTCACGCAGCTGCTGCTGGCCGACGAAATCAACCGCGCGATGCCGCGCACGCAGAGTGCGCTGCTCGAAGCGATGGCCGAGGAACAGGCCACGGTCGATGGTGTCACGCACAAGCTCGATGTGCCATTTTTCGTGATCGCCACGCAGAACCCACTCGACATGGCCGGCACCTGGCCGCTGCCCGATTCACAGCTCGACCGCTTCATGCTGCGCTTGAGCCTGGGTTATCCGGATCGAGAGGCCGAACGCGCGATGCTCGGCAGCGGCGACCGGCGCGAACTGGTGGCCAGTCTCAAGCCCTGCCTCTCGGCGGCGCAGATCCTGCAGCTGCGGGAGGCCTGCCGGCGCATCGTCACCAGTCCGGCGCTGATCGAATACGTGCAAGCCTTGTTGGCAGCCAGTCGGGCCGACGCCGACATTGCCGTGGGTTTGTCGCCACGCGCAGGCCTTGCCCTGCTTGCGGCCGCGCGCGCCCACGCCATGCTCGAAGGTCGTGACCACAGCCTGCCCGAAGACGTGCAGGCGGTATTCGTGCAGGTCGCCGAGCATCGCCTGGTGGCTGCGGCGTCGGCGCGGCTTGATCGCCCGCGCCTGGCGCAGCGCCTGCTCGCCACCACCGCGGTACGCTGAACCATGAATCCGTCGCTGGCCGCCGCACGCAACCGGCTGCTGGCCTGGGCCGAACGGCGCTTGCCGGCCCTGACGCGCCTGCGTGAACCCGAGGCCTTGCCACTGCAACTTGACCGCCGGCGCATCTACGTGCTGCCGACGCGCTTCGCACTCGGCTTTGCCTTGTTGCTGTTCGTGATGCTGCTGGGCGCCCTCAACTACGGCAACAACGCGGCCCTGCTGATGACATGCCTGCTCGGCGCCAGCGCGGGCATCAGCCTGTTCATCGGTTTCCGCGCCATGAGTGGGCTGCGCCTCGAGCAATTGCGCATCGGCGAGGTCCATGCGGGCGATCCGACGCACATTCGTCTGTGCTTTGCGCCCGCGCGCCGCGCCCGGGCGAGCCTGCGGGTGCGAAAGGGCGAAACGGACATCGCCTTTGCCCTGCCCGCCGACTCCGCGGGGTGGGTTGACCTGCCGTGGACACCGGCACGCCGCGGATGGAACAGTTGCGGACGGCTGCGCCTTTGGACCGAGTATCCGCTTGGCCTGTTCCACATCTGGAGCTGGGCGCATCCCGACGTGGCCTTGCTGGTATTTCCGGCGCTTGAAACCGATGCGCCACCCTTGCCTGACGGTAGCGGCGAGCAAGGAGAGCGCAACATGAGCGGCGAGGCCGAGGAATTGGCCGGCCTGCGCGACTATCGCAGCAACGATGCGCGTCGATTGATTGCGTGGAAGGCATCGCTGCGCCACGACCGGCTGCTGGTGCGCGAGAACGAATTCCGCGCGGGCGCGGCACTCGCACTCGACTATGCCGCGCTCACCGGGTTGAACCATGAAGCGCGCATCCGTCGCCTCGCTGCCTGGGTGGCCGCGGCCGATGGCTCGCATCGCCCCTGGTCGCTGCGCTTGCCCGAAACGAGCCTGGGTCCGGGCGCCGGCCCCGAGCATCGACGCACGTGCATGCGCGCCTTGGCGCTGCTGCCGCATGCGGAACGCACATGAGCAAGCCACTGCTCGGCGCCCCGCGCTTCACCCTGCTCGCGATCACGATCCTGGCCGCGATCGGCACCCATCTCGCACATGTACCGATCTGGCTTGCACCACTGCTCGGCATTCTGGTCGCCGCGCGCGTGCTGCTGCGCCGGCGGCGCCCCGGCAAACCGCCGGCCTGGCTGCGCCTGTTGCTCGCTGTCGGCTTGCTGATTGCGATCATCCTCGACTATGGCACGGTGTTCGGGCGCGACAGCGGCAGCGCCTTCGGCTGCGGTTTGCTCGCCCTCAAGCTGCTGGAAACCGAAACGCCACGCGATGCACGGGTCGCGCTCGGGTTTTCCGCCTTCGTGCTGATGTCGGCGCTGTTGTTTGACCAGGGCTTGCTCTTCACCCTGCTGGTGTGCGCCGTGCTGGTGCTGTTGCTGGCCACGCTCAATCGCCTCGAGCCCGCGCCACTGCCAGACGCCCGACCATTGCGCGCGTCCCTGGCGCTCGGCCTGCGCTTGATCGTGCTGGCGTTGCCGCTCGCGCTGGCGAGTTTCGTCCTCGTGCCCAGGCTCGCCTCGCCCTTGTGGGGCGCGCCCAATGCCGGTTCGCAAGCCCGCACCGGCTTGTCCGAGACGATGGCTCCGGGACAGTTCACCGATCTCATGTCGGATGATTCGCCAGCCTTTCGCATTGCCTTCGAAGGCCGCGCGCCACCTCCGAGCGCGCAGTATTTCCGCACCCTCGTCCTCAGTGATTTCGACGGCACCACCTGGACCCGGGCGCGCGCCGGCATCCAGCACGATGTCGCGCCCGTGCGCGACACGCAGGTCCCGTGGATCGACTACACGATCACTTTGGAGCCAACTCAACAGCGCTGGCTGCCCGCCCTCGACACGCCGATCACCGCGCCGCGCGATGCCTTCCTCACCACCGACGAGGTCCTGGTCGCCAGCCAGCTGGTCACGCACCTGCGCGAATACCGCGTGCGCTCACGTCTCGCGCCCGCTGGCGCTGCACGACTTGCGCGCAACCAACGCGAGCGCCTGCTGCGCCTGCCACCCGGCGTCGGGTCACGCGCCAGGCAGCTGGCGGCAAGCTGGCGACACGAATCGACAGACGATGCCGAACTCGTGCAGCGCGCACTGGCGATGTTCCATTCCAGTTTCACCTACACGCTCAGCCCGCCGTTGCTCGGGCGCGATTCGATTGACGAGTTCCTGTTCGATACCCGGAGCGGTTTTTGCGAGCACTATGCCTCGGCCTTCGTCTTCCTGATGCGCGCAGCCGGGATTCCTGCGCGTGTCGTCACCGGCTATCAGGGCGGCTGGTGGAGCGATGCCGGCCGCTATCTGCTGGTGCGCCAGTCCGACGCACATGCCTGGGCCGAAATCTGGCGCGATGGCCGTGGCTGGCTGCGCATCGATCCGACCGCGGCAGTGGCGCCGGGACGGATCGAGCAGGGAGCGTCCCAGGTCAATGACGCAGCCAATTGGGCGCAGGCCGACTGGCTGCGTTCGCTGCGCAACCACATCGACATCGTCAACCGCTGGTGGACGCAAGGCGTCGTGCGCTTCGATGCAATGCGCCAGCGCGCGGTGCTCAGCGAATTCGGACTTGCCGACCGCGTGGGTGGCAACCTGCTGTTGATGCTCGCTGGCGTGTTCAGCCTGATGTTGATGCTGGGCGCCTGGTGGGCAATGCGCGAGCCGCCGCCCGAGCGGGGCGATGCGCTCGACCGGCTCTGGTGGCGCCTGCGCCGACAACTTGTCCGCGCCGAAATCGAGCTGGCCGCCAGCGATGGACCGCTCACGCTGCAGCAACGCGTGCGGGCTTGCGATGCAGACTTGGCGCAATCGATGCAGCCATTGGTGCGCGACTATGCACAGCTGCGCTATGCGATGAGCGTGCCGCCGGCCGCCGCCGTCGAGACCTTGCGACGCCAGACGCTGGCGTGGTCGCGCCGCCATCTGCGACGGCGCATCGTTCAGGCACGTCTGCGTAAGATCTCCAGGCTGATCAAGACCGGCCGCTACAGACGGGATTCGCCATGAACAAGCTGCTGCTGATTGCGATGGTGAGTGTCTTGCTTGGCGCTTGCGCCACGGTGCCCAAGTCGCTGCAAGGCAAGTATGCGCAGACCACGCCACGCGATGCGCTGGCCGTGCCGCCCGCCGGTCCGGTGCGCTGGGGTGGAGAAATCATCAAGGTCGAACCCGCTGCGGATTCGACTTGCTTCGAGATACTGTCGCGTCCGCTCGACGTTTCGGCCCGACCGATGCGCAGCAAGGACAGCAGCGGCGGGCGCTTCATCGCCTGCCACGCGGGCTTCTTCGAACCCGAGCTTTATGCGCGTGGCCGCGATCTCACCGTGGTCGGCCAGATCACCGGCAGTGAAGTCGGCAAGGTCGGGGCCTTCGACTACACCTATCCGCGGGTCGCGGCGACCTCGATCCATCTCTGGCCCAAGCGTCCTGTCTATGTCGCCGACCCGTGGTACGACCCGTGGATGATGGGTCCGGGCTGGCGCGGATCCTGGGGTTGGGGTTGGGGCTGGGGTCCGTACTGGGGCGCGCCACCGGTCATCATTCACCACCGTCCGGGGCATCGCGACATGCCGCGCGCGACACCACAGGTGCCGTCACGTCCGCCTCAACCGCCGCCACTGAGGCATTGAAACCCGCGATCGGCGGCTTCAGCCGGGCGGCCATTCCAGCATGCGCCCGGCAAGCAGGTGCACATGGATGTGGAACACGGTCTGCCCGCCGTCTCGGTTGCAGTTGCTGACCAGTCGATAGCCCTTGTCGGCAAAACCCTGCGCCTTGGCCCAGCGCGTCGCGGCAAGGATGAGCTTGCCGATCAACAGCACGTCGGCCTCGCCAAGATCATTGAGCGTCGCGATCGCACGCTTGGGAATGAACAGCACGTGCACCGGCGCCTTGGGCGCAATGTCACGGAAGGCGAGCACCTCGTCGTCTTCGTAGACGATGTCGGCAGGGATTTCACGGTTGACGATCTTGGTGAACAGGGTGTCAGACATGAAGGCGCCGTGATCCGAACGAACAGGCGAAGGCTCGCAGCTTGGACGCAGGTGCGCAAGCCATCTGCATCACAGCGTCTGGCGGCCACCAAAGGCATGCGCCAGCGTACCTCGATCGATGAACTCGAGTTCGCCGCCCAGTGGCACTCCATGCGCGAGACGACTCGCGCGCACCTTGGCCGCCTGCGCGAGCTGGGCGAGCATGTGCGCGGTGGCTTCGCCTTCTACCGTCGGATTGGTGGCGACAATCAACTCCTGTACTTCGCCTTCCGCGAGGCGATTGGCAAGCATGTCCAGCCCCAGCTCGGCCGGACCGATGCCATCCAGCGGCGACAGCCGACCCAGCAGCACGAAATACTGACCGCGGAATCCCGTCGCCTGTTCGATTGCCAGTTGATCGATCGCGGTCTCGACCACGCACAGCAGGCTGCGGTCGCGTGCCTGGCTGGCACAGGTCGCACACACGGTCTCTTCACTGAAGGTGCGACAGCGCGTGCAATTGCCGATGCGCTCGACCGCAAGCAGCAGCTGCTCGGCAAGACGCCGTGCACCTGCGCGATCGCGCTCGAGCACGTGGAAGGCCATCCGCTGCGCGGTCTTGGCACCGACTCCGGGCAGGCAGCGCAAGGCTTCGATGAGGTCGGCTAATAGCGATGAGGACGACATGCAAAGGCCATGAATGGAAGACGGGAGCGGTGATGGCGTCTGCACGCCCAGGCATCACTTCATGTGCTGCCGGGATGACGACCTGTTCAATGTTGCGGTGACGCAGCGAATGCGAGGCGGATCAGAACGGCAATTTGAATCCGGGCGGAAGGTTCATGCCCGCAGTCATGCCACCGAGTCGTTCCTTGCTCAATGCCGCGACCTTGTTGACCGCATCGTTGAATGCCGCGGCGACCAGATCCTCGGCCATCTCGGCATCGTCGGCGAACAACTTGCGGTCGATCGTCACGCCGCGCACCTCGTGTGCGCCGCTCATGCGCACGCTGACCAGGCCGCCGCCGGCCTGCCCTGTGACCTCGGCCTGGGCAATCTCGGCCTGCGCGCGCTGCATCTGTTCCTGCATGCGCTGCGCCTGTTGCATCAAACCCGCGAGTGGACCTTTCATCGAAACTCCTTCACGACTGCCGCGGCTCGATCGGCCGCACGCTGTTGGGTACGACCCGCGCATCGAAGGTTTCGAGCAACGAACGTACCAGTGGATCATCCTGCATTGCCGCCTCGGCAGCCGATTGACGTGCTGATTCGGCTTGTTCGCGTTGACGTGCGGGCGCCTGCGCCTGCGCGCTTTCGCTGGCACGCTCGAAACGCACGCGCAGCTTGCGGCCGAGCACTTCGCCCAGGCGCGTCTCCAGTTGCTCGACCAGCATCGGGCTGACCAGATGGTCATGCGCGGGCGCCATCGCCAGGCGCACTTGCCCACCATCGATCGCGATCAGGCTTGCCTGCTGTGCCAATTGCCCGACCGGACCGCGCAACTGCGCGCGTTCGATCAGTTCGGCCCAGGAGCTCGGCGCATCTCCCGCTGCCAAATCCGGTTGCTCCGCGCGCTGGGGCTGCGGTGCCGCGATGACTGGCTGCGTACGTGCGCTGGGTGTGCTGCGCGTTTCGCCACCCCCTGCCCCGCCCGCATCCCGCGTGACTCGCGCGGGGGCCGGAGACGACTTCGCATCCGCGCCATCGGCTGGCGCAAACGCCAGCATGCGCAGCAGACACATTTCGAAGCCCACCCGCGGCGTCGGCGCCAGCGGCAGGTCGCGGCGTCCTGTCACCGCCATCTGGTACCAGAGCTGCACATCCTGTGGCGCGACCTGCGCAGCGAGCTCGCGCAGCGAGACATCAGCCGACTCACCGAGCAACTGCGCCAGTTGCAGTCGATGCAAGAGACCCGCGAGCTCATCGAGCACCTGGGTGAAATCCGGCGCAAACCCGGCAATGTGTTCGACCTCGTCGAGCAAGGCATGGGCATCGCCGCGCGCGAGCAGCGCCAACAAGGCCTGCACCTTGGCGCGCTCGACCGTGCCGAGCATCGCATGCACCTCGGCCGCGTGCAGGGCGCCGCCGCCGTGCGCGATCGCCTGATCGAGCAGGGACAGGCCATCACGCAACGAGCCGTCCGCGGCGAGCGCCAGCACTTCGAGCGCCTCGTCGTCGAAAGCCACCTGCTCGGCGCCGAGGATATGGCGCATCTGCCCGCCGATCTGTTCAGGCGAAAGCCGCTTGAGATTGAACTTGATGCAACGTGACAGCACCGTCACCGGCAACTTCTGCGGATCGGTGGTCGCGAGCAGGAATTTCACATGCGGCGGCGGTTCTTCGAGCGTCTTCAGCAGCGCGTTGAAGGCGCTCCGCGAGAGCATGTGGACTTCGTCGATGAGGTAGACCTTGTGGCGCCCCCGGGTCGGCGCGTACTGCGCGTTGTCGATCAGCTCGCGCACATTGTCGATGCCGGTATTGCTGGCCGCGTCGATCTCCAGCAGATCAACGAAACGGCCTGCATCGATCTCGGCGCAGGCACTGCACTCGCCGCACGGCGCCGAAGTCGGTCCCTTGTCGCAATTGAGCGACTTGGCAAAGATCCGCGCGATCGTGGTCTTGCCGACGCCGCGCGTGCCGGTGAACAGGAAAGCGTGATGGAGTCGGCCACTGTCGAGTGCATGGGTAAGCGCGCGCACGACATGCTCCTGTCCGACCAGTTCGGAAAACCGGCGCGGCCGCCATTTGCGTGCAAGAGCCTGATACGACATGGACATTCCCGGGCGAAGTGCCTGATTGTAGCAACGTGGGCGCCATCACCGCGCTCCGCCACGCCTTCTGCTTGTCTGGCCGCGCCGCGCCTAGTATCCTCGCGCGCCCTGCAGACTCGATCCCGCCCTGTGTGCGGTTCGATGTTGAAGTTGCAAGCGGGAGATCGAATTTGAAGCACTCCATTGGCGATGCAATGGAGGGCTCACGAAATACGGAGATGTGTCCGAGTGGTTGAAGGAGCACGCCTGGAAAGTGTGTAAGCGGGTCAAACTGCTTCGCGGGTTCGACAAATTTGTCTGGAACAAATTTGGACAGCCGCAGGCTGGCCCTGAGCGTAGCGAGGGGCGAGGTGCAGGAAGCACCGAGCAATCCCGCCCAACGCTGGATTTGCCGTTGGATTCAAGATTCTGGAGAGGTGTCCGAGTGGTTGAAGGAGCACGCCTGGAAAGTGTGTAAGCGGGTCAAACTGCTTCGCGGGTTCGAATCCCGCCCTCTCCGCCAGATTTTGTGATTGGAAGATGCGGGTTCGACAAATCGGCAGGAGCCGATTTGCACGGCGAAGCCGCCCGGAGCGCGAGGCACAGGAAGCGCCGGGCACATTCGACCCTCACCCATTCCCCGTCCGTGCCGGTGAGCACGTGCAGTTTCATGGTGGCTCCGTCGGTTCCTTCGCGACGATAGCCTGCAAATCCCGCCAGGTCCGGAAGGAAGCAACGGTAGCAGGTGATTCGGGTGCCGGAGATCGGCTGGCGGAGCCGCCACCCTTCTGCAACGAATGGCTGACGTGCGCGGCATGGCCCGCGCCTGCGCAGTGCCGAACAATTAGCCGCAGGCACGAGGCCTGCGGCTTGCAAAGTTCACGCTGAGTGTGACTTCAGGGCGTCTCGAAGCCGTCCGCGAAGATGCGGTCGCTGCAGTCGATCACCACGTTGGTGACATTGGCGCCCGCGATCGTGCCGCCGGCGTTCTGCGCAAAGCAGACCAGTCCGCTCGGCTGGGTCTGCACGGTGACCGCATAGGCTGCACCGTTGGCCAGACCGGTCGGGAAGGTGAATGCCGTCACGCCCGAGGTGACCGAGATCGTCTGCGCGCCCGCGTTGAGCGAGAGCTGCAGACCATTCGCGCTCAGGCCGATGATCGAACCACCCACCGTGTAGCTGGCCACGAACGGCACGCAGCTGATGTCCACGTTGGTGACATTGGCGCCCGCCACCGTGCCGCTGTGGTTGCTGACCGAGCAGGTCAGGCCGGCCGGCTGGGTGACGATGCCGACGTTGTAGGCCGAGCCATCACTGATCGGATTGGCAAACACGTAACCCGTCGCATTGGCCGGCACATCGAGCAGCTGCGCGCCGGTGTTGAGCGAGAGCTTGAGGCCCGCCGCGGTGAGGCCACTGACCGCGCCGCCGATCGTGAAG
>NZ_JAHCAP010000007.1 GCF_019634815.1 Dokdonella sp. | reverse complement strand
GTAGGAGACTCCCGTCAAGTCCGGGCAGTTGATACCCTTGCCTTGAGCTGCAAGGCTTTTCGCTGATGCTGGCTTTTGTTTCTGCTCCTTGCGTTTTTCCGTGCCATGCAGTGACAAGTCAGACTGCAATTCTGTAGACGGTCTTGTTGCATCGGTGCTTCTGATGCGGACCAGGGTAAAAAACCGCGCTCACAGACCTCGTTCGTGCAGCGGTGTCGTCAATGCTGCGAGGATCAGTCGCGACATCCTTCGACGTCCGGATAGTTAGTCAGGTTCTCTGCAAGCCGGTCCGACCGGTTGTAGCCACGTGGCATTGACAGCAATTCCAAACACGGTGCTTCAAGCTGCTGTATTGACCCAGTGAATTCCAAGGAGAGTCGGTGGCAAGGAAAAAGCAGCAGTCCATTCGGGAGATTGCCGTCGCGTTTCGGGATGAGAGGATTCCCACGATTCGCGCCAAGCTCACTCGCGCGCTCACCGGCCCCTACACGAAGACGCTGAAGGTCAAGCTGCCGAAGGGGCCGCCGATTGAGGTGTACGCAGAGGTTTTCAATCCCGAGTCAGCCCCGGACGTTTCGCTCTACATCACGGAGAACGACGAGGAGCCTTGCAGTTTGCGCTGCACGTCGGGCGTCGTCCTTGGCTACATCACTCGCTCTGGGTACGAAGTGTTCGTGCAGGTCGGCACCGGTCCTTGGGAGTAGTCATGTCCTGGCTGGCCATCAACTTGCTCGTCGTCGCGGCCTTGATACTTGGCGGCCGTATGGTTCTACGCTCGTTCTTCCGCAAACTCGCTCGTGACGTCAAGAACGATCCTGAGTATCAGGCTCAGATCGCCCGCCTCCACGAGAGCCATGCTGCGGAAGACTCCGTGCGTGAAGAAGCTTCATGGTTAGGGTCAACCGGCCTTCCCGAGGATGTGGAGCGCGAACTACCCAAGTACTTGCGCCGGGAATTCGGTGAGCTGCTGCTCGATGCGGACTCCCTGAAGGCGCGTGACCTGACTTACGTTGGGCGCTTTGCGGAAGAAGGAAACCATTTCCACTACTGGCGCATTCCGCGGCGCGGAGACGAAGAGTCGTTCGCGTATGTCGTGCTTGGTGCCGACGGTAGCATTTGCACCGGCTGGGGCGACCGGAAACCGCCTGTTTCGTGCGCTGCAATCCAACCATGTGTGCAGCGGACGCCGGGGACGTCGTACGTTTCAATCAACCACCGCGACCCGGCTGTTTAGCCGGCTGAGCGCTCCACCGCTTGCTTCTATGCATCGCATATGCATGATTGCGGTGTGCAGATCGAGTTCGATCCAGCCAAGGCTCGTGTCAACCTTGCCAAGCACAAGGTCAGTTTCGCGCACGCAGAGCAAGCACTGCGCGACCCGAGCGCCGTCACGATCGAAGGCCCCGATGCGCAAGACGCGCGGCGCTTCGTCACGCTCGGCATGGACGCACTCGGTCGCATCCTGGTTGTGCTCACACGCCGCGCGGCGACCGCATCAGGTTGATCTCGGCGCGCAAAGCCAGTCGCGGCGAAGCAGGGCAATATCATGCGTAAGCAGTACGACTTCTCGGGTGGCAAGAAAGGTGCAGTCATTGCCTCGCCGGGCAAGACCCGTATCACGATCATGCTTGACGATGACATCATCGAGCACTTCCGAGCCAAAGCCGAAGCCGAAGGCATCGGGTACCAAACAGCGATCAATGCCGCGTTGCGCGGTGATCTGAAGCTCACCCGTGGCAAGACACAGGATGATCGCCCCGTAACCGTCGCTGTCTTGCGGAAGGTGCTCCGTGAGGAGCTTCATGCAACGTAGCGCCTGATATGGCTTGATCCCGTCAAGTAGCCAGGCGGTGTCTTTCGCCCGTCTGGCTGCAGTTCGTGGGATGTGTGCTGAAGACTTGATGGACAACGCGGCACGGGCCATTGGGATCGACGGTTGATCACGCTGATATTCGCGCGTTGGGTAGCGCCAGAGCGTGTTCGTCGCGGAGCTGTCTCATTCCAGGATCGGCTGTGGCTCGCATCCATGACGCCTGTCGAGAGTTCTCCAGCGCGGCCGGTACCGCGTTGCGTATCGAGCCTTGATGGAGGGTTGTGGAATGGATGCCTCCTTGGTTCGGCAAGCGCGGGCGGGTGGCTTCAGGTGCGTGCGGCACGCACGATGGCCCAGACGAAGCCGGTCAACTCGCGCGCGATGGCGGTGACGATCTTGGTGCCATGCGCAGCGCATCGCACACCGACGATGCCGGTGTGCGATCGCCGATCGATCCGCAACCCGATGCGAGTGCGGTCCAGCACGATCGCCATGTGCGATGGTCCGCCTGAATGTCGGAATCGACGGCCTGCATGCCGAAGTGTTGCTGCGGCTTGCGCATGACCGTCAGCCGGTGAAATGCGCGGCGTTGAGCCACAGGTGCGTGAGGATGCTGGCGATGTAGCCGAGTGCGATCACCAGGCTCCAGCGCAGATGCGCCATGAAGGTATAAAGCCCACGCGAGGCGCCCATCAATGCCACGCCGGCGGCCGATCCGATCGACAGCAGGCTGCCGCCGACGCCGGCGGTGAGCGTGATGAGCAGCCACTGACCGTGATCCATCGGCGGGTTCATCTTGAGCACTGCGAACATGATCGGGATGTTGTCGAACACTGCCGAGAGCACACCGATGATGGAGTTGGCCCAGGTGTAGCCAAGGCCGCCATAGAGCGCCTGCGAGGCGAGTTCGAGATGGCCGAGCGTGGCCAGCGCACCCACGCAGGCAAACACGCCGTAGAAGAACAGCAGCGTGTCCCATTCGGCGTTGGCGATGATCTTGAAGATCGAGTAGCGGGAATGGTCCTGGACGCCATTGGCAAGTGCCCAGCGCATTTCGCGGCGCTCGATCCGTGCGGCGACGAAGTTGAGCAGGGCAAGGCCGGTGAGCATGCCCCAGGCAGCCGGCATCTGCAGCCATTGGCGGCCCGAAACGGTAATCGCGATGGTCAGCGCGAAGCAGACGCAGATGCCCAGTCCGCCAATCTTGACCTGACTGCGCTGCGGTGAGGCCGGTGGGCGCTCTTTGGGCACCGCGAAATGCATGATCGCCGCGGGCACCAGCCAATTGACCAGCGAAGGCAGGAAGATCACGAAGAATTCGGTGAACTCGACCTTGTTGGCCTGCCACACCATCAGCGTGGTGATGTCGCCGAACGCGCTCCAGGCGCCACCGGCATTGGCAGCGACCACGAGGTTGATGAAGGCGAGCACCACGAATTTCCGGTTGCCTGCGCCCACCGCGAGGATCACCGCCGACATCACCAGCGCGGTGGTGAGGTTGTCGAGCACCGGCGAAATCATGAACGCGAGCAGGCCGGTGATCCAGAACAATTGCCGGTAGTTGAGGTGCCGCTTGAGCAACTGGTCGCGCAGGGCGTCGAACACGCCGCGCTCGCCGATCGCGGTGACATAGGTCATCGCCACGACCAGGAAGAAGAACACTTCCGAGTATTCGAGGAACATCGCCTTGAAGGCTTCGTGCACCAGTTCCACGCCCTGGCCGGATTGGATCGACCACCACGCCAACAGGCCCCACATGAGGCCCGCGGCGAGCATCACCGGCTTGGATTTGGCGATGTGGATGCGTTCCTCGGCGATCACCAGCGCATAGGCGAGCGCGAACAGCGCCAGCGCGATCCAGCCGAGCGGATGGTCGACCAGACCGAGTGTGGCGGCATCGGTGCTGGCACTGGCAGCGGGCGCAGTGGCGAGCAGGGGCAGAAGCAGGCAGCGGCTTGGGCGCATCGGCGGAATCCGTCGTGGTGGCCGCCTAGACTAAGCGACATCGCTGATGCCGTCACCCCGGCCCGAATCGCGGGCCGCTTGTGCAATGCAGTCGCATCGCGCGTGGATCAGTGAGTTGTCGCGGGCGGCGAACGCCGCAGCGGCGAATGAACGGCCCCGCGCCGGTGGTTGCGTTTTGCCGCGTCCGCGCCAATGCTTTGCAACCATCCCCGCAGCGGAATTCCGATCATGCAGGAAGCAGGCAGCACGTCACGCGAAGCGATGTCCAAGGTCGACACCGCCTGGTTGCGCATGGAGCGGCCGACCAACCGCATGATGATCACCGGTGTATTGATGTTCGCCGGGCCGCTGCAAGCCGATCGCGTGCGCGCGCTGCTGCTCGAACGCTTCCTGGCTTTCCGCCGCTTTCGCCAGAAGGCCGTGCTCGGCGTCAACAGCGCGCATTGGGAGACCGATGCCGATTTCGACATCGACTGGCACTTTCGTGTGGCGGCCTTGCCTGGCGCCGCCGGCAAGGCCGAACTCGAGCGTTTCGTGAGCGAATTGGCGTCGACCCCGCTGGATCCGTCCAAGCCGTTGTGGCAATACCACCTGATCGAGAATTATCAAGGCGGCGCGGCGCTGATCGCGCGCATCCATCATTGCTATGCGGACGGGCTCGCGCTGGTACAGGTGCTGCTCTCGCTGACCGATACCGCGCCGCAGCCCGAGGCCCGCGCAGAGCTTGCGCGCACCTGGCTCAAGCGCGATCGCGGCAGCGTGCTCGAACGCTTGCTCGAGCCGATGCAGGGCGGGCTGCACAAGATGGTCGCGGCCAGCGAAAAGACCTGGGCGATGATTGCGCAAATGATGGCCGACCCTTCGGTTGCTGCCGAATTCGCGCATGAGGGCAGTGAAATCACGCGCGAGCTTGCGATTGCGCTCACGCTTGCGGACGATCCAAAAACCGGCCTCAAGGGTCGCCTGGGCGTGACCAAGCGCGTCGCCTGGGCCGAGCCATTGCCGCTGGCTGAGGTCAAGTTGCTCGGCAAGGCGCTCGACTGCACCGTCAACGACGTCTTGCTCGCCTGCGCCGCGGGCGCCTTGCGTGGCTACCTGCGCGATGACGGCGAAGATGTCGATGGCCTGACCATCCGCGCCACGGTCCCGGTCAACCTGCGACCGCTGGAGCATGCGAAAAAGCTCGGCAACCATTTCGGATTGGTGTTTCTCGATCTGCCGATCGGTGAGCCCAATCCGCTGCGCCGGCTCGAACGCGTGGCGGCCTGCATGCGCGATCTCAAGGGCCGGCGTCAGGCGGTGGTCGCCTTCGGCCTGCTCGCTGCACTCGGCATGGCGCCCGCGGCGCTGCAAGGCCCGGCGCTTGAACTGTTCAGTCGCAAGGCGAGTGCGGTGGCGACCAATGTGCCCGGTCCGCAGCAGCCGCTGTATCTGGCGGGCGGCGAGGTGCGCGAGCTGATGTTCTGGGTACCGCAGACCGGCTCGATCGGGCTTGGCCTGTCGATTCTCAGCTACAACGGCAATGTCCATTTCGGCGTGATCGGCGATCACAAGCGCATTCGCGATCCCGATGCGATCGTGCAACGCTTCAATGGCGAATTCGAAAAGCTCATGCTCATCGCCTTGATGGAAGACTGGGGCGAGGACTTCGGTGCCGGCGACGCCGCCGCCACGCTGGCGCGATTCGCCCAATCCTGAGTTCGAGCCTGTCCCGGTCGTGAGTCGGGGCGGCGCCCTGGTTCATCCCGCGACGAAGTCGCCACGGCCGGCAAGGGCGCGAACCATCGACGTGACGCCCGAAGCAAGGCGGCCGGCTCGCGGCAGCATCGCCGCACGATCGTGGCCTGCGCTTACGGCGAAGTCCTGGTGATGTCGGATGCCGGCGGCAGGCCGAGCGCCGTGGCGCTGCGCTCGGCGGCGGCGCGCGCAACTTCGGTGGGCAGCAGTGCGTCGCGCAAGGTCGGCAGGGCCTGGACGAGTGTCGCCCTTGCATCGTCCCTGCGGCCCAGCGAGCGCTGGATTTCGGCCAGCTCGCTGCGCGCGATCGCCAGATCGATCTCGATGCCGTGGGCGTTTTCCAGTTGCTTGATCGCGGCAAGCTGTTCGCGTTCTGCGCTGACCGGATCAGCCTCCTGCAATGCAAGCGCGGCGCGCAGGCGATGGACGTGGGCAAAGAATGGATGGGTGTGCGGTACCAATTCGGCGAAGCGGCGCTCGGCTTCATCGGCGTCGGCGAGTGCGGCACCGATGCGACCGGCGCGGCGCTGGGCGATTGCGCGCTGCCAGGTCGTCATGGCGTACTCGGAGGAATCGACGCCGTCCAGCCGCTGGGCGTCGGCAATCAATCCGGTCAGGCGTTCGATTGCCTGAGGGGCCTGACCGGCAAGCGCCAAGGTGCGCGCGTGGTTGCGTGCGATGCGCCGGCTCTCGAAGGCGGCAGGATCGATCGCGCCCTCGTCCAGCGCCTTCTGCGCCTGCGTTTGCAGTTCGAGCGCTTGCGCATAGTCGCCAACGTTTTCGAGTATGCCGGCTCGATTGGTGAGTGAAATCGCGGCCTCGGACGGATTCTGGTGCAACTCGTGGCCGATGCGCTCGGCCTGCGCCAGCAGGCTGCTGGCTTCGCGGTAGCGGCCCATGTCGTTGAGCGTGAGCGCCAGATCGTTGAGCAGGGCGCTCATGCGCACGCCGCCGCTGCCGACCACGCGGTTCTGCAGCGCAATGGTCTGGCGCAGGGTGGTTTCCGCTTCGGCATATTTGCCGCACAGGCGCAGCGCATTGGCCTGCGCACGCAAGAGCGGAACGCGGGTGACGTGGTCCGGCGCCAGGGCCTGCGTGTATTGGAGCCCCAGGATGGCGACCTTGTTGGCTTCCTCGCACTCGTCGGCGGACGTCAGCATGCCGGCAAGCGTCGAGGCAATCTCGAGCATCAGCGGCGCGGGCAGCGGCTTGGCAGGCGTCGACAGCTGCATCGCCTCGCGTGCCTTGGCGATCGAGAGTCTGAGGTCGCCCTGGTGATGGATCAGATAGGCCTGGGTGAGCAGGCTCTTGGCTTGCTGTTCGGTTTCATCGGGACTGAAGGTGTCGCGCCATTGGCGCGACTGGCGGGCCACCTCTTCGCTTTGCGGGAATTTGCCGACCTGCGCGAGCAGGGCGGCATGGCGGTCGAGCATGTCGCTCAGTGCCAGAGCCTCATCACGGCTGTGCGGTGTGGCTCCGGCCAGTCCCTGGCCGAAGAGCTCGAGTGCGATGCCCGTTTCGCCCAGATCGGCGTAGACATCGGCCAGCAGAGTCTTCACGACGTGCGTGGCATCGGCCCCGAGCGATCCGTCATCGAGCCGCTTGCGGGCAGTTTCGAGCAGCTCGCGCACGCTCACGGTGCGACTCTGGGCAACATCGGGCGCGGCCGCGCCAAGCGTGTCGACGAGGAACTGCAGCGCGGCACGGGCGCTGGCGGCATCGCGCTCGGACGCCGCTTCGGCAGCAAGTGCGCGATCGCGTTCCCGGTCGAGCCGCCACACGAAACCGGCCAGGATCAGGACGGCACCCAGCACGACGGCTGCGCCAAGCCGGTGCCGCACGAAGAATTTGCGCGCGCGATACCAGCGCGTCATGCGCGCGGCGCGCACCGGGCGGTTGTCGCGGTAGCGCTGCAGGTCGTCGGCAAACTCGCTGGTGCTGGCGTAGCGGCGCCCGGCTTCGAGTTCGGTGGCCTTGGCAATGATGCCGGTGAGATCGGCGTCCAGCGGCAGGGCAACCAGATCGGCCACCGGGCGGCCGTCGGCACGTTGCGCGGTGAGCAGTTCGCGCAGCAGGATGCCGAGCGCGAAGATGTCGCTGGCGGTGGTCACGGCGCTGCCGGTCAACTGCTCGGGGCTGGCGTAGCCAGGGCTGTAGACGCGCGTGGAGGTGGCATCGGCGGCCGGCTGGGTATCCAGATCAATCAGGCGGGCGATGCCGAAGTCGAGCAGCTTGACCTCGCCCGCATGCGTGACCAGCACGTTGCCGGGCTTGAGATCACGGTGCACCACCAGATGGCGGTGTGCGTGACCGATCGCATCGAGCATGTGATCGAACAGGGCCAGCCGCTGGGCCAGCGTGGGCGCGTGGCGCGCTGCATGCTGCAGCAGCGGCAAGCCATCGACGTATTCGAGCGCCAGCCAAGGCTGGCCGTCGGCGGTTTCACCGCCATCGAGCAGGCGCGCGATGTGTGGGTGTTCGAGCGCGGCAAGGATCTGCCGCTCCTGGCGCAGACGGCGCAGACCATCGCGGGTGGGAAATCCACGCAACAATTTCACTGCGACTTGCTGCGTGAAGCCGCCTTCGATGCGCTCGGCAAGGAACACCGTACCCATGCCGCCGGCGCCGAGTTCATGCAGCAGGCGGTAGGGACCGATGCGTTGTGACTGGCTCGCGTTGAGCCGCGTTGCGCTGGCGCGCACGGTCTGCGCGAGCAGGTCGTCATCCTGGGCGTCGGCTGCGAGCATGCGCCGCAGTTGCTCGCATTCGTCGGCTTCGAGATCCAACGCAGCCAGTTCCCGATCACGCTGCGCAGGGGCAAGCTGGCGCAACCGTTCGAACGCCTCGGCGAAGCGATCGAGCGGGGACGCAGTCATGTCGCAATCAAACTGCGAAGCCAGGCGCGCGCCAGGCGCAGGTCACGATCGACCGTGCCTTCGGAAACATCGAGTGCAGCGGCGACTTCGGCCCGCGAAAAGCCACCGAAGTACACCAGTTCCACGGTCTTGGCGCGACGCGGATCGGTGTTGGCGAGATCCTGCAGCGCTTCGTCGATGCGTACCAATTGCAGGTCGTCCTCGTTGGCGACTTCGATCGCGGCACCGAGTTCGAGATGGGCGCAACCACCCCCCCGCTTGTCGGCGAGCCGTCGCCGCGAGGCTTCCACCAGTACCTGCCGCGTCGCTTGCGCGGCGACATGGAAAAAATGCCGATGATCAACCCAGTTCGGATCGGCGCCGAGCAGCCGCAGCAGGGCCTCGTGGGCGACTTCGGTGGTATTGAATGTGGCACCCGGTGCGGCGCGCAGCGACTGTGCGGCAATCGCGCGCACATTGGCATAGACGCGTGTCACCAGTGCCTGGCGGGCGGATTCGTCGCCACTGCGCCAGCCATCGATGAGGCGGTTGATTTCGTGATCCTGGCTGCGCTCATTCACGCCGCGATCTTATCAGCCTGCTCTCGCCGCAACCGTGGTCTGCGCCGCTTGCGGCGCACCGGTCAGCGGGGCGGCCGCTCCGGGGCGTCGCCGGCGGCCGGGTAGCGAACCCGGTGGTCGGCGCCGACGACCGCGCCCGGCGTCAGCTGCGCGGGCTCGATCCGGCCATGGCCGAGGATGTGGAATACCGTTTCGCCATGCGCGAGCAGCTGGTCGGCGACGATGCGGCGATGGCAGCGCCACCACACCGCTTCGGCGCACATCGCGGCGCAGCGCGCGTGGCGACCCTGCTCGATGAGGGTGGCCAGGCCGTGACGGAATGCCGGCGTGAGCGTGTAATCGGCATAGCGGTGGAAGCTGGCGTTGCGCCACAGCGCATTGGCGTCGGCACTGACCTCGGGCGTGCGTCCGCGCAGGCCACCCAAGGCCTCGATGCGCACATAGTCGATCCCGGCCTGGGCAAGCGCCGCTTCAAGGGCATCCTGGTTGAACTGCGGGTTCGCGCGCGAGCCGGCGAGCTTGCGGATGTCGGCGAGGCGACGGATTTCATTCTCGTGTAGCAACTCGATGAATTCATCGATGCTGCGATTGGAGTGCCCGATCGTGAAGTACGGCTCGCTCATGCCGGTCGCATCTCAGGCATGGCGCAGGGCGCCGCCCTTGTGTGCGGCGATGTGATCGCTCTTGTCGCTCTTGATTTCGTACTGTGGATCGTCGGGCGAGGCATGGTGGGTGTAGCCCTTCCAGGCGAAATCGCGCGTGTGCACCGCGATGATCGTGCCCGCGACCTCGCCGGCTTCCGAGTTCCAGCGCACGTGGTCGCCGATCCTGAACCTTGTGTTCATGGCGTGTCTCCTCCTCAGCCGCGCACGACCAGCAGGCGCGGCTCGGTCATCTCGGCGATCGCGCAGGCGATGCCCTCGCGGCCCAGACCGGAGAGTTTCACGCCGCCATAGGGCATGTTGTCGACGCGGAAACTGGGGATGTCGTTGATGATCACGCCGCCGACTTCGAGCACGTCCCAGGCGCGCAGCGTGTGCGCGAGCGAGTCGGTGTACACGCCCGCCTGCAGGCCATAGTCGGAATCATTGGCCCGCGCGAGCGCGGCCTCGAACGAGGTGAATGATTCGAGCACGGTGACCGGGCCGAAGGCTTCGAGCCGGTTGAGCCTGGCGTCATCCGGTACCTGTTCGAGCACGCTCGCAGCGAGTCGATTGCGCTCGCGCGTGCCGCCACACAGCAGGCGCGCACCGCCGGAGACGGCTTCGGCGATCCAGCTTTCGAGACGGATCGCCGCGGCCTCGTCGATGAGCGGGCCGAGAAAGGTGTCGCGCGATTTCGGATCGCCCGCCTTGAACGCGCGCACCGCAGCAACGAAGCGCTCACGCAGGCTTGCGTAGAGCGATTCGTGCGCGAGCACGCGCTGCACCTTGATGCAGCTTTGCCCGGATTGGTAATAGGCGCCGAACACCAGGCGCTCGACGATCGCATCGAGCTTGCCTGCCTGATCGTCATCGACGATGCAGGCCGCGTTGCCGCCCAGTTCGAGCACGACCTTCTTGCGCCCGGCCTGCGCCTTGAGCTGCCAGCCGATCTGGCCGCCGGTGAAGGACAGCAGCTTGAGGCGCTCGTCGCTCACGAACGGATCGGCATCCTCGATGCGGCAGGGCAGGATCGAGAACGCGCCCTTGGGCAGGTCGGTTTCGGCGAGGATGGCGCCGAGGATGAGCGCGCCCAGCGGTGTTTTCTCCGAGGGCTTGAGCACGAACGGGCAGCCTGCGGCGATCGCGGGCGCGACCTTGTGTGCCACCAGATTGAGTGGAAAATTGAAGGGCGTTATGAACGAGCACGCGCCGATCGGCATGCGCTTGACGAAGCCGCGATAGCCCTCGGCGCGTTTGGAGATCTCGAGGTTCGGCAAGCTGCCGTCGATGCGCACTGCCTCGCCTGCGGCGATGCGGAAGGTATCGATCAGGCGCGTGACCTCACCCTCGGCATCGCCAATGGGCTTGCCGGCCTCAATGCACAGCGCCAGCGCAAGCTCATCGAAGCGGTCGCGAAAGCGTGCCACGCAATGTTCGAGCACGGCTTGACGTCGCCATGGCGCGAACGCGCGCATCGGCGCTTCGGCGGCAACCGCGGCAGCGATCGCGCAATCGATCGTTGCCGCATCGGCCAGCGCGACGCGCGCGGCCACGGCACCCGAATACTTGTCGAATACTTCCAGCGCACTGTTGGGCTGCCGCGCCGCGTTGGCGAGGTACAACGGGAAAGTGTCGATCGGCATGTTTGCTCCTTGGCGGGGCCTGGCGCGCGGGCTGCATCGCACAACATCCAGTGCAGGTTAGCGCAGGCCGCGCGTGCTGGCTGGCCTGGAAATGAACCGATGCTGCGGTTCGCCGTGCACAAGGGAACCGGCTTTGTCCCTGCGCCATTTGACCGGCGTTGCCCTAAACTCATCGGGCATGGCGCACACAGGCGAGCCAGTGGAGAGCATCGACGCGCTGATCGGCGCGATCCGCAGCGGCGAGCCGGGCGCCAGCGATCGCCTGTTCGCATTGCTGTACGAGGATTTCCGCAAACAGGCGCGTGTGCTCTTGCGCCTCGGTCACAAGCACACCTTGTGCACCACCGAACTGGTCAACGAGACCTGGCTGCGCCTGTCCGGGCGCAGCTTGTCGGTTGCCGATCGCGAGCACTTCTTCAACATTGCCGCACAAGCCATGCGCCAATTGCTGGTCGACCGTGCGCGCCGCCGGCATGCGGACAAACGCGAGGGTGGCGAGGCCCTGACGCTGGGCGCGGCGCAGGAGATCGCTGCCGACGAGCCTTTCGACGTGCTTGCGCTGGATCGGGTGATGCGTGAGCTGGAAGCGGTCGATCCGCGCCTGGCGGAACTGGCGCAGTTGCATGTGTTCGGCGGTGCCGGCATCGATGAGATCGCCCGGTTGCGCGGCGTTGCCGAGCGCACCGTGTTCCGCGACTGGCGCGCGGCGCGGATGTTCCTGCTGCGATTCATTGCCGAGTCGACCTAGCAGGGCAGGGCCCGAGTGATTGCAACACCTTGCGGGTGGGATGCACGCACGCAGCGACTGCCGATGAACGACCCAAGTCATTGATTGGCCAGGCAGGTGGCGCGGCTGGGCTGCGCAAGATGTCAGCAATTCGCGCCGCGCTTCGTAAGGGTGATCAAGACCCCTTGCGGAGAATGCCATGTTGTTGCGTCGTTTCGTCGCCCTGTGCGGGCTGCTGTCTTGCGTCCTGTCGTTTTGCATGCCGGCACGTGCCGCCGAGGTTTGCGTCAAGAATGTGGCTGAATTGAAGAGCGCGCTCATCACATTCGAACTCCAGCCCGTCGACTCCACCTTCACGATCAAGCTGGTGCAAGGCAGCTATGCGGTCGGCGACCAGCTCGCCCGCATGTACGGAGCCAATGCCGACGAAGTGGCCAGCTTGCGCCTGCTGGGCGGCTACACGACCAGCTGCTCGGGCCGCTTGGTGAACCCTGTCAACACCGTGCTCGATGGTTTGGGCGCGGCGGCCTCCGGCATGGGTTTCAAGCTCGGAGGGGACAGCAATGTGCTGATCGAAGGCGTCACCTTCACGCGCTTCAAGGGCAAGTCCAACCTGTCCTACGCGGAGAGCGAAGTCCTGCTGCTGACCTACGGCAGCGATCGCAGCGAGAGCCAGGTGTTCGAAGTCCGGCACTGCCGTTTCACGTACAACTCCGGACAGAACGTGGTGAGGATGTCCGGAGCACAGATGCGCTTCGTCAACAATTTCGTCGCCGACAGCACGCTCGCACACGAGGCCAGCGGCATCGACATGGGCGCCTTCACCGTCACCCTCGATGCCGATGTCGATGGTGCCGTGACCGCGACCAACAACACGATCGTGCGCACGAGCGGTGGCCCGGCCATGCGTCTGGGGACACTGATCACAGGCAGCAGTGGCCGGATCAGCGAGGTCAGCAACAACATCCTGTGGAGCAACCAGGGCCTGGACATCGTGTTCACCGGCAGCACGCAGTACGTCTATCCCTTGTTGGCGAGTTTCAATCTCTACAACTCCGCCAACGGCAATTTTCCGCAGGGTACGGGCGACCTTCATGCCGACCCGCGCTTCGTCGATGCAGCGAACGGAAACTTCCGGCTTGCCTCCAATTCGCCCGCCATCAACAAGGGCGGCTTTGTCCAGCTGCTGGGTTTTCCGGCGCGCGATCTCGACGGCCATGCACGCATCATCGGCAGCCGCATCGACCTGGGGGCCTACGAATCGTCGATCGACGACACCACCATGGCGGTGGTGACCACCACCGCCGACAACGGCAACAACACCGCGCCGATAGCCGGTTCGCTGCGTGCCGCAATCAAGGCGGGCAATGCGGCCAGCGGCCCGTTCCGCATCATCTTCAACATCCCCGGCGGTTGTCCGGCATTGCTGCATCTTGCCGCGCCGATGCTCGACATCAAGGGGGATGTCACCGTCGACGGCACCACCCAGCCGGGCTGGACGCCCAACACCGGGTACGGCGTGTTCGATTCAAACCTCTGCCTCTACATCAACGGCGCCGGCAACACCAACACGCCTTGGGCGCTGCACGTGCCTGCCAGCGCCGCCAACTCGGCGCGCCTGGTCGTGCGCGGCCTGGGCCTGGCCGGCTTCAACGATGCGGCGATCAAGCTCGAAGGCGGGCGCAATCACCGCATCTACGGCAACCTGTTCGGCCCGGTGGCCTTCACGCCGGCGAGCTACAGCGCGATCCGCGTCACCGGCAACTCGGGCGGCGCCTTCATCGGCGGCTACGACAATCCCGAGGCCAGCAACCTCATCGCGGTGGCGAGCGGGCCGGGCATCTACCTCGACAACGTCGCCGGCGGCTCGACCATCGCCAACAACCTGATCGGCTTCCAGGCCGACGGCAGCGGCAATGGCGGCAACCAGACCGGCATCTATGCGTACAACTCGCCCGGCAATCGCATCGAGTACAACCAGATCGGCAACAACACGGGTTGGGGCATCAACTTGTCCGGTCCCGCCACCAGCGGCAACACCATCCAGTACAACATGCTGGGCGCAAACCAGGGTGGCGCGGTGATCGCCCCCAATGGTTCCGGTGCCGTGCTGATGAGCTTCGGCGCGCATGACAACACCATCGGCGCGCCCCTGACTGCCACCTGGGGTGGCAACATGATCCTCTACAACGATGGCCCGGGTGTGTGGATCTCGCCCAGTGGCGGCACCGGCAATCGCGTGCTGTCCAACCGCATCTCCTACAACAGCGGATTGGCCATCGACCTGGCGCAGGCCGGGCCGAGCGCCAACCAGTCCGGCAACCCGGCGAGCGGGCCGAACAACCTGCAGAATCACCCACTCTTGACCAGCGCAATGCGCGCTGCGGCCGGCGCCACCACGCGCGTGAGTGGCTCGCTCTCCAGCGCGCCAGGCACGCCGTATCGCATCGACGTGTATTGGGGCGGATCGAGCTGTCGTGCCGACGGCCGCGGCACCGCGATCACGGCGCTGGCACCGTTCCAGGTCACTACCGGCGCGACCGGCAGCGTGACCTTCAGTCTCGATCTGGGGATCGATGCCAGCGTGCCATTGGGTACGCTCAGTGCAAGCGCGACCGACCCGGCTGGCAACACCTCGGAGATCGGCAATTGCGTCGTCGAAATCGCCGATGACCGCATCTTCGGTAACGGCTTCGACTGAACCGGCAAGCGCAGCAGCGAGCGAACGCACGTGCAGCGCGCTAGCATGATCGGCGTGAACGGAGGGCGACCATGCAAAGCGCAACTGATCGGGTCGACCGGATGCGCCGCGCGCTCGAACTCGCGCGCGCGGCGCTGGATCGACCTGACAGCGAACGTGAGCAATGGTTGGCGGCTCAGTGCAGCGTCGACACCTCCTTGCGCGACGAGGCGCTGGCGCTGCTCGCGCTCGATCGGGTGCCGGCACCCGGTCTGGAACCGGTCTTGTCGGCACTCGATGATGGGGTGGCCAATGATCCGCTGATCGGTACCTGCATCGGGCGCTTCCGCATCGTGGAGCGCCTGGGCAGCGGCGGCATGGGCACGGTGTATCGCGCCGAACCGGTCGCCGGCGTCACGCGCCAGCCGGTGGCACTCAAGCTGATCAAGCGCGGTCTGGATTCCGAAGAGATCCTCGCGCGCTTCATGCGCGAGCGCGGCATCCTCGCGCGGCTGGATCATCCGCACATTGCGCGCCTGCTCGATGGCGGCCTTGCCGATGATGGCAGGCCGTGGTTTGCGATGGAGCTGGTCGATGGGCAACCGCTGCTGGCCTGGTGCGATGCGCGGCAGCTGGGCCTGGACGTCCGCTTGGCGCTGCTGCTGGATGCCTGCGAGGCACTGGCCTACGCGCATCGCAATCTCGTCGTGCATCGCGACATCAAGCCCGCCAACGTGCTGGTCACGCAGGACGGCACGCTCAAGCTGCTCGATTTCGGCATCGCCAAGCTGCTCGATGCGGCGGACGATGGCGCCACGCACGGCGCCGCGCCCCTGTTCACGCCCGAGTACGCCGCGCCCGAGCAGGTCGCGCGCGGCAGCGTGACGACACAGACCGACGTGTTCCAGCTTGGCGTGCTGCTGCACGAGCTGGTCGCCGGTGTGCGACCGCAATGGCCCGGGCATTGCGCGCAAGCGGTGGCGCAGCTGCGCCAGTGGCAGGCGCGCGACCCGCAGGTCTTCGAGGCGATGGCGCAGTTGCGCGGCAGCTCGGGCAAGGCCTTGCTGCGCAGCCTGCAGGGCGATCTCGGCCGCATCCTGTGCCGGGCCTTGCAGGAGGAACCCGGACGTCGCTATGCGAGTGTCGCCGCGCTGGCTGAAGACCTGCGCCACCTGCGTCGCGGCGAGCCGGTCAGCGCGACGGCCGACCGTTGGACCTATCGCACGCGCATGTTCCTGCGTCGCCATCGTGTCGCAGTGGCGGCCACCTCGGCGGTGCTGGGTGCACTTGCGCTGGGTACGGGGCTGGCGCTGCACGAAGCATGGCAGCGCAGCCAGGCCGAGCAGGCCAGCCAAAGCGCGTTGGCGATGCTCGAAGAGGTGTTCCTGAGCGCCGACCCCTATGCTGCCAAGGGCGGCGATACACGGGCGCTCGACCTTGTCGAGCGCGCTGAAGTCGCCGCCAAGGCGAATGCCAATCCCGTGCTCGCCGCACGCCTGCTCACTGAAATCGGCAACGTCCATGTTTCCCTGGGCGACCGAGCCAAGGCGGAGGAAGCGCTGCGCGCGGCATTGGCCGCAGGCGAGCGGGCAGGCGCGGCTGCAACGCCGTGGACTGAGGGCGCGCGCGCGAGACTGGCGCACTACAGCTTGGTCGATGATGGCGACGCGGCTGGCGCAGCCATGCTCGACTTGGCGATCACGCGCCTGCGCGCAGCGGGCGCGGACGGACAGGCACAGTTGGCACAAGCGCTCGAGTTCAAGGCGGATGCAGCGTTCAATCGCGGCGATTACGCATCGATCGCATCATTGTCGGCCGAGGCGACCAGGCTGCATCGCCTGACCGACGGAGAAACGTCACCGCGCTATGCGGTGGCATTGGGCAATCAGGCATCGTTGTTGCGCGCGATCGGGCGTCCCGCCGACGCGCTGGAACCGGCGCGCAAGGCCTGGGCGATCCTGCAGGAACTGGCCGAGATCGCACCGCCGAGCACGCTGTGCTACGTCGAGCAGCAGTATGCAGGCGCCTTGGTCGACAACCAGCGCGTGGCCGAAGCCGAGCCCTTGCTGCATGAAGCCCTGCAGCGCGCTTCGTCGACGCCCGGCACCGATCAACTGCTCATCGACGGCATCAGTTGGGAACTGGCGAATGTGCAGTTGAGCCTGGGGCGTTTCGACGAGGCTGCACGCGGGCTGCGCGCACTGGCGGGTCGCGCCGATCGCAAGAGCGCGAATCTTGCCGCGATCGACAACGCACTGGGCAATGCGGAAAGCGCGCGTGGCGATGCGGCCGCAGCGCTGGCGGCATTCGAACAGGCGCTGCACCTGCTGTGCGCGGACGATGCGGCCACGCCGCCGTGCCTGGTGATCGGGCTCAATCGTGCCGAAGCGCTGCTCGCGCACGGTGATCGAGCGGATGCGCGCGCAGCGCTGGACCGTCTCGACGCGCGCATCGGCGCCGACGCCACTGCGGTGCGCGGGCGCTGGCGCGCGATCCAGGCGCAAGCGCACTTGACTGCCGGTGATGCCGAGGGCGCCGCGCGGATGCTGGCACCGCGCCTCGAGCAGGCCCGCGCTGCGACGCAGGACGATGCCGCCGACGCCCGTCTGTTGGCACTGGCGGCCCGCATCGAAACGGCGCGTGGGCAGGATGCGCAGGCGCTGGTCGACCTGCGTGAAGCCGAGCGTCGCATGGGCAGGTTGTGGCAAGGCACGCCGCTGCCGCTGGCCCAGGTGCGCGCGCACATCGCACAGTTGCAGGCACGGTCTGCAGCCGCGCAGACGCGCTGAGGCGACTGCGGATGGTTTACCCTGCAGGGCCTTCGACGCGCAGCGCCAGTTCGCCATCGGCCAGACGCGCTTGCAGGGATTGGCCAGGCCGTATGCGGCAACGCACCTCGATCTGCACGCAGACAGGTGTCGTGACGGTGGCGCCACTTGATCAGCGTCGCCCAAGGGGCGTATTCCTGTCATTGATTCGGTCTCGGCATGGAGCCGGCCAGGCAATCGCCGCACCGCGATGGCACAAATGATGCTGGTGCTGCGTCAGTGAGAGATACGCCGCAATGTGATGACACACGATTCAAAAAGGGAGGAATCCGTCATGCGCAATCCGTTACTCATCTGCGTTTGCCTGCTTTCATTCTTGATGTTCCCGGCTGGCATGGCCGAAGCGGTCACGCTCAACCCGCGCGGCCTCGGACAAGTGCTGATCTTTCCGTATTACACAGTGAACGCCGGACAGGACACGCTCATCTCCGTGACCAACACGGGCAACCGGGGCAAGGCCGTGAGGTTGCGCTTCCTCGAAGGCTACAACAACCAGGACGTGATCGACTTCGACCTGTTCCTGTCCCCGAAAGATGTCTGGACCGGCGCCATCACGGCCGATGCCGCAGGCGGCGCGCGTTTGATCAGCCAAGATCACTCTTGCACCTTGCCTGCGCTTCCGGCAGCGGGCATCGCGTTCAGTGCCCCTGCTGCCGGCAACGACAACGGCTGGCCAAGCGGAATGGAGCGCACGCGCGAAGGTTCGATCCAGATGTTCGCGCTGGGTGACATCGTTCCCGGCAGCGCGACCGACACTCGCACTGCCCACGAGAATCATGGCCAACCGAACGACGGTACTCCGCCGGGCTGTGGCGAGATCACCACGGCGAACGTCGCGGCCGACCTTGGCACGCCCGGTGACGAGCTGTTCGGTGCCGGTGCGATCGTCGACGTGGGCGCCGGTACCTACTATCCCTACAACGCCGACGCGCTGGCCGGTTTCACATCGCAGGTGCTGTATGCGCCGACCGTGATGGAAGGGCCCTACCTGGGGTCGGCCAACTCGGCCGAAGCCACCCATGGCGTCGCGCGTGCCTACGTGTTCACCGGCAGGAAGGCGCTTGCGCTCGACTATGCGCGCGGCGAAGACGCAGTCAGCGCCGTCTTCATGGCGAAGACACTGCGCAATGAATTCTTCAATGCCTCCGCCCTCGGCGCGGCGACGGATTGGCTCGTGACGTTTCCGACCAAGCAATACTACGAAGACAATCCGACCGCGCCATTCGATTTTCCGTTCGCAGGACCAGGGCGACTCGATGTCACCGTGCAGGCAGACTTCTTCGATCACGAGGAAGGCGCCCAGGCCACGCATGCGCCACCCGATGGCTGCGGATTCCTTTGCCCACCATCGCCACCGCTCGCCTTGCCCTATGCCGTCAACGTGGTGCGCATCCTGCCGCTGCACACCGCGGCGCAACCATCCGAAGTATTCACTTCGAAGTTGTCGACGGCGCTGCTGCCGTTCGCCTTCACGCCAGGAACGGATCTGCCGCCGCTGGGCGCAGGTTGGGTTGATCTCGATCTGGACGGCGACACCCGCGTGCTGGCGGGCGGGCAACTCGAGGCCGATGGCCGCGCGGTGGCGCTGCACGGTCTGCCCGCGACCGGCTTCATGGCCTACAAGGTGATCAACGCGAACGCGCAGCCCGGCAGGCTTGCCAACTACAACGGCGTGTTCGTGCACCGTTCGACCTTCGCCTGCAGCACCGAAGCGACCAGTTCGGTGTGTCCCTGAGTTGGATCGACGGCAATCCGGGCTCCCGCCGAGCGGCGTGTCCTTGCCTGCGGCCCGTGTTCGTGCGTCGAAGAGTCAGCTGCGATGGTCTTCGACACGCAGTGCCAGTTCGCCATCGGCCAGGCGCGCACGCAGCACCTGGCCGGACTTGGCTTGCGCGACGGTGCGCACGGCGCGGCCGGACTGTGGATCGATGAGGATCGCGTAGCCGCGCTCCAGCGTGGCCAGCGGGCTGACCGCGTGCAGGGTGCGCGCGAGTACGCTCAATTGTGCAGCGCGCCGTTCGAGTGCATGGCGCTGCGCACCGCGCAGGCGATCCTGCAGATTGTCGAGCAGCAACGCGCGTCGCGCGATCAGGGTCGCCGGTGCGCCCGGTTGCAAACGCGCGCGTAGCTCACGCAACCGTGTGTGCGGCTCGGCGATCGCGCGCCGTCCCGCTTCGCGCAGGCGCGCTTGCAGCGCGAGCAGGCGCTCGCTGCCGCGCGTGATGCGCGCTTGCGGGCGCTGCGCGTTGAGGCGCGCGAGCAGGTGATCCAGATGCTGCGCGCGCGTTTCGAGCACGCGGCGCATGAGTTGGCCCGCGCGATTGCGTTGGGTAGCGAGCAGGCGGGCGAGATCGCGAGCGTCGGGCACGATGAGCTCGGCCGCGGCCGAAGGTGTCGGCGCGCGCAGATCCGCGGCGAAGTCGGCGATCGTGAAATCGGTTTCGTGGCCGACCGCGGACACCACCGGCACCGGACTGGCGCGGATCGCGCGTGCGAGCGCCTCGTCGTTGAAGGCCCACAGGTCTTCGAGGGAACCGCCGCCGCGCGTGAGCAGGAGCACGTCATGGCGGTGCGTGCGCGAAGCGGCTTCGAGCATCGCTACGATCGCCGGCGGCGCGTCCTTGCCCTGCACCGGCACCGGCAGGACCTCGACCTGCGCGAGTGGAAAGCGCCGTGCGAGCACGCTGAGCACGTCGCGCACCGCGGCACCGGTGGGCGAGGTGATCACGCCGATGCGCCGCGGCATGCGCGGCAAGTCCCGCTTGAGCGCGGCATCGAACAGGCCTTCGGCTTCGAGCTTCGCCTTGAGCTCGTCGAAGGCGCGCTGCAGCGCACCGGCGCCGGCTTCCTCCAGCGACTCGATGATGAGCTGGAACTCGCCGCGCGCCTCGTACAGGCTCACGCGAGCGCGGGCGAGCACGCGCATGCCGTCGGCGGGACGAAAGCGCAGCCAGGTGCTCTTGGGCCGGAACATCGCGCAGCGGATCTGCGCGCCGGCGTCCTTGAGCGTGAAGTAGACGTGGCCCGAGGCCGGTCGCGCGAAATTGGAGATCTCGCCTTCGATCCAGATCAGCGGCAGCGCATCTTCGAGCAGGTCACGCACCAGCCGCGTGAGCGCGCTTGGTGAATAGACTTCGGCTTCGATGGCAAGGGGCGGCGTGGGCATGATGGCGGCTCGACGCGGCAGCCGAGTCTGCGCGATTGCGCGCGCGGCGACAACTGCGCCGGCATCAAGGTGCGTCGTCCTCGCTCGTGGGCGAGGCTGCCGATGCCTGACGCTTCTTGCGCAGGCGCACGAGTCGCAGCAACAGCACGAGTGCGCACCACAGCCCGAGGGCACCCAGCGGCCAGGCGAACAGATGCGGCCAGAGAAAGGCGACCAGCGACAGCGCCAGCAGGATGCAGGCGCCAACCAGCAGCGGAGTCGCCTCGGCGGCGCCGAGCGCGCGACGGTCGGTGATGATTGCGCCGACCGAATTGGCCAGGCGCAAGGCGCTCGCGGCGACGCGGCCGGAACTGCCACCCTGCGGTCCGGAGGCAGGCTCGTGGCCGCCGCGCGTGCGCGGACCGTGCGTTGTCTTGAGCACGATCTCGGTGGCATTGGTCAGATCGCGCTCGTACTGGGCCTCCATCTGCTGCGCGAAGGTCTCGTCTTCGATCGCCACGTCGATCTCGCAATTGCCCAGCCAGCTGGCGAGGTTGAGATTGGTCGAACCCACGCGCGCCCAGCGTGAGTCGGCGACCGCGGTCTTGGCGTGCATCATCGAGCCGTTCCACTCGAACACGCGAACACCGGCTTCGAGCAGCGGGCGGTAGCCCGCGCGCGAGATCGCACCAACCGCGGGAATGTCGCTCGATCCGGGCACCAGCAGGCGCACATCGATGCCATCGCGCGCCGCCGAGCCGAGCGCCTGCACATAGGTCGTGACGCCGACGAAGTAGGCATCGGCCAGCCACAGGTTCTTGCGAGCGAGCGCGGCGATCAGCTGGTCGAGGCGGTACAGCCCGGCCATGTTGGGTTGGGTCGCAATCACGCGCAGGTTGACCGTGCCGGCCTCGGCAATGACGCGGTGCCCGGGCGCGTGTTCGGCGGGCAGCGGCGGCCCCATCTGCGCCCAGACTTCGGCGAAGGCCTGTGCCAGGTCACTGACTGCGGGACCGCGGATTGCCACACCGGTGTCGCGCCACGGCGCGATGCCGCGCGCGGGGTCGCCAAGCCAGGCCCCACTGACGCAGATTCCGGAGACGAAACCGACATGGTCATCGACCACCAGCAGCTTGCGATGGTCGCGCGAGATCCAGCCGAACGGGCTGAGCAGTCGCGGTGGATTCCACGCGCGGACTTCGCCACCGGCAGCGAGCAGTGGCTGCCAGAATCGCGCCGAGGATTGGCCCAGACAGCCCAGCCAGTCGCGCGTGACGCACACCCTGACGCCGGCGCGCGCGCGTTCGGCCAGCG
This sequence comes from Dokdonella sp., assembly GCF_019634815.1. Lineage (GTDB taxonomy): Bacteria > Pseudomonadota > Gammaproteobacteria > Xanthomonadales > Rhodanobacteraceae > Dokdonella_A. The sequence continues at coordinate 105,492 of NZ_JAHCAP010000007.1, read as the reverse complement.
CAGTCACGAAGCTGCGGCCAAGGTCGTCATCGCGGAAGATGTAGTTGGCGAACAGGATGCGCTCGCGCGCCGCGGCAATGGCCGCCAGCCATGCATCGAAAGCGGCGCGTGCGTCGATCTGCAGCGACACCGCATTGCCGGGCAGCAAGGGAGCACCGGCGGTGCGGCTGAATGCCTGCTCGCCGAGCAGGCGGCGCGCGGCAGGGCTGACGAAGGCGGCCTTGGACATGCGCCGAGTGTAGCCAAAGGCGGCATGCCCGTTGCCGGACGCCGGCTGGCGCAGGCGTGGTTGTGCGAAAATCCGCACTTGCGGCCGTGTCCGGAGCCATCCATTCCATGAGTTCAACAGCGCCATCCCCGCTTGCGCGCCGCGCCTGCGTGCCGGTTGCGGTCGGTTCGATTGTTGTCGGCGGCAGCGCACCGGTGGTGGTGCAGTCAATGACCAACACCGACACCGCCGATGTCGTCGGCTCGACCAAACAGGTGGCTGAGCTCGCCCGCGCCGGTTCCGAACTGGTGCGCCTGACCGTGAACACGCCCGAGGCGGCGGCGGCGATTCCGCGCATCCGCGAGCGCCTCGACATGATGGGTGTGGCGGTGCCGTTGATCGGTGACTTCCACTACAACGGCCATCAACTGCTCGAGCGCGAACCGGCTTGCGCGCAGGCGCTGGCCAAGTACCGCATCAATCCCGGCAATGTCGGCTTCGGGCGCAAGAAGGACGCACAGTTCTCCACCATCATCGAGATCGCGCTGCGCCATGCCAAGCCGGTGCGCATCGGCGCCAACTGGGGCTCGCTCGATCAGGCGATGGTGGCCGCGCTGATGGATGAAAACCATGCGCGCGCGCAGCCCTGGGATGCCGCGCGCGTGGCCCGCGAGGCGCTGATCCGCTCGGCGCTCGATTCGGCCGCGCGTGCCGAAGAACTGGGCATGGCGCGCGATCGCATCATCCTTTCGTGCAAGGTCTCGGGCGTGCAGGAATTGATTGCGGTGTATCGCGATCTCGCCGCACGTTGCAACTACGCCCTGCATCTGGGCCTGACCGAGGCAGGCATGGGCAGCAAGGGCATCGTCGCCTCGGCCGCGGCGCTTGCGGTGCTGCTGCAGGAAGGTATCGGCGACACCATCCGCATTTCGCTCACGCCCGAGCCGGGCGAACCGCGCACGCGCGAGGTGATCGTTGCACAGGAACTGCTGCAGACAATGGGCTTGCGTGCCTTCATGCCGCTGGTGACGGCTTGCCCGGGCTGCGGGCGCACCACCAGCACGCTGTTCCAGCAGATCGCCAAGACCGTGCAGGATCACGTGCGCGCGAAGATGCCCGAATGGCGCATCAAGTACGACGGCGTCGAGAACCTAACGCTCGCCGTGATGGGCTGCGTGGTCAATGGCCCGGGCGAATCGCGTCACGCCAACATCGGCATTTCGCTGCCGGGCACGGGCGAGGCGCCGGCGGCGCCGGTGTTCATCGACGGCGAGAAGGCGATGACCTTGCGCGGCGAACACATTGCCGAGGAATTCGTCGGCGTGCTCGAAGACTACGTCGCGCGCCGCTACACGCAGCGCGCTTGAGTCGGTCGGCAATCTCAGTCGGGCTTGGCCGGGCCCTTGCGCGGCCACACGGCCTTGACTGGCCGGCGGCACGACATCCAGTCGTTGCGCTCGGCGGGCATCAACAGGATGCATTCGCGCGCGGCTTTTGCGGCGACGCTCCATTCACCCTGATCGTCCTGCACCAATGGGTTGGCGCCGAGTTTCTGCAGCGCCTCGCGCATGCTGCGCGTGAACGCCGGATCGAGACTGCCCGCCGAAATGAAGGCGAGGTCGGCGGTGCTGGCCTGCACGCGCGGCAGGACATCACGCATCAGCTCGCTCTGCGCGCTGAGGCCATCGCGGCTGGCCAGCTCGATCACGCGCGCCTGATCGAGAAAGCCGGAGACCAGGCGTTCGTCGGCGCCGCCGTAGACCTTGAAGAACAGCCACACCCCGATCATCGCGCCGATCAGCAGGGACAGCAGGCAGGCGATTCCCGTCAGCAACCACGATATCGACTGTTTCATTCACGGCTCCCGCGAGTGGTGATCGGTCGAGGCCACAGCCTTGCCCGCCGCGCGTGAAAAGGCAATGCGCGCCGTCATTGCCGAAGGCTCAAATCTGTGGTTCACCCTCGATGCGCTCGCGCAGGATGCGTTCACGCGCGAGTTTGGCTTCGCGGCGCGCGATGTAGAAACTGGCACCGATCACGATGGCCGCGCCGGCCACGGTCCACTCGTCGGGGGTCTCGTTGAACAGCCACCACGCCAGCACCGAGACGAACACCAACTGCAGATAGCTCAAGGGCGCCAGCGTCGATGCTTCGGCCAGCTTGAGCGCATGTGTCCACAGGTATTGTCCGGCGGTGCCGAGCATTCCGAGCGCGATCAGCAGCGGCAGCAGGTCGGCAGTGGGCCACTGCCACACCAGCACCGCGGCTGGCAGTGACAGCGGCACCCACAGCCAGGTGGTGAGCACGACGATGGTGTCGGGCGGGTCGCGGCGCGCGAGGAATTTGATGCTGATCGTGACCGCGCCCGAGCACAACGCCGAAAACAGCGCGACCAGACTCGCGGCGGTGAAACCGTCAGTACCCGGCCGCACGATCACCAGCACGCCGATGAAACCGGCGATCACCGCACTCCAGCGTCGCCGGCGCACCAGTTCACCGAGAAAGATCACCGCGCCGATGGTCACGAACAGTGGCGAGGAATACGACAGCGCGATCGCCTGTGCGAGGGGCAGGTGCGCGATCGCCCAGAAGCCCGCCAGCATCGCTACTGCGCCGATCGCGCAGCGCACGACATAGAAGCCGATCCGATCGGTGTGCAGGGTCGCCAAACCGTTGCGCCACAGCAGCGGCAGCGCCGCGAGCGCGCCGAAAAAGCTGCGCAGGAAGGCGATCTCGAAGGGGTGAAGTTGTTTCGACGCGATGCGGATCAACACCGCCATGCTGCCGAAGCAGACCGTGCTGGCGACCATCAGCAGCACCGCGCGGCGTGGCAACGCGGCGGGCGTGGACGAAGCAGCAGCCGGCAGGTTCAAGATCGCACGCCCGAGGCGGTGGGGCGCGCATGCTAACACCGCAGTCATTGTCCGGGCCCCTGCCGATGGTGAGGGGCAGGGACGAGCCGTACATTTGCGGGATGTCGGCCGGCGCGGGAGAGATACCGGCGCCTGGCGAACCTCGCCGAACTGCGCAACAAACCTGCTCGCAGGAGCCGCAATTCGGCGTCCGCCTGCGTGACGATTGCCTGCTGGGAGATAGGTCGCGCTGCGCCGGGCAGCGCAAGGCAGCTTCAGATCCGCGGCAGTGGTCACTGGATCGACCTTGCCTTAGGCTTGCTCGTCGTCCCGCAAGACCTGCTCCATGCCACGCACCGATTCCGGTTTCATCGTTGCCATTCCCGCGCGCTACGCATCCACGCGCCTGCCGGGCAAGCCCTTGTTGCCGATTGCGGGCGAGCCGATGGTGCTGCACGTGGCGCGACGCGCACTTGCTGCGGGTGCACGCGAAGTGGTGGTGGCAACCGACGATGCGCGCATCGAGGCGGCGCTGGCCGGCAGCGGTGTGCGCGTGGTGATGACGCGCAGCGATCACGCTTCGGGCAGCGATCGCCTTGCCGAAGTCGCGCAGCAACTGGCGTGGTCCGATGATGCGATCGTGGTCAATCTGCAGGGTGACGAGCCGCTCGCGCCGGCCAGCGGGATCGCCGCGGTGGCGCAGGCGTTGGCCGAGGATGACGCACCGATGGCGACGCTGGCGACGCCGCTCATGGCGGTCGAGGAGCTGTTCGATCCGAACGTGGTCAAGCTGGTGCGCCGAGAGGATGGCCGCGCACTGTATTTCAGCCGCGCGCCGCTGCCGTGGCCGCGTGATGCGTTTGCACATGCGCGTGACGCCTTGCCCGCGGCGGTGCCGTTCCTGCGTCACATCGGCATCTACGGCTACCGCGCCGGTTTCCTGCGCGCGTTCACGCAGCTTGCGCCCACGCCACTCGAACGTGCCGAGTCGCTGGAACAATTGCGCGCGCTCGAACACGGTCATGCGATCGCGGTGCGCATCGCGCCCGAACCGTTCCCGGCGGGCGTCGATACCGCCGCCGATCTGGCGCGGGTCGAGCGCGCATTCGCCGGGCGTGCGCGATGAGCCGCATCCTGTTCGTGTGCCTGGGCAACATCTGCCGCTCGCCCACGCTCGAAGCGGTTGCGCGCGTGGAATTCGCGCGCGCCGGGCTCGATGTCGAAGTCGACTCGGCGGGCACCGCGGATTACCACGTGGGCGAACCACCGGATCGGCGTTCGATCGCCGCGGGTGCGATGCATGGCTATGATCTTTCGGTGCTGCGTGCGCGCCAGATCGTGAGCGTCGATTTCACGCGCTTCGATCGCATCTTCGCCGCCGACCGTGCCAATCTGCGTGATCTCGAGCGCCTGCGTCCCGAATGCGGCACCCGGCCTGCGCTGTTCCTCGGGGATGAGGAAGTGCCCGATCCCTACTACGGTCGCGACGCCGATTTCGAGCGCGTGATCGCACTTGCAAGGCAAGGCATGGCCGCGTTGATCAGCCAGATGCGTTCGGCAGGGCATTGAGCCCGGTGATGTCTCAGCGCGTGCCCGCGGGATTGCAGCCATGAACACGCCAGCCACCGCGTTCGACGGCAAGGCCTTCGTGCGCACGCTCAGCAGCGCGCCGGGCGTGTATCGCATGTTCGATGCCGACGATGTCCTGCTCTACGTCGGCAAGGCGAGCAACCTCAAGAAGCGTGTCGGCAGCTACTTCCTCAAACCCCGGCTCGAACCGCGCATCACCTCGATGATCGGCCAGATCGCGCGCATGGAAACCACCGTCGTTCGCACCGAAGCCGAGGCGCTGCTGCTTGAAGCCCAGCTCATCAAGTCGCTCAAGCCGCGCTACAACATCGTGCTGCGCGACGACAAGAGTTATCCCTACATCCATCTGACCGGCGCGAAACCAGGCGTGCGCAGTCGCCGCGAAGCCGAGGGCGAGGCGGAGCTGACGGTGCGTTTTCCACGCTTGGAGTTCCATCGTGGCGCGCGCGACGGCGGCGGGCGCTACTTCGGCCCGTTCCCGAGTGCGGGCGCGGTGCGCGAGAGTCTCGACCTGATCCAGAAGCTGTTTCGCCTGCGCAACTGCGCCGACAGCTATTTCCGCAACCGCTCGCGACCCTGTCTGCAATACCAGATCCAGCGTTGCACCGCGCCCTGCGTGGGTTTCGTCGACGAGGTCGCCTACGGTCAGCAGGTGCGCCACGCCGAATTGTTCCTCGACGGCAAGGCCGAGGCGGTGATGCAGGAGCTGGTGGCACAGATGGAGCGTGCCAGCGCCGAGCTTGCGTTCGAACGCGCAGCGGCGATTCGCGACCAGATCGCCGCGGTCAAGCGCGTGCAGGCACATCACTACGTGCAGGGTGCGACTACCGACATGGACGTGATCGCCTGCGCGCTCGAAGGCGGGATCGCCTGCGTGAGCGTGCTGTTTTTCCGCAATGGCATCGGCCTGGGTTCGCACGACTTCTTTCCGCGCCTGGCCGGCAGCAGCGATCTGGCCGCGATCCTCGCCTCGTTCATTGCCCAGTACTACCTCGATCGCCCGGTGCCGAGCGAGCTCATTGTCAGCAGCGCGCCCGAGGAAGCGCCGGCGCTGGCCGCGGCACTGGCCGGACGCAGCGGACACGGCGTGGAAATCAAGCACGCCGTGCGCAACGAACGAGCGCGCTTTCTCGACCTCGCGCGGCGCAATGCGCAGGCGGCGCTGGCGGCGCGGCTGGCGAGCAAGCAGACCCTGCTCGCGCGCTTCGAGGCGCTGCGCGAGCTGCTCGGCATGGACGAGCTGCCGCAGCGCATCGAATGCTTCGACATCAGTCACACGATGGGCGAGGCCACGGTGGCCTCGTGCGTGGTGTTCGGTGCGGAGGGGCCGGAGAAATCACAGTATCGGCGCTTCAACATCTCCGGCATCACGCCGGGTGACGACTACGCGGCGATGCATCAGGCGCTGCAGCGACGCTACAAGCGTGTGCAGGCAGGCGAGGGCAAGCTGCCCGACCTGCTCCTGATCGACGGCGGCGCCGGCCAGGTACAGCAGGCGGTCGACGTGCTCAACGAGCTGGGCGTGGGAGGCGTGCCGATCGTTGGCGTCGCCAAGGGCCCGGCACGTCGCGCGGGGGATGAAACCCTGATCCTTGCGGGCAGCGGCAAAACCCTGGTCCCGGGGCCCGAGTCGCCAGCCTCGCACTTGATTCAGGCGGTGCGCGACGAAGCCCACCGTTTTGCGATCACCGGCCATCGAGGTCGGCGTGAAAAGGCACGCGAGACCAGTTCGCTGGAGGAAATCAGCGGCGTCGGCGCGCGCCGGCGCGCGGCCTTGCTCAAGCATTTCGGCGGCCTCGGCGGCATTACCCGCGCCGGTGTCGAGGAGCTGATGCAGGTCGAGGGCATCAATCGGCAACTCGCGGAGCGCATTTACGGCGCATTCCACGGATAATCGCTGCCGATGACGATCACGATCCCCACCGTCCTGACGCTGTTCCGCATCGCCCTGCTGCCGGTGATGGCGGTGGTGTTCTACCTGCCGTTCCGTGGCGCCAACATCGCCGCGGCGCTGGTGTTCATTGCCGCTGCAGTCACCGACTGGGCCGATGGCTGGATCGCACGTCGCTTCGACATGGGCTCGGCCTTCGGTGCCTTCCTCGATCCGGTTGCCGACAAGCTGATGGTCGCGGTGACCTTGTTCCTGCTGGTGCAGAACAATCCGACGCCGCTGCTCGCGATCACCAGTGCGGTAATCGTCGGCCGCGAAATCAGCATCTCGGCGCTGCGCGAGTGGATGGCCGAGATCGGCCAGCGCGCCACCGTGCGGGTGGCGATGATCGGCAAGATCAAGACCACGATGCAGATGATCGCGATCGTGGTGCTGCTGTATCAGCACGATCTCGAGGAGCTGCGCCTGTACCGTGTCGGTGAGTCCCTGCTGGTGATCGCGGCCATCCTCACGATCTGGTCGGGCATGCTCTACGTGCGCGCGGCCTGGCCGATCCTGCGCCGGCACAACTGAAGGGGTTTTTCCGAGAAAACAGGGTGTGCCCGGGGCCGGACTCGAGGTTGTCCCGGACACCTTGTGCGGCCAATCGGGGTTCTGCGAGAGAGTGTCTTTCCGATTTCTTGATGGTCAAGCGTCACAAAAACAGGGGGCGATCAGATCGCGCGGGTCTTCTTCTCACGCGGCTTGGATCAAGAATTCCCTGGCCTTGACTACCGGCTGCACCTGTCGCGCCTGCCGACGCAGTTCCACCAACCCGTAGCGCTCCATCGTCTTCAAGGTGCGCGATAGATTGCTGGGTGCGCGGCCGCTCAAGGTCGCCAAGGCATTCAGCGACTCGGGTTTCTGCTCGCGGATGAGCTTGAGCAAGGCGCGATTGTCGTCGGACAACACCTCCGCCAGCGAACGCATCGAGGTGAACCAGATTTTCGGCTCGCCAGGCGCAGGCTTGCGCTCGCCGCGTGCGATGGCCATTGCACGGTCGCGGATGGCCTCTTGAGTGGCGATGCCAATGACGATCTTCTTCATGCCTTTGCCTCCTTCAATACACGGTCAACCTCGTCGAAGAAATCCTTGAGCAACTGATTGGCGCTGGTGAATTCGTAAGGCACGCCCTTGTCTCGTGAGTGCCGATGTTTGTGGTCGTAAGCCAAGCGCCGTCCGGTGAACTTGTTGCGCTTGGGCGGCTTCACGGCATGCGCGTTGTCATAGCCCAGCAAGCGCGTGCCATGCCGATCATGAAGGGTGAGTGCGTAGCGCACGCCATGCGGCATGTGCTCGTTTGCCGCCACTTCCCATGCTTCGATCTTGATCCAATAGCCGCCGCCCTGGTCGCAGACCTCTCCGTGCAGCAGCAACAAGTTATCCAGGCCGTGATTGCGCACGGCTGTTATGCTATCACCAGATGATATGTGAAGTCACATGTGCGAAGGACAAGCTTGCAGCTGCTCGTGAGTGCCCAAGATGGATCGTCGTGCCAGTGCTTGTGATCGCGGCAAACGTGCGATTTGCATGCAGCGGGGCCAATCCGCTGAGTGGTGTCGATCCGCGCCGCTCGCGTGTGAGGGGGAAGTCTGCAGGCGTGCGGCCTGGCCGATCCTGCGTCGGCACAACTGAAGGGGTTTTTCCGAGAAAACAGGGTGTGCCCGGAGCCGGACTCGAACCGGCATGACCTTGCGGTCGAGGGATTTTAAGTCCCTTGCGTCTACCGATTTCGCCACCCGGGCTCGGCGTGCGCGGGCATGATGCCGCATCAAAGGGGGCGAGCGCTCCTTGCGGGAGCGATGGAGGCCTGGGTCGGAATCGAACCGGCGTTCACGGATTTGCAGTCCGCTGCATGACCACTCTGCCACCAGGCCGGTGACTACGCTTCAGATATTACAATCCATCCATGGAGTGCCGCCGCTCGCCATCCTGGCTCGCCCTCGTGCGCTCCGGGGAGCGCCCTCGACCAGGCCGGTGACTACGCTTCAGATATTACAATCCATCCATGGAGTGCCGCCGCTCGCCATCCTGGCTCGCCCTCGTGCGCTCCGGGGAGCGCCCTCGACCAGGCCGGTGACGATGTTTCAACTACGCAAACATTCCAATCCATCCATGGAGTGCCGCCGCTCGCCATCCTGGCTCGCCCTCGTGCGCTCCGGGGAGCGCCCTCGACCAGGCCGGTGACTTGAATTGTTTGTTCGCCATCCTGGCGCACCGCACGCTGCCGATCGCGGCGTGCGGCGGAAAAAAGAAACCCCGGCACGCCGGGGTTTCATCTGTGTCCTGGAGCGGGAAACGAGACTCGAACTCGCGACCCCGACCTTGGCAAGGTCGTGCTCTACCAACTGAGCTATTCCCGCGTGGGACGCGCAGTTTACGTTTTGGCATGCCGCTGTCAACCCCGAAATCGGTTGATAGCGCGCCTTGCTGCGGTTTTTCTTCAGGGTGCGCGGCCGAGCGGGACATGACGTGATGGGCGCACAGGGCTACCCTGTGCGCTTGTGATCCGCGGGTCGATGTTTCTGCTCGTCGCGGCGATCACCGCAGCGGCAACGCCGCGATGTTTCAGTTGTTTTGGTGCAGGACGGGACGTTGGAGGGTGCTGTGGCAACGGGTTGGGCGGGCGATGGCGCCGTGCAGGACCAGATCGATGCAACCGTGGCTGATGCGGTACGGCGCGCGCGCAGCCGCCTGCAGAAAGGGCCGGGCCTGAGCCATTGCGAAGAGTGCGATGCGCCGATTCCCGCAGCGCGCCGCAAGGCGGTGCCGGGCGTGCGCCTGTGCGTGGCCTGCCAGCAGGCCCAAGACGAGTCCGCTGCGGCGGGGCTCTACAACCGGCGCGGCAGCAAGGACAGCCAGTTGCGTTGAAACGGGCACGCACCTTCGGCACATCGCCGCCGCGATCACATCCGCTTATCCTTGCCTGCTACGCAACCCATCCATCGAGGAACGCCGATGACCGACACCCCGCCCGATCGCCTGAGCGTGGATCCGCAGAATCCGCATTACGACGAAGCCGTGCTTGCGCGCGGGGTCGGTATCCGCTTCAACGGCCAGGAACGCACCAACATCGAGGAATACTGCGTCAGCGAAGGCTGGGTCCGCGTGGCTGCCGGGCGTGCGCGCGATCGCCGTGGCCGTCCGATTACGCTCAAGATCAAGGGTGAGGTGGTGCCGTATTTCCAGGACATCGCCGAGCCGCAACAGTGAAACACCGCAGCCGTTCCGCCGCGGCTCGCTCCCACGTTCCAAGCAGAGGATCCTTCCGATGAAACATCCGCTTTCGCTGGCCGTGCTGCTGGCGCTGTCCACCAGCGCCTTCGCGCTCGACGCCCCCAAGTTCGATCCGCAGCGCCTGTCCGACGAAGTCAAGACGCTGTCCTCCGATGCGTTCCAGGGTCGAGGCCCGGCCACCGAAGGCGAGAAGCTCACCGTGGCCTGGATCATCGAGCAGATGCAGGGCGCCGGCCTGCAGCCCGGCGGTGATCTCAAGGACGGCAAGCGCGGCTGGACGCAGGCTGTGCCCTTGCTGCGCGCCGACATCGATGGCACGCCCAGGCTCGACTTCACGATCGCGGGCAAGGCGGATGCGATGGAGCAGGGCAAGCAGATCGCCGTGCGCGCGCCGCTCGATGGCAGCAAGGAGGTCTCGATCGACAAGGCGCCGGTGGTGTTCGTCGGTTACGGCGTGTCCGCGCCCGAGCGCAACTGGGACGATTTCAAGGGCATGGACGTGCGCGGCAAGCTGCTCATCTGCCTCGTCAATGATCCGGATTTCGAAACCGGCACCGGCGATTTCGGCGGCAAGGCGATGACCTACTACGGCCGCTGGACCTACAAGTTCGAGGAAGCCGCGCGCCGTGGCGCCGCCGGCCTCCTGGTCGTCCATGAAACCGCGCCGGCCTCGTATGGCTGGCCGACGGTGAAGAACTCCAACACCAACACGATGTTCGACATCGTGCGCAAGAATCCCGCGCAAACCCATCCTGCCCTCGAAGGCTGGATCCAGCGTGATGTCGCGGCCGATCTGCTCAAGCGCGCGGGGCTGGATTTCGACACCCTCAAGAAGCAGGCGCAGACGCGCCAGTTCAAGCCGACCGTGCTCAAGGACGTGAACTTCTCGGCGCACTACGCGGTGCGCAGCGAAGTGATCACTTCGCACAACGTCGTGGGTCGCGTCGAAGGCAGCAAGTATCCGGATGAAACCGTGCTTTACAGCGCGCACTGGGATCATCTGGGCATCGGCCAGCCCGACGCCAAGGGCGATCGCATCTACAACGGCGCGATCGACAATGCGACCGGCACCGCGTCGTTGATCGAACTGGGCCGCGCCTTCGCGCATGCGCAAAGGCCGCAGCGCTCGGTGGTGTTCCTTGCGGTGACTGCCGAGGAAAAGGGCCTGCTGGGTTCGGAGTACTACGCCGACAATCCGCTCTATCCGCTGGCCACCACCGCCGGCGTGCTCAACACCGATGCGCTCAGTCCACTCGGCCCGACCAGGGATTTTTCCACCTCGGGCAAGGGTTCATCGCAGCTCCTCGATCTGCTGATCGCCGACGGCAAGAAAATGGGGCGCGTGTTCAAGCCCGACTCGCATCTGGAGGCGGGTTACTTCTTCCGCTCCGATCATTTCCCGTTCGCCAAGCGCGGCGTGCCGGCGGTTTCGTTCGGCTCGGGCAGCGATCTGATCGATGGCGATGCCAAGGCCAGTGAGGCCGAGCAGGCCGACTACGGCAAGAACCGCTACCACCAGCCTGCCGACGAATGGCATGCGAGCTGGCCGTTCACGGGCCTCGCCAAGGATCTGGAACTGCTTTATCGCGTGGGCTCGGACCTGGCCAATTCGCGGCAGTGGCCGACGTGGTCGAAGGATTCGGAATTCCGCGCCGCGCGCGAAGCCAGTGCGGCGCAGCGCAAGTAGGCGCGGGGCCCGGCGATCGTGGCAGCACGCAATGCGCTGCCGCGATGGCGGGGATCAATCGAAGCCGTTCTTGAAGATCTGGTCGACCGATGGCGCGATGCAGGCCGGCGTGTTCTGTGCGATCAGGGCCGACAGCGTCGTGACCTGCACCGGATGGAACTGCAGCACGTTCGAGCCGCAGTTGGCGCCGCCGCTGGACGTGCCCACGTGGCAGTAGCTCATCACCGATCCCTTCGGAAAACCCGGACCGGAGGTCGGACAGCTCGGCGTGCCCGCATAGCAACCGCTCTCGGCGTTGAAGCATTTGTCGATGGTGTTTGAAGCCGTGGGGTATGTGCCATTGCTGGCGCTGGTGCAATGGGTGTGGTCGGCGCCGAAATTGTGGCCGAGCTCATGGCCGACGATGCGTGCCGACGAGTCCACGCCGATACCGGAATTCCAGAACACCTTGTTGACGCTGTAGCTGTAGGTGCTGCTGCAATAGGCATTGACCCAGGCGATGCCCGAGGCGCTGTTGCCGCTGGTCATCCGGCCCGACAGCAGCATCGCGAACACGCGCGAGACGCCGGCATGGTGGGCCTGCCAGTAATTGCCGAAGTTGTCGAGATCGGTGCCGTCCGCGTTGCTCGTGGAGATCGTGTACGGCGTGCCGCCGCTGCGGAAGATCGTCGTGCCCTGCAGCAGGGTGATGTTGAGATCGCGTTCGTACATCACGTTCATCGAGGCGAACAGGTCGGCGATCCAGCTTGCGGCCGCTGCCGTGTTGCCGGCGCCACCGAAACGCTTGACCAGCAGCTCCTGATCGACATCGACCGCAACCACCGCGCTGCGTGAGGCCGCGGTGACCGCGTCGAGACCGAGCGTGAGTGGCGGCAAGGGACGTGCCTGCGGGTTGGGAATGGCATCGTCGGTGCCGAGGATCTGCGGCGTCACGCCCGCAGGCAGGGCTTCTTCGCTCGGTTGCACCACGAGCCGGCTGCCGTGGCTGTCGGCCTGTGCATGGATCGCGAAATTGCCCGCGGGCGCCGAACCCGAACCGACGAGATTGCGCAGGCCCGGATCGAAACCCAGATGCACGCGCATCTGGCCGTCTTCGTCGGTGCCGATGAGTTCGATGCGCTGGCTGCGCGGAATCTCCCGCTCACCGTTGGCATCGATCACGATCAGGCGCGCGCCCGGCGCATAGACGTCGATGCGCTTGAACTGCACCGTATGCGTGCCGCCATGGCCATCGGGAAAACCACTGATCACCAGTTGCGTGTCGAGCGGCAAGCGATCGAGTTGGCTGGACATCGACGCCGACAGCGCCATTTCATGGCGTGCCGCGAGCGCCGTCGCGCTGCACAGAGCAAGAAGGAGAGTGAAGATGATGCGCATGGCCGATCCCCTGAATGCCGGTCGTGGGGGCATTCTATTCCTCTGCTGCGGTGTCGGCGCGTGCCGCTGCCGCATTGGGTGAAATGCGTTGCAACACGCAGCGCGGGCTCAGCGGGCCTGACGGCCGGCTGCTCTCAAGACGCGGGTTCGAGCAGGAGCAGGGGATCCAGGCGCACCTTGAACCAGTTCATGCCCCAATGCAGGTGCGGGCCGGTCGCGCGGCCGGTCATGCCGACGGCGCCGATCACCTGGCCTTGGGCGACATGCTCACCGGGTTTCACGTCGATGCGCGAGAGGTGCAGGAAGTTCGAGCTCACGCCGTGGCCGTGGTCGATCAGCACGGTGCCGCCGGTGAGGTAGAGCCCGTTCTCGGCAAAGCTCACGATGCCGCTCGCGGGCGCGTGCACGGGCGTGCCTTCGGGCGCGGCAATGTCCATGCCGGAATGCGGCGACTTGGGTACATCCTTGCCGTTGACGACGTAGACGCGCTGGTTGCCGAAGCGTCCGCTGATGCGGCCCTGCAGTGGCCATTGGAAGGTTTCCGCGAAATCCACGCGGGCATCGTCGCGCGCGCGCGCGGCGACCACGCGTGCCTGCTCGCGCTTGATGCGTGCGGCGATCTCGGGTGGTGGCTCGACGGTCTTGGGCGGCACGCCGACGATGCGCTCGGTCGGCCAGTCGCGCGGCGTGACTTCGATGGATACGTGTTCGCGTTTGCCACCCGCAGTCTGAACTTCGACCGTGACTGGACCCGATTCATCGCGCCCGACGCCGAAGGCGATCTCGCCATGCGGGCCGACGCGCAGCTTGCGCTCGGCAAAGACCACGGTTGCATGCGGATCGACCTTGGCGCGGATCAGCGAGCCCTGCGGGACACTGGCAGGAAAGGCGCTGCCGCTGTCGGCTGCGTGACAGGCGATCGGCACGCCTGCGAGTGCGATCAGCAGCAGGCCGGTGCGCAGAACGGGCGTCTGCGACACGCTCGGGACGCCACGCATCATCGCGCGAACGCCAGTCGCTGGCCGCGCACGCGATCATCGACCTGCGTGCCATCCCAGACCCGTTCGCCATTGACGAAGGTCGCAGCGATGCTCGAGCGGAAGGTGTGCCCTTCGAACGGCGTCCAGCCGCACTTGGACAGCACTTCGCGTGCCGAGACGGTGTGTGGCTTGCGTGGATCGACCAGCACGAGGTCGGCGTGAAAACCCTCGCGCAACCAGCCGCGCTCGCGCACGTCGAACAGGGTGGCTGGTGCATGCGACACCGCTTCGACCACGCGCTCGAGGCTGAGCGCGCCATCGAACACACGTTCGAGCGCGCATTGCAGCGCGTATTGCACCAGCGGCAGGCCCGAAGGCGCCTTGCCGTACTGCGCGGATTTTTCGGTGACCAGATGCGGTGCATGGTCGGTGGCAAGTACGTCGATGCGGCCTTGCGCAAGTGCGCGGGTGATGCCCTCGCGATCGGCGGCATCCTTGATCGCCGGATTGCACTTGATGAGCGAACCCAGTCGCGCGTAGTCCTCGCAGCAGAAGTGCAGGAAGTGGACGCAGGTTTCGGCGGTGATGCGCTTGCCCTTGACCGGGCCGGGCTCGAACAGCGCGCACTCGTCGGCGGTGGAGATATGCAGCACGTGCAGGCGTGTGTCGTGCTTCTTCGCCAGCGAGATCGCCAGCTGCGTGGATTTGAGACAGGCCTCGCGCGAGCGGATCAGGGGATGCTGGCCGACCGGGATGTCCTCGCCCCAGCGTTGCCGCGCGGCGGCTTCATTGGCGAGGATCATCGGCGTGTCCTCGCAGTGGGTGATGATCGGCGTGGGCGCCTCGCGGAAGATCGCATCCAGCGTGGCCGGATCATCGACCAGCATGTTGCCGGTCGAGGCGCCCATGAATACCTTGATGCCCGGCGCGCTGCGCGGATCGAGCGTGCGGATCTGTTCGAGATTGTCGTTGGTCGCGCCCAGGTAGAACGCGTAATTCACGCGCGAAACCTGCGCGGCGCGCGCGTACTTGGCTTCCAGCGCGGCGTGGTCGGTCGCTGGCGGCCGCGTGTTGGGCATTTCCATGAAGCTGGTGATGCCGCCCGCGGCGCAGGCGCGCGATTCGCTCTCGATGTCGGCCTTGTGGGTGAGGCCGGGTTCGCGGAAATGCACCTGGTCGTCGATCATGCCCGGCAGCAGCCAACAGCCCGCGGCGTCGATCACCTGTTCGCCCGGTTGCGCGCTCAGGCCGGCATCGATGCGTTCGATGCGGCCGTTGCGGATACGTAGGTCGGCATGGAAGCGGCGTCCGTCGCTCACCAGTTCGGCATTGCGGATCAGCCAACGCGCGTCGGAGTCAGTCATGCGGATGCTCGTGAGTGGCGGCGTCGGGGCCGGGGAACCAGCGAAACTGCAACGGTACCGGATCGAGTCCGCCGCTGCACATCGGCTGGCAACGCACGATGCGCCACGCCGCCAGCCACAGGCCGCGCGCCAAACCGAAGCGCGCCAGCGCGACGCGCGCATAGTCCGAGCAACTTGGGTGAAAGCGGCAGCGCGCACCGAGCAGGGGACTGAGCATGCGCTTGTAGCCGCGCAGCAGGTGGATCAACCAACGTGACATCGTGGTGCCAGGAGGAATGCGGACGGCCGCGGGATTTTCGCGCCGATTGCGCGGCTTTGCTGCGGTTGCCCGTGGTCGGTTCTTGGGCTATAACACGCGACCGCTAGAGTCACCAGACGACCGAAGACATGGCCAACAGCAAGGCGAAAGTCAAAGCCAAGCCCGCACCCGCACGCAAGGCGGCCAAGCCCGCGACAACGAAGAAGGCCGCTGGCAAGAAGCCTGTCGCCAAGAAGTCCGCGCCGGCGAAGAAACCTGCGCCGGCGAAGAAACCTGCGCCGGCCAGGAAGGCGGCTCCGGCCAAGGCCAGGACGCCGGCTGCAAAAAAGCCGGTGAAGCCTGTCGCGGCAAGCAAGGCCAAGGCAAAGGTCGTTGCCAAAAAGGCCGTACCGGTCAAGCCGGCGGCCAAGCCGACAAAGTCGAAGGGGCCTGCGGTCAGTCACAAGTCATCCTCCGTCCCATCGAAGAAGGTGGCCGCGGTACACGCGGCACCGAACAAGCCAATCGTGAAAGAAAGTACAGCAAGAACCGAAGGAAACGTCGCCAAGGGCGTCAAGCGGCCACCGGAAAGCGATTCCGGCGCCACCATGCAGGACGGCCGCTATGCGCTCCCGGCCAATGTGCAGATTCCGCTGCCCAAGGGCTACAAGCCGCTGGCCAAGGAAGAGTACATGGGGCCGCGTCAGCTCCAGTATTTCCGCGACAAGTTGTCGAACTGGCGTGAAGAGCTGGTCGAGGAGAGCCGCCAGACCATCGAGAGCCTGCGCGATGAAGTGCGCGATGTCGGCGATGAGGCCGAACGCGCCACGCGCGAAACCGAGAACTCGCTCGAATTGCGCACGCGCGACCGCTATCGCAAGCTGATCGCCAAGATCGACAAGGCGCTCAAGCGCATCGAGGAAGGCCATTACGGTTTCTGCGAGGAAACCGACGAGGAAATCGGCATCGATCGCCTCGAAGCGCGCCCGATCGCAACCCTGAGTCTCGATGCTCAGGAACGCTGGGAACATCGCCAGAAACAGATGGGCGACTGAGTGGAAGACGACCGGGAATCGGCAATCGCGACGCGGGAATCGCCACAGCGGCGCGTTGTCGGTTCCAGGGTTTCCCGATTGCCGTGAGCACCAAGCGCTATTTCGGTACCGATGGCATTCGCGGCCGCGTCGGCCGGTGGCCGATCACGGCTGAATTCATGTTGCGCCTAGGACGTGCGGTCGGCACCGTGCTCGGCGCACGCGGTGGCGAAGTCAACGTCATCATCGGCAAGGACACGCGCATTTCCGGCTACATGTTCGAGTCGGCACTCGAAGCCGGGCTGGTTGCGGCCGGTGCCAATGTCGGCCTGCTCGGGCCGATGCCGACGCCCGCGGTGGCCTATTTCACGCGTTCGCTGCGCGCCAGTGCCGGCATCGTCATCAGCGCCTCGCACAACAGCCATCACGACAACGGCATCAAGTTCTTTTCCGGCGCGGGCGAGAAACTCGACGATGCGCTTGAAGCGGCGATCGAAGCCGAGCTCGAAGCGCCGTTCACCACGGTGGAATCGGCCTCGATCGGCAAGGTCGTGCGCGTGCGCGATGCGGTGGTGCGCTACGCCGAATTCTGCAAATCGACCGTACCACCGACGTTCAACCTGCGCGGCCTGTCGCTTGTGCTCGACTGCGCCCACGGCGCAACCTACCAGGTGGCGCCGACGGTGTTTGCCGAACTGGGCGCGCGCGTCGAATCGATCGGCGCGCAGCCCGATGGCCTCAACATCAATCACGAGGTCGGCTCGACGCATCCGCAGGCGTTGATGCGTGCGGTGGCCGAACGCAAGGCCGATCTGGGCATTGCCTTCGACGGTGACGGCGATCGCGTGCTCATGGTCGATCGCCACGGCGCGTTGGTCGATGGGGATCAGCTGCTCTATCTGCTCGCACTCGACTGGCACGCCGAAGGTCGTCTGCAAGGGCCCGTGGTCGGCACGCTGATGAGCAATTTCGGGCTCGAGCGCGCCATTGGCGAGCTGGGTGTGCCGTTCCTGCGCGCCAATGTCGGCGACCGTTACGTGCTGCAACTGCTCAAACAGCATCACGGTGTGCTCGGCGGCGAGACTTCGGGCCACATTCTCACCCTCGACCGCGCCACCAGCGGCGATGCCATCGTTGCCGCCTTGCAGGTTTTGGAGGTGCTCGTGCGCCGCGGGCACAGCCTCGATGCCGCCGTGGCCGGCATGCGCAAGGTCGCCCAGCACACCGAAAACGTCCGCGTTGCTGGCAATGCCGCAGCGGTGGTGAGCGCAGCCGAAGTGCAATCGGCGTTGGCGCGGGTGCAGGCGCGGCTCGACGGTCATGGCCGCGTGGTGTTGCGGCCCTCGGGCACCGAGCCGGTGGTGCGCGTGACGATCGAGGCGGACGATGCCGCGCTGGTGCGCGAACTCGCCGGCGACCTTGCGCACGCCGTAGAATCCGCAGCTTCCAGTCCGCACGGTGAACGATGATGAGCGCAGTCATTCCGACTCTCGATATCCGCCGCTACGACAGTGATCGCAACGGCTTCGTCGCCGAACTGGGTGCGGCCTATCGCGAATGGGGCTTTGCCGGCATCCGCAATCATGGCATCTCGCAAGCCGACATCGATGGCGCCTATGCGGTTTTCAAGGCGTTCTTCGCATTGCCGACCGAAGTCAAGATGCAATACCACCTCGCCGGTGGCGGCGGCGCGCGCGGCTATACGCCGTTCGGTGTGGAGACCGCGAAGGGCTCGCAGTATCCCGATCTCAAGGAGTTCTGGCACATCGGTCGCGAGATCCCGCGCGAATCAAGCTACGCGCAGGTGATGGCGCCCAATGTCTGGCCAGCCGAAGTGCCCGAATTCCATGCGCGTGGCTATGGTTTGTATCAGGCACTCGATGGACTGGGTTCGCGCGTGCTGCGCGCGCTCGCCCTGCACATCGGCCTGCCCGAGCACTACTTCGACGACAAGACCCATTTCGGCAATTCGATCCTGCGACCGATCCACTATCCGCCGATCACCACGGCCGACGTGCCCAATGTGCGCTCGGGTGCGCATGAGGACATCAACCTCATCACCCTGCTGGTAGGCGCCAGCGCGCAAGGTCTGGAAGTGCTTTCGCGCAAGGGCGAGTGGGTGCCGTTCACCGCCGATGCCGACACCATCGTCGTCAACATCGGCGACATGCTGCAGCGCCTGACCAATCACGTCTATCCGTCGACCACCCACCGTGTGGTCAACCCGCCCGGTGCGGCGGGGCGCGAGCCTCGCTACTCGGTGCCGTTCTTCCTGCATCCCAATCCGGATTTCATCATTGACGCCTTGCCTTCGTGCATCAGCGCCGACAATCCCAATCGCTACCCGCAGCCGATCAGCGCGCACGACTACCTGCAGGAACGCCTGCGCGAAATCAAGCTGATCTGAGCGTGTCGGTGCGACTGGCGGCGGCATCGTCGTGGCGATGAGCGCGCCTGCCGCCGCCGTCGATGCGATCCTGGCGCCGCGTCGCCGCGGCTGGCTCGCCGCGATCCTCATCGCTGCAATCGTGATCGTGATCGGCTGGTCTGGCCTTGCCGGTGACTGGGGCCGTGACGATTTTTTCCAGCTCGCGCTTGCGCGCATGGTCGGCTCACCCTGGCCGCTGTTCGTGAGCGACCACTATCCGGTGCCCGGCTCGGTGTTTCGGCCGCTGGGTTTCGCATCGATGTGGCTGGATACGCGTCTGTTCGGCACCAACTATGCCGCGCATGCGCTGGTGGATCTGTTTCTGCATGCGGGCGTCGCGCTGGCCTTGTTCGGCGTGCTGTGCAAGGCGCGCGTGCCGATCTTGGCGGCGGCGCTTGCGGCACTTTTTTTTGCCCTGCATCCGGCTGCGGCGTCGACTGCGCAGTGGTGGTCGGCGCGCTTCGACGTGCTCGCGACCCTGTTCGTGCTGCTGGCCGTGCAGGCCGCTCTGGCGTATCGACTGCGCCCGCGGCCACGCACCCTGCTGCTGGCGTCGGTCGCGGCATTCGCGGCGATGGCGAGCAAGGAGATCGGCCTGCTCGCGCCCGCTGCCTTGATCCTGATCTGGGCGCGTTGGGCATGGCGTGATCGTGCGTCGCGCGTGCGGGCGCTGCGCGCCTGCGCGGCAGCGCTGGCGTGCGCGCTGGTGTTCCTGGCTTGGCGCGCGGCGGTACTCGGCACCGCATCGAGCCACCTGCTAGGCGATGCTTCGCCGCTGTCCGCGCTGCTTGCGGGCGTCGGCGTCTGGCTGCGCGATGCAGGCGGTTATCTGTCATGGGCTGCGCGCTGGTTGCCCTGGCAGCGCGCTGTGCTGGCTTGCACGATGTTCGCGGGACTTGCGCTGCTGGCGCTGGAGCTGCGCGCGCGCTGGCGCGAGAGATCGCGCCGGACTGCGC
This sequence comes from Dokdonella sp., assembly GCF_019634815.1. Taxonomy (GTDB): domain Bacteria; phylum Pseudomonadota; class Gammaproteobacteria; order Xanthomonadales; family Rhodanobacteraceae; genus Dokdonella_A. Next base: position 85,611 of record NZ_JAHCAP010000007.1, on the reverse strand, counting down.
CCGCCGTGCACGTGGTCGGCGCGGCCGACCTGCGCATCGACCTCGTGGTCTGCGGCCTGCTGCTGTTGCTGGTACCGGCGCTGTTGCAGGCGCCGGTCGCGCGGCTCAATGCACAGTCGCTTTCTGCCGCGTACTCGGCAGTCGAGGCGGCGATGCAGGCGCGCTTGTACTACCTCGGCAGCGCCGGCATCGCGCTCGTGCTCGGCGCCGCGCTTGCAAGCATGCGGCCACAGCGGCAATGGTTTGCCGCAGGCATCGTCACGATCGTCCTGATCGTGTTCGGCAGCGCCTCGTGGCAGGCGGCTCGCGCATTCGCGCAGCGTTCGGCGCAGATCGCGTCGATGGCACACGCAGCCATTGCCGCAGTCGACGCCCTGCCGCGCAGCGATGCGCCGTGCCGGATCGTGTTTGTCGGTGTCGAAGAAGCGCGCGAGTGGGGCGGTTTCGTGGCGATGGATTCGATCGTCAAGGCGCTGGCCAGGGATCGGTCGCAAATCGCACACTGCTGGATCCATGCCGATGCGCCGACCTGGTTCCACCTGCAGGACGCGGCAGCCGTGCCGGCCAATGCGGCGCCGTGGATGCCGCTGGCGGTCGATGGCAAGCCGCTGCCGTGGCCGCGGGTGGGCGCACTGCGCTATGCCTACCTGAGCGCGCCGACACAGCTCGATGCGCACACGCTCGCGACGACGCAGTTCCTGCGTTGGCAGGATGGGCGTTTCGTCGATGTCAGCGCACAGGTGATCGCTGGGCGCATCAAGGTGCAGCCTTGGTCGATGCCAACGCCTTGATGCCATGCGGACTCGCGGCAGGCAAAGCCCGGCATAATCACCCATCCGACTTTTCGTTCGATTGCCGATGACTGCTGCCGATACCGCCCACGATTCGATCCGCGCCGTGCTCTGGCAGGGCGACCACTTGCGCTTGCTCGACCAACGGCTGTTGCCGATGCAGGAGCAGTATCTGGATTGCCGCAGCGCCGACGAGGTCGCCGCGGCGATTCGTGATCTGGCCGTGCGCGGCGCGCCCGCAATCGGCATTGCCGCGGCGTGGGGCGTGGTGCTTGCGGCGCAAGCGGGACGTGCTGAAGTGTTGGCGGCGTGTGCGCGGTTGCGCGCGGCGCGGCCCACCGCGGTAAACCTCATGTGGGCGCTCGATCGCATGCAGGTCGTGCTGGGGGCGGGGGGCGATCTGACTGCACTCACGCGCGAGGCGCAGGCGATTCAAGACGAAGATCTTGCCGCCAATCGCCGGATGGGTGAACGCGGGGCCGCGCTGATTGCACCGGGCAGCGGCGTACTCACCCACTGCAATACCGGCTCGCTCGCAACCGCGGGCTTCGGCACCGCCTTGGGCGTGATCCGTGCCGGCGTCGCTGCGGGCCGCATTGCGCGTGTATTCGCGGGGGAAACCCGGCCGTGGCTGCAGGGCGCGCGCCTGACCATGTGGGAACTGCTGCGCGACGGCATCGATGCGACCCTGATTGCCGACTCGGCCGCCGCACACCTGATGAAGAGCGGTCAGGTGCAGTGGGTGATCGTCGGCGCCGATCGCATTGCCGCCAATGGCGACACCGCCAACAAGATCGGCACCTGCCAGCTCGCAATCAGTGCGCGTCACCACGGTGTGCGCTTCATGGTGGTGGCGCCGACCTCGACGGTCGATTTCGCCACCGCGGGGGGTGAAGACATCGAGATCGAGCTGCGCGCAGGTGACGAATTGCTCGGTTATGCCGGCACGCGCACCGTGGTCGCCGGCGCCAAGGCGTGGAATCCGGTGTTCGATGTGACGCCCGCGACGCTGATCGACGCGATCGTGACCGAGCGCGGTGTGGTCGAATGCCCCGATGCGGCGCGCATGGCAGCGCTGTTGGGCCGGTATTGAAGCCCGACGATGAGCCTGCGTCGCCAGGTCGTCCTGTTTGCACTGAGCGGCGTGCTCGGCTTCGTCGTCGATGCCGGTATCGTGCAGTTCCTCGTGCGTGAATGGGCGGTCAATCCATATCTGGCGCGGCTGTTTTCCTTTCTTGCCGCCGCGACCACCACCTGGGCATTCAACCGCCGCTACACCTTCGCCGGTCACGGTGGTGGCAGCAAGCGGCGCCAGTTGCTGCGCTATCTGTTGGCAATGGCGGCCGGGTTCGCGCTCAATTACGGTGCCTACGCGATCTGTGTGGCGAGCTGGCCGCTGGTGCGGCAATGGCCGGCGATCGGCGTCGCCGTCGGTTCCATCGCCGGCGCGATCGTCAATTTCCTGAGCTCGAAATACTGGATCTTCCGCGCGCCGCGCACCTCGCCCGATGCGCAGCAAATCGAGTCCGGCGAGCGGATCTGAGCTGCTCCGGGTGCGCTTTGGGGACCCGCGATCCGTGTTCACAGGCGTGCGCTTGGCGTGGCCGCGCAAGGCCTTGATTTGCCGTGTCTTGCAGCACCTTGGATCGCTGCGGAAACTGCCTGATCAAGGGCCGTATGTGCTAGAATTCCGCCTTTGATTCTGAGCGTGCCGGCACCCGGCCACGCGCAGCGTGGAGAACCGCTTCCGGGTGGGTTGCGGGCGCTGCGCAGCATCGGTCTGGTTGCCGCCCCGGTACGCATCATCATGGACTTCGAGGTTGCCGATGGCTGAGACGGCCAGAGAGATCATTCGCGTCAATATCGAGGACGAGGTCAGGAAGAGCTACCTCGATTATGCGATGAGCGTGATCGTCGGGCGCGCCTTGCCTGACGTGCGTGACGGCCTCAAGCCGGTGCATCGCCGCGTTCTCTACGCGATGCAGGAACTCAACAACGTCTGGAACCGCCCGTACGTCAAGTGCGCGCGCGTGGTCGGCGACGTGATCGGCAAATACCACCCGCATGGCGACAGCGCGGTGTACGACGCGCTGGTGCGCATGGCGCAGGATTTTTCACTGCGTTACCCCTTGATCGATGGCCAGGGCAACTTCGGTTCGGTCGATGGCGACAACGCCGCGGCGATGCGTTACACCGAATGCCGCCTCGACCGCCTGTCCTCGGAGCTGCTCAGCGATCTCGACAAGGAAACCGTCGATTTCGTCCCCAACTACGACGAGAAGGAACTGGAGCCGTCGGTGTTGCCGACGCGCGTGCCCAACCTGCTCGTCAATGGGTCGGCCGGAATCGCGGTGGGCATGGCGACCAATGTGCCGCCGCACAATCTTTCCGAAGTGCTAGCGGCCTGCATCGCCCTGATCGATGACCCGGAGCTGGGTTTCGACGAGCTCATGCAATTGGTCCCGGGGCCGGACTTCCCGACCGCGGGCATCATCAACGGTGCCGCCGGCATCGTCGAGGCCTACAAGACGGGTCGTGGTCGCATCCTCGTGCGCGCCAAAGCCGAGATCGTCACGCATGACAACGGTCGCGAGTCGATCGTCGTCACCGAGATTCCCTACCAGGTCAACAAGGCGCGCCTGATCGAGAAGATCGCCGAACTGGTCAAGGAAAAGAAGATCGAGGGCATCAGCGAGCTGCGCGACGAGTCCGACAAGGACGGATTGCGCGTGGTCATCGACGTGCGCAAGGACGCGATGGCCGATGTCCTGCTCAACAATCTGTTCCAGCAGACCCAGCTGCAGGTCACATTCGGCATCAACATGGTGGCGCTGGTCGATGGCCAGCCGCGCACGCTGAGCCTGCGCGAGATCCTTGATGCCTTCATCCGCCATCGTCGTGAAGTGGTCACGCGGCGCACGATTTTCGATCTGCGCAAGGCGCGCGCGCGCGCACACATCGTCGAGGGCTTGACGGTCGCGCTGGCCAACATCGATGCGATGGTCGAGCTGATCAAGACTTCGCCTTCGCCCGACGTCGCACGCGAGCGCATGCTGGCGCGGCGTTGGGAGCCGGGCATGGTCGGTGCACTGCTCGCCGCCGCCGGCGCCGAAGCCTCGCGGCCCGAGGATCTCGACCCGCTTGCCGGGCTCAAGTCCGATGGCTACCAGCTGTCGGAAATCCAGGCCAGGGAAATCCTCGAGATGCGCCTGGCGCGCCTCACCGGCCTCGAGCAGGAAAAGCTCAGCGACGAATACCGCGACTTGCTCACCACCATCGCCGGCCTGATCGAGATCCTCGAAAACCCCGATGTGCTGCTGCGGCTCATCCGCGAGGAGCTGGTTGCGCTCAAGGAGCAGTACGGCGACACGCGCCGCACCCTGATCCAGGCCAGCCAGGAAGACCTCGACATCCTCGACCTCATCGAGCCCGAGGACGTGGTGGTCACGCTTTCGCATGCCGGTTACGCCAAGCGCCAGCCGGTCAGCCTGTATCGCGCGCAGCGCCGCGGTGGCAAAGGTCGCTCGGCGACCAACATGAAGGAAGAGGATTTCATCGAGCGATTGTGGATTGCCAATACCCACGACACCCTGCTGGTGTTCACCAGCGCGGGTCGCGTCTACTGGCTCAAGGTGCATCGCCTGCCCGATGCCGGCCCCAACACGCGTGGCAAGCCGATCGTCAACCTGCTGCCGCTGGTCGAGGGCGAGAAGGTGCAGGCGATCCAACCCGTGCGCGAGTATGACGAAGGCCACTTCGTGTTCTTCGCCACGCGCAACGGCACGGTGAAGAAAACCCCGCTCACCGAGTTCGCCTTCCAGCTGCAGCGCGGCAAGATCGCGATCAATCTCGACGAGGGCGACGCGCTGGTCGATGTCGAGATCACCGACGGCACGCGCGACATCATGCTGTTTGCCTCCAACGGTCGCGCGGTGCGCTTCGCCGAAGACGAGGTGCGGGCGATGGGCCGTACCGCGAGCGGCGTGCGCGGCATCCGCCTCGCCGACGAGGCGCAGGTCGTGTCCTTGCTGGTGGTCGAGCATGCCGACCAGCAGGAAGAGGGCGAGGACGACGCCAGCGACGTGCCCGAGAACGAAACGCCCGATACCGAGTCCATTTCGAACGAGGTCTGCGTGCTCAGTGCGACCGGGCGCGGCTACGGCAAGCGCACGCCATTGTCGAAGTATCCACGCAAGGGTCGCGGCATTCGCGGCGTGATCGGCATCCAGTGCTCCGAGCGCAACGGTGCGCTGGTGGGCGCGGTGCTCATCGACGACGCCCACGAGGTCATGCTGATTTCAAATCAGGGCACCTTGGTGCGCACGCGGGCGAGCGAGATCGCGCGCGTCGGCCGCAATACCCAGGGTGTCAAGCTCATCAGCCTGCCCGGAGACGAGTCACTTGCCGGCATCGTCAAGGTCGAAGGCCTCAACGGCAACGGCGATGATGAAGACAGCGGCGAGGGCGACGCGATGGCCGAGGGCTCGATGCCCGTGGAGTAGGCGCAGGCCTGTCGGCTCGATGCGGACCATTGCATTTCGCATTCCCGTCCCGAACGTCCCGTGCCGACGATCGCCCCGCGCGCCGATGGCTTCAGTCGATCGCGGCGAGCATCGCCGCGGCGCTGCTCACGCGCAGTTCGCCCGGGGCTTCGACTGCGAGGTGTTTGACCACGCCGTCCTCGGCGTACAAGGCAAAGCGTTTGCCGCGGACACCCATGCCGTACTTGCTTGCGTCCATCTCCAGGCCAAGCGCACGCACGAACTGTGCATTGCCGTCGGCCAGCATCTGCAAGCCCGCGGGAACGCCTTGGGCCTTCGCCCAGGCCGCCATCACGTAGGCGTCATTGACCGCGATGCAGGCGACGTCGATGCCGCGCTGGCGAAAGGCATCGTACGCCTCGATGTAGCCCGGCAGGTGACGCTCCGAACAGGTCGGCGTGAACGCGCCGGGCACGCAGAACAACACCAGCTTGCGTCCCGCGAACAGGTCGCGGGACGTGATCGACTGCACGCCATCGGTGAGCACGCTGAGGCTTGTGTCGGGAATGCGCGTACCGATCTGGATTGTCATGGGCTGGCTCCGTGCGAACAGAAGGAGTCTCATCATAAGCCGTGGTGCCGCTGCGCAGCGGAACTCTTGAATGCACCGCGCCGGCCCCCATCTGGTGTTCATCGCGGCACACCGCGCCGCTCCGACCCGATGGACAAGACCATGACCATTACCCGTTATTCGCCGTTCGCTACGCAAGCCAATTTGCAGGACGAACTCAAGGGCGTTTTCGACCGTTTCTTCAATTCAGGCGATGCCGACCAATCCAACGTGGTGACCAGCCAGTGGGCGCCGCGCGTGGACATCAAGGAAGAGGACAAGCGCTTCGTGATCTTTGCCGATGTGCCGGGTGTCGACCCCAAGGCGATCGAGATTCACATGGACAAGGGCATCCTCTCGCTCAAGGGCGAGCGCGCATCCGAGAGCAAGGAAGCCAACGGCCAGTTCACGCGCGTCGAGCGCACGCACGGCACGTTCTATCGCCGTTTCGCGTTGCCCGACAGCGCCGATGCCGATGGCATCACGGCAGCGGGTCGCCATGGCGTGCTCGAGATCTCGATTCCGAAGAAGCCCGAGACCACGCCGCGGCGCATCACGATCAACGCCTGAGGCGCACGCGCATTCGTTCGGCACGCATGGCGCACGACAAGGGTTTGTTACCCTGCCGTCCGCCCCGCTGCGCTGAGCGAGCGGAGTCGGCCCGCGGACCAGTTGGCTGGTGCGCGGGCGTTTTCGTTTCTGCCTGGAGCAGAGTATGGAGTTCAAGGACTACTACGACACCCTTGGTGTGAAGAGCGACGCCAGCGATGCCGACATCAAGTCGGCGTATCGCCGGCTCGCGCGCAAATACCACCCCGATGTGAGCAAGGAAAGCGGGGCCGAAGACAAGTTCAAGGCAGTCAACGAGGCCTACGAAGCGCTCAAGGAGCCAGACCGGCGCAAGGCCTACGATCAACTGCGCGCGGGGGGCTACCGTGCCGGCGACCAGTTCCGCGGACCGCCGCCAAACTGGCATCACCCGCAGGGTGGGGCTGCCGACGAAGCCGACTTCAGCGACTTCTTCGAATCGCTGTTCGGGCGTGCGGCGGGTGGGGCACGTCAGGCCGGGCCGCGTCGTGGCCGCGACCTGCAGGCACAGGTCGCGATCAGTATCGAGAGTGCATGGCGCGGTGGCCTTGAGCGCATCAGTCTCGGAGATGGCCAGCGTGCGCGCACCCTCGAGGTCAGGATTCCCGCGGGTATCCTGCCGGGGCAGCAGATCCGTCTGGCCGGACAGGGGCATCCGGGCAGCCAGGGTGGCCCCGCGGGTGATCTCATCCTCGAAATCGCCCTGCGCGATGATGCGCGCTTTGAACTGGATGGGCGCGACGTGTTGAGCACGCTTGCGGTCACGCCGTGGGAGGCTGCGCTGGGTGCAACGGTGACCGTGCCAACCCTTGGCGGCAGCGTCGAGCTGCGCATTCCTGCGGGGTCGGACAGCGGACGCAAGATGCGACTGCGCGGCCGTGGCTGGCCGGGCAAGACCGCGGGAGATCAAATCGTCACGCTGGTGGTGCACGTCCCGCCTGCGCACAACGAAAAGCAGCGCGAGGCCTGGGCAGAGCTGGCGCAGGCGTTTCCGGGGTTTGATCCGCGCAAGGCCTGAGTGGCGTGGGGCGATTGCACCCACGCGGAGCTTGCGAGCGCGTGCGCCGGACGCTGGCCCGGCAGCGAAACCTCAGGCGCCGGGCAGATATTCCTTGATGACGCGCATGAGTTCGGCGTCGTCGATCGGCTTGGTCACGTAGGCCTTGGCGCCCTGGCGCATGCCCCACACGCGATCGGTGTCCTGATCCTTGGTGGTCACCAGCACGATCGGAATGTGGCTCGTGCTCGCATCCTTTGAAATCGTGCGGGTGGCTTGAAATCCGTTGAGGTTGGGCATGACCACGTCCATGAGGATGAGGTCGGGCAATTCGCGCTTGGCGGCTTCGACGCCAGCCGCGCCATCTTCGGCGGTGACGACTTCGTGGCCGAGCTTTTCTACCGCGCGCTTCATGCTGACGAGCTGCGAAGGCGAATCGTCGATGATCAAGACTTTGGACATGTTCGGTATACCCCCTGTGGACGGGTCATTCTAGGCCCGGTTTCGCGTTCGCGCCAAGTGCGCTCAATCGATCCGGACCAGCGCGCGGCCGTGGGCTCCGCCGGCAAGCTGAGCGGCAAAGGTTTCGGCCAGTTCCGCAAGGCCGATTTCGCGATTTGCAATGGTTTGCAAATGCGCAGGCTTCCACGGCCCGGCGAGCTGCTGCCAGATTTCATCGCGCAGCACGCGCGCCGTGCCGGCGGATGCGACGCCGAGCAGGGACAAGCCACGAATGATGAACGGCATCACCGTGGTTGCCAGTTCGATGCTTGCCGCATTGCCGCAGGTGGCGATGTTGCCGTAGGGCTTGATCACGCGGCTGAGGCCGGCAAGGGTATCGCCGCCGACGTTGTCGATCGCGCCGGCCCAGCGCGCGGTTTCGAGCGGGCGCTGGCCCCAGTGCAGACCCTCACGGGCGATGCACTGCTTGGCGCCCAGCCCGATCAGATAGTCGAACAGATCGACCTTGCCGGTGATCGCGTGCGCCTCGAAGCCGGCGCGACTGAGAATGTCGATCGCCAACGAGCCGACACCGCCGGTCGCGCCCGTGACGACGATCGGGCCCATCGCCGGCGTTTGCCCGTTGCGGATCATCTGCGTGAGGGCGAGCGCTGCGGTGAAGCCCGCGGTGCCGATCTGCATCGACTCGCGCAGCGTGAGGCCCGGTGGCAGCGGGATCGCCCATTGCGATTCGAGTCGCGCGTACTGCGCGTAGCCGCCGTCGCGCGTTTCCGACAGGCCGCAGCCGGTGCACAGCACCTCGTCGCCTTCCTTGAACGCCGGGTCACTCGATGCCGCCACGTAACCGGCGAGGTCGATGCCGCCATTGAGCGGAAACCGGCGCAGGATCTTGCCCTTGCCGGTGCCGGCCAGCGCATCCTTGTAGTTGACCGAGGAGAACGCGACCTTGACCAGCACCTCGCCGGGGGTGAGGTCATCGGCACGCATCTCCTCGATGCCGGCGCGATATCCGGCGGCGTCATTGTGGATGCGGTAGGCGGAAAACGTGCTGCTGCCATTCATCGTAGTGTGCTCGCTGTCCTGCGCGTCACGCTGGCGCCCGATCTTCGGATGTTCAGTTGCCTTTGTGAATCGCGCGCTTGTCGACCGAGAGCGCTGCTTCATGCACCGCTTCGGAAAGCGTCGGGTGGGCGTGCACGATGCGCGCGAGATCCTCCGACGAGCCCTTGAACTCCATCGCCACCACGCATTCGGCGACCAACTCGGAGACATTCGCGCCGACCAGATGCACGCCGAGGATACGGTCGGTTTCGGCGTGCGCGATCATCTTGACGAAGCCGGCGGGTTCGTTCATCGCCACCGCGCGGCCGATTGCCGCAAACGGGAAGCTGCCGGTCTTGTAGGGGATATTGTCGGCCTTGCATTGCGCTTCGGTCTTGCCGACCCAGGCGATTTCGGGTTCGGTGTAGATCACCCACGGAATCGTGTCCATGTTGATGTGACCGGCCTTGCCCGCGATGAGTTCGGCAACCATCACGCCTTCTTCCGAACCCTTGTGCGCGAGCATCGGGCCGCGCACGCAGTCACCCACGGCCCAGACGCCTTCGGCGCCGGTCCAGCAGTGTTCATCGACGACGATGCGGCCGCGCTCGTCGGTGTTGACGCCGGTACCGTCGGCGAGCACGCCTTGCGTGTACGCGCGGCGACCCACCGCCACCAGCAGCTTGTCGACGACGAGCTGCTTGTCGCCGTCCTTTGCCGCATACGTCAGATGGACTTCGTTGCCCTTGATCTCGGCCTTCGACAGCTTGGCGCCGAGTTCGATCTTGAGACCCTGCTTGGCGAATTCGCGTGCTGCGATCTTGGCGACTTCCGCGTCGGCGGCAGAGAGGAAATCGGGCAGTGCCTCGATGATCGTCACATCACTGCCCAACCGCTTCCAAACGCTGCCCAGTTCCAGACCGATCACGCCCGCGCCGATCACGCCAAGGCGCTTGGGAACGCCTGCGAGGTCGAGCGCTCCGGCATTGTCGATGATGTGCTTGCCGTCGAACTTCGCGAACGGCAATTCGATCGGCACCGAACCGGTGGCGATGATGACATTGCTCGCGGCCAGCACCTGCTTGCTGCCATCGGCAGCGCTGACTTCGACCTGACGATTGGGCAGCAGGCGACCCTTGCCGAAGAACGCGCTCACCTTGTTCTGCTTGAACAGCGCGGCGATGCCGCCGGTGAACTGCTTGACGATCTTGTCCTTGCGACCAACCATCGTGCCAACGTCGATCGCCGCGTCCTTGGCGCTGATGCCGTGCACCCCGAAGCTGTGCGTGAGGTTGTGGAACTGGCGCGAAGAATCGAGCAAGGCCTTGGACGGGATGCAGCCGACGTTGAGGCAGGTGCCACCGAGTGCGGCCTTGCCGTCCTTGCCGGCAAACATGTCGACGCAGGCCGTCTTGAGGCCGAGCTGGGCGGCGCGAATTGCGGCCACATAACCGGCGGGGCCGGCACCGATGACGACGACGTCGAAGTTCTGCTCGCTCATGTGCTTTCTCGATTCTTCCCGCTCCCGTCGGGAGAGGGTGCCCCAAGGGGCGGGTGAGGGTACGGACGGAGCGAGACGTTGCGGGAGTACCGAACCCTCACCCCAACCCGTCTCCCGGCGGGAGACGGGCAAAAGCAATCACATTCCCAGCAGCATCCGGGTCGGATTCTCGAGCTGGTTCTTGATGTCGACCAGGAACAGCACCGCGTCCTTGCCGTCGATGATGCGGTGGTCATAGCTGATCGCCACGTACATCATCGGCGCGGCGACGACCTGGCCATTCTCGACCACGGCGCGTTCCTTGATCGTGTGCATGCCCAGGATCGCGCTCTGCGGCGGGTTGACGATCGGCGTGGAGAACAGCGATCCGAAGGTGCCGCCGTTGGTGATGGTGAAGGTGCCGCCCTGCAGGTCATCGAGCGTGAGGCCGCCCTTGCGCGCACGTTGGGCGAAATCGGCGATTGCCTTCTCGATTTGCGCGAAGCCCATGTCTTGCGCGTCGCGCAATACCGGCGTGACCAGGCCCTTGTCGGTCGACACCGCGACCGAGATGTCCTGATAGCCGTGATAGATCACGTCGTTGCCGTCGACCGAGGCATTGACGATCGGATGGCGCTTGAGCGCCTCGCAGGCCGCCTTGACGAAGAAGCTCATGTAGCCGAGCTTGATGCCATTGGCCTTTTCGAACTGTTCGCCCAGTTCCTTGCGCATCGCCGCGACCTTGGCGAGGTTGATCTCGTTGAACGAGGTCAGCATCGCGATCGAATTCTTCGACTGCATCAGGCGTTCGGCGATCTTGGCGCGCATGCGCGTCATCGGGACGCGCTCCTCGGGACGCGCGCCCGGCGTCGGCTTGACGGCTGTGGCTGGCGCTGCCGCGGCGGGTGAGCCGGTGCGCATGAAGTTGACGAGGTCTTCCTTGGTCACGCGGCCATCGCGGCCGGTTGCGGCCACCTGCGCCGGATCGATGTTGTTTTCGGCGACGATGCGCTGACCGGCCGGTGACAGATCCCCCGGCTTCGCAGCGGTTGCCGGCGAAGGCGCGGCTGTGGGCGCAGCGCTCGCTGCACCAGCCGGTGCCTTGGGGGCAGCGGGAGCGGCCGCGACGGCACCTTCCTCGAGGATCGCCAGCACCTGCTGGCTGGTCACGGTCGCGCCGGTGGCGAACTTGATCTCCTTGAGCACGCCGTCGGCCGGTGCGGGAACTTCGAGCACCACCTTGTCGGTTTCGAGATCTACAAGGTTCTCATCACGCTTGACCGCCTCGCCCGGCTGCTTGTGCCAGCTGGCGATGGTTGCATCGGAGACCGACTCGGGAAGAACGGGAACCTTGACTTCAATCGACATGACCTGGATGTCCTTGGGCTTCTGGAGCGCCGCCCCGGCGAGGGGAGGCATTGGGCTGCAAAACGGCAATTGTAGGTCGAAGTGGCGCTTGCGCGCCGCTTCGGGCTTGGCGAGCGTCCCCTGATGCGGAACGCTCGCGCTCACGTCATTCGGCGGCGTTGTCCGTCCCGACCGGTCCAACCAGCGCCTTCTCGACCAGGGCTGTCTGTTCGGCCACGTGGGTCGACAGGTGACCACAGGCCGGCGCGGGCGAGCGCCCGCGGCCAGCGTAACCAAGTGTGGTCGAAGCGGGCGCGACCGCCTGCAGATGGTGACGAATCTGGTACCACGCACCCTGATTCATCGGCTCTTCCTGGCACCAGATCACGTCCTTGAGCGCGGGGTACTTGCGCAATTGCGCGCTGACTTCCTCGCGCGGGAACGGATAGAGCTGTTCGACGCGGATGATCGCGACGTTGTCGACGCCGCGCTTGGCGGCTTCTTCGACGAGGTCATAGTAGACCTTGCCCGAACACAGCACGGCGCGTGCCACCTTCTTGCCACCCTTGGCGGTGCTGTCGGCGATCATGCACTGGAAGCGCCCGCTGGCCAGTTCATCGAGCGAGGACACTGCGAGCTTGTGGCGCAGCAGTGACTTGGGCGTGAGCACGATCAGCGGCTTGCGGCAGTCGCGTCGCATCTGCCGGCGCAGCAGATGGAACATCTGCGCGGGTGTGGTCGGCACGCACACCTGCATGTTGTCGAGCGCGCACAGTTGCAGGTAACGCTCCAGGCGCGCCGATGAATGCTCGGGGCCCTGGCCTTCGTAGCCGTGCGGCAGCAGCAGCACGAGGCCGGACAGCCGATCCCACTTGGCCTCGCCCGAGGAGATGAACTGATCAACGACGACCTGCGCGCCATTGGCGAAGTCACCGAACTGGGCCTCCCAGAGCACCAGCGTGTTGGCATCGGCGGTGGAGTAGCCGTATTCGTAGGCCATCACCGCTTCTTCGCTGAGCAGCGAGTCGACGATGGTGACGCTCGCGCCGTCGCGCACGCGCGCCAACGGCAGATACTCGCCGCCGCTGCCCTGATCGTGCAGCACGGCATGGCGATGGAAGAAGGTGCCGCGCCCGCTGTCCTGTCCGACCAGACGCAGGTCGTGTCCATCGGCAATCAGCGAGGCATAGGCGAGGTTCTCGGCCGCGCCCCAATCGAGCGGATGCGTGCCAGCGGCCATTTCCACGCGGCTTTCATAGATCTTGGCCACGCGAGGATGCAGGGTCAGACCTTGTGGCAGCTCGAGGATTGCGTGGTTGAGTGCGGCGAGCTGATCCCTGGGCACGCCGGTATCGACCTGCTGGTCGAGGCGGGCGCCGATGTGCTGGCTCCAGTCGACTGCGTAGACGTCCTCGAAATCGGCATCGAGCTCCGGAATCGGCGTGCCGGCCTCGAGGCGCTTGCGATAGTCGTCGACCAGCTTCTGTGCATCGCCATCGGCGATCACGCCCGCGGCGACCAGACGCTGTGCGTAGATCTCGCGCGCGGTCGGGCGCTTGCGAATGATCTGGTACATCAGCGGCTGCGTTGCCGCCGGCTCATCGGCCTCGTTGTGGCCATGGCGGCGATAGCAGACGATGTCGATGACGACGTCACGCTTGAATTTCTGGCGGTAATCGAATGCCAGCCGCGCCACGAACAGCACCGCTTCGGGATCATCGCCGTTGACGTGGAATACCGGCGCATTGACCATCTTGGCGACATCGGTGCTGTAGAGCGTCGAGCGCGTGTCATGCGGGTTGGAGGTGGTGAAACCAACCTGGTTGTTGACCACCACGTGGATCGAGCCGCCGACCGCGAAACCGCGCGCCTGCGACATGTTGAGCAGTTCCATGTTGACGCCCTGGCCGGCAAAGGCCGAGTCGCCATGGATGAGGATCGGCACCACCTGGGCGCGATGTTCGTCCTTGCGTCGCACCTGTCGCGAGCGCACCGAGCCGCACACGACCGGGTTGACGATTTCCAGATGCGAGGGATTGAAGGCGAGCGCAAGATGCACGGTGCGACCCGGCGTCTTGACGTTGGCGGAGAAACCCATGTGGTATTTGACGTCGCCCGAATGGGCCGGGTCGTCGGGGTGGTCGAACTTGCCGTCGAACTCGGCGAAGAGTTTTTCCGGCGACTTGCCGAGCACGTTGACCAGCACGTTCAGGCGCCCGCGGTGGGCCATGCCGATCACCATGTCGCGCATGCCGTCGCTGCCGCCACGGCGCACGAATTCGTCGAGCAGCGGAATCAGGCTGTCGCCGCCTTCGAGCGAAAAGCGCTTCTGGCCGACGTACTTGGTGTGCAGGAAGCGCTCGAGGCCATCGGCCTGCACGAGCTTCTCGAGCACGCGCAGCTGGTCGGCCTTGCTCAGTCCGTAATTGCCGCCGGCACGTTCGAGTTGCTCGTGCACCCACTGCCGCTGCTCGACGTCGGAGATGTGCATGAACTCGGCGCCGATGCTGCCGGCATAGGTTGCCCGCAGGCGCTCGAGCAGGCCGCGCAAGGTCTGCCGGGCTGGGCCACCGAGTGAACCGGTATTGAACTCGCTGTCCATGTCGGCAGCGCCCAGGCCATGGAACTCGGGCTGCAGATCGGGCGCGCTCGGGCGTGGCAGCAGGCCGATCGCTTCGAGGTCGGAAGCGGGGAAGGCACGCTCGAGTTCGAGCGGATCCAGATGAGCGGCCAGGTGGCCACGCGAGCGGTAGGCGGTGACGAGCTTGAGTACGGCGGCCTGCTTGTGTGCCTTGCCCGGGTCGGCCACTGCCGCGACGGCGGCCTGGCTTGCGCGCGGCTGGCGCTGTGCGGCTTCGATGCGCGCGATTGCAGCCAGATGGGAGACATCACGCCCATTGCGTGCACCCTGCAATTGGGTGAAATAGCTGCGCCAGCCGGGATCGACCGCATTCGGGTCGGTCAGCCAGGCCTCGTAGAGTTCGTCGATGTAGGACGCATTGCCGCCGCCGATCGCGGAGCTGGCCTGGAATCGTTCGAACAGGTTCTGGGGTGTCGGATTTGCGCTCACGCTGGCTGCCTTCTTGCACGGGGAAGAGCGCGCTGCGGTGCGCGCCGCGAACCGATGGGCGCCGTTGCGCAAGACGCAACCGGCACGACTCGGGATTATAGCCGCTCAGCCGGGTTTTTGTTGCGCTTGCACAATCACTTGCCGCCCTGGATCCGGATCAAAGGCGGTCAATTTGCCGGCGTCCTTCGGTACAGGTTTGCGTCGCGCGTGAATGGCGATTCAGATACCGAGCACGCGCAGGTCGGCGCAGGGCTCGGCGCGCTCCCACAGCTCGTCGAAGCCGGCGAGCAGTTGCCGGTGCCGACCCGGCGCACAGGTGTTGCCTTCGCCATCCATGCGGCTGGCGAGTGGGCGCAGCAGGAAGCCGCCACGATCGTTGAGCAGGATCGCGCTCGGCTCCCCCAGATCGCGCTCCTCGGTGGGCACGCGTACCGCGATCGCGCTCGGCAACTGCTGCGCGAGGCGCAGCAGGGCATGACCTTCGCTGATCGCCATGCGCGGTTCTTGCACGAGGATGCGGATGCGTGCACGGCGCCCCGACAGCGCCACGCGTTTGAATGCGTCGATCACCGCGCCGTCATCGAGCAGGCCGGAATCGAGGTCGCGCGTCTGCACCACGAGTTCGTAGCGCGCATCGGCGAGGATGGCCAGGGTCGCGGCCAAGGCCTCCTCGAGGTTGCTGCTCTGGAGGGTCTTCACCGCGGGCCGCGCCTCGGGCGCACGCGGTGGCGGCGGCGTGAAGGCGGCGATCGTCAGTCGCATGCGCCGGTGGGCAATGCCGCATTCGTCGAATTCGGGTCCTTCGGCCACGAAGCCAGCCTGCGCATAGAACGCAAGCGCGTGGGTCTGGGCGTGGAGTTCGACCTCGGGCCAACTGCGCGCGCGCGCCTGTTCGACCAAGGTGCGCAGCAGGGCTGCGCCGACACCCTTGCCGCGCCATGCTTCAAGCACGGCCATGCGCCCGATCGCGCGCGTGGTGGTGAGGCGTGCCGTGCCGATCGCGCGGCCGTCGCCGTCGCGGGCGATCACGTGGATCGCGTCGGCGTCGAGCGCATCGCCTTCCTCGTCCGCCGGCACATGCTGCTCGACCACGAAAACCTGCTCGCGCACCGCGCGCAGGGCATCGCCATCGGCATCCCAGTTCGCCAGTTCGATGTGGAATCCGTCCTCGCCCATGTCGGCCTCCCGCGTCAGGCGATCAGTGTGACACGACTCGTCGCTAGCGACATCCGCGGACGTTGTGGAGGAGTGATTGCGTGACGCGGTTCCGAGCGTGGCCGCAGGCAATCATCGATACTGGACGCTGCCCTGCCTGCTGCGGAGAACGCCCAATGCTGCGCCGCCTGCCGATTGTGCTGTCTGTCGTCCTGGTGTCTTGCCTGCCCGGACTTGCCCTTGCTGCGACCTGGCAGGTCGGTCCGACCCGTAGTTATGCGACGCCCACGGCGTTGTTCAATGCGGTTAGCCTGCAGCCGGGTGATGTGGTCGAAGTCGATGGCAATGCCACCTATCCGAGCTTCAGTGTGCCGCAGGACGCCGGCGGCACCGCCGCCAATCCGCTGTTGATCCGTGGTATTCGCGTCGGCGGCCAGCGCCCACATATCGCCGGCGGCACCAATACCGTGCAGTTCGAGTTGTCCGACCACGTGGTGCTGGAAGGCTTCGAGATCACTGGCGGCAGTTCGCGCTGCGTGTTCGTGCATGCCCACGACATCACGGTGCGCGATTCGGTGATCCATGCCTGCCCCAATCACGGCATCCTCAGCTCCGATCTGGATTCGGGTTCCTTCACGCTGGAATACAGCGAGGTCTTCGATGCTGGCAGCGCGACCACCCGGCATGCGCTCTACATCCAGAGCGACGAGGTTGCCCATCCAGGCTCGGTGTTTCGCATGCAGCACAACTACATTCACGACAGCAACGGCGGCAACCTGCTCAAGAGCCGGCACGAGCGCAGCGAGGTTTACTACAACTGGTTCGAGGGCGCGGCCTATCACGAGCTCGAGCTGATCGGTCCCGACGAGGAAACGCAGGATCCGCTCTGGACGCCCGATCTGGTGCGTGAGGATGCCGACGTGGTCGGCAACGTGATCGTGCACAGCAACCCGGCATTCAATGCGGTGATTCGTGTCGGCGGCGACGGCTCGGGCGAAAGCCGCGGACGCGCGCGTTTCGTCAACAACACGATCCTCGTCACTTCGGGGCAGGACGTCACTGTATTCCGCATCTTCGACGGCATCCAGGCGGTCGAGGCCCACAACAACGTGCTGTATGCGAGCGCCGGCGGCACCCTGCGCGTGGAGCGCACGGTCGAGGCGAGCTGGATCAATGGCCGTCAGGTCGGCGGCAGCAACAACTGGGTGCAGTCGGGCGCGACCTATCTGCCCGCGGAGTGGAGCGGGACGATCCAGGGCAGCGATCCGGGCTTTGCCAATATTGCCGCGTTCGACCTCACGCCGAGCGCAGCCAGCGCCCTGGTCGATGCCGGTGATCCGGCGCCGCAGCCGATTCCGGGATACGCCGTGCCCAGCACGCTGTTTCCACCGCTCTGGCAGCCCGTGCGTGGACAGCTTGCGCCGGGCGCCGCAACATCGCGCGCGGCTTCGGGCACGATCGACATCGGCGCGATCGAGCGAGCGGGCGATCTGATTTTCGCCAATGGCTTCGAATCCTGATTCGCACCGAAGGGCCGCGCGCCCGTTGCCCGTTCAGATGGCCCGTGCCAGCGCCTGCGCCAGACCCGTATAGCCCGTTGGTGTCAGCGCGAGCAGGCGCTGTTTCGCATCCGCCGGCAGATCGAGTTTGGCGACGAAGTCACGCAGCGCCTCGCGCGTGATGCCCTGGCCGCGGGTGAGCGCCTTGAGCTGCTCGTAGGGCTCGGGCAGGCCGTGGCGGCGCATCACGGTCTGCACGGCTTCGGCGAGCACTTCCCAGCTCGCGTCGAGGTCGGCGGCGAGACGATCCGGATTCGCACTGAGCTTGCCCAGACCCCGCGCGAGCGCGTCGAGCGCGATCTGCGTGTGGCCGAACGCGGTGCCGAGCGCGCGCAGCACGGTCGAGTCGGTGAGGTCGCGTTGCCAGCGGCTGATCGGCAGCTTCGCGCTGAAATGTTCGAACAGCGCGTTGGCGATGCCGAAATTGCCTTCGGCGTTCTCGAAGTCGATCGGGTTGACCTTGTGCGGCATCGTCGAGGAGCCGACTTCGCCGACCTTGAGCGTCTGGCGGAAATAGCCGAGCGAAATGTAGCCCCAGACGTCGCGCGCGAAGTCGATCAGGATGGTGTTCGCGCGGCGTGTCGCGTCGCCGATCTCGGCGATGCAGTCGTGCGGTTCGATCTGCGTGGTGTACGGGTTCCACACGATGCCGAGCGATTCGACGAAGCGCTTGGCGAACGTGGGCCAGTCGACTTCGGGACAGGCGATGACGTGCGCGTTGTAGTTGCCGACCGCGCCGTTGATCTTGCCGGTGAGTTCGACGGCAGCGATCTGCTTGCGCTGGCGTTCGATGCGGGCGACGACATTGGCGAGTTCCTTGCCGAGCGTGGTCGGCGAGGCGGTCTGGCCGTGCGTGCGCGAGAGCATCGGCAGCGCGGCGTGTTCGTGGGCGAGTGCGCGCAGCTTCGCAATCACGCCGTCGAGTGCGGGCAGCAGCACCTGTTCGCGCGCATCGCGCAGCATGAGCGCGTAGGCGAGGTTGTTGATGTCTTCGGAGGTGCAGGCGAAGTGGATGAATTCCTTCGCCGCCGCCAGTTCGGCGTGGCAGGAGATCTTTTCCTTGATGAAATATTCCACCGCCTTGACGTCATGGTTGGTGGTCGCCTCGATTGCCTTGATGCGTTCGCCGTCGGCTTCGGAAAACTCATTGGCGATCGCCAGCAGGCTTGAGCGTGCTTGTGCCGACAGCGGTGCGACTTCGCCAATTCCCGCTTCATCGGCGAGCGCGGCGAGCCAGCGCACTTCGACGAGCACGCGGCGATGCATGAGGCCCAACTCGCTGAAAATCGGCCGCAGGGCGGCGGTTTTCCCGGCGTAGCGGCCATCCAGTGGCGACAATGCGGTGAGGCGCGTGCTCATGGTGAATCCTTGGTTTCGGCGTCGTGCGGATGCACGAGAATGGTCTGGATGCGCGGCCCGCGCATGGTTTGCACGGTGAGGTCGAAGCCGTCGAAGCCGAGCGTTTCGCCCTCGTCGGGCAGGCGTTCGAGGCGATCGGCGATGAGACCGCCGACCGAATTGATGTCGGCGGGCGCGGCGATGTCGCGTTCGAGCAGGCGTTCGAGCCGGTAGATCGGTGTGCCGCCGGCGAGCGTGAAATCACTACCGGCCTTGCGCGTTGCCGCAGCGCTGCGACCGCGAGCGTGTTCGTCCTCGATGTCGCCGACCACCAGCTCGAGCACGTCCTCGAGCGTGAAGAAGCCGGCCACGCGACCCGACTCCTCGACGCCAAGCGCAAGATGGGTGTCGCCGGCGCGGAAGCGCTTGAGCACGTCGAGCAAGGGCGCATTGAGCGGCAGCAGGATCGGTCGTCGCAGCCAGCGCGACGGATCACTGCCATCTTCGCCGCTGGCGATCGCGTGCAACAGGTCCTTCATGTGCAGCACGCCGCGCACTTCGCCGTCGGTGCCGAACCACGGATAGCGGCTGTAGCGGCTGCGGCCGAATTCGGCGAATACCGCCGCGCGATCCATGCCGTCGCGCAGGCTGGCGAGCTGGTCGCGGGTGCGCAGCACATCGCCGACCACGAGTTCGGGCAGATCGAGCGCGTGCTGCATCATTGCGTACTCCTCGCCGCTGCGACTGGCGCGCTTGGCGTGGACGATGAGCTTGAGCTCCTCGCGTGAATACTGGGTGTCCTCGCCCTGCGCGGCACTGGCAACGCCGAACAGGCGCAGCATCGCGTTGGCGCTGGCGTTGAGCAACCAGATTGCCGGATACATGGTCCAGTAGAAGACATACAACGGCGTCGCCGTCCACAGCGACAGCGGTGCAGGCTTGCGGATCGCCAACGTCTTGGGCGCCAGCTCACCCAGCACGATATGCAGAAACGAGATCAGCGTGAACGCGACCGCAAGCGCGATCATCTGGGTGGTTTCGGGCCCAATGCCGAGTTTCAGGCACAGCGGCGTGATCAGGTGCGCAAAGGCAGGCTCGCCGATCCAGCCCAGTGCCAGCGAGGCCAGCGTGATGCCGAGCTGGCACGCCGAAAGATAGACGTCCAGATGCCTGTGCACGCGATCGAGCACGCGGCCGCGCCAGCCATGTCGCGCGGCGAGCGCGGCAACCTGAGTGTGGCGCAGTTTGACCAGAGCGAATTCAGCCGCGACGAAGAAGCCGTTGATCAGGACCAGCAGCAGCGCCGCGACGACGTAGGCGAAATTGGAGAGCATTGCCGCGAGGGCAGTGGCAGGAACGGGCGATTCTAGCATTCACCCGCCGCGATCCCCGGGGGGCTGCGGGAAAACCGCTATAATTCCGCTCTTTCCTTTTCTGCCAGAGCGAACGCAAGTCATGAGCCAGTTCCGAACCGAACGCGACAGCATGGGTGAACTCAAGGTTCCCGCCGAGGCGCTGTATGGCGCGCAGACCCAACGTGCGGTCGACAACTTTCCGATCTCCGGATTGGCCATGCCGCGACAGTTCATCCGTGCGCTCGGGCTGATCAAATCGGCGGCGGCGCAGGCCAACGCGGATCTCGGCCATCTCGCTCAGGACAAGGCCAAGGCGATCCGGGCGCAGGCCGAGCGCGTGGCCAAGGGCGAATTCGATGCGCATTTCCCGATCGACGTGTTCCAGACCGGGTCGGGTACCTCCAGCAACATGAACGCCAACGAGGTGATCGCGCACCTGTGCGCGGCTGCGGGTACTCCGGTGCATCCCAACGACGATGTCAACAATGGCCAGTCGTCCAATGACGTGATCCCGACTGCGATCCAGCTCAGCGCCACGCTGACCGCGAGCGAGCAACTGCTGCCGGCGCTGGCGCACCTGCGCCAGGTGATCGACGCACGCGCAGCCGAGTTGGAGAACGTGGCCAAGACCGGGCGCACGCATCTGATGGATGCGATGCCGGTGACCTTCGGTCAGGAATTGGGCTGCTGGTCGGTGCAGTTGCGCTCGAACATCGCGCGGATCGAGTCAGCACTTTCGCGCACGCGCCACTTGCCGCAGGGCGGTACCGCCGTGGGCACCGGCATCAATGCCGATGCGCAGCTGGGTCCGCGTGTCTGCGCCGAGCTCTCCAGGCTCACCGGCGTGCGGTTCGATTCGGCCGACAACTATTTCGAAGGCATCAGCTCGCAGGATGCGGCGGTCGAACTGTCGGGCCAACTCAAGACGCTCGCGGTCACGTTGACCAAGATCGCCAACGACCTGCGCTGGATGAACTCCGGCCCGCTCGCCGGGCTTGGTGAAATCGAATTGCCGGCCCTGCAACCGGGCAGCTCGATCATGCCGGGCAAGGTCAATCCGGTGATCCCCGAGGCGATGGCGATGGTCTGCGCGCAGGTGATCGGCAATGACGCCACCATCACGATCGCGGGACAGAGCGGCAATTTCCAGCTCAACGTGATGCTGCCGGTGATCGCTCTCAACCTGTTGCAGTCGATCGAGCTGCTCGCCAATGCTTCGCGCCTGCTGGCCGACAAGGCGATCGCGGGATTCAAGGTGCGCGAGGACAAGATCCGGCAGGCGCTCGACAAGAATCCGATCCTGGTCACCGCACTCAATGCCGTGATCGGCTACGACAAGGGCGCCGCAACCGCCAAGCAGGCCTACAAGGAAGGCCGGCCGATTCTCGATGTGGCGCTGGAAACCACCGGTTTGCCGCGTGAAGAATTGCAAAAATTGCTCGACCCGACGGCGCTGACCAAGGGGGGAACCCATGGGGGTTCGGCCGGTGGCTGAACGAAACCGCAACATGTGATCTATGGCATATGCACGGGCGCGCTCGATCCGGATAATCGGCGCCCTCGCGGCGGCGCGCGGGTCCAACGGGGGCTGCGCACAAGCCTGCTTCTTCTGCGCCCGATTGGCGCATCAAAAAGGCGTGCCCTGACGCCTTCACGCAGCTGCGATCCATCGGGTCGCGCATTTCGTCGCGCCGGTCGACTTGACTGAAGGCGGCGCCTGAAAGCTCAACACAAGGTTGCAATCGTCATGCTAAAAAAATCCTTCCTTGCCCTCGCCCTGGTCGCATCGGCTGCGTTTGCCCAGGAAAGCGCCGACATCAGCGGAGCGAGTTTCCAGAGCGGCAGCGCCGACGCCACATTGTCCAAGCTTGGCCGCGAGGCTGCCGCTTCGGGCGCCCGTCTGATCATTACCGCGCCGCATGAATGGCACGCCAGGATCGCGGCAAAGGTTCGTGCGGGTGGCAAGGCCAACGTCGTGATGCGCGATGGCTTCTACGAAAACGTGCTGGTGCGCATCGAGGACAAGAATGCAGCCAAGGCAGCCGCGGAGCCTTCGGCTGCCGAGCGCGCGCGCATCGAAGCGCAGCGCAGCCGCGCCGAGGTCGAAAAAGCCAAGGCCGAAGCCGAAGCTGCCAAGGCTGAAGCGGAAGCCGCCAAGGCTGAAGCCGAAGCCGCCAAGGCGGCAGCGGAAAAGGCCAGCGCGGAAGCCGATGCGGCCAAGGTGCAAGCCGAGGCCGAAGCCGCCAAGGCGCGTCTTGAGGCCGAGCGCGTCGCCGCCGAGAAAGCGCGCCTGGAGCGTGAGCTTGCCGCGGCTGCGACCGCGCCTGCGGCCAATGGCAATGGTCGCGCAGGGGTGAGGGCAGCGGCGGGGCAGGCGACCGGAGCGGGCGCGCTGACGGGTGAGGCTGCAGTGCGCGAGCGCATGGAAAAATCGCTCAACGATGGACGCGCGGCTTCGGGCAACTTGGCTGTCAACAAGCTGCGTTCCGGCGACACGCTGTATGTCGATGATGGCGTGATTGCGGTGGTTCGGCGCGATGCAGGCAAACCGCTGCTTTTTTGGCTCGAGGGTGACCTCGACCTGCGTCGCAGCGAGCTCAAGGAGACCGCGACCAACCGCTACCAGGTGCTGGGTTTGATCCAGGGCGAAGGAACCCTGCGGCGCGAATTCGCAACCGAGAAGCGCGTCGAGGCGAAGCTGCCGTCGGCGACCTCGACTGCGCGCAAGTCGCTCGAAATGAGCGTCAATGGCGGCAATGCGATCAACGACAGCATGTCGATCAAGGATCTGCGCAATGGCGATGTGCTCAATGTCGACGGCGATGCAATCGTGGTCTCCCGCCGCGATGGCATCATCTTCACGCGCTACTGGCTGGACGGATCGATCGATCTGAACCAGAAAGGCATCCTGCGCGAAGCTGCCAATCGTTATCGCATCATCAGTGATTCGATCCACTGAGGGATGCCGTTGCCGCGTGGCGGCGGGCTATCCTGCCCAATGCGAAAAAAAGGGCCGCGTGAGCGGCCCTTTTCGTTCATGCAGTTCCGGATCCCGTGATGCATCGGATCGGAGCATTCACACCGAAGTCTCGATGCGCCGCCCACGTGCCCAGATTGCCGCAGCGATCAGCGCCGCGCCGACCACGACTCCGATCCACAGCTCGGCCGAAGTGAGCACCGCCGCCATCCGCGATGGATCCAGGATCGATGGACTGCCTTCGCTGCGCAGTGCCGCTTGCCAACTGTCGCCGGCGACCGAGATGTCCGAGGTCAGCCAGCTGCCGGGCATCACGCTCAGCAGGAGTCGGCCGGTCACGTGGGCGACCTGTTTGGTCGATCCGAAACTGGGGCCGCCGAGCATGCCGATCCAGGCGTTGGCGAAGATCACCAGCAAAGGCAGCATCACCGCCCACAGGAAAGGCTTGCTGCGTGACCAGGCCGACCAGAACAGCAGCCAACCGATCGCCGGCAGGGCCCACAGCGCGTCCAGCGGCACCGTCAGCAGCATGTGCCAAAAGGTACGCAGGGGATGCGCAGCCATCAGCGCGGGCAGCACGTTGAGGCCATGCAGGGCGAACCAGATGCCGACGATGACCACGAACACGAGATAGGCAAGCGTCGAGATGAGCAGCGCGATCAACGGCGCCACCAGCATCGCCGACGCGGCCTTGGACACCACCGTGGCGGCATCACTGACCGGCAGCGATTTCCAGAACAGCACGCTGCGATCACGGCGGTCGTCGTAGAGCGCGCCGAGCAGGTAAAAGAACAGCACGAAGAACAGGGCAATGCACGGAACCACCCCCAGCATCACCTGGCTGATGTCGAAGGCACGACCGGCGTTGGCATAGTCATGGGCGCTGATGCTCGCGCGCACCGCATCGAGCGAGAAGCCGCCGAGCTGCACCTGGGCGCGGGCGCGGAAAATTTCCGCTGCGATCATGCCCAGCACGGTGAGGATCAGGACGCCGCCGGTCACCCACACCGGGGTCCACAGGAAACCACCGCGGTGTTCCCAGTATTCGCGTTTGAGCAGGATGGGCAGGTTCTTCATGAGTAAGTCCCCTTCATCGTGGCGACGAACAGGTCGGCCACACTGGGTTTGTGCAGTTCACCCAGCTCGGACAGCTTTGCCTTGTCGACGCCGTCGAACAGGAAGATCGATTTGCCGAAAATCTGGCGCTCGTTGAGCGGCGCCAGCGCCCGTGCCGCCTCGGCCCTGTCGGGATTGACCATCACTTCGACATAGCGCTCGGCGATCGCATCCATGCTGGCCGACAACACGATCCTGCCGTCGCGGATGAACATGAGGTCGGTGAGGATGTGCTCGATTTCCTCGATCTGGTGGGTGGTGACGATGATGGTCTTGTCGGCGTCGAAGTAGTCGTTGAGCAGGCTCTCGTAGAACGCCTTGCGATAGAGGATGTCCAGACCGAGGGTTGGCTCGTCGAGCACCAGCAGGCGCGCGTCGATTGCCATCACCAGGGCCAGGTGCAATTGCACGATCATGCCCTTGGACAACTCGCGCACGCGCATGCCGTGGCCGATCTTGGTATGGGCGAGAAAGGCCAGGCACTTCTCGCGGGAAAAGCGCGGATGTACCGCGGCGACAAATTCGATCGCCTCGCGCACCCGCAGCCAGCGTGGCAGTACCGCGACGTCTGCGATGAAGCAGACATCCTGCATCAGCCGCGGGTGATCCTTGCGCGGGTCGACGCCGTTGACTTGCAGCTCGCCGCTGAAATCGGTGAGGCCGAGGATGGCCTTGAGCGCGGTGGTCTTGCCGGCACCGTTGGGGCCGACCAGTCCGACGATGCGCCCCGGCTCGATGTCGAAACTCACGTCGTCGAGCGCCTTGGTCGTGCCGTAGGCCTTGCTCAGATGGCGGGCTTGAACGAGCGTGGTCATGAGTGATCTTCCTTGGCGGCATCCGCCAACAATTGCTTGAGATCGAGTCCGAGCCGGACCAGGCGTGCGCGCAGTTGCGGCCATTCATCGCGCAGGAAGCGCTCACGTTCGGATTTGAGCAGCGCTTCGGGCGCGCCATCGCTGACGTACATGCCAAGTCCCCGGCGTTTTTCCACGAGGTTTTCGTCGACCAGCTCCTGGTAAGCCTTCGACACCGTGATCGGGTTGATCTGGAAGTCCCCGGACACCTGTCGCACCGAGGGCAGCGGATCACCCGGTTTGAGGACGCCATCGAGGATCATGGCCACCACGCGGTCGCGCAGTTGGCGATAGATCGGCGTCGAGTCGCTCCAGGCGATGCTCATTGCGTTCATTCCTCGGTGGCAACCTGCAGCGGATTGGCGAAGGAATAGTAGGGCATTGCCAGACTGGCCTTGGCACGGCGCGAGAGCGCCGCCGCGGCAGTGGCCGGCGCGTTGCCCAAGGCGTCCAGCGCCGTCGGGTTCGATGCATGGCGCGTTCCCGTCTGGCCATCGCTGGCGCGCACGGTCACGGTCGGCAAGGTTACGGCGCCCGGCCAGACGCTGTTGTCGGTCAGGCGGCTTGCATGTGCGCTTGCGCTCAGCGCGGGATGGTCGACCTTGGGCAGGTGGGTCAGTGCAAACAAGGTCGCACCGGTCACCGCGACAGCTGTAGCGAGGTAGAAGGCGTTCAGGATGCGGCTGGGCAGACGCGCTGCGGTATTGAGGAAGTTGTAGGTGCGGCTGATGGGCTTGGACATGGTCGCCTCCGTCGGCGCTTGATGAAGTAGTGTTGTAGTCAACTATAACACCATATTTGGTCGCGTCAAGGGAATGTCCCCATGACTGAAGACAGGGGTCGTCTGGCGATCCAGGGGCCGAAAACCGAATGGGAGCGCGCCAGCGCGCGCTTTGCGGTCCGTTGCCCGGATCCCGTCGGGTCGCGGCGGTGTTCCTGATAGAGTCAGCTAGCTGAATGGCCGTTATCGTTCAGTTCGATGCCCATCCGCGAACGGGAGACCGGATCTCATGTCAACACCCAACCCCTCGTCCTCAGCCAACCCTTACGCCGCACCCACCGCCCGGATCGATCCGGGGATTGGTGTGGAAAGTCAGGAACTTGCCGAGCGCGTCACGCGCCTGGGAGCGGCCATCATCGATGGCGCCAGCTACGCGGTTCCCGCGATTGTGGTGGCGGTGCTGGCTCCGGCATTCGCGTTTTCGCAAGGTGGTTCCGATGAGGGTGGGCCCTCGGAGTTCCTGCTGGGTGGCATCGGCCTGGTCTTCCTTGTCTATGTGGTGGGCCTGATCGTCCTCAACTGCATCTGGCTGCATCGCTACGGTCAGACGCTGGGCAAGCGCTTGCTCAAGGTGCGCATCGTGCGCAGCAATGGCGATCGCTGCAGTTTGCTGCGAGTGATTTTCGCGCGCGGCCTGCCGGTGGGCCTGCTCGGCGCGATTCCGCTCGTTGGCTGGTTGTTTTCACTCGGCGATCCGCTGATGATCTTCCGCGAGGACCGTCGCTGCCTGCATGACCTGATTGCCGACACGATCGTGGTCAAGGCCGCCTGAACCCGTGGTGCGATGATCGATACACTGCGCGTCGCCGAGACGCCCGAGGGAATCTTCCTGCAGATGCGCGCGGCCGGCGCCTTGCCGCGTGCCTGTGCATGGGCGCTGGATTTCCTCATCCGTGCCGCAGCGCTGTTCACCTTGGCGGGCATGCTGGCTGCGCTGGGCGCGAGCGGCTCGGGCGTCTATTTGCTCGCGCTGTTCACCGTGATCTGGCTCTATCCGATCCTGTTCGAGGTGCTGCTCGAGGGCCAGACGCCAGGCAAGAAAATCATGCGCCTGCGGGTCGTCAACGCCAATGGCACGCCGGTCACCTGGCTTGCCTCGATCGTGCGCAACCTGATGCGCACGGTCGACATGTTGCCGATTGCCTATGGATTCGGTTTGGTGGCGAGTCTGGCCGATCCATATGGCCGGCGTCTGGGCGACCTTGTCGCAGGTACCCTCGTGGTGTACGTCGACGTCCCTGTTCGCGTCGGCGAGTTGCCGAGCGTACCTGCGCTGGCTTCGTCCATTTCGCTGCCCGCAACGGAGCGCGCGGCGATCATCGAGTTCGCCGAGCGCAGTGCGCGGCTTACGCCCGAACGGCAGGCGGAACTCGCGGATCTGCTGCCGATGCTCACTGGCGCGCGGCAATCGGTCGCGGTGCGTCGATTGCATGGTCTGGCGGCCTCATTCCTGGGGCGCGCATGAAGCAGGAAGCGTTCCAGGCGCAGCACGAGCAGGATTGGCTCAACTTCGAGCGCTGGCTTGACGCACACGCGGGGCGGCGCGAGCGCGACCGCAAAACGGCCGAGGGACTCATACCCGCCGGGCAGTTCCCGCTGGCCTTGCGTCGTTTGTGCCAGCAACTGGCACTGGCCGAGCGGCGCGAATACAGCGTGCGACTGAGGGACCGGCTGCGCGCACTGGCCCAGCGCGGACACCAGGTGCTGTACAAGCCCGCGCCGCCGCGCCTGCAGCACATGCTTGCGTTCTTCTCTTCGCAGTTTCCACGTCTGGTGCGGGCGCAATGGCGCGTCATGGCAGTCTCGGCCGCCTTGTTCTTCCTGTCGCTGATCGCGGCGGTGGTGATGTTGCAATTGCGCCCGGAACTCATTCATTCCCTGTTCGACCCGCAGCAACTTGCCAACTTCGAGTCGATGTACGACCCGGCCCGGACAAGGGATCGCATCGGTCGCAGCGAGGGCGCCGATCTGACGATGTTCGGCTACTACATTTTCAACAACATCAGCATTGGTTTTCGCACTTTCGCCAGCGGCTTGCTTGCGGGTATCGGTTCGATCTTCGTATTGCTGTTGAACGGCACGATCATCGGCGCCGTGGCCGGGCATCTGACTTCGATCGGCTATGGCGAACCGTTCTGGAGTTTCGTGGCCGGGCACAGCGCGCCCGAACTCCTTGCCATCGTCATCAGCGGCGGCGCGGGCTTGCAGGTCGGCATGGCCTTGGTCGCGCCAGGTCGCCGCTCGCGCGCTCGGGCGTTGGTCGAAGCGGGCGTGATCGGCGCCAAGCTCGTGCTTGGCATCTTCGCAATGCTGGTTTTTGCCGCATTCATCGAGGCCTACTGGTCATCCAAGCTGTGGGTTCCGCCATCGGTCAAGTACGGCGTCGGCGGCCTGCTGTGGGTGCTGATCCTGGCTTGGCTGTGGCGTGGCGGACGCGACATCCGGTCAGGCGATACGGGGCCCTGACGCATGCTTGTCGACGATCTGCGCATCCAGTTGCGCCCGCGATCGGCCTGGGAGGCCACGGACCTGGGCTTTGCGATCGTGCGTGCGAATGCGGCGCGGGTGTTTGCGGTCTGGGTGCTGACGACCTTGCCGGTATTCATCCTCATCAACGGTCTGGCATGGCTGCTGGGGCTGCTCAGCGTGGCGCCGTTCGTGATGTGGTGGCTCAAGCCCTTGTTCGATCGCGGCCTCGTGTTCGTGCTTGCGCGCGCCGTGTTCGGCCAGATGCCGAGCGTGGTTGAGGCGCTTGCCGCGCAGTGGTCCCGCGGTTGGCCGGCGACCGCGGCATGGTTGACCTGGCGGCGCCTGCATCCCCTGCGCGCGCTGTTGCTGCCAATCGATCTGCTCGAAGGCGTGCACGGCAGTCAGCGCAAGGAGCGCGCCCAGGTACTTGGCCGCGGCGATGGCACCACCGCGGGTGCGGTGACCCTGGTCGCCGCCAACCTCGAAGCGATGATGTATTTCTCCTTCATCGTTCTGGTGCTGATGTTTGTGCCGGTCGAATTTCTCGATGAATCGGTGCAGGCAACCTTTTCGACCTTGTTCGACAATCCGCCGCCGTGGGCGCAACTGCTGTCGAACCTCGCATTCTGGGCGGCGACTTGCATCATCGAGCCGTTTTACATCGGCGCCGGTTTCGGGCTCTATCTCAACCGCCGCATGCAACTGGAAGCTTGGGATATCGAGCTGGCCTTTCGCCGCATTGCGACCCGGCTCGCGTCGGTCACGGGGGCGATCTTGCTCGCTTGCGGACTGGGCCTGGGTACGGCAAGGCCTGTTGTGGCGGCATCGCCGCAGGAACATCCGGGCAGCGAGGCACCGTGGACTGTGCATGTGGACGGCGAATCCGGACAGCCGGCGCAGGCGTCGCCCACCGCCGGGACTGCCGCGGATCCAGCGGTCGGGAAGGCTGACGGGCAACATTCGGAACTCGTGCCGATCCAGGACAGTTTCGGTGACGCCTGGCGCGACGATGGCAAGGACTTCGAGGCCGCGGTGCGCAAGGTCTACGCAAGTCAGGATCTGCATCCGACCAAACGTGTGAGCCAATGGCGCTCCAGATCGGAGTCCGGGCAACGCAAAACCGCAAGCAATCCGGAATGGATCCGGCGGATCGGCGAGGTCGTCGGATTCGTGTTTCATTACGGTTTGTGGATCATCGCCGCCGGACTGTTGATCCTCGTCATCGCCAATTGGCGGCGCTGGTTGCCGTGGATCACCGAGCGTGTCGAAGTGCGCAGGACGCAGCAGGCCCCGAGCCTGCATGGAATCCGGGCGCGCGAGCCTTTGCCCGTCGACATCGAAGGGGCGGTGCGCGCGCTGCTGAAAGCCGACCGCGTGCGCGATGCCCTCGCGCTGCTCTACCGCGCCGGGGTGGAACGACTGGTGGTGGCGCTGGGCACGCCCTTGCCGCCCGGGGCCACCGAAGCCGATTGTCTGCGCAGTGCGCGTGGTTTGACCGATTCCGCCTACGCCGGCCTGTTTGCGCGAATTGTGCGCGCATGGCAAGCGACGGCGTATGCGCAGCGTCCAGCGGCCCCCGGCGAAGTCGAAGCCCTGCTGGTCGCTTGGCAGCGAGACAGGGCAGTGGTGCCATGACGCAAAGAGGCCGCAATCTCCTGATGATCGTCCTTTTCACCCTGCTGGTCGTTGCGGTCGGCGCCTGGTGGTTGAGCGGTCACGAACTCGTGGAGGTCGACCAGGATGCGCCGCTGCAGGGCGAAGCGGCATACAACCCGCTTTACGCATTGAAGAAAACCCTGCAGGCCAGTGGTCACGAGGTCAGCTCGCGCGCGCGGCTGGATTTCGCGGCGATGACGATGGGTGATCACGACACGCTGGTGCTGGGTTCGGATGTGCGCACCTTGAGTGAGGCGCAAGTGGATGCCGTGCTCGACTGGATGGGCAATGGCGGCAGATTGCTGTTCGCGGTGCCGCCGGGTGTGGAGGGCAGGGATGGCGATCTGATCGAAGCGCTTGGCATCAAGCGTGGCATGCGGATGCACTGCGTCGACATGGCCGAGTCGGCGGTTGGGCAGACCCGGAGCAAGGCGAACATGCGGCCGGATTGTTTCAGGACGTTCACCTTCGATGAAGGCTCTGACGAAAATTTCGACCTGCTGGTCGGAGATGCCGAAAAAGGCTACTTCATGGGCCGGCGATTCCTGGGCAAGGGCAGTTGGACGGTGATCGGCGATCTGCAGTTTCTCGACAACCAGCACTTGTCCAAGGCACGCAACGCGCAGCTGAGCTGGCAATTGCTTGCGCCCTTGCTGCAGGGCGGCCGTGTGCATCTGGTTTATGCGAGCAGCCTGCCGCCGCTGCATGTGTTGCTGGCCCGCCATGCCTGGCAGGCGCTGGTGCCGGCGTTGCTGGCCCTGCTGGCGTGGTTGTGGCTGCGCAGCCGCCGGTTGGGGCCGCTGCTGCCGGCGCCCGTCGCACCTCGGCGCGCCTTGCGCGAGCACATTGACGCGGCCGGCGAGTTCATCATCCGTCAGCGCAAGGCGAGCGCGCTGTATGCGCCCTTGCGGCGCGCGTTCGACGAACGACTGCGGCTTGAAGATCCGGCCGTTGCCGCGCTCGACGGCGAGGACTTGATTGCGGCAGTCGCCAAGCTGCGCGGTCGGCCGATCGCCTTCGTTCGCCAAGCCCTGCAGCCGGCCGATATCAACCGGTCCGATGCCTTCCTGCAGACCGTGAAGGCACTCGATGAGCTCGGCCTGCGATGAATGAGCAATGCTCCATCAATGCCTGCGGGCAATCCAGAACCGTGACCCACGAGGCTGCCTCGGGCGGCCATCAATCCAAGGAATGTGCGCATGAGCGATGAATCCACCCCCGCCAAGCCGATGCCGCCGGTCGCGCCGATGACTGGCGCGGCACTGAGCCAGTGTTGCGCGGCGATCCGTAGCCAGGTCGCGCAGGCGTTCATCGGCCAGGCGGAGGTCCTCGATCAACTGCTGGTGGCCTTGCTCGCCGGCGGCCACGTGCTGATCGAAGGCGTCCCGGGACTGGGCAAGACCTTGCTGGTTCGGTCGCTCGCCAGCGCACTCGACTGCACGCATGCGCGCGTGCAGTTCACGCCCGACCTCATGCCCAGCGACGTCAGTGGGCACGCCTTCTACGATCCCAAGAGCGAGAGCTTCCGCATCCGCCGTGGACCGGTATTTGCCAACTTGCTGCTGGCCGACGAAATCAATCGCGCGCCTGCCAAGACCCAGGCTGCCCTGCTCGAAGCCATGCAGGAACTCCAGGTCACGATCGAATCGCGCAGTTTCGTGCTCGATCCGCCGTTCTTCGTGATCGCCACCCAGAACCCGATCGAGCAGGAAGGCACTTATCCCTTGCCCGAGGCGCAACTGGATCGATTCCTGCTCAAGATCCACATGAATTATCCGCCGCTTGCCGAGGAAGTGCGGATGGTCGAGGCGATCAGCGCAGGCCGAAGTGCCAACGATTTCGACCTGTCGCGGGTGCGCGCGGTGGTGCGTCCGGCGCAGATTCTGGCGATGCAATTGGGTACGGCGCAGGTGCGCGTCGATCCGGTGGTGCTCGACTATGCGGTGCGGATCGTGCGCGCGACGCGTGAATGGCCGGGCTTGTCGATGGGCGCCGGGCCGCGCGGTTCGTTGGCGCTGGTACGCGCGGCGCGGGCACAGGCGGTGCTTGGCGAGCGCGATTTCGTCACGCCCGATGACGTACGTTCGATCGCGCGACCCGCGCTGCGGCATCGACTCAGTCTGGCGCCGGAGATGCAGATCGAAGGGCGGCGCGTCGACGACGTGCTCGAAGCACTCCTGCTCAAGGTGGAAGCGCCGCGCCAGTGATGCCCTCGCGCGCATTCGTCATCGCCCTGCTTGGCCTCGCCGGACTTGGCGTGCTGGTCGCGGCCGGTTTGCTGCCCGCTGCCGCACTTGCGGTTGCGGCCGTGGTGCTGACCGTGCTCGCGATTGTCGATGTCCGGCAACTGCAGCGCTTGTCGACACCCGTGGTCGAACGCGAGGCGCCGGCGGTGGTGCCGGTCGGTGTCGAGCGCGAGATCGCACTGCGCTTGCGTCACGACGGACATCAGGCACTGCGTCTGGATGTGCACGACCTGCATCCCGGCGCATGGCCGGTACAGGACCAGCCGCAATGCGTGGAGATTCCGGTGCAGCGCGAACTGCGTCTGGTCTATCGACTCACGCCCACCGAGCGCGGTCGCTTCGAGTTCGCCGGCTGCATGCTGCGCCTGCATTCACCGCTGCGGTTGTGGCAGCAGCAGCGCGTGGTCGAGGCGCGACAGCGGCTGCGCGTGTATCCGAACTTTGCGCCGCTTGCACGACTGGCCCTGGTTGGCACCGAGCAGGTCACGCGCGTGATCGGGGCGCATCTCAAGCGTCGGCGTGGCGAAGGCACCGATTTCCAGCAGCTGCGCGAATACCGCCTGGGCGATTCGATGCGCCAGATCGACTGGAAGGCGACCCGGCGCATGCGCAAGCTGATCTCGCGCGAATATCAGGACGAGCGCAATCAACAGGTCATGCTGCTGCTCGATACCGGTCGGCGCATGCTCGCGCGGGACGGCATCCTGTCGCACTTCGACCATGTGCTCAATGCCGCGCTGATGGTGGCGTGGATCGCCCTGCGCCAAGGTGATGCGGTGGGCCTGCAGGCAAGCGGAGGCGATGCGCGGTTCGTCGCACCGCGGCGTGGACTGGGCACGATCGACGTGTTGCTCGATGCCTTGTTCGACCTCGAGGCCAAGGCCGTGGCGACCGACTATCTCGAGGCCGTTTCGACTTTCTCGGCGCGCCAGCCGCGACGTTGCCTGGTGCTGCTGGTCACCAATGCGCGCGACGAGGACATCGAGGATCTGCTCGGTGCGGTGCGCCAATTGCGCAAGCGTCATCTGGTGTGCGTTGCAAGCCTGCGCGAGGACGTCGTCGATCTGGGTCGGCGAGCCAAGGTGCAAGACCTCGATGATGCGATCCACCTTGGCGCGATGGCGCAGTACATCGAACAACGGCGACGGGTGCATGCGATGCTGCGGGCGCAGGGCGCCGATGTGCTCGATGTGACCTGCGCGCAATTGCCCGCGGCGCTGGTCGAGCACTATCTCGCGCTCAAGCGCGCGGCCCTGCTGTGAGTCCGGGCGCGGTGAATCCTTGCAGGGTTCACCGCCAGTCCGCGGCTGTGGCGTCGCAAGTGTCTGATTCTGCGGGGCCGACCTCGGCGGCATCCGGGCCGGCGCGGCCGTGAAACCAAATCGCCGCGGCGCTGTCCAAGGCGCGCGTTCCGGGTTTGCCAAGGCCGGAGGCGATGTTCACAATACGCGGTCCCGCACAAGCGGCCGGATTAAGCCGTGCGTGATGCCAGATTGGCAGTGACCGGCATTTCTTCACTTCAGGAGCAACCATGACGCGTTTCATGCAGAAGACCCTTGTTGCCGCGCTGGCGGCGAGTTTCGCCATCGGCGCCTACGCCGACGACAAGGCCAAGACGCCGGAAGCGGCCAAGCCGGCGGCGCCGACGGTCGCCGTCGACAAGAACAACATCAGCACGATGGTCGGCATGGACATCGGCCGCGGTCTCACCCAGATCAAGGACGACATCGACATCAAAGTGGTCGAGAAGGCGCTCGAGCAGACCCTCAAGGGCGAGAAGACCGCGCTGACCCAGGAAGAGGCGCTGCAGGTGCGTCAGGAGTTCATGAAGCAGCTCCAGGCCAAGCGCGTTGCCGAGCAGAAGGCCGCTGCCGACAAGAACAAGAAGGAAGGCGCCGACTTCCTTGCCAAGAACAAGTCCAAGGCCGGCGTCAAGACCACGGCCTCAGGCCTGCAGTACCTGGTCGAGAAGGAAGGCAAGGGCGCCAAGCCCAAGGCCACCGATACGGTCAAGGTCAATTACCTGGGTACCAAGATCGACGGCGAGAAGTTCGACAGCTCCTACGACCGTGGTCAGCCGGCGACCTTCCCGCTCAATGGCGTGATCAAGGGTTGGAGCGAAGGCCTGCAGCTGATGCCGGTGGGCTCCAAGTACAAGCTGTTCGTGCCGTCCGATCTTGCCTACGGCGAGAATGGCCCCGGCCAGATCGGCCCGAACGCGACGCTGATCTTCGAAGTCGAGCTGCTCGACATCGAAAAGCCTGCCGAGGCGCCCAAGCCCGCGGCTGCCGCCAAGCCCGCGGTCAAGGCAGAACCGGCCAAGAAGTAAGTTCGCCGGCTTCACGCAGTTCACGAGGGCGCGCCGCGAACCGGCGCGCCTTCTTTTTTGCTTCGCCGCGCCGTTTGCGGAAAGACGAAAAAAGCGGGCCCGTGGGCTATGCGGATTGGAGCGCGCGCAGGCGGGATGGCCGGGGAAGCCTGGGGTCGCGGATCCTCCTGCCGCGATCGGGAATCTTGAATTGCGCGGCGGTGCCCGGCGGTTGGCCTGCTCGGAGCGGTCCGGCAAGGGCCCGAAGGAGGATTCTCGTCCACACGCGCCGTGCAGGGCCGACGGTCGATCACACAGGCTAGAATTGCCGACCCTTCGGATCTTGGTGTGCGTTCATGCAAGTGACCATTTTCGGAACCGGCTACGTCGGCCTGGTCACCGGAACCTGTCTGGCGGAAGTGGGCAACCACGTGGTGTGCGTCGATATCGATGCCGCCAAGATCGCGCAACTGCAGCGCGGCGAGATTCCGATCTTCGAGCCGGGTCTGGCGCCGCTGGTGCGCAGCAACCAAGGCAGCGGCCAATTGCGCTTCACCGACGATGCAGCTGCGGCACTGGCCCAGGCACAGGTGGCGTTCATCGCCGTGGGCACGCCGCCCGACGAGGATGGCAGCGCCGACCTGTCGCATGTGCTCGCGGTCGCGCGCACGATCGGGCAGGTGATGTGTCGTCCGTTGGTCGTGGTCAACAAGTCCACGGTGCCGGTCGGAACGGCCGATGCCGTTCGCGCGGCGATCACCGGGGAATTGGCTCGGCGCGGGGCCGCGATCGACTTCGACGTGGTTTCCAATCCCGAATTCCTCAAGGAAGGCGATGCGGTGCAGGACTGCCTGCGCCCCGATCGCATCGTCATCGGCAGCGACAGCGCGCGTGCGGTCGAACTTCTGCGCAGCCTGTATGCGCCATTCAACCGCAATCACGAACGCATCGTGCTGATGGACGTGCGCTCGGCCGAGCTGACCAAGTACGCGGCCAACGCGATGCTGGCGACCAAGATCAGTTTCATGAACGAGATCGCCTCCATCGCCGAACGTGTCGGCGCAGATGTCGAACAGGTGCGCCGCGGCATTGGCTCGGATCCGCGCATCGGCTATCACTTCATCTATCCGGGCGCAGGCTATGGTGGCTCGTGCTTTCCCAAGGATGTGAAAGCACTCGCCCATGCTGCGCGTGGGCAAGGCTGCGAGCCGCGCCTGCTCGATGCGGTCGAAGCAGTCAACGTGGCGCAGAAGAACCGCCTGTTCAGCATGCTCGAAGACCATTTCGACGGGGCGCTTGCCGGCCGCAGGATCGCGGTATGGGGGCTGGCCTTCAAGCCCAATACCGACGACATGCGCGAGGCGCCCAGCCGGGTCCTGCTTGAAGCCCTGTGGCAGGCGGGTGCCACGGTGCGCGCACATGACCCGGAGGCGATGGAAGAGACGCGCCGCTTGTATGGCGAACGTGCAGACCTGCTGCTGTGTGCTCAACCCTACGTCGCGCTCGAAGGCGCTGACGCCCTGGTCGTGGTCACCGAGTGGAAGGTCTTCCGCAGTCCAGACTTCGCGCGCATCCGTGCATGCCTGCGCACACCGGTCGTGTTTGATGGCCGCAACCTTTATGAACCGGCCGTGGTCGAGGCCGAGGGGCTCGCCTATTACGGCATCGGACGGGGCCGCAGCATTCGCACCCAGAACAGGCCTTGAGGCGGGAACAAGGCTGTTTTTCGCTGCCACTGCCCGCTACCATCGTCGCTTTCGTCAGGGAGCATGGGCTGGATGGAGCACAAGCGCGCACTCATCACGGGCGTGACCGGGCAGGACGGCGCGTATCTCGCTGAATTGCTGCTGGCCAAGGGCTATGAAGTCCATGGCCTGCGCCGGCGCTCGTCATCCTTCAACAGCGAGCGCATCGACCACCTGCATCACGAACTCGACGACACGCGCAGCGGTGTGCACCTGCACTATGGTGACCTCACCGATTCGCTGAGCATCCTGCGCGTGGTGCGGGAAGTGCGCCCCGACGAAATCTACAACCTGGCCGCGCAGAGTCACGTGGCGGTGTCCTTTGAAGAACCCGAATACACCGCCAATGCCGACGGCATCGGCACCTTGCGCGTGCTCGAAGCGATCCGCAGCCTCGGCCTCGGCGAGCATTGCCGCTTTTATCAGGCTTCAACCTCGGAACTCTACGGTCTGGTGCGCGAAGTGCCGCAGCGCGAGACCACGCCGTTCCATCCACGTTCGCCCTACGGCGTCGCCAAGCTCTATGGTTACTGGATCACGGTCAATTACCGCGAAGCCTATGGCCTGTATGCCTGCAATGGCATCCTGTTCAATCACGAGTCGCCGATTCGCGGCGAGACCTTCGTCACGCGCAAGATCACGCGTGCGCTCGCGCGCATTGCAAGTGGTCTGCAGCACTGCCTGTATCTGGGCAATCTCGACGCGCGCCGCGACTGGGGCCATGCTCGCGACTTCGTCGAGGCGCAGTGGTTGATCCTGCAGCAGGACGAGCCGGTCGACTACGTGATTGCCACCGGGCAGCAGCATTCGGTGCGTGAATTCGTGGTGCTCGCTGCGCGCGAGATGGGCATGGAACTCGAATTCCACGGCGCCGGTGCCGACGAGTACGCTGCAGTCAAATCGCTGCGCGATGACAGCCTCCAGGTCAAGGTCGGCGATGTGATCGTGCGCATCCATCCGCAGTATTACCGCCCGGCCGAAGTGGAAACCCTGCTCGGTGATCCAAGCATGGCGCGCGAGCGCCTGGGCTGGACGCCCAAGACCAGCTTCGCTGAACTCGTGCGCGAGATGGCGGCCGCTGATCTGGCGCTTGCCCAGCGTGAATCGCGCGGCGCGATCGGTGCGCGTCATGGCCGCCACCTGATCGAGAAACTGCCCGGTTTGGCGTGATGACGGCCACACTCGAACAACGCCTGACCGAACTCGAAGTACGTGTGTCGTTCATCGACGACACCATGGCCGTGCTCAGCGACACCGTGGCAGCCCACGACCGCAACCTGCTCGCCTTGCGCAATGCGATCGAAGCGCTGCGCATCGATCTGCAGGCGGTGCGCGGCAGTCTCGGGTCGGCCGCACAGGACGAGCCGCCGCCACCGCATTATTGATGCGTTCGTCCGTGAGCGCGGCTTGCGGGGCAGACCTTTTCTGCCTGCCTGGTTGCCGGCTCCGGAACTTCCAAAGTGGCCGTCCCTGATCGTGTAAGCTTTTGCGCCGCAATCCCGTGATGGCTGTGCCGAGTCTGCAATCCATGTCCGATTCCCTGCGCGATCAGTTGCTCAAGGCCGGTTTCAAGCCGGCACCCAAGGTCGAAGCCAAGCCGCGGCCGGCCAAGTCAGGAGCGGGCGCAAGCGGTAAACCGCAAGGGCCGGGGCGCCCGCAGGCGAAGCCGAGATCGCAGGCGCCGCACGCACGGGATGAGATCGATCTGGCCAAGGCTTACGCCTTGCGCGGCAAGGACGAGCGCGAGACGCGCGAGCGCGAGCAGCGCGAAGCCGAGGCGCGCGCGAAGGAAAAACGCGAACGCAGGCAAAAACTCTCGGCCCTGCTCGCGACCGCCGGGCAAGGTGTCGCCGAGGCCGACATTCCGCGACATTTTCCGCATCACAACAAGATCCGCCGCATCTACGTCACCGCCGAGCAATTGCCACGCCTCAACGGCGGCGAATTGGCGGTGGTGCAACTGGCGGGGCGCTATCTGCTGGTGACTCGTGAAGTGGCGCTGGCGGCGCAGGCGATCGATGCCGAGGCGCTGGTGTTGTTGTGCGATCCGCACGCGGCGAGCGAAGACGACGTGCCGGCCGATCTGGTCTGGTAGCTCGGCTTGCGCAAGCCGTCACGGTTTTTGTGATGGCGTGGCGTCGATCATGTGGCCGGGAGGATCTGAAATGCGTGCACTGGTCTTGATGGCTTTGCTCTCCGGATCATCGGTGGTGGCGGCGCCCTTGCCGCGCTTCACCCAGCCCAATGCGATCTGGAACGTCGATGTCAGTCAGGCACCGCTGCGGCCGAACTCGGCGGCGATGATGACGCATCTGGCTGCGTTTTCCTCGTCGGGTTGGGGCGATACGCGCAACTTCGATTTCCAGATCGATTTCGGGATGTACGTGTTGCATGCCAATGCTGCGACGACGACTGTGCCGGTGGTTGCCTGGCCGGATCCCGATGATTACTACAGCCCCGATTGCGATGCGCCGGGCATGGCGTTTCCATTGCCCGCGGTAGGCGGCATCGAGGGCACCGATCCACCGGGCTATGACTGCGATGCCAGCGACAACGACTGCCATCTGCTGGTGGTCAACGACAGCAGCAAGATTCTTTATGAGGCGTACGGCGTCAATGCCGCCGGAGCCGGCGGCGTCGACACGATCTGCGGGCTGCGCTGGGACCTGACCAAGGTCTACCCTCGCTACGGTCGTGGCGAGCATTGCACCAGTGCCGATGGTGCGGGATTTCCGGTGGCGCCGCTGCTGTTCAATGCCGACGAGGTGTGGGCGGCGATGCAGACCCAGGGCGATTTCGGCCACGCGATCCGCTTCATCCTCGGCAACAATCGGATGATGCGGCACAAGTACGTGCATCCGGCCTCGCACGGCACCACCGCGACCTCCGACACCCATCCCGACGCCGTGCCGTATGGTTCGCGGCTGCGGCTCAAGGCCTCGTTCGACATCAACGGATTCAGCAGCAACGAGGCGGTGCGCGTGATCCTGCGCTCGCTCAAGAAGTACGGGATGTTTCTTTCCGACGGCGGCGGGATTCCGCTCACGGCCGAGGCCGATGCCTTCACCACGCACAAGTGGTCGGATGCCGACATCGACATCGATTCACACTCGCTGTACGGGATCCGTCCGACCGACTTCGAAGTGGTCGAGGCGGGCGATCCGATGACGGTGACCTACGACTGTGTGCGCACGCCCGATGATTTCATCTTCATCGACGGCTATGACTACTGAATGAGCCGCGCGCGAGCGGCTCAGAAGCTCATGAAGTAGCCGCCGTTGACCGGGATGTTCGCGCCGGTGATGTAGCCGGCATCCTCGTCGGTGAGGAAACTGACGGTACGCGCGATCTCGCGCGGCTCGCCCAGACGGCCAACCGGAATCGAGGCGACGATCTGCTTGCGGATGTCTTCGGGCACGGCGCGCACCATTGGCGTGTCGCAGTAGCCCGGCGAAATACTGTTCACGGTGACGCCCTTCTTCGCCACTTCTCGCGCAAGCGCCATCGTGAAACCGTGCAGGCCGGCTTTGGCCGCCGAATAGTTGGTCTGGCCGAACTGGCCGGTCTGGCCATTGACCGAAGAGATGTTGACGATGCGACCGAAGCCTTGGCCGGTCATGCCGTCGACCACCAGCCGGCACATGTTGAACACGCCACTGAGATTGATCCGGATCACGTCGTCCCACTGCGCGTCATCCATCTTGCGCAGGCTGGTGTCACGCGTGATGCCTGCCGAGTTGACGAGGATCGACACCGGACCGTGCTGCTTGCCGACGCGATCGACCAGGCTTGCGCAATCGTCACGGTCGGCGACGTTGAGCGGCTCGAAGGTGATCTGCTCGCCAAAGGAAGCAACTTCGGTACGGAATTCCGCCACCCGCTCGCTGCGGGCTGCCAAGTCGGCGGCAACGACCTTGCGGCCGGCACGCGCCAGCGCCTTGCAGATTTCGGTGCCCAGTCCGCCAATACCGCCGGTGACGACGGCGACGCGATCGTTCATGGATGTCCTCTCGGAAGTTCGGGCACGCACGGCAGACAGCGGCGCGGAGGCGCGGCCGATCTGCGGCAGGCCGGATGATCAGGATTTGGAGTCTTTCTTGGGACGCTCACCGGTGTCGGGGGCGTTGCCGCGCATGCTGCTGGCCGCGGCCGTGAGGAAGCCCTGTTGCATCGACTTCCACATGTCCATGTTGCGCTCGGTGAGATCATTGAGCATCGACCACGGACCCTGTCCCAGCATGTTGTTGAGCTGGCTGCGGAACTGGGTCTGCTGGTCGAGAAACACCTGCAGGCTGCGTTCGAGGTAGGCGCCCATGAAGCCCTGCATCGAGTCCCCGTAAAAGCGGATGATCTGCGACAGCAGCTTGCTGGTGAACATAGGCTGCCCGCGATCCTCGTACTCGGAGATGATCTGCAACAAGACCGAGCGTGTGAGGTCCTCGCCGGTCTTGGCGTCGCGGACTTCGAATTCCTCGTTGTCGAGCACCAGCTGACGGATTTCTTCCAGCGTGATGTAGCTGGAGATCTCGGTGTCGTAGAGGCGGCGATTGGGATACTTCTTGATGATGCGGGACGTGGTCATGCCGCCACGCTAGCAGAATGTGGTGCGGCGCACCAGTTGCGATGCTTCGGCCGATGTCGAGCGGCGGCCGCGGCCACGGGTGCGCGCCGCGCGAGGATGATCGGCTGGACCGAGCCGGGTCGGCGGGCCAAGGGTGCCCGTTCGCCCACTCGGCCCTGCGCCTGCGCTCGACCTGCCTCACCTGGCGGGCGCTGCAGCCACCGTCCGGGGCAAAGCGCATGCAGCCGACGCCGGAGGGCGTCGGATCAGCGCAAGGCGTGGCAAGCATCCGTCCCTGGGACGCGGCCCGTTCGGCATCCATGCCTCACCTGGTGATGCGCGCATCCGACGCCGGAGGGCGTCGGGTCAGCGCAAGGCGTGGCAAGCATCCGTCCCTGGGACGCGGCCCGTTCGGCATCCATGCCTCACCTGGTGATGCGCGCATCCGACGCCGGAGGGCGTCGGATCAGCGCGCGCATCACCAACCCATGTATTGGCCACCGTTGATCGCGAGGTTCGCACCGGTGATCCAGCGCGCGCGGTCGTCGACGAAAAAACCGACCGCGAAGGCGATCTCGTCGGGATCACCCAAGCGCCCCACCGGAATCTGCGCGACGATCTTGCTGCGCACGTCCTCGGGCACGGCCATCACCATGTCGGTGCCGACATAACCGGGCGAGACGGTATTCACGGTAATGCCGAACTTGGCGTTTTCCTGCGCCAGCGAAATCGTGAAGCCATGCATGCCGGCCTTGGCGGCTGCGTAGTTGGCTTGGCCGTATTGGCCCTTCTGGCCATTGATCGAGCTGATTTGCACGATGCGGCCCCACTTGCGCTCGCGCATGCCATCGATCACCGGGCGGGTGACGTTGAAGCACGAGCCGAGGTTGGTCGAGATCACGTCCTGCCACTGCGTTGCGCTCATCTTGTGGAAGGTGGTGTCGCGGGTGATGCCGGCGTTGTTGATGAGGATGTCGACTGGTCCGAGCTGGCGCTCGACCTCGCGCACCATCGCCTCGGCGGTGGCGGGATCGGCGACATCGCCCTTGGCCAGGCCGAAGTCGAAGCCGGCCTTCTTCTGCGCTTCCTGCCACGCGCGAGCCTTGCCTTCGTCGCGATAGTTGGTGGCCACCTTGTGGCCCTGCGAGGCCAGATACCTGCAAATTGCGGTACCGATGCCGCCGGTACCGCCCGTGACGAGGGCGACGCGTGTCGTCATGACTGACTCCTGTTGGAAAAATGGACGGCGAAGTTCGCTTTTGAATGTGCAGTGTGTGCCGATTCGTCAGCGCGATGCATTATGCGCTGCGACATGATCGCCGGCCGAGCTGGCCGGGATGCGGTGGATATCGAAGCCGCGCACGGCCTGTTCCAGCAGCGCATCGACCGAGTCGGCAGGCGGAACGATCTGGCCAAGGTGACGCAGAGCCGCACGCAGTGCGGGCAGCGGATCGCCTGCATCGACCGGGCATGCCGCATCCTGCTTGCCGAGCTTTCCGCCCTGGGCATCGAGCACCAGTGGCAGGTGTGCATGGCGTGGCCGGGGCAGGCCGAGCATCTGCTGCAACAGGATCTGGCGCGGTGTGGAATCGAGCAGATCGGCGCCGCGCACGACATCGGTGATGCCTTGGGCCGCATCGTCGACGATCACTGCAAGCTGGTAGGCGCACACGCCGTCGGCGCGCCAGACGACGAAATCGCCGACGGCGCGGGCAAGGTCCTGTCGTTGCGCGCCGCAGATTGCATCATCGAAGCCGATCACTGCGCCGCCTACGCGCAGGCGCCACGCCGGTGTGCGGGCAGTGGGCGTTGCCACGCAGGTCGCAGGATGGATTCCCGCGTGGGGCTCCAGATCGGAGCGGCTGCACCAGCACGCATAGGCGTGACCGCCATCCTGCAACTCGCGCAGCGCCGCCGCGTAGCGTTCGATCCGCTCGCTCTGCACGATCACCGGTCCGTCGGACTGCATCCCGAACGCGGCGAGTGTGGCGAGGATGTCCTGCGCCGCGCCGGGGACTTCGCGGTCGTGGTCGAGATCCTCGATGCGCAGCAGCCATTGCCCGCCTGCGGCGCGTGCAAACAGCCAACTGCCGAGTGCGGCGACCAGCGAACCCAGGTGGAGGCGGCCGGTCGGCGAAGGTGCGAAGCGACCGCGATAGCCGCTCATCCGCGGGAACCCGCGGTGACGGTCCGGGTCCAATCCCCCGGGGTCTTGCCGGCATGAAGCTTGAAAGCCTCTGGCGCTCCCCCATCACAAGGCAAGTGCGCGCACATCGCGTAGCATGGGCATTGCATCCAACGTTCTACTCTGGGGTTCTGCATGAAGCGTATCGTACTGTTCCTGCTCACCAACCTGGCCGTGATGGCGCTGTTGACGATCGTCGTCAAGCTCACCGGCATCGACGTCTACGCCTATCGGCGCGGCGGTCTGAACCTCGAGGCCTTGCTGATCCTGTCCGCGGTCATGGGCATGGGTGGCTCGTTCATTTCGCTGGCGATGTCCAAATGGATCGCCAAGTTCACGACCGGCGCGCAAGTCATCATCCAGCCGCGCAATGCCACCGAGGCATGGCTGGTCGATACCGTGCGCCGCCACGCCGAGAAGGCCGGCATCGGCATGCCCGAAGTGGCGATCTACGACGCGCCCGACATGAATGCGTTTGCCACCGGCATGACGCGCAACAGTTCGCTGGTGGCGGTGAGCACTGGCCTGCTGCAGAACATGGAGCGCAACGAGGTCGATGCCGTCCTCGGGCATGAGATCGCCCACGTCGCCAATGGCGACATGGTGACGATGGCGCTGTTGCAGGGCGTGCTCAACACCTTCGTGATCTTCCTCGCCCGCGTGATCGGTACGCTCGTCGACCGGGCGATCAGCGGCAACCGTGACAGCGGTGGCGGCATTGCCTACTTCGCGATCGTGATGGTGCTGCAGGTCGTGCTCGGCATGCTCGCCTCGCTGGTGGTGATGGCATTCTCGCGCTGGCGCGAGTTCCGTGCCGATGCGGGCGGCGCGAACCTGGCCGGGCGCGAGTCGATGATTGCCGCCTTGCAGCGCCTGGCCGGCAATCAGGGCGAGAGCAGCCTGCCCAAGGCACTCGCCGCGTTCGGCATTTCCGGCGAAGGCGGGATCGCTCGCCTGCTGATGAGTCATCCGCCGCTCGAGGAGCGCATTGCCGCCTTGCGTGCGCGCTGATATCCGCGATTGACCGTGATGGGCAGCCGCTGCCGCGGCTGCCCGTTTCCTTCTGGTGCCGGAGCGTGCGTCAGGCCACGTGACTGAGGACTTTTTCCGGTTCCTGCAGGAAGTTGCCCTGCACGAAGTTGACGCCGCAACCGAACAGGATCGACATGCTGGCGGCGTCTTCGACGAATTCGGCCACGGTGAGCTTGCCAGCCTGATGCGCCTGATTGCAGATGTCCTTGACCTTTTCCTGGTTCTCTTTTTGCTTGGGCAGGTCGGCCATGAAATGGCGGTCGATCTTCAGGTAGTGCGCGGGCACGTGCTTGAGCAACTGGAACGAATTGAGCCCGGCGCCGAATTGTTCGAGCGCAAACTGGCAATGGATCTGCTCAAGTGCCTTGGCAAACGCACGCGCTTGCTTGAGGCTGGTCACCACCTTTGCTTCGGGCATTTCGAACACCAGCGAATCACCGCGCTGGCGTTCGGTCTTGAGCTGCTGCGCGATCCACGGCACCAAGGTCTGGTCTTCCAGTGACTGTGGCGTGAGCTTGATGAAGAAGGTGGTCCGGTGGCCGGCGCGTTCGCGTTCGGCGATCGCCTGAATCGCCTTGGAAATCACCCAGCGGTCGATTGCCGGCATGCGTCCGTTGCGTTCGGCGATCGGCAGGAAGTGGCCGGGCGGAATCTCGCCCTTGGGTCCGGCCATGCGCAGCAGGATTT
Source organism: Dokdonella sp. (assembly GCF_019634815.1). Taxonomy (GTDB): domain Bacteria; phylum Pseudomonadota; class Gammaproteobacteria; order Xanthomonadales; family Rhodanobacteraceae; genus Dokdonella_A. The sequence continues at coordinate 40,720 of NZ_JAHCAP010000007.1, read as the reverse complement.
CGTAGAAATCGCCTTCGGCGCCGTGCAGGCTGATGATCGGCTGGTGGTAAAGCACGAAGCCGTCGGTGGCGAGCGCCTGGTCGATCAGGCCGACCCAGCGCTTTGTGCTTTCGGCGGCGGCCTTGTCCTGCGCCGAAGGGTCGTGGATATGCACGCGATTGCCGCCTTCGGTCTGGACCTGGCGCAGGCCGGTCGCGGCATCGGCCATGAGAGTGTCTGCGCGTGCGTTCTTCTCGCCGAGCAGAACGCCACCGATGCTCGCGGTGAGGCTGATTGAGCGCTTGCCGACCTCGAAGATGTGCTCGGCAAATGCAGCGTGCAGACGTTGGGCGAACTTGCTGGTGGCTTCGGCATCGCGCTTGCCGAGCAGCAGTGCGAACAGATGGTCGCCCACGCGGCCGGCGATGTCGTCCTCGTCGAGCTGCTTGCGCAACAGGGTGGCGATGTCACCGAGCAGCAGATCGGCGTTGCCGATGCCGATGCTGTCGAGCACGCTGCGGAAATTGTCCGGCTCGACCAGCAGCAGCGCCTGATCGATGGTGCCATTGGCGGCGCGCGCGCAGGCGTTTTCCAGCTCGGTGATCGTATGCGTGCGGTTGAACAGGTCGGTGACCAGATCCTTGGTACGCAGTTCGTCGAGCTTTTCGTGCAGGGCCGGATCCGAGGCCTGCAGACGGAATGTGATCTGCTGGCAGGGTTCGCCCTCGAAGCTGGCCTCGGCAAACTCCATCGCGGCATCGAAGGTGGAGCCGTCGCCGCGCTGCGCCTTGAGGTTGAGGCGCTGCGGCGGCTTTTCGCCCTTGGACAGTCGCTTGAGAAGGGCCTTGAAGTCGTCGGCATCGGGCGCGGCGATCATGTCGAGGATCGACATGCCTTCGAGGTCTTCGAAGCTGTCGTAGCCGAACATTTCCAGATAGGCCTTGTTGGCGCGCACGTGCATGCCTTCATGGACGAAGGCGATCGGATCGCGTGAGGAATCGAGCAGGGCATCGCCACGCCGCTCGGATTCACGCAAGGCCGCTTCGAGCCGGCGCACGCTGCGACGCATGATCAGGCCGTCGTACTCGCGCCGCACCACCATCTGCACATGCTCGTGCGAGGTGCGCAGCATCGCCGCGCGCGCGCCGTCCTTGAACGCCTGCACGATCGCATCGTCGACCAGTCTGGTGGCGGTGGCGATCAGGGCGACGTCACGGCCGCTGCGTTCGGCGATGTCGCGCACCTGCGGCATCGTCAGGCTGGTGCCGTCGAGCGTGACCACCACCAGGTCGGGTGGCTGCTGCCCGAATTCGGCCTCGAGCTCGGCCTCGTTGGTCGCGCGCGACGGTCGTACCGCGATGCCGCCGTTGCGCAGGATGCTGATGATTTGCTCGGCGCTTTCGACTGAATCGTCGACGATGAGGAGCCTGATGAGCGTATTGAGTTTGGTCATGGGGAAGCGTCAGGGTCAGTGAACGGCCAGGCTGGGAAGATCGGCCCGGACGCATGCACGAGCAAAGGCCGGCGTCCTGGCCGATGGCAGGCCGGCGTGTGCGAGCACGACCGGGTTCTTGGGTGGATATTTACTCGATTCGGCCATCGGGCGCCATCATCGGTGCGGTTTCGAGCGGAATCTTGCTGGACGCCCCGGCGATTTCACGCACCAGGCGCGGCACCAGATAACCGGGCAGGCATGCCCGCAGCTCTTCGATCAGTCTGCGCCCGCAGGCAGCATCAACCTCGAAATGGGCGGCGCCGCGCACGCGGTCGAGCAGGTGCAGGTAGTAGGGCAACACGCCTGCGGCGAACAGCCGCTCGGACAGCCGGGCCAGCACCGGCGCGTTGTCGTTCACCCCGCGCAGCAGCACGGATTGGTTGAGCAGGCTCGCACCGCACTCGCGCAGACGCGCACAGGCGGCGCTCACCGCGGCGTCGATTTCATTGCCGTGGTTGGCATGTACGACCATCACCTTCTGCAGCGGCAGGTCGGTGAGCCAGCTGCAGAATTCCTCATCGATGCGCTCGGGCAGCACGATCGGCAGGCGGCTGTGGATGCGCAGGCGGCGTACGTGGGGTATCCGCGCCAGTCCGGCGCCCAGCTCGGCGAGCTTGGCTGTGCCCAGGGACAGGGGATCGCCGCCGGACAGGATCACCTCGCTGATCGAGGTGTCAGCGGCAATGCTGGTGAGCGCCGCCTGCCAGTGGCCTGCGGCGGCCGTTTCCTCGGCATAGGGGAAGTGTCGGCGGAAACAGTAGCGGCAGTTGACCGCGCACGAGCCGGTGGCGATCAGCAGGGCGCGGCCGTGGTACTTGCGCAATACGCCGCTGGTGCTTCGAGCGGCCAGATCGCCGACCGCATCGTCGCTGAAGCCGGGTACATCCAGGGCTTCGGCGGCACGCGGCAACACCTGCAGCAGCAGCGGATCGCGTGGATCGCCGTGACGCATGCGGGCAATGAAGCCGCGCGGAACGCGGGTCGGGAAGCCTGCGTCGCCGTCTGCCAGCAAGCTCTCGGCGTGCGCCGACAGCCCGAGCAGATCGAGCAGCTCAAGGGCATTGGTGACCGCTTCGCGCCAGAGTTGTTGCCAACGGATTGGCTGCGCGACCGGGCGTCTAGCAGGTATCATGGCGGGATTGCTTGACCGACCGGATGGTTCGTCCGGCCATTGTATCGGGATGCAGGCGGCATTCGCGCCCACGGCGTGGCGCGTTCACGAATTTTCATATCAGGAGTTGCGCATGGCCAGTTATGGCATGAACGATGTCAAGAACGGGCAGAAGATCATCGTCGACGGGTATCCGTGCACGATCGTCGACACCGAGTACGTCAAGCCCGGCAAGGGCCAAGCCTTCACCCGCGTCAAGTATCGCAACCTCAAGAACGGTCGCACCCAGGAAATGACGATGAAATCGACCGATTCGGTCGATGCCGCCGACGTCATGGACACCGACATGGAGTTCCTCTATTCCGATGGCGAGTTCTGGCACTTCATGGACCCCACTTCGCACGAGCAGATCGCCGCCGACGAGAACGCGATGGCCGATGCTGCCAAGTGGCTCAAGGGCAACGAAGTGTGCATCATGACCCTGTGGAACGGCGCGCCGCTCACGGTGACGCCACCGATCTTCGTCGAACTGGAAATCAGCGAAACTGATCCTGGCGTGCGTGGCGATACCTCGGGTGGTGGCGGCAAGCCGGCCAAGCTCGAGACCGGCGCGGTGGTGCGTGTGCCCTTGTTCGTCGCCCAAGGCGAAAAGATCAAGGTCGACACGCGTACCGGCGAGTACATGTCGCGGGTCAAATGACGCGCCGATGCCTGCATCGCCGCAACCCATCGACCTGCTGATCGAGCCGCGCTGGCTGATCCCGGTTGAACCGCAGGGCGTCGTTCTCGAAGGCCATGCGGTTGCGATCGAGCGCGGCGCGATCCTTGCCGTGCTGCCGCTGGCGCAGGCGCGTGAGCGCTTTGCGCCGCGCGAGCGGGTGGAGCTGGCACGGCACGCGTTGATTCCAGGCCTGATCAACGCGCACACCCACAATCCGATGGCGCTGATGCGCGGGCTCGCTGATGACCTGCCGCTGATGGAATGGTTGCAGGGGCACATCTGGCCGGCCGAGGCGCGCGCGCTCAGCGCGGAGTTCGTGCGCGACGGGGTGGAGTATGCGGTCGCCGAGATGTTGCGCGGCGGCACCACGTGCTGCAACGAGAACTATTTTTTCCCCGACGTGCAGGCCGCGACTTATCGGCGTCTGGGTTTCCGCGCAATGGTCGGCCTGCCGGTGATCGAGTTCCCGACCGCATGGGCCGCGAGCCGCGACGAGTATTTCGAGAAGGGACTGGCCGTCCACGACGAATATCGCAGCGAGGCCTTGATCGGGACTGCGCTTGCGCCGCATGCGCCATACACCGTGGCCGATGCGAGTTTCGAGCGCATCCGCGTGTTGTCCGACCAGCTCGACCTGCCGGTGCACCTGCACCTGCACGAGACCGCACAGGAAATCGATGACTCGCGCCGCGAGCATGGCGCGCGCCCGTTCGCGCGCATCCAGTCTCTGGGTCTGGTCAACGATCATCTGATCGCCGTGCACATGACCCAGCTCACGGATGCCGAGATCGCCGCCTGCGCCGAGGCCGGTGTTTCGGTCGTGCACTGCGTGGAATCCAACCTCAAGCTCGCATCGGGTTTCTGTCCTGCCGAAAAGCTGCGCCGCGGTGGGGTCAATCTCGCCATCGGCACCGATGGCTGTGCCAGCAACAATGACCTCGACATGCTTGGCGAGATGCGCAGTGCGGCACTGGTCGCCAAGGCCGTGGCGGGTGACGCCCGCGCACTCGATGCTGCCGCCACGCTGCGGGCGGCCACCTTGGGCGGCGCGCGGGCGCTCGGCTGGGAGGCGCGCATCGGCAGCATCGAGGTGGGCAAGCAGGCCGATCTGGCCGCGATCCGTCTCGATGACCTGGAAACCCAGCCGCTTTACGACGTGACCTCGCAGATCGTCTATGCCGCCGGTCGCCATCAGGTGAGCGATGTCTGGATTGCCGGCCGACGCCAGTTGCGCGATCGCGCACTGACCGGGCTCGATGCGAGCGAGCTGATGGACAAGGCCCGGCGCTGGCGCGAGCGTCTGGCGCCATGACTTCTGCCGCCGCGACTGCCGGCAACGTCGATCCTGCCGAGACGGCCCGGTTCGAGCGCCTCGCAGCTGGCTGGTGGGATCCGCTGGGCGAGATGCGCCCGCTGCACGATCTCAATCCCGTACGGCTGGCCTATGTCGCCGGGCGTGCCGCGACGAAGGGCGCGCGTGCGCTCGATGTCGGCTGCGGGGGGGGACTGCTCAGCGAGGCGCTCGCGCGCGCCGGTGCGCAGGTCACCGCGATCGATCTGGCGCCGGCCCTGCTCGATGTCGCGCGCCTGCACCTGCACGAGTCTGCACTCGAAGTCGATTACCGCGAGACATCGGCCGAGGCGCTCGCCGAGACGATGCCGTCCACGTTCGATCTCATCACTTGCATGGAAATGCTCGAACACGTGCCCGATCCGGGCAGCGTGGTGCGCGCCTGTGCGCGCATGCTCAAACCTGGCGGCAAGCTGTTTGTTTCCACGCTCAATCGCACGCCGATTGCGTTCGGCGCGGCGATCCTCGGCGCCGAGCATCTGCTGCGGCTGTTGCCGCGCGGCACCCATCACTATGCGCAGTTCATCAAGCCGAGCGAATTGGCCGCGGCACTGCGCGTCGCAGGTCTGGTCGTCGACGACATCTCGGGCCTGGCCTGGAATCCATTCACGCACCGCGCCTGGCTCACGCGCAGCGTCGCGGTGAACTATCTCGCCTGCGCGACGCGCCCTGCATGAACCAGCCGCCGCGCGCGGTGCTGTTCGATCTCGACGGCACCTTGATCGACTCGGCGCCCGATCTGGTCGCCGCGGTGCAGTCACTTTGCATCGAACTGGGTGCGCCGCAGCCAGCGTTCGAGGATGTGCGCCGGGTCGTCTCCGCTGGTGGCCGCGCGATGCTGCGCAAGGGCCTGCCCGGAGTCGACGAAGCAATGATCGATCAGTGGCTGCCGCGCTTTCTCGACATCTATTCGGTGGCGATGCTGCAACACACGCGACTCTATGACGGCATCCAGGAGGTGCTCGAAGCGCTTGCCGCGCGTTCGATTGCCTGGGGCATCGTCACCAACAAGCCGGGTTGGCTGGCACGGCCACTGCTCGCGCAGATGGAGTTTTTCGCCGGCAGTGCCGTGCTCGTGACCGGCGATACCTTGCCGGTTCGCAAGCCCGATCCGGCGCCAGTGCTGCATGCCTGCGCCCAGCTCGGCGTCATGCCCGCCGAGGCGGTGATGGTCGGCGATGACCTGCGCGATGTCGTGTCTGGACGCGCTGCCGGAACCCGCACGCTAGTCGCTGGCTGGGGCTATCTCGATGGCGAGCCGCCGCAGGCCTGGCAGGCCGATGGCATCGTCGACACACCGATCGAATTGATTGTCGCGCTTGGTCTCGGGGCATGAGCGAAGTCGACGACGACGGCGTGCTCGGCAGCTTCATCGGCAAGTGGGCACAGACCGCGCCCGAGCTCGAGCTTGCGCTGGCCTTCACGCCGCAGCCGCTGCGCGCGGCGCAAGCGGCCTTCGCCTGCCTCGTTCATGAGCTCGAGTACGCCGCGTTCGGCATCGCCGAGCCGCAGCCGGCGCTGTTCAAGCTGCAATGGTGGACGGAGGAACTGGCCGCGGCCGGACGAGGTGAAGCCAGTCATCCCCTGACCCAGGCGCTGGCTGCCGCCGTGCCGCTGGCGCGAGTTGCGCCAGAGTCGTGGCAAACCGTGTGCGCGGCGGCCTTCAGCTTGCGCGAGGCCGCGCCCGCCAGCGATGGGGACGGTCTGCTGGCCGAATTCGCCACCCTGTATCAGCCGCTGGTACGGATTCAGGCGCAGTTGTTTTCTCCGCTCGATGTCGCAGCACTGAGCCGGGCGCGCAGTCTTGCCCGTGTCGTGCGCGAATGCGCCAATCTGGCCGCCGCACTGACGGCGGGTCGCTTGCCGCTGCCGCTCGACCTGCTCGCACGCCATCGGCTTGCGCGTGGCGATCTCGCTCGGCCCGGCGTGGCTTCGGCCGAGCTTCTGCGCGAATGGCTGGATGCACTGCGCGTTCACGCCGATGCGGTCGATCCGCACGGACTCGACCCGATCAGCGCGGCGACGCTCAGCGCCGATCGCTGGCGCCTGCGGCGCGCGCAGGCTGCCGCCGAGCCCTTGCAGGCATTGTGTGACCGACTTGCGCGCGTGCCATTGCGCGCGACGCTCGCCGCCTGGCGTGCACGTCGCGCCGGAGCCGCGTTGGCGAGCCCTTGAGATGTCCGCGCCGCGCTCCAATTACAATGCGTTCAGTCCATCCGGCACCGACGCCCCGCTCGCTGATCCCATGTCTGCCCCAGAATCCTCCGTCCGCGCCTTGCCCGACATCGCGCTCGAAAGCCATGCCGATCACGCCGGCGCGCTCGATGCGGTGGGCATGGAATGCATCGAGATGCCGGTGCTCGTGCTGGATGGCGAGGGTCGCGCGCAGCGTGTGAGCGCGCGCGTGGATGCCTTCGTCGATCTGTCCAGCAGCAATGCGCGCGGCATCCACATGTCGCGCCTGTACCTCCTGCTCGAACGGCACCTCGCGGTCGAGCCGCTCGCCCCGACGGGACTGCGGCGCCTGCTGCGCGAGTTCCTGCATTCGCACGCCGAGCTTTCGACGCGGGCGCGCGTGCGGATCCGCTTCGATCATCTGGTGCGCCGCGCGGCGCTGGCCAGCGCGCACAGTGGCTGGCGCTCCTATCCGGTTGAAGTCGCGGCCAGTCTCGTGCGCGAAAACTTCGTGGCCGAGGCCGGACTCGAGATCACGTATTCGAGTACTTGCCCGGCATCGGCGGCGCTCGCGCGGCAATTGATCCAGCAGCAATTCGCGCAGGATTTTCCGCTGGCTGCGCCGCTTGATCGCGACGCCGTGCTCGCCTGGCTCGGCAGCAGCGAGGGCATCGTTGCCACCCCCCACAGCCAGCGCAGCAGTGCGCAACTGCAACTGCGGCTGGCTGAAGGCGCAAGCTTCGCACTCGATGCCTGGATCGACGCGGTCGAAAGCACGCTGCGCACGCCGGTGCAGACTGCGGTCAAGCGCGAGGATGAACAGGCATTTGCGCTGGCGAACGGACAGAACCTCATGTTCTGCGAGGACGCCGCGCGGCGCATCCAGCGCGTGCTCGATGCCGACCCGCATATCGTCGACTTCCGCGTTCGCGCCGCGCACCACGAAAGCCTGCATCCACACGATGCCGTGGCGCTCGTCACCAAGGGTGTCGCTGGCGGTTACGCCGCCTGAGTGCATTTGCCCTACACGGCGTTGCGCAGCGCCGCGGCCGCAAGCAGATCGGCAAAGCGCCTGCGCACGGCCGCTTCGATCCCGGCGACGTCCAGCCCTTCATGGGCAAGCAGTTCGTCGCGACTCGCGTGTTCGAGGAAGGCGTCGGAGAGACCCAGTTGGAGCAGGGGCAGCGCAAGGCCGCTCGCGTGCAACCATTCGCCGACCGCACTGCCGGCGCCGCCCATGATCGAGTTGTCCTCGATCGTCACGAAGGCCGCGTGTGACTTGGACAGTTCGTGCAGCAGGGTTTCATCGAGTGGTTTGACGAAGCGCATGTCGACGAGCGTTGCATCGAGCGTCTCGGCCGCCTTTGCGGCGGGCGTGACCATTGCGCCGAATGCGAGCAGGGCGATGCCGCGACCACGCCGACGCACTTCAGCCTTGCCGATCGGCAGTGGCACGAGCTCGGGCGTGATCGTGACGCCCGTACCCGTGCCGCGCGGGTAGCGCACCGCGGCCGGACCGCTGTGCAGGAAGCCGGTGGTGAGGAGCTTGCGGCATTCGTCCTCATTGGACGGCGCCATCACGATCATGTTGGGGATGCAGCGCAGGTAGGACAGATCGAAACTGCCCGCATGCGTGGCGCCATCAGGCCCGACCACGCCGGCGCGGTCGATCGCGAACAGCACGTCCAGGTCCTGCAAGGCGACGTCGTGGATGAGCTGGTCGTAGCCGCGTTGCAGGAAGGTCGAATAGATCGCCACCACCGGCTTGGCGCCCTCGCAGGCCATGCCGGCGGCGAGCGTCACCGCATGCTGCTCGGCGATGCCGACATCGAGATAGCGCTGCGGATATTCCCTGGAAAACCGCACCAGACCCGAGCCTTCGCGCATCGCCGGCGTGATGCCGTACAGGCGCGGCTCGGCGGCGGCCATGTCGCACAGCCAGTCGCCGAATACTTCGGTGTAGCTCGGTTTGGCCGGCGCGGCCTTCTTCAGCACGCCCTGATGCGGATCGAAGGGGCCGACCGCGTGATATTCGATTTGATGCGCTTCGGCCGGTGCGTAGCCCTTGCCCTTGGTGGTGATCACGTGCAACAGGCGTGGGCCCTTGAGTTCCTTGAGCGTGCGCAGCGTGGTCAGCAGTTGCGGAATGTCGTGGCCGTCGATCGGGCCGGTGTAATGGAAACCCAGTTCCTCGAACAGCGTCGAGGGCACGAACATGCCTTTGGCATGCTCCTCCCAGCGCTTGGCCGCGCGCCACAACAGGCCATCGCGCTTCATCATCGACTTGCCGCGCTCGCGGATCTTGTTGAGCGTGCGGCTCGACATCAGCCGCGCCAGCATCTTGGTCAGCGCGCCGACGTTCTCGCTGATCGACATCTGGTTGTCGTTGAGGATGACCAGCATGTCCGGCTCGACGTCGCCGCCGTGATTGAGCGCCTCGAAGGCCATGCCCGCGGTCATCGCGCCGTCGCCGATCACCGCGACGATCCGGCGCGCATCGCCATTGCGCTGTGCGGCGATCGCCATGCCCAGCGCGGCGCCGATCGAAGTCGAGGAATGACCCACGCCAAAGCTGTCGAACGGGCTTTCGTCGCGCTTGGGGAACGGCGCCACGCCATCCTTTTTCTTGACCGTGGTGATGCGGTCGCGGCGGCCGGTTAGGATCTTGTGTGGATAGCCCTGATGGCCGACATCCCAGACCAGGCGATCGGTCGGCGTGTCGTAGAGCCAATGCAGGGCCACGGTCAGTTCGACCACGCCGAGGTTGGCACCGAAGTGCCCACCCGAAGCCGCCACCGACTCGATCAGGTAGTCGCGCAATTCCTGCGCGATCTGCGGAAGCTCGCTTTCCTGAAACTCACGCAGGTCCGCCGGCGAGTCGATGCGGGCGAGGCGTGGATAACGCTGACTGTCAATCATGGCGCTATTGTCGGACGCATGCGCGGCCGGGGCAAGGAAAACGCCGGGCGGGTCGCGGGCTTCTTGCGGACGGGCCGGAGGCGCCGCGGTGTTCAGCTGCATGCCAGTGGCGACGCCGGACCGGCGCCGATGGCCGGACAGCGGGCGGTGCAGGCGACCACCGCAAACCGAGCGTGGATCTGGGCGCCAAATTCCACCGACAAGTACGTGCGTCCGCGGCCGGCCCGCGAAGGTCTCTCCGGGTCGATGCAGCATGATCAGGCCTGGCCTGGCTGCTCCCCGGCGCGATCTTGCAGGAACCCGGCTGGATGGAGTCGTGCATGCACATTGCACCGTTCCCCGGCCCGAAGGAAGATGGCGGCTCGCTGCCGCCCGGGCCGGATCGGCGCTGGAATGCCCGCCCGTGGCGCCGTCGAATCACGCTGAATTCCACCCTCTGGGGACATGCATGAAAACCATGAGCACTCGGCTCCTGCCCTGCGTCCTGGCCCTGCTCGCGCTTGCCGCTTGCCGCAAGCCCGCCACCACCGATGAGGTCGCCAAGGTGTCTGCCCCTGAACTTGCGGCGGTTGGTGCGAATCTGCTTGATGGATTGGGCAGCCACCGGTTTCCGGTCACCAGCAGTCATCCGGAAGTGCAGCGCTGGTTTGATCAGGGATTGATGCTGACGTTCGGCTTCAATCACGACGCTGCCGAACGCTCGTTTCTCAAGGCTGCCGAACTCGATCCCGCATGTGCCATGTGCTGGTGGGGTGCCTCGCTGGTGCTCGGGCCGCACGTCAATGCGGGCATGGATCCGGCGGACAATGACGATGCATGGACGCGACTGCAGAAGGCCATCGCTCTCGCGCCCAAGGCGAGTGAGCGCGAGCAAGCCTTCATCACCGCGCTTTCCGCACGATATGCGCAGCAACCGCCGCAGGATCGTCGGGCGCTCGACGAGGCGTATGCGGTGGCAACGCGTGAACTGGTGCGACAACGCCCGCAGGACCTCGACGCCGCGGTACTCCATGCCGAGGCATTGATGGATCTGCAGCCCTGGGATTACTACGACGCGCAGCTTCAGCCCAAGGGCAACACGGCGGAGGTCGTCGAACTTCTCGAGTCGGTGATTGCGCGCAGCCCCGATCACGCCGGTGCCTTGCACCTTTATGTGCATGCCGTGGAGGCCTCGGCTGATCCGCAACGGGGCGTCGATGCCGCTGATCGATTGCGCGAGTTGGTGCCCGGCTCGGGGCATCTCGTGCACATGCCCGCACACATCTACGCGCGGGTGGGGCGCTGGCATGACGCGGTGATCGCCAATCAGCGCGCGATCGAGGCCGATGATGCCTATCTCGCGATCTGCCGCGGCAACACGCAAGGTGTCTATCCACTGGGCTATGTACCGCACAACCACCATTTCCTCTGGTTTGCCGCCAGCATGGAAGGCAGCAGTGCGCTCGCCAAATCATCGGCAGCGGCCACGGCACAGCGAACCGACCTTCAGGATTTGATGCGCCAGCCCGGATTCGCCGGCTTGCAGCATTACTGGCTGACGCCGTGGTTCGAGCGAGTGCGTTTTGGTCGCTGGGACGAGGTTTCCGCGGCAGGCAACCCGGCGCCCGACTTGCCCTACGTCACCGCGATTTGGCACTACGCGCAGGGCATGGCCGCGGTCCGCAAGGGGCATCTCGGTCAGGCAGACGAGCATCTTGCCGCCCTGCGTCCGCTTGCCAACGATCCGGCGATGGAAAAGCTGCTGGTATGGGACCGCTATCCCTTGAGTCATTCGGCACGCATTTCAGAACGCACATTGAGCGCGGAACTGGCGGCGGCACGTGGCCAACATGAGGTGGCTGTCAGCGCATTGCGCGAGGCGACCACGATCGAAGACGGCATTCCCTACGACGAACCTCCGGGCTGGCATGCACCGGTGAGGCATACCCTGGGCGCCATCCTCCTGGCTGCCGGCCGCGCGGCAGATGCCGAGGACGTGTACAGGGAAGAACTTCAGCGCAATCCGGAGAACGGCTGGTCCCTGTTCGGATTGGCACAGAGCCTCAAGACGCAGGGCAAGGAGTCCGCCGACGCCGAGCGTCGATTCAAGCTCGCATGGAAGAACGCCGACATCGAGCTTGAATCCTCGCGGCTGTGATCGCACCGTATCGACGCGCAGATCAAGCGGGTGTCGGCCTTGCATGCAAGCTGGCCGTGAAGGCTGCGGCGCGACCTTGAATCGACCGGTGCGCGGTTGACTGAAGGCGCGGGTTTCCTGACCGCGAATCCGGCTTCGCGAGCGTGGGTAGACTCGAATGAAGGGGACGGGGGAATTTGATCGCGTCACGTCAGAGCGCAAGATCGCGTTCACCCGCTCCGTGTTCTCTTGCGTCAGGAAGCGTTTGGCTTTCCCCGCAGCAACGTGCGCACGCGCAGTTGACGGCGGGCGTCGCGGTGTTCGTGCAGGCGGCGCGCATGGGCGGCGAGCAGGTCGCCACGGGTGAGGATGCCAATCATGCGCGGACTGGTTTCTTCGCTGACGACGAGCACGCGGCCGACGTTCTCGGCAACCATGTGATCGGCGGCTTCGCGCAGCGAGTGTTGTTCACCGACCACGAGTGGCGCGCGACGGATGAGACTGGCGACGGTCTGCATTGCGTCATGGCGGGCGTCGAGCAGATCGCGACGGGTGAGTACGCCGATCGGTTGACCGTGTGGCCCGATGACCGGATAGCCTTGATGGTGAGCCTCGGCCGTGCCGGAGGCGAGCCATTCGCGCACCGCGCCGATGCGATGGTCTGCAACGAGCGTGACGACATCGCGCGTGCAGGCCTGGCCGGCAGGAATCTGTTCGAGGAAATCGGCGGCGTATTCGCTGGGCACGCGCACGCCGCGCCGCACGATCTTCTCGGTCATGATGGTGTTGCGCATGAGCAGCGCAGACACCAGATAGGCGGCGGTGCAGCCGCCGATCAGCGGCAGCAGGCCGACCGGCTGGCGCGTGGTTTCAAAGGCGAACACGATCGAGGCGAGCAGGGCGCGCGAGGCACCGGCGAAGATCGCGGCCATGCCGACCAGCCCCGCCAGTCGTGGATCGATGCCCCATTGCGGCATCCAGTTCGCAAGCATGAGTCCGACGATCGCGCCGAGCGCACCGCCCACCGTGAACAGCGGCGCGAGCGTGCCGCCCGAGGTACCGCTGCCGAGCGCGATCGACCACGACAGGAACTTCAACACGCACAGCGAGCCGAGCGCCATCAGGCCAAGGCGCCCGGCGACGATGTCCTCGATGTTGGTGTAGCCCACGCCCAGGGTGAGCGGCGCGTACCAGCCGATCACGCCGACCACGACGCCGCCCAGCGCCGGCCACCACATCCAGTGCAGTGGCAGTTTCTCGAACAGGTCTTCGATGCCATACACGATGCGCGTGGTGGCGACGCTGACGAAACCGATCAGGGCGCCGAGCAGGACATAACCCGCGAGCGCGGCGCCGCCGGGTTCGGCCACCACCGGCATCGGAAACACCGGCGCGGTACCAACCAGCGCATGACGCACGCCGGTCGCAATCACGGCCGCGAGTGCGACCGGGATCAGCGAGCGCGGCTTGAGCTCGAACAACAGCAACTCGACCGCAAGGATGATCGCCGAGAGCGGCGAGCCGAACACCGCGGCCATGCCCGCGGCGGCGCCGGCGGCGAGCAGGGTCTTGCGTTCGACGGCAGTCACGCGCAGCAACTGACCGATCAATGAGCCGAGTGCGCCGCCGGTGGCGATGATCGGACCTTCGGCGCCGAACGGACCGCCGGTTCCAATCGCGACGGCCGACGATACCGGCTTGAGAAACATGATGCGTGGCGCGATCCGTGACTCGTTGAGCAGCACCTGCTCCATCGCTTCGGGAATGCCGTGGCCACGGATCGCGCGCGAACCCCAGCGCGCCATCAGCCCGACGATCAGGCCGCCGACCACCGGCACCGCGATCACCCAGGCACCGAGCTGATGCCCCGCGGGTGATACGAACTCGGTCGACCAACGGCCGTAGAACGCAAGGTTCGTGACCAGGCCGATGAGCGCAGTCAGGGCGCGTGCGATCAAGGCGGCTGCGACTGCGATCAGGCCGGCGATGAGGCTGATTGCGACCACGCGGCGATCGACCAGGGTGGAGCGCCGCGGCATGTGCGCGGCATTGAGCGCGAAGCCCAGATCCGGCGCGACCGGCAGCGCGTCGGTGCTGGCGAGGTTTTCGACGCGGGCGCCCGCGCCTTGTTCGGTTTTCGATTGGGTCATCGGTGGAATCGGCAGGCAACGGAGGGCAAGCTGGGCATTCGCTGCGAAGTGGACGGGACTGGCGTCGACCTGCCGCGCTCAGGCTGCAGGTGGCTGGCGTGCGTCGAGCAGGGTCAGGCCGATCAGGCGCGACACCACCAGTGCGAGATACATTACGCCGATGAAGATCTCGAAACTCGCGATCGCACGCGCAAGTGGCGTCAGCGGAATGATGTCGCCAATGCCGGTGCTCGACAACAGCACGAAGCTGAAAAACAGCAGCTCGGTCCAGCCGCGCGGTGCGTGAGGATCGACCGCGGCGGCGAGGCAGCCGGGCTGCAGCGCCTGACACAGCGCGAACAGATGGGCGAAGGCCCAGGCCAGCAGGGTGAAGGTCGCGCCGGCGGCGAACAATTCGTCGCGCGTGGCGCGGCGATCGGCGAGCATGTAGGCGACCAGACAGCTGGCGGCATGAAAGTAGAACAGGGATTCCAGGGCCGCGGCCCACGGCAGCAGCGCGGCGTAGCCGCCCACGGTTGCCGCGAGGCTGGCAGTGACCGCGGACACCGCCAGCGCCAGCGCGAACAGCAGGCGCAGGCGGCCGGCGGTGCGGTTGATCATGCGCAGCGCGAGCAGCAGCACGAGGACGCCGAACACGTTGAACACGGCGGTACCCGCCTGGGTGCCCTCGAAGAACGGGTAGGCGAGCAGGGCGATGATCTGCACCAGCAGCAGGATCGCCGAGGGATGGCGCATGATCTGCGCGAACAGCCGCAGACGCGCGATGCGGGCAGCGGTCTCGCTGGTCACGCTATTGCGGACGCCGTTCGCGCGGCAGGTGGCTGACCAGGAACTCCATCTGGTCGGCAAGGATGTTGCGGTTCGACAGGATCAGATGCTCGACCCAGCTCGGCCGGTACGGCACTGCGAGCAGGGGCATGCCGGCTTGCTGCGGCGTGCGGTTGCCCTTCTTGACGTTGCAGGCCCAACAGGCGGTAACCACGTTGACCCAGGTGTCGCGCCCACCGCGCGAGACCGGCATGACGTGGTCGCGGGTGAGTTCGCCGCGGCTGAAGGCATGGCCGCAGTACAGGCACAGCATGCGATCGCGTGCGAACAAGGCCGCATTGGTGAGCGCGGGGGCCGGGTCGATCGCGCGCGCGCGCGCATGGCCGGTGCTGGCGATGATCGGATGCAGGGCCAGGGTGCTGCGCAGGCCGCTGCGCTGGTTGAGGCCGCCGTGGATCGTCAGGCAGGGCTCACCGAGCGTCCAGGCGACCGCGCGGCGCACGTACAGGCAGGCCGCGTCCTGCCAGCTCATCCAGTCGAGGATGCGTCCGCTGGCATCGAGCGAGAGCATGCGCGTGCTGTGGATGTCGCCGGAAAAGCGGACTTCCGCAAGCATGTAACCTCCGACCTCGTGACCGAATCCGGTGGCTCGTCCCTGCCCGGGCCGCGCGCAGCATAGAACAAATCGGCCGCGCCGCGCAGCGTGCGTTCACTTCCTGCGCATTGCAGCGGCGTCGTGCGCGATGCGTTCGGCT
This sequence comes from Dokdonella sp., assembly GCF_019634815.1. GTDB lineage: Bacteria > Pseudomonadota > Gammaproteobacteria > Xanthomonadales > Rhodanobacteraceae > Dokdonella_A. The sequence goes on along the minus strand of NZ_JAHCAP010000007.1, from coordinate 25,180 downwards.
TCAGCCGAACTGCGCATCGCTCATCGCCATCAGGGTGGCCGCGCCGCTGCGGATCGCGGCCAGGTGCGCCTGTGTGCGCGGCAGGATGCGCGCGTAGTAGAAGCGCGCGGTCAGGCGTTTGGCCTGCTTGAAATCATCCGCATGCGCCGATGCATCGGCAGCGACGACCGCGCGTGCCCAGAAGTAGGCGAGCGCGACGTAACCGGAATAGAACAGGTAGTCGTAAGCGGCCGCACCCACTTCCTCAACGTCGCCACCGGCGCGCTGGCCGATCTCGACGCTGAGCGCGCCCCATTCCTGCGCGGCCTTGCCGAGCGGAGCAATGAACTCGGCCAGTGCCGCATTGCCGGCATGCTGGGTGCAGAACGCACCGATCTCGGCAAGGAAAGTCTTGAGTCCGGCGCCCTTGAGCTGCAGAACCTTGCGACCGAGCAGGTCGTTGGCCTGGATCTGGGTGGTGCCCTCGTAGAGCGTGGTGATGCGCGCGTCGCGTGCGTACTGCTCCATGCCATTCTCGGCGATGAAACCGTGGCCGCCGAAGATCTGCAGGGCATCGTAGGTGCACTCGATGCCCGCTTCGGTGAGCAAGCCCTTGACGATGGGCGTGAGGAAGGACACCAGCGCCTCGGCGCGTTCGCGTTCGGCGGGGTCGCTGGCGTGCTTGCGGATGTCCTCGTTGAGATAGGCATACAGGCCGAGCAGTCGCCCACCCTCGATGAGTGCCTTCTGCGTGAGCAGCATGCGCCGCACGTCGCCATGCACGATGAGTGGATCGGCGGGCTTGTCTGGAAATTTTGCACCCGACAAGGCGCGCATCTGCAGGCGCTCGCGCGCATAGCCCAGCGCGCTCTGCCAGGCGCGTTCGGACAGCCCCAGGCCCTGCAGGCCGACGGCCAGGCGCGCGGTGTTCATCATCGTGAACATCGCCATCAGGCCCTTGTGTGGCGCGCCGATCAACCAACCTTGCGCACCATCGAAATTCATCACGCAGGTGACCGAGCCGTGGATGCCCATCTTGTGTTCGATCGAGCCGCACACGGCGGCATTGCGTTCGCCGACCGTGCCATCGCGGGCGACCTTGAACTTGGGCACGAGGAACAGCGAGATGCCCTTCACGCCGGGCGGCGCATCGGGCAGCCGTGCCAGCACCAGGTGCAGGATGTTGTCGACGAAATCGTGCTCGCCCGCGGTGATGAAGATCTTGGTGCCGCTGACGCGATAGCTGCCGTCGGTTTCGGGTTCGGCGCGCGTCTTGAGCAAGCCGAGATCGGTGCCGCAATGCGGCTCGGTCAGGCACATGGTGCCGGTCCAGCGCCCCGCCACCAGCGGTTTGAGGAAAACTTCGCGTTGCCAGTCTTCACCGTGGTGTTCGAGCGCGGACGCCGCGCCGTGCGAAAGCATCGGGTAGTTGCCCCACGACAGGTTGGCAGCGTCGATCATTTCCTTGAGTGCGGCACCAACGGTCTCGGGCAACCCCTGACCGCCGAACTGCTCCTTGGCGGTGAGGCCGATCCAGCCGGCTTCGACATACTGCGCGAAAGCTTCCTTGAAGCCCTTGGGCGTGCGCACGCTGTGCGTGGATGCATCGAAATGACAGCCTTCGATGTCGCCACTTTGGTTGATCGGTGCGAGCACCTGCTCGGCAAACTTCGCGCCTTCCTCGAGCACAGCGTCAATCACGTCGCGGCTGGCGGCCTCGCAGCCGGGCAGGCGTGCATACAGCGCATCGGCACCGAGCACGTCGTGGAGCGCGAAGCGCAGATCGGCAAGCGGAGCGGTGTAGCGGTTCATGGCGAGGTTTCCTGCGATAGCTGCAAAAGGAGTACGTGGGTGCTGCACTCAGCGCCAGGTGTCGGGCAAGCCGGGCGCGGGCGTGAGATGGCTGTTGGTGGTGAAACTGAATTCGTTGTTTGGGTCGGTTGTGGAGATGGTGCCCTTGAGCGTGTAGTCGAGATTGCCGATCAGCGTGGTGCCGGCTTGTGGCGTTACACGGGTCTCGACCACGTCGCTGTTGCTGCCGACGATGTCGATGTCAGGTGCAAACTTGAGCGTTGCGGCGTCGCGACCGCCGATCGAGAGTCGGGCATCGACGGCGGAGAAATGCATCGCAAAGGTGCTGTAGTTCTGGATGCGCAAGGTGACGCGCCATTGGCCATCGGCCTGCACCACGATCTGCTGGATGCTCGCAGTCGAGGGATGGACCTTGCGGGTCGGGCCACTGCTGCAGGCAGCCAGCAGCGCGACCAGCGCGAACACGGGCACGGTGGCAATCGACTTCATCTCGGCCTCAAACGATCGTTTGGCAGAGGTCTAGCCTAACCAAACCCGCGGGGCGGGTGAAGCATCAGGACATCGACTGTGCGACGGTGCTGGCGCGGCTCGCGAATTCAGCAGCCGGCAGTTGCGCGAGTACGCGGCCTTCGCGGATCTGCACGACCTCGTCGGCGAGCGCGGCAACTTCGTCGGCATGATGCGATACCAGCACGGTGAAAACCTGCAGTTCGCGCTTGAGCGTGCGCAGATGATCGAGGACCTGCGCGCGGGCCTCGGCGTGCAGCCCGCTCAAGGGTTCGTCGAGCAGCAAGGCGCGCGGATCGGCGAGCAGGGCGCGGCCGATCGCGACACGCTGGCGCTCGCCACCGGAAAGACTCGGCGGTCGGCGCTCGAGCAGGGGATCGAGCGCGAGCAGGCCGACGATCGAGTCGAACTCGCGCGGCCGGATGCCTTGCTCGCGTGCGCCGTACAACAGGTTCTTGCGCACGCTCATGTGCGGAAACAGGCGGCCATCCTGGAACACGTAGCCAAGTCGCCGCTGCGCGACCGGCAGGTCGATGCCGGCGCTGGTGTCGAGCAAGACACGGTCATCGAGCACGATGCGACCCGACTGCGGCGCGAGCAGCCCGGCGATCGCGTTGAGTACGCTGGTCTTGCCCGCGCCCGAATGACCAAACAGTGCGAGCGTGCGGGCCTGGCTGCGCAGGTCCAGGTCGAGTTCGAGCTCACCCAGGCGGTGACGCAGGTTCAGTTCAAGCATGGTCGCGCCTGCGCCACGGCATGCCACCGGCGATGAAGGTCGCGGCCGCGCTGGCGAGCAGGGCCACAACCAGCGCGACGATCGCCAGTCGCTGCACGCCGGGCATGCCGCCGGGCGAATTGAGCAGCTCGTAGATCGCGATCGGCAGGGTGCGGGTTTGCCCGGGAATGTTGGAGACGAAACTGATGGTTGCGCCGAATTCGCCGAAGGCACGTGCGAAGGCGAGCACGCAACCCACGGCAATGCCGCGCAGTGACAGCGGCAAGGTGATCGTGGCAAAGCGCCGCCAGGCACCCGCACCCAGCGTTTGCGCGGCGGTTTCCAAGCGCCGATCGACGCCATCGAAGGCCGCGCGCACCGACAGCACCAGCAGCGGAAAGCCCATGACCGCGGCAGCAATCACCGCGCCGGTCCAGCGGAAGGCGACGACGATGCCGAACTGCGCGAGCAGTTCGCCGAGCGGGCCGTGACGACCGAACAGCGCGAGCAGGGCATAGCCGGTTACCACCGGCGGCAGGATCAACGGCAGGAACAGCAGGGATTCGAGCAGGATGCGGCCGGGAAACCGATGGCGCGAAAGCAGCCAGGCCAGACCCAGCGCAAAAGGCAGTGAACCGGCCACGGCAATCAGGCCCACGCGCAGACTGAGCAGCAACGCCTGCCACTCATCGGCGGTCAATGCGGTCACGGCTGCGATGTGGATCGAAGTTGCGCCGGTGGCGCATCGAAGCCCTTGGCGCGAAACAGCGCCTGTTGCGCGGGTGTGCGCAGGGCCGCGAGCAAGGCGCGTGCGGTGGGTGAATCATGGCCGGCAATGATTGCGGCCGGGTAGACGATCGGCGGATGGCTGTCGGCAGCAAAACCCGCAACCATCCGCACCGCGGGCTCGGAGACTGCATCGGAACGGTAGACGATGCCCAGTGGTGCCTCGCCGCGCACGACGAAGTTGAGTGCCGCGCGCACGTTGTCGGCAGCGACCAAACGCTGCGAAACGCCGCTCCAGGCGCCGAGTTCGAGCAGCGCCGCCTTGGCGTACTTGCCGGCCGGCACGCTGCCCGGCTCGGCCAGTGCGAGGCGGCCATCGCGGCCCAGCGCGGCGGCCAGATCCACGCCCGGATGCAAGGCCACCTGCACCGAGCTGTCCCTTGGCGCGATCAGCACCAGCGCATTGCCGAGCAAGTCGATGCGCGTCTGCCCTACGATCCGTTTGCGCTTCGCCAGCCAGTCCATCCATTCCTCGTCGGCGCTGATGAACAGCGCCGCCGGCGCCCCCGCATCGATTTGCCGTGCGAGTTGGGAACTGGCGGCATAGCTGACTTCGATCTTGCCGAGGGCGCGCACGTCGGGCGTGGCCAGGATCCCATCCAGCGCTGGCTTGAGGCTGGCTGCCGCGAACACCAGCAGTCCGTCCGCACGCGCGCCCAAAGGCAGCAGCAGGGCAAACAGCCAGCTCAGGCGCAGGCAGGCGGTGCAAAGAGTGCGGAATTGTTTGCCAAGCATGGGAAGCGGCAGGGCGCGATATGAGCCGAGCACCATAGCGCAGTGGATGCGAGCAGCAAAGCGCCGGGTTTGGCGGCTGCGCGGTTGGCCTGGCGCGCCTTGTGGCCGGGGTCTCCATTCGGGGTGGATGGGTGTCGGGCTCGGCCGCCGGCCGGGGCGAGGCGCCGTCGCGAAGCACGCTCCGGGTCGTCGGACCGTCCGGGCTGTTCATGCTTCGATCCCTGCGCGTCTCACCACGAAGGCTTGGGAATCGAGGTGCCGACTCCGGACGCACAGCGATACGGCATCGCGCACGGAATGTTTGCGTGATACTTGAGCTAACAAGCAGTAGTGTGTATGCTTGCCGACTCAACCACTACGCAAACAAATTCATGTCCTCACCGGATCATCCCCTCATCGGACTCATGCGCGCCGCAGGCCACGTGGAGGGTCAACTTGGCAGAGCGCTGGTCGCGCACGGCCTCGGGCTCACCGAGTATTTGGTTCTCTTGCATCTTCGGCATTCTCCGAGCGGGAATCTGCGACGAATCGATCTTGCCGGGAAAGTCGGCTTGACTGCGTCCGGGGTCACCCGCGTGCTCAACCCGATGGAGAAGATCGGTTTGGTGTCCAAGGAGGTGTCGGCCCGGGATGCAAGGGCAAGCCTTGTCGCATTGACCGCGGCAGGGAAGCGGACTTTTGAAGAAGCCAGCAACTCGTTTGCGGCCGCGTCTGAAAACATCCTTGGCAGATTCGATGACAAGGATCGGACGGCGCTGAAGACAGTCATTTCGAGACTGACCTGAAGCCTGGACATGGCCACGATGGCCTCTGGCAAATGGCAGCCAGCCACGGTCGATCCGGAGCTGTGGACACGCAGGCTTGTCAGGCGCGGAAGGATCGTTGCGAGGCCGGGTGCGGATTCCACCCCGATGCCCGGTCTGGCTACACTGCCACCCTCCGGCGATTCAGAAGCCTGCATCCTCTTGTTCACTTTGACTCCCATCCTCGGGCGCTTGGCGCGGTCGTGCCGCCGCGGCAGCTGGAAGCCGCTGACGGTCGCGGTGCTGGCCGTCGCGCTCGCGGCCTGCGCGGCGCTGCCCTTGCCCGACTTGCCTGACCAGGTGCCGGCCCGCTGGCGGCAGGGCGATGCGCCGACTGCGGTCGAGCTGCGCTCGTGGTGGAAGGCATTCGGAGATCCCACGCTCGATGCGCTGGTCGAACGCGCTCTGGCCCACAACCTCAGCGTGGCCGAGGCAGTGGCGCGGGTCGAAGCTTCGCGGCGTCTGGCCGCGGCAAGCGGGCTCACGCATCTGCCGCAGGTCGGCTTTCATACCTATTCCGAACCCACGCCGGACAGCAGCGCGAGCTATTTCCAGTTTGGCTTCGACGCGAAATGGGAACTGGGTTGGTTCGGGCGCAGCGAAAGCGAGGCGCGGATTGCCCGCGGCAGTCACGAAGCCGCACTGGCGCAGGCGCAAGCGGCGCGCGTCAGCGTGGTCGCCGAGGTGGTCAAGACGTATCTCGAACTGCGCGCCGCGCAGCAACGCGAGGTGGTGCTGGCGCCGCTCGCGCAGTCAGCGCAGCGACGCAGCGAGCTGATGGCGACACGTGTGCGGCTGCGCCTTGCCGCAGCCGGTGAACTGGCCCGCGCACAGGCGCAGCAGGCAGCGGCGCAGGCTGCCGTGCTTGAGCAACGGTCGGCGCTGGTGCGCGCAGGTCGTCAGTTGACCGCCTTGCTTGGCGAAGTCGAGCCCGAGGCCTGGCTTGCCGCGACACAGGATTTGCCGCAGCTGGGTGAAGCTGGCATCAGCAGCGCGCCCGCCGATCTCGTGCGCACCCGCCCGGAAATCCGTCGCGCTGAAGCCGAGGTGATCAGGATGGCCGGCGAACTCGGCCTGGCGCGGGCCGACCGCTTCCCGCGGCTGGGATTGGGCGGCGCGCTCACCTACGCATCAAAGGTGATCGGCCACACCCGATTGTCCGACGCCGCCGGTATCGTCACCTTCGGGCCGGCGATAGAAATCCCCCTGTTCGATTGGGGACAGCGTGAAAACATCACCGAGGCGCGCCATGCGGAACTGGCTGCCAGCCTGCTTGCCTACCGACGTGCGGTGGTCGAGGGTGTGGCCGAGGCCGAGACAGCCTTGGCCACGTTGGAGCAACAACGCCAGCGTGAGCTGGCGCTGCGGCAGGCGGTGGCGCCGCTCGAGCGGGAAGCAAAAGCCGCGGCCACGCGCGAGCGCCTGGGTCTGGGCGATGCGTTCGGACGTCTGGATGCCGAGTCGGCGTTCGCTCAGGCTCGGCTTGATCTGCTGGCTGCGCAGCAGGATCGCGGCATCGCTTTCGTTGCGTTGTACAAGGCGCTCGGCGGCGCGCCCCTGCCACACGGGGACGCGCCCTGATGGTGCCGCTCGCGCGCAGAACCCTGATCCACGAATGGCGGCGATTCCTGCCGTCGGGCTTTGCGGTCGCCTTCTCGGGATTGTTGCTTCTGGTGCAGGCGGCGCTGGTGCTCGGTATTTTCGGCAGCGCCGCGGTCTACGTGCGCAAGTCAGGCGGCGATCTGTGGCTCGGTTTTCCGGGGACGCAGAGCATCGAGCTGGGCCGACCGATTTCGGCACAGGCGCAACTGGCAGCGCTGATGGATCCAGCGGTCGCGCGGGTCGAGCCGTTCAACTGGCTCGACGGTGACTGGCGTGGGCCGGCCGACAAGGGCGGCGTGTCGGTATTCATCTCGGGCATCGACACCCGGCCGGATGCCTTGATGTTCGCCGACGCCCTGACGCCCGACTTGCGCGCACGCCTGAATGAACCCGATGGCGTGATCGTCGATCGCGCAGACTTGGCCAAGCTCGGCTTGGCGATCGGCGGTCAAGCGATCCTCAATGGTCATCGCGTGCGCATCGTCGGAGTCGGCAACGGCCTGCGCGCATTGGGCGGCGTCAACATTCTGACTTCGCTGGACACCGCGCGGCGATTGGATAATGGCGAACATGCGGAGCAGGTCGCCTATTACGTCGTCAAGCTCAAGGATCCAGCGCAAGCTGACGCGGTGCAGGCGCGCCTGGATGCCCAAGGCACGGCCGGTCGCTTCCAGGCCTGGACGCGCGATGATTTCGCGCGTCGCGCGGTGCTCTACTGGATGTTCGAAACGGGCGCCGGATTGGGTGTGATGTTCCTTGCCTTCGTCGTGGTGCTGGTCGGCGCGGTCATCACCAGCCAGACCCTGATGGGCGCGGTGGCCGGTTCGATCCGCGAATACGCGACCCTGCATGCGCTGGGCGTGGGTGTGCGGGCACTGCGGCGCGTGGTGCTCGAGCAGGCTGCCTGGGTTGGCGCCTTCGGCATCCTCGTAGGCGGGCTGGGAACCCTGATCGTGGTCGCGCTCGCGCAACGCCGCGACGTGCCTGCGCAACTGTCGCCGATGATCGTGCTGGTTTGCGCCGTGCTGGTGATGGTGATCGCCCTGCTGTCGGGCCTGGCCGCGCTGCGCACCTTGCGCAAGGCCGATCCGGCCCTGTTGTTGCGGTGAGTCATGGCTGCCTCTCTCGTCGCCGAGTCGATCAGCAAGTCCTTCGTCACCGGTTCGGTGCGCGCCGATGTGCTGCGCGATCTTTCGATCGAAATCGAAGCAGCGGAATTGAGCCTGGTTTCGGGCCCGTCGGGCTGCGGCAAGAGCACCCTGCTGGCAATCCTCTCGGGTCTGCTGCGTCCCGATGACGGGCGCGTATTCGCCCTCGGCGAGGATCTCGCGCGCCTGCGTCCCGAAGCACTCGAGCGCTTTCGCCTGCAACATACCGGCTTCGTGTTCCAGGGCTTCAATCTGTTTCCCGCGTTGAGCGCGCTCGAACAGGTGATGCTGCCACTTGATTACCTGGGCTATGACGCGGCACAGACGCGCAGGCGTGCACAATCCGCGCTTGAAGAAGTCGGACTTGGCAACCGCATGCGCCTGCGTCCGGCTGAACTGTCAGGCGGCGAGAAGCAGCGTGTGGCAATCGCGCGTGCGCTGGCCAAGGAACCGCAACTGCTGTTTGCCGACGAACCCACCAGTGCGCTCGATGCTGCCAACGGCCAGATCGTGATCGACACCTTGCACCGCATCGCGCGCACACATGGCGCAACGGTGCTGTGCGTGAGCCACGATCCGCGCTTGATCAGCCATGCCGATCGCGTGTTGGCAATGGAGGATGGCAAGATACTCTCCGACCGCCGAGTGCGGCCGTTTGCTGCCGAGGATGTTCCCTGATGAGCCTGTTGCGCGCCCACTTGCTGTTGCCTGCCGTGCTTGCGGCCGCGCTGTGTGCCTGTACATCGGGCGAATCGGCAACGCCGCCCGGCTCGGCACCGGCATCGGCATGGCTGGCGATGGCGCGTGGCCAGGTCGATGTCGAAGGCGGCATCATCGCGGTGACCGCGCCGCGCGATGGTCGCATCGCCAGCGTGCGCGTCGAAGATGGCGATCTGGTCAAGACCGGCGAGGTGCTGGCCACGCTCGATGCAGTACAAGCGCACAGCGAGCTGGCGATCGCGCGCGCGGAACTGGCGCAGGCGCAGGCCCAGCTTGGCGTACTCAAGGCACGGCTCGGCCCCGCGCAGCAATTCGCGGAGCGCACCGGCGAGGCGGCCAAATCCGGGGCCAGCAGTGGTCAAAGCGCCGACGAGGCTGCGACCGCGCTCGCCGTGCTCAAGTCGGAACTGCTCGCCGGCGAAGCCACGGTCGAGGTTGCGCGTGAGCACGTGAGCCAGGCACAGGCCGAAGTCGACGCGCGCAGCCTGCGCGCGGTCGCCGATGGCCGCATCGTGCAGCGTCGCGTGCATGTGGGTGATGTGGTCACTGCCAGCAGTGGCCTCGCCTTGTTCGAGCTGCTGCCCGATCGTCCGCGCATCGTGCGCGCCGAACTCAACGAAGCCTATGTCGATCTCATCAAGCCCGGCATGCAGGCCGAAGTCATACGCGATTCGGATACCGGCAAGCCGGTGATGGCCCAGGTGCTGCGGGTGGGCGAGGTGTTCGGCCCCAGTCGCCTCACCGATGATCCGATCGAGCGCGCCGGCGTGCATGCGGTCGACTGCGTGCTGCGCCTGGAAGGCGGTGATTTCCGCATCGGCCAGCGCGTGCTGGTGCGGTTCCCGCGCGCTGCGAAGTAGACGCTGGCGAGCGGGGCGTGCAAGGTCGTGGCGGCGCCGTTGCAGCGGTTCAGTGCGAAGCGCGTGCGCCGCGTTGGCGTTTGCCCAGCTGATTCCTGATTGCAGGAGGCCGGATGCGTCACGCTGGGAAAATCTCCGATTGGAATGACGAGAAAGGATTTGGCTTTGTGGTCGCGCAGGGCGGTCGAATGCGCATCTTCGTGCATATCAAGGCGTTTCAGCCTGGATCGCGGCGACCTGCGGATGGCGAGGTGATTACCTTCGAACTCGCCAGGGATGAGCGTGGCCGTCCCCGGGCGGAGATGGCTCGATTCGCAGGGCAGGCAGCCCGCGCGAGCGGGTCGCCTCGGCGTTTGCCGCGAATCCTGATTGCCTGCCTGTTTCTGGCGGGCGTGACGGTTGCGGCCTTGCTTGGCGATCTGCCCTGGATCGTGCCGGCAGCTTATGCGCTGATGAGCGTGTTCGCATACGTTCTTTACAGCATCGACAAGTCGGCAGCCCGCAAGGATCAATGGCGTACGCCGGAAGCAAGGCTGCACCTTTTCGACGTGCTCGGCGGGTGGCCGGGTGCCTTGATTGCGCAACAACGACATCACCACAAGACGGCGAAGACTTCGTTCCAGATCGTTTTCTGGTTCAGCGTCGCGGCCAATCTGGTGCTGGTTGCTTGGCTGGTGCGCAATGGCGTTGCGGCCGCGCTGGCACGGCAGATCCTCGAGCGCATGCAGTTTCCCGGGTGACGAGCGTGTGCACCCGTGACCACCGGCCCTTGCGTGCTCGGGTGGCCCTGCCATGCTCGGGCGTTCGCAAGTCATGGGGAAATCCGATGAAGCGCGTGTCTTTGCTCACCCTGGCCGGTTGCGCCTGCATTGCCGGAACGGCGCTGGCCGCGCCGGGCTACTACCGTGAACCGGCCTTGCATGGCGACACGGTCGTGTTCGTTTCCGAAGGTGATCTGTGGCGCGTGTCGGCCAAGGGCGGCGCGGCGCAGCGTCTGACCACGCATCCGGCCGCCGAGACGCAGCCGGTGATTTCGGCTGACGGCCGCAAGCTCGCCTTCGTTGCCAGCTACGACGGTGCGCCCGATGTTTACGAGATGCCGATCAGCGGCGGCGAGCCGCAACGTCTGACCTTCGAAGCCAGTCGCGCCTGGCTGTCGGGTTTCGGGCCGCACGGCGAAGTCATCTACGCCAGCGACTATGTGATCGGGCCGGGCATGAGTCGCGCCTTGCGCAGCGTCGATCCGGCCAGCGGGCAGAGTCGCGACATTCCGCTCGCCGATGCGCGCGAGCTCGCTTATGCCGAGGATGGCAAGAGCGCGTGGTTCACGCGTTTCGGTCTCGCGGTGTCGGGCGACAACGCGGTCGGTTATCGCGGCGGCGGCATGGCCCAGCTCTGGCACTGGGCCACCGACGACAAGAGCGAGGCAGTGCGCATCGCTGCCGACATGGATGCCAACATCAGCCAACCGATGCCGTGGCAGGGGCGGCTGTACGTGGTCAGCGATGTGGGCGGGCGTGCCAACCTGTGGAGCATGGACGACAAGGGCGGTGATCGTCGTCAGCTCACCCGGTACAAGGATTTCGACGTGCGTGGCGCGCGACTCGATGGCGGTCGCATCGTCTACCAGCTCGGTGCCGACCTGCATCTGTATGACATCGCCAGCAGCACCGATCGTCAGCTCGAAATCACGCTCGATTCGGATTTCCTGCAGCGCCGCGAGCGCTTCATCGGCGAGCCGGCCAAGTGGATCGATCAGGTGGCCACCGATGGCGATGGCACGCGCGTCGTGCTCGGCGCACGCGGTCAGGCCGTGGTCACCGGCACCAAGGGCCTGCGTCGCGCAAGCCTCGCCGTGCCCGAACATGCGCGACTGCGCGAAGCGGTGTTGTCGAAAGATGGCAAGTGGGTATTCTCGATCACCGAGTTGGATGGCCGCAGTGAAATCCGCCGTTTTCCAGCCGATGGTTCGGCCACGAGCAAACTGCTGCTCGCCGACGACGGCAGCTATCGACTGCATCTGTGGCCCTCGCCCGATGGACGCTGGCTCGCGCATTCCGACAAGCGTGCGCGGTTGTCGATCCTCGATCTCGACAAGGGCGACAATCGTGTCATTGACGAATCCCCGTTCGGCGAGGACGAGGCCTATGGCGATGTGGCCTGGTCGGCCGATGGCCACTATCTGGCGTGGTCACGGCCGGCTTCGGCGCGGCAGCTGCCGCAGATTTTCCTGGCTTCGGCCACCGGTGGCGCTGCGCAGCCGCTCAGCAGCGACCGCTATGAATCGGTCGAACCGGCGTTTTCGCCTGACGGTCAATGGTTGTACTTCCTCAGCAATCGCAACTTCGTGCCGACTCCCGGCGCACCCTGGGGCGATCGCAACCTGGGGCCGATGTTCGACAAGCGCACACGGATCTTCGCGCTCGCGCTGCAGCCGGGCCTGCGCTCGCCATTTCAGCCTGTCGACGAACTTGCGCCTGTCGAAGCGAAGGCCGGCAAGTCCGAAGGCGGCAAGAACGACAAGGGCAAGGACGGTGCGGGCAGGAAAGGCGGCGAGAAGAAGGTCGTGCTGCCCGCGGTCGAGTTTGCCGGCCTCTCGCAGCGGTTGATCGATACCGGCATCGAGCCTGGAAATTACAGCGATCTCGCTGTCACCGGCGAACGGCTCTACGTGCTCGATCGTGCCGCCGGAAGTTTCGGCAAGGGTGAATTGCGCACGGCCGCGATTGAGGCCGGCAACGGCAAGCTCACGAAGTTTCTTGGCGACGTGCGCGGCTTCGTATCGAGCGGCAACGGCAAACGTCTGCTGGTGGTGAAATCAGGCGCCAAGGGCGAGCTCGGCGAGATCCTTCTGCTCGATGCCGCAGCGAAGGCGCCCGACGACATGGCTGACGCGCGCATTGCCTACTCGGATTGGAAAATCGCGATCGATCCCGCCGCCGAATGGCGGCAAATGTTTGATGATGCCTGGCGCATGCATCAGGCCTATTCCTTCGCGCCGGACATGCGCGGCGTCGACTGGAAGGCAGTGCGCACGCGCTTGTTGCCGCTGGTCGCGCGCGTCAATGATCGCCTCGAACTCGATGACCTGCTCGGCCAGATGAGCTCGGCGTTGGGCATCCTGCATTCACAGGTGCGCGGCGGCGACTATCGGGGCGATCCGGCAGCGCCAGCCGCGGCCTTCCTTGGCGCCAAGCTGCAGGCCGTCGATGGCGGCATGCGCGTCGATCACATCTGGCGCACCGACGCCGAGTTGCCGAACGAGCGCGCGCCCCTGGCCCAGCCGGGCACCGACGTGCGTGAAGGCGACGTGATCAGCGCAGTCAATGGCCGCGCCGTCGCCACCGTGGGCGAGCTGGCGCGCGCGTTGGCGGCGCAGGCGGGGCAGCAGGTGCTGCTCGACGTCAAACGCGGCAGTGCGGGTTTGCAAGCGATCGTGCGCCCGGTGAGCGCCGAGCGAGACGCGATGCTGCGCTATGGGGACTGGGTGCGCGGCAATCTAGCCAAGGTGGAAAAAGCCGGAAAAGGCCGCATCGGCTACCTGCACCTGTACGCGATGGGCCCCAACGACATCGCCAACTTCGCCCGCGAGTTCTACGCGCAATACGATCGGGACGGTCTCATCATCGACGTGCGCCGCAATCGCGGCGGTAACATCGACAGCTGGGTGATCGAGAAGCTGTTGCGCCGCGCCTGGGAGTTCTGGCAACCGCCGCATGGTGCACCGACCACCAACATGCAGCAGGCTTTCCGCGGACATCTGGTCGTGCTTGCCGACGAGTTCACCTATTCCGACGGCGAAACCTTCACCGCGGGCGTGCGCGCGCTCAAGCTCGGCCCGGTGATCGGCATGCGTACGGCGGGTGCGGGCATCTGGCTCTCTGATGGCAATCGTCTGGTCGACAAGGGCTTGGCGCGCGTCGCCAACACGGCCCAGTTCGATCTGCAGGGACGCTGGTTGATCGAGGGCCGTGGTGTTGCGCCCGACATTGCAGTCGAGAACCTGCCGTGGGCCACCGCGCACGGTCACGACGCGCAACTCGAAGCCGCGCTTGCCAATCTTGCCGAACGACTGGCCAGAAACCCGGTGCCGCCACTGCGCGCGCAGCCGATTCCGCCCGTGGGGATGCCCGCGGCGGTACCCTGAGACCAAGCGGCGATCCGGGTTGCGCAGTGCACGCGCCCCGGATCCGCGGTACGGGTGAAAGCCGCAGGAAAGACGGTTTTTCTACCCTGCGCCACGGTGCAATCGGGTGGCCGGTTGCGGGGTTAGCGCGTGCCCAATTGGACCATTCTTTGTGATTTCGACGGCACCATCTCCGTCGAAGACATCACCGATACGCTGCTGGTGCGCTTTGCGCGATCCGGCTGGGAAGAGATCGAACAGGCGTGGAAGCGCGGCGAGATCGGCTCGCGTGAATGCATGGCGCAGCAGATCGCCTTGCTCGACGTCAGCCGTGCCGAACTCGATGCACACCTGGACCAGATGTCGATCGACCGTGACTTCGCGGCGTTCGCCACTGCTGTCGAGGAGGCAGGCCTGCCGATGACGGTGCTCAGCGACGGGCTGGATTATTCGATCCGCCGCATCCTCGGTCGCAACGGTCTCGCGCGCCTGCCGGTAGCAGCCAATCATCTGATCGCCAGCGGCGAACGCAGTTGGCGGCTCGAATTTCCCTACGCCAACGTCGATTGCCGCAGCGGCAATTGCAAATGCGCAAGTTCGGCCATTGCGCACGGCGAGCGGCAGCGGGTGCTGGTGATCGGCGATGGCGCCTCGGATTTCTGCGTCGCCGGCAGCGCCGATTTCGTGTTCGCCAAGCATCGTCTGGTCGAGCATTGTCGCGCCGCCGGAATCGCCCATCTGCGCATCGACGGCTTCGCCGACGCACTTGCCTTGCTGCCGCGCCTGCTTGCCGGCGAGCTGGACGCGTTGCATGCCGCGCCCACGCCGCTGCCATCGCTGCGGGTGGCCTGAACCGCCTCGCGGCGCGACGATTTCGCTTCATGCCGAGTGCAAGCAAGGCGGCGATCCGCTGCGCGCTGTGCACGCCACAATCCTGATTCCGGAGCAATTGCCTTGAACATCGACAACACCGCTCAATCCACCACCGATCTGGTTGCCGGTCTCGACACCAGGCGCAGCGCACAGTTGTTCGATGCGGCGTGCAAGTTGATTCCGGGTGGCGTCAACAGCACCGCGCGCGCAACCTGGTCGGGCTGGTCGCCGTATCCGCTGTTCGTGAAAAGCGGGCAGGGCTCACGCGTCACCGATGTCGATGGCAACGAATACATCGACTACCTGCTCGGCCTCGGCCCGATGATCTTCGGGCATCGCCCGCCGCGCGTGACGCAGGCGGTGGTCGACTTCATCCAGAACCGCGGCACGGTGTTCGCACTGCCGACCGAAGACGAGGCGCGTCTCGCGCAGAAGGTCATCGACGCGGTGCCGAGCATCGACCAGGTGCGCCTGTGCAACACCGGTACCGAAGCAGTGTTGTATGCCACGCGCCTTGCGCGTGCGTTCACCCGGCGCCACAAGATCATCCGCTTCGAGGGCATGTACCACGGCTTTTCCGATGGCGTGTACTGGAGCAAGCACCCGGCGATCGACAAGGCCGGTCCCGATGCGCATCCGATCGCGGTGGCGCAGGGCCCGGGCATGCCGCGCGGCGTCGAAGACAATCTCATCATCCTGCCGTGGAACGATCCGCAGGCACTGGCCGAGACGATCCAGCGCGAAGGCAGCTCGATCGCCGCCGTGCTGACCGAGCCGGTGATGTGCAATACCGGTTGCATCCTGCCGCAGCCGGGTTATCTCGAAGCCATGCGCGAGATCACGAGCAAGCACGGCATCGTGTTGATCTTCGACGAGGTGATCACGGGCTTTCGCTTGGGACTGGGTGGCGCGCAGGCGCGGCTGGGCATCAAGCCGGATCTCTCGGTGTTCGCCAAGGGCATCGGCGGCGGCTTCCCGGTCGCAGCGATGGGCGGACGCGCCGACATCATGGCGCTGGTCGCCAATGGCACGGTGTCGATGGCCGGCACCTACAGCGCCAACGGCATCGCCATCGCCGCGGCCAATGCGGCGCTCGACGAGCTCGCAACGCCGGGTCTGTACACACAGCTCGATGCGGTTTCCGATGAACTGCGCGCGGGCCTGGGCCAGGTGCTCGCCGACGCGGGCCTGCCGGCCTATGTGGTCGGCATCGGTCCGCTGATGCAGGTGTGGTTCGCGCGCGAGCCGATCCACAACTACCGCGATGCCGAGCGCCGTGCCGACCAGGAAATCTTCCGTCGCTGGTGGCAGGGCATGCTCGCGCGCGGCGTGCTGTTCCATCCTGGCGCCTACGAAAACCTGTTCGTGTCGACCGCGCATACGCGCGCGGACATCGCCGCGACGCTCGCCGCGGCACGCGAGGTCGCAGGCGAACTCGCACGCAGCGTTTGACGCGTTTCACCGGGTGTCTTTATCGGCGATGAACATGGCACGCGCGGCAACGAAATATTGACGCATCCGGACGCCCGGTTCAGGAACACTGCGTGCCCCTGAACCGAGAGCTATCCATGCGCGCACTGTTCGCCGGTCTGTTGTCGTGCCTGTTTGTTTCGAGTGTCCCTGCGCTTGCGCAGGAGCCGCCTGCAGCCACGGCCGACGGCACCACGGCCCAGCTCGATACCGTGGTTGTGACCGGCGAGCAACCGGGTCCCGGTCTGTGGAAGGTGAGCAAGGGCGATCATGTGTTGTGGGTGCTGGGCACTCAGTCGCCCTTGCCGCAGAAGATGCAGTGGCGCGCCAGGGAAGTCGAAGAGCGCGTCGCGCAGTCGCAGGCCGTGCTGCTGTCGCCGGGGCTGTACATCAAGTCCGGCGTCGGGTTCTGGGGCCGTCTGGCCTTGATCCCGTCCTTGATCGGCATTCGCAACAATCCCGACGGCAAGAAGCTCGCGCAGATCGTGCCGGCCGAGCAGTACGCACGCTGGCAGCCACTCAAACAGCGCTATCTGGGGCGAGGCAACAAGGTCGAGAAATGGCGGCCCTTGTTTGCCGCGATGGAACTCTACAGCGAGGCGATCAAGCGCAACGGCATGACCGGCGGCAACGATCTGATCGGTGAGCGGGTCGCGGCGTTCAGCAAACAGGCCGGCATCAAGCCGACTGCGGTGAAGGTGACGGTGGAGGTCAAGCAGCCGCGTGCCGCGATCAAGGAGTTCAAGCATTCCACGCTCGATGACCTCGACTGCTTCAGCAAGACACTCGATCGCATCGAGGCCGATCTGGACAACATGAAGTTGCGCGCCAATGCCTGGGCTACAGGTGATATCGATGCGCTGCGCGCCTTGCCATACACCAACCAGTATGTGGCATGCATGGAGGCGATGCAGAGTGCGACCGTGCTCAAGGATTTCGGCGACGTCGGTGTGCAGACCAAGCAGGCCTGGATCGAGGCTGCGAGCAAGGCGCTGGAGACCCATGCAAGCACGGTAGCGCTGTTGCCTATCTCGGACATCATCGGCGACGAAAAATATTTGTCGGCCCTTGTGGAGCGCGGCTATCGCGTCGAAGCACCCGACGAAGTCGATGAGGTTCCAGCGACTGCCGCGCAACCCTGATCTCCAGTTGCGCGCCCGCGCGATTCCCCTTTACAAACCGAGGGGCTTGGCGCCACCATGGATCGTTCGCATTTGCAATCAATCCAGGGGAACGACGATGACGGCAGGCTGGGTCAAAAAATCCGTGAGCGCGGTGGCAGCGGCGATGACGATGTGCGGTGTGGCGCAGGCAGAGCCCGCGCAGGCGCTTGATCGCATCAGCGTCTGGATCGGTGGTTCGGTGCTCGACACGCGTGCGGATCTGGACGCCACCCACACGTCGGTGGGGTCGCTGTCGAAGATCGATCTCGGCAAGGGCAGCCAGACTGTCGGGCACGCGCGTCTGGACTTGCTGGTGTTCGATTCGCAGGGATTCAGTTTCGACTATTACTCATTGGGACGTTCCAAGAACCACTCGCGTTCGGGCATGTTCGAATACGATGGCGACATCTACGATCTGCAGGCAGGTCTGCATAGCGACTTCGATGTCTCGCTCGGTTCGGCGGCCTATCACTGGTGGTTCGGCAGCAACGCCGACGTGTTCGGTGTTGGCGTGGGCGCCGCGTTCTACCGCGCCGAACTCCAGCTCGACGGCACCGCGATCATCAACGGCATGCCGCCCGTGAGCGAGCATACGAGCTGGAGTGGCACGGCGGTTGCGCCGACCTTGACACTGGCCTACAAGCATGCGTTTTCCGATTCGCTGCGCCTGTACGTGGATGCGGGCGGCGTGAAGAAGAATGGCGGCTCGCTGTCGGGCCATCTCTACGACATTCGTGCCGGTGTCGAGTGGTTCCCCTTCAACAATGTCGGTTTTGCGGTGGAGTACGGCAAGACCGCGGTAAGCCTGTATCGCGAACGCATCAGTTCGAGTGCGGCGCTGGATATCGATTTCCACGGACCATCGCTGTTTGCGCGCATGCGTTTCTGAACTTCGCCTGGCGATGCAGATTTGCAAAGGCCCGCCCTGTGCGGGCCTTTGTGCATTCCGGATTGGCCTTGCGCTGTAATGCTCAGCGCTGCGCGTCGGCCCAGCTGCGCGCGACGCTCACGAAGCGCAGGCAGTCGAGGTGGCAGTTGTACAGCGGTGTCGGCGCGGCGCGGATCACGTCGGGCTCGCGCCAATCGGTGATGATGCCGTGGCGGGTCAGATGCTCGAACAGCGATCGGCCCGCCTCGCGTGAACCACGCACGCGCAGCGAGAGCTGGCAGCCGCGACGCGCCGGGTCGGCGGGCGTGACGATGTGCAGCACGTCGCCGAGGTGCGCGCGAATGAGTTCGGCGAAGTACGCGGTCAAGCTGCGTGATTTCTTCAGCAGCGCAGGCATCGTCGCCTCGCGGAAAATTTCCAGCGAGATGCGCAGCGGGGCCAGCGCGAGGATCGGTGGATTGGACAACTGCCATCCATCGGCCCCGGGTGCGGCGACGAAACCGGGCTCCATGCGAAAGCGCGTGCCCTGGTCATGCCCCCACCAGCCGGCCAGGCGCGGCAAATCGCTGCGTGCATGGCGCTCGTGGACGAAGCAGCCAGCCACCGCGCCCGGCCCGGCGTTGAGGTACTTGTAGCTGCACCAGACGGCGAAATCGCAGCCCGCATCGTGCAGGTTGAGCGCCACGTTGCCAACTGCATGGGCCAAGTCGAAGCCAACCCGGCAACCCCGGGCCTGCGCGCTGCGCGTGATCGCGGCGAGGTCGAATGACTCGCCGGTGCGGTATTGCACGCCGGGCAACAGCACCAGCGCGGTGCGTGCGCCGTGTTCATCGATCGCGCGGGCGATGGCAGTGGGTGAAAACGTGCCTTCGGCTTCGTCGGCGTCGATTTCGATCAAGGCCTGCGCCGGATCGAGACCATGCAGGCGAATCTGCGACTCGACTGCGTGGCGGTCCGATGGAAACGCGCCGCGTTCGATGAGAATCGCATTGCGGCTTGCGTCGGGACGATAGAAGCTCACCAGCATCAGGTGCAGGTTGACGGTGAGGGAGTTCATCGCCACCACTTCCTGCGGTTGTGCGCCGACCAGCAGCGCCAGGTCGTCACGCACGAACTGGTGGTAGGGCATCCACGGATGACGGCCGCGAAAGTGCGCCTCGACCGCGAGGTCTCGCCAATCGTCGAGTTCGTCGAGCACGGCCTGACGAGTCGCGCGTGGCTGCAGGCCGAGCGAGTTGCCGCAGAAATAAGCCTGCGGGTGACTGGCGTCGTGAGGCGGGATCAGGAACCGGTCACGCAGGGCGGCCAGCGGATCTGCGGCGTCGCGAGCCAGCGCATCGTTTTCGGCAAGTGGCGGATCCAGCTGCGTGCTCACGGTGTGATCGAAGCAACCACGCGTTCGCAATCGGCGTCGAACTGCGCCGTCCAGGCCGCCTGCGCGGCGGCGGGCAGCGGCCGCTGGCAGCGCACTTCCACGGCGATATTGCCGACCAGTCGCGCGACATCGCGCACGCGGTAGCGGGTCTTGCCGCGGGTGACGAAATACTGACGGACGCCGGCATCCTTGTTCGCCGGGTCGATTTCGAAGCCGCTCTGCGAGCGTGCGCGTTCGAATTCCTCCTGGATGGTTGCCGCAAATGCCGACGCATCGGCAAGCTGGCGCGTCTTGACCGTGGCGGTCGTGCTGTCTTCGCTTCCCTGTGCGCCTGGATCGGGGATGAAGAACGCAATCGCCTGCGGATTGCCCTCTTTCTTTTCCATCACCGAGTTCCACGGCGAAGGCGCCTTGAAATTCACCTTGCCATCGTTGAGCGAATAATCGGTTTGCGGCGAAGTCTGCGCACACAGGGCCGATGTGGCCAGTGCGAGCGTGGCAGCGAGAGTCGGGATTGACAGGGATTTCACAGGGTCACTCCGGCGGGTTGGCAAAGCGGGAAAGCGGCAGGTCGAGCCAATCGAGCGCGCTGCGGTGGAACAGCCTCGCCTGGTCGTCGGCGGGCAGCCCCAAGTCCGCGATCGCGCGGCCCGGCGCCTGTTCGCCCAGCGGGAACGGATAGTCACTGCCGAGCATGACGCGCTCGGTGCCTGCCACGTCGAGCAGGTAGCGCAGCGCGGCCTGGTCGTGAACGCAGGAGTCGAACCAGATGCGGCCAAGATACTCGCGCGGATTGCGCGCATTGTCGGTGGCGACCAGATCCGGACGCATGCGGAAACCATGTTCGATGCGGCCGATGGTATACGGGAATGCGCCGCCGCCGTGGGCGAAACACAGGCGCAGCTTGGGCAGGCGTTCGAGCACGCCGCCGAAGATCAGGCAGCAGATCGCGCGCGCCTGCTCGGCCGGCATGCCGACCAGCCACGGCAGCCAGTATTTGGGCATCGATTCCGCGCCCATCATGTCCCACGGGTGGACGAGAATCGCCGCGCCCAGCGCCGCGGCGGCCTCGAAAAACTCGAACAGTTCGGCAGCGTCGAGGTTCCATTGGCCGCAATGCGATCCGATTTGCACGCCAGCCAGACCCAGCTCGTCGATGCAGCGTTCCAGTTCCCGGATGGCGAGCGTTGGCGATTGCAGCGGCACCGTGCCGATGCCGATGTAGTTGCGCGGAAACCGCCGGCAGACGCTGGCGGTGTGCTCGTTGAGGAAGCGGTGCAGCTCCTGCGCCTGATGTGGCTGGGCCCAGTAGGAAAACAGCACGGGTACGGTTGAAATCACCTGGACGTCGACGCCGAATTTCGCATAGTCGGCGATGCGCACTTCGGGATCGAAGGCGCTGGCCCAGACCTCGCGGAAGAATTTGCCGTCCTTGTAGATCCGGTGCCGCCCCTCGGTATGCACCATCACCGGGAAACGGGGCTCGCCAAAGCGAGACGCGAAATCAGGCCAGTCCGGCGGCAGGATGTGGGCGTGGGTGTCGATCTTGAGCATGATCGCGGAGTCTAGGGCAACGCCGATCAAGTCGCACAGCCGCCTGGCAAGCGGAGATCGGCGAAAAGCAGCCGGGTGCGGGGCCGAGCGACCAGCGCACGCAATGCAAAAATGGGGGCAGGCAACCCTGACGGCAGAGCTGCGCTGGCTGCATGGGTGCACTGCGCTGGTGCGCGTGTTCCGGAACAGGTTCGCGCAGAAAATGCGGCAGATGCAGCATGGGCCGAAGCAAGCTTGCCGTGTTAGGCTTGCACGATGTTCGCTGTGCGGGCGCGGACCGAGTCGATCCGCGTGTCCCGTGCCGCGGGCTTGGGTTGCGGTTCGGGATTGCCGGTACGCGCCTTGCGCGGATCGACGGGACGCCCGGAATGTGACTTGGCGGGTTGTTGTTGCGAACTGCCGTGAGGCAATGTCGCGGGTGTTGGGGCTGTATCCGATGCCAAAGATGGCAATGGTGTGGCCATGCCGCTGGTGCAGTCTGCCGATGGCAAGGTCGTGGTCGTGGTCGTGGTCGTGTCGATCGTACTTTTCTGGGGAGAAATTCCATGCGTAATCTTTTGTCCCTCGCCATCGTGCTGGCGCTGCCAATGGCAGCGAGCGCGGGCGAACAGGACTGTCTGGTGTCGTTCGCGGGTGCCCAGCAGAATGTCTGCACGGGTGAGGCTTCGACGTCCGCAGCCAATTTGCAGAATCTGCTTTCGCTTGATGCGGTGAAGGACTCGAGCCTGCGCCTGGTCAAGTTCTCCGGTCCGATCACGGCCGCGCAGCGTGCTGCGGTCGAAGCGGCCGGCGCGCGCATCATCAGTTATGCGCCCTACAACGCCTACATCGTGCGCATGCCCGCCGAGCGCGACCATGCGATGCACGCGATCGACGGTGTGAACTGGAGCGGCCCGCTGATGCCGGCGCTCAAGATCGACCCGAATATCTACAACGAGCTCAAGGCCGGCAACATCGTCAGCGGCCTGGGCATCGACGCGCTGGAAATCTCGCTCGACAGCCAGGCTGGCAGCGTCAGTCTGCAGAGCGCGTTCTCGAGCATTCCCGGCGTGCTGGCCACGCAGGTCATCAACAGCGGCGATGATGTGCGCGTGCGCGCCACCTTTGCGCGCGCGCAGCTGGCCAACACGATCGAAGCACTTGCATTGCGTGACGACGTGCTCGCGGTCGGCTTCCACAGGCCGGTGCGAGCGTCGAACTCGCAGGGCCACTGGCTGCACCAGAGCAACATCTCTTCGCCGCCGACGTACTCGGTCTGGGACAAGGGCATCTACGGTTGCGGCCAGATCATCGGCGAGCTCGATACCGGCGTGTACATGGACAACATCGCGTTCAGCGATCCCAACCACACGATGCCGATCGACATCTGCACCACGGGTGCGAGTTGCCCGGTGATTGCGGCACCTAACTACGCCGCGCGCAAGGTCGTGGCCTACTACAAGTGGTCGGGCCTTTCCGGCACGGGCTGGGAAGACAACCACGGCCACGGTACCCACGTTGCCGGTTCGATCATCGGCAATGACAACGGCTTCGATCTGGGCAACAGCTGTGCCGGCCTGCCGGCTCCCAACGGCACCAGCAACCTGGTCGGCATGGCGCCCTACGCCAAGCTCGTGATGCAGGAGTCGGGTGCCAACCTCGCTTATCTCAACACCATGGGCGGCACGCCCTACCACGCAGCCGACACGGCCTATCAGAACGGCGCGCGCATCCACAGCAATTCCTGGGGCGGTGGCTGTACCGACCAGTTCGGAGCATGCGTTTCCGGATGCACCGTGACCTATGACCAGATGGCACGCGACGCCGATTCGGTCATGGCCGATCGCGACGACCTGCTGGTGGTGTTCGCGGCAGGCAACGATGCCACCGCCTGCCCCAACGGCAACAACGTGGGCAGCCCCGGCAACGCCAAGAACGTGCTGACGATCGGCGCGACCGGTCGCGGCACCGCCGGCAACAACATGGCGAGCTTCTCCTCGCGCGGCCCGACGCTCGACAGCCGCACCAAGCCTGATCTCGACGCCCAGGGCAGCAGCATCATCTCGGCCGGACGCAGCGCTTCGGGTACCGTGACGATGAGCGGCACCTCGATGGCAACGCCGACCGCGGCGGGCAATGCAGCGCTCGTGCGCGACTATCTTGCCAATGGTTTCTACCCGAGCGGTGTCAAGACGCCGGGCGATGCGATACCCAATCCTTCGGGTGCCTTGATCAAGGCGATCCTCGCCGCCGGTGCGTTCAAGATGACCGGCACGGGTGCCAACGCCAACCCGGGTCAGGATCAGGGTTATGGCCGCATCCTGCTCGACGATTCGCTGTTCTTCGCGGGGGATGCCAGCAAGCTGTTCATCCATGACGAGACCACCGGTCTGCAGACAGGTGGCGTGGCCAATTTCCAGGTCACCGCAGTCGGCAGCCAGCGCCTGACCTTCGTCCTGAACTGGAGTGACGTTCCCGGCGCCGTCAATGCGAGTCCGGCAACCGTCAACTCGCTGCGCCTGGAAGTGCAGGCACCCAACGGCGATGTCTGGACGCAGAAATTGCCGGCGGGCTACAACGTCAACAATGCCAATCCGACGCAGAGCATCACCACGACGGATTATGACGGCATCAACACCATGCAGCGTATCCAGTTCGATACGCCTGCGGCTGGTCCGTACCAGATCCGCGTTCGCGGCATCAACGTGCCGACCGGCCCGCAGACATTCGCGTTGGCGGTCACCGGCAACTTCGATCTCAGCACCGATCCGGACTACCTGCTGTCGCCGACGCCGGGCTCGATGTCGATCTGTGCCGGTACGCCCGCCAGCTACTCGATCGGCGTGCGTAGTCTCTATGGCTTCACCGATCCGGTCACGCTCAGCACCTCGAGCTTGCCTGGCGCAACCACCAGCGGCTTCAGCGTCAATCCGGTCACGCCGGCCGACCCGGCTGCGGTCAGCGTGCTCACGATCGGCAATACCGCGGGCCTTGCCAGTGGCAGCTACCTGTTCAGCATCGATGGCATCTCCAGCGGCGGTACGCCGATCAGCCACAGCACGGGCGCCACGCTCAACGTCAACGCGGCGATTCCCGGTGCCGTTGGGCTGACCACGCCTGCCGACGGCGCCACCGGTACGGCAACGATGCCGGCGTTCGCTTGGGCCTCCGATCCCGAAGCGCAGGGCTATGTCATCGAAGTTGCCACCGACTCCGCGTTCACCAACATCGTTGCCACCGGCACGACGTTGACGAACAGCTGGACCTCGAACGTGCAGCTGGCGCCGAACACCTTGCACTACTGGCGCGTCAAGGCGAACAACACCTGCGGCCAGAGCACGTCGACGGTGTTCAGCTTCACCACCGCCAACCTGATCTGCAGCACGGTCAACACGGCGATTCCCGACAACAACACGACCGGTCTGAGCAATTCGATCACGGTGGCTGATACCTCGACCCTGACCAATCTCAAGGTCTCGATCAAGGGCACGCACACTTGGGTGGGTGACCTCAAGTTCCAGCTCTCGCGCGGTGCGGGCAACGTGATGATGGTCGACCGTCCGGGCTACACCGGTTCGGGCTTCGGTTGCAGCAACAATGACTTCGACATCGTGCTCGATGATGCCGCGACCACCCCGGTCGAGGGGCAGTGCAATGCGACGCCGCCGGCGCTGTCGGGTGTGGTCAAGCCGAACAATCCGATCAATTCCGTGTTTGCGGGCGCACCGTTCAACGGCACCTGGACGCTGACGGCGAGCGACAATGCCGGCGGCGACACCGGCAGCCTCGCCGAGTGGTGCCTGATCCCGACCACCGCGACCGGGGCCACCTACACGGTGGGCGGCAGCGTGAGCGGTCTCACGGGTTCGGGCTTGGTGCTTTCGCTCAATGCCGGCGCGCAGACCTTGCCAGTCGCCGCGGATGGTGCGTTCACCTTCCCGACCGGCCTGACTGGCGGTGCGAGCTATGCGGTCACGGTGGGCACCCAGCCTGCGGGCCAGGTCTGCAACGTCAGCAATGGCAGCGGCACGATAGGCAGCGCGAACGTCACCGACGTGGCGGTGACCTGCACTGTGGCCTCGAA
>NZ_JAHCAP010000060.1 GCF_019634815.1 Dokdonella sp. | reverse complement strand
GTCGATGCCTTCGCCGGTGGCCGCGACGTAGCTGTCCGGCCGCACCAGGGCCCAGGCATGGCCGAACACATGGCAGGCCCCTTGCAGGTGGCCTTGCGGGTCGATCACATGTTCCAGTGCTTCCGCACGCCCGTCCGTGCCGATGACCTGCACGCAGCGCACGGGGGTTCCGGCGGCCAATGCGCGCAGGCGCTGCAGGCCCTGCGCGCCGATATCTCCGAACACCAGCACCAGTGGCCGTCCATGGGCCCAGCGCAGCAGGTCGTTGGTGGTCCCCGTGCTGCCGTCGGCCCAGCGCAGGCCCACGTTCTGCACCGAGAGGCCGCCGGTGCCCTCGCAGGCACTGGAGGCGCTGTAGGGGTTGGCAATGGCCATGCGGCCGGTATTCACGAACTGGCGCGCAAATGGATACTGTCGGGCCAGGCCGATGGCGGCGGTGCGGAACAGACGTTCCACGCCGTCCGCCGGCCGCAGGAAGCGGGCTGTGCGTCCGGTCACCATCACGTTCTGCCGGGCAGCTTCGTGGCGCTCTTCGTGGTAGCTGTCCAGCAGCGGACCGGCCGCGTGCCCGCGCGACACCGCCGCCAGCTTCCAGGCGAGGTTGTCGGCGTCGGCGATCCCGGTGTTGCCGCCCCGTGCGCCAAACGGACTGACAACCTTGGCCGCGTCGCCCATGAAGAACACCCGCCCATGGCGCATGTGGTCAATGCATTCGCTGCGGTAGGCATAGGGGCCGACCCAGACGATCTCCACCTCGCAATCCGCGCCGAACTGGCGGGCCAGCCGCTCGCGCACCACGTCTTCGCGGCTCACGTAGTCCGGGTCGGCGTTGGGCGCCATCTGGTAATCGATGCGCCACACGTTGTCGCCCATCAGGTGCTGCCAGACCGCCCGGTTCTCGTTGAAAGGCGCTTCAATCCAGGTATGACGCTCGGTGGGGGGCTGCTTGGAGAAGCGCACGTCGGCGATGCACCAGCGGTCGTCGCCCTTCCTGGCGGTGACGCTGGCGCCGCACCAC
>NZ_JAHCAP010000006.1 GCF_019634815.1 Dokdonella sp. | reverse complement strand
GGAGGGCCGGAAGGCCCGACCCACGTTTCATCACCGCGTTGCACCCGGTCGCGGCTTCCGCCGCTCCTACACCGCTCATGGGCGGCGCGTGCGCTCGTCCACGATTCGTTTGCCGTTGTAGGAGGGCCGGAAGGCCCGAACCACGTTTCATCACCGCGTTGCGCCCGGTCGCGGCTGCCGCCGCTCCTGCACCATCACGATGCATGGCAACGTCGCGGCTTCCGCCGCTCCTACAACAACGCGGTATGGCTGCGTTACGTGATGTTCTTTCGTAGGAGGGCCGGAAGGCCCGACCAACGTTTCATCACTGCGCTGTGCCCGGTCGCGGCTTCCGCCGCTCCTACACCAAGCCGGTGCATGGCAACGTCGCGGCTGCCGCCGCTCCTACACCGCGCATGGGCGGCGCGTGCGTTGCATCTCGACCTCGCCCGACAGCCGCTCTTTGCCGCCGACATCGAATCAAGCGCCGCATGAGCCCGAAGCGGAGCTCTCCGGGCTCATTTCAGGATTGGAATGCGCGGCGCCACGGCTGCTGATGCGGCCGTGGCATGGGGCGAGTCTCAGTCGTAATCCCACAGCACGCGCACCTTCTGCAGGCGTACCGCGCTGTTGGCGCAATCGACGTCAGCGCGTACCACATAGCTGCAGGTGGCAGCGTGCACCCAGCGATTCGGGCCGACGTGGGCATTGCGCCATACCGCGCCGGGAGCGTCCGCAGTGCCGGTGTCGATGAGCGGACCGATCTGGGTCACCGTGCGCAGGCTGGGATCGGGATCGTTGACGCGCTGGCAGATTTCCCACAGCGAAACCCGCACGCCGTCGGTGGTCGAGTCGTCCACCGCCCATACATCCATCCAGGTGATGCGATGGTCGCTCGGGAATTCGATGTTGGCGTAAGCACTGTAGCTCGCGCCGGTTGCGGAGCAGGTCAGGCTCGTGTTTACGTCGAACGTGTATGGCACAGCCGAGTTGTTGAAGCGAAAGTCCGTGCCGACCACCGATGTCCAGATCGGATCGACATCCGGATTGGGCGCCTGCGGGCTCGCATCGCCGCGGGCCAGGCGGGCGGTGAGCAGGGCACGATCATCGAACGGCGCGGCGAGAAAGACCTCGTCGGTCGCCGGATCAAAGCCCAGCGCACGGATTTGCGCCGGGTCGGTGACGCGCAGGTCGCCGGGCTGGGGGCCGGCCAGCGCAGTGCCAGCCAGGCAGATGCCCAGCAGCGCGGCCGTCAGGGCAAGTTGGGTTTGCATGCAATTCTCCTGGTTCAAGGCAGGGTGTAGTCGACGTTGACGCTGAACGTGCCGCGGAAGATGCGATCGGACGGTTCGGTCTCGAGCAACACCCGTTGTATCCAGGCCTTGCTGGCGTCGCAGGCCGTCGTGCTGATGTCGAAACTGGCCTCGACCCAGGCGCGGCAATCGAGCGTGTTGGGGCTTGGGGAAAATTCCATCGCGGAAATGAAATAGCCGTCGGCATTGCCGGCTGGCGTGCGGGTGGCCAATACCGTCGAAGTCGGATCGCTTGCACTCTGGGATTGGCACACCTGCCTCAGGCGCAAGGTGATGGGCGTGGCATCGCTCGTGCGCCGCCCGTACACGCTGACGTATCTGACGCTGGTGCCCTCGGGCAGGTTGAACGGATAACGCACGACGTGGGGCGTGGCGCGCGTGCTTGCGTTCGTGCACCGGTAGTTGCCGCTCGCATAACTGTAGGAATCATCGGACCGGGCCGGCTTGCCGTCGACGCCGGTGATCACGCGGAAGTCGCGGTTGGGAAAATCGGCGGCATCACTTGCGCTGCTCAGGAATGCGCAAGCGAACACGGCGGCGATGAAGGGTGTTCTGGTCATGGTTGGGCTCCTCGTCAACGCTCGTACTGGACGCGCAGCTTGCGCAGGCTGGTGGTGGCATCGCAGCTGGGAAACTGCACATACGCCACGTAGGCGCACTGGTGGTTGTCGACGACATGGTCCGGGCTGCTGGTGACCGTGAAGCTGCCGCTGCTGCCGCTGCTCTGGAGTGTCGCCAGGTCGGTCACGGTCGGCGTGGCCGCGGGGCCGACATTGGGCAGGCAGGTTTCGCGCAACTTCGCCATGACGTCGCCGCTCGCGGAAAGATCCTGGCCCCACATGCGGAAAAAACGGATCGTGCTGCCATGCGGCAGATGCATGCGCGCGTAGGCATAGGCCGGCGAAGAGCCGTTGCTGCACCAAAACGTGCCGTAGTCGGGGTTGGAGGTGAACTCCATGCCCGATCCGCCCGGACGCAGGTCGATGCCCAGCACATTCGACCACTCCGCCCAAGCCGTTGGCGCGAGCAGCGTTTCGGCCTGCGCAGCAGTGCCCGCCGCATCGACGTTCCACGGCACGCTGATCACGGGCGCGGCCCCGTCCAGTTGTTCATCCAGCGCCGGCGGCGCGGCGCCGGCGCTGCCCGCCGCCAGCGCGAGACTCGCGCCCACGGCAAGGGCGAGTGCTGCCATTGCATTGCTTGCTTGCATGATTCCTCATCTCCCGTTCGGGCTCGGCAAGTGCGCGCATGACGGACGAGCCCGGTCGCCACGCACGGACGGAGAGGCCTGTCCGAAACCGGCCACGGCCGGCATCGCGGGCGCACTCACCCCATCCGGGAAGCCATGAGCGCAAGCCGGCGCGTAAACCAGACATGGACCGGGCAAAGGCCGCGCCTGCGCCTGGCCGACCTCGCGTCGTCGCCGTGCATCGTGACGGTGCAGGAGTGGCGGCAGCCGCGACGCCCATCGCGTCGTTGCCATGCGTCGTGGTGATGTAGGAGCGGCGGAAGCCGCGACCCGCGCCACCCACCATCACGCGCAACGCAAACCCGCAGCACGCCGGTCGGGCCTTCCGGCCCTCCTACAAAATCGCGCCATCACGATGTCGACGGTTTGTAGGAGCGGCGGCAGCCGCGACCCGCGCGAACCGCCGCCGCCGCTTGGCGGTATCGGGCACCTGATGCTGCAGTGCACCGTGATGGCTGCTAAGGTCGAAGCCCCGCCGCCAATGCCACCGCCGGAGCCGACGATGAGTCCTGTCAGCGAAGTCGTGCTCGAACCGACCGACCCCGCCCTGCGCGAGGACGTGCGGCGCCTGGGCCGGCTGGTCGGCGAGATGCTGATCGAGCAGAACGGCCAGGCCTTCTTCGATCGCGTCGAGGCCGCTCGCGCCCAGGCGATCGCGCGCCGTCGCCAAGCCGGGCCGCTCGACCCCCTCGCCGACGCGCTCGCCGGGCTCGACGCGCGGGTCGCCGATGCAGTTGCGCGCGCGTTCTCGGCCTATTTCCACGTCGTCAACATCGCCGAGCGCGTACAGCGCATCCGCCGCCGCCGCAGTTACCAGATCGCCGGCGCGAAAGCGCAACCCGACGGCCTGCGCGACGTGCTGCAGCGCCTGCGCGACGCGGGCGTGGATGCCGGGGAATTGCTGGCGATCCTGCCGCAGCTCGACATCGAGCCGGTGTTCACCGCCCACCCGACCGAAGTCTCGCGCCGCGCCCTGCTCGAGAAGGAGCAGCAGATCGTGCGCGCGCTGATCGACAACCTGGTCGGCCCGCAAACGCCCGACGAACGTGCCGGCGACCACGCGCGCCTGCGCATGGCATTGACCAGCGGCTGGCAGACCGCCGACATGGAGCACACCCGCCCGGACGTGCTCGACGAGCTCGACCATGTCGCCTTCTATCTTGCCGATCCGATCTATCGCGTGATGCCGGTGTTCTACGAAACCTTCGAGCACGCCGTGATCGAGGTCTACGGCGCCTGTCCGCAATTGCCCGCGGTGATCCGCTTCGCCAACTGGGTCGGCGGCGACATGGACGGCAATCCCAATGCCAATGCGGCGACGGTGTCGGCTGCGCTGCGTCAGCAGCGACGCATCATCATCGAATGCTACCGCCGCGAATGCGCGCAGCTGGCGCGCTTGCTCACCCAAACCTCCGACCGCGTCGGCATCAGCAGCGCGGTGCTGGAGCGCGTGGCACGCTACCGCGCGCTGTTGCCGCGCGCCGCCGCAAAGATCCGCCCGCGCCACGCCAACATGCCCTATCGCTGCCTGCTGCAGCTGATCGACGCGCGCCTGCTCACCAGCCTGCGCGACACCGCCGAAGGCTATGCCGATGCCGAGGCCTTCCGTGCCGACATCGAATGCATCGAGACGAGCTTGCGCGAGAACGCCGGCATGCATGCGGGCGGCTTCGCGGTGGGTCGTCTGCTCTGGCGCATCCGCAGCTTCGGCTTTCATCTCGCGCGGCTGGACACGCGCCAGGATGCGCGCGTCTACGCGCCGATGCTGGCGCAGGCGCTTGGTCACTGGCCGGCCGATGCGAACGCGCGCGCGCGCCTGCTGGCGCCCCTTGCCAGCGGCGCAGCGAGCCTGCCACCGGCCGCAAGCGACAGCCCGCGCGCCGGTGCCGAAGCGGTGTTCGCCGCACTCGCAGCGGCCCGGCGCAGCCACGGCGAGGCGGCCCTGGGCGTGCACATCATCAGCATGGCCGGCTGCGTGGCCGATCTGCTCGGCGTGCTCGCGCTCGCACGCGCGGGCGGACTCGTCGATGGCGAGGGCGCGGTCGCACTCGACATCGCACCGCTGTTCGAGACGATCGGTGACTTGCGCGCCGCCGCCGACACCTTCAATGCCCTGCTCGCCGAGCCGGCCTACCGCGCCCACCTCGCAGCACGCGGCAATCGCCAGGTGGTGATGCTCGGCTATTCCGACAGCGCCAAGGATGGCGGCATCCTCGCCGCACGCTGGGCGCTGCAGCGCGCCCAACTCGAATTGCTCGACGCAGCGCGCGCCGCGCGCGTTCGCATCGAGTTCTTCCACGGTCGCGGTGGTTCGGTCAGTCGCGGCGGCGGCAAGACCTCGCGCGCGGTGATGGCGGCACCACGCGGCACCATCGGTGGCCACCTGCGCGTGACCGAGCAAGGCGAGATCATCCATCAGAAATACGGCATCCGCGCCCTTGCGCTGCGCACCTTCGAGCAAAGCGTGGGTGCGGTGCTGCTGGCGACCTTGCGCCCCCGCGAGCGCGAACCACGCGAAGTACGCTGGCGCAAGCTCATGCACACGCTTGCCGCGCACGGCGAGCAGGCCTACCGCGACCTGCTCACCACGGCCGGTTTCGTCGATTACTTCCGCGCCGCCACACCGATCGACGTGATCGAACGCATGACGCTGGGTTCGCGACCGGCACGTCGCCTCGGCAGCGAGCTGTCTTCGCTGCGCGCGATCCCGTGGGTGTTCGCCTGGACGCAATCACGTGCCGGTCTCACCGCGTGGTACGGCGTGGGCAGCGCGATCCAGGCGATGTTTGCGGCGGGCGAGGAAGCAACGCTGGTCGAAATGACGCGCGACTGGGCCTTTTTCCGCACCCTCGTCGAAGACCTCGAGATGCAGCTGGCCAAATGCGATCTCGATATCGCCGAGGGTTTCTCGCGCCTGGCAGGCGACCTGCATGCGCGATTCCATCCACGCATCCGGGCCGAATTCGAACGCACGGTCGCCGCCGTGCTGCGCCTGCGCGGTCGCACGCAACTGCTCGCCGACGACCCGCGCCTGGCGCAATCGATCGCGCTGCGCAATCCCTACATCGACCCGATCAGCCTGCTGCAGATCGACCTGCTCGAACGCTGGCGCGCGGGCGGCAGCAGCGACGAGGCCCTGTTCGGTGCGCTGGCCACCAGCGTGCACGGCGTCGCGCGCGGCCTGCAGAACAGCGGCTGAGCGTGCGGGTCGGGCCTTCCGGCCCTCCTGCAAAAGGATCATCACCGCAGCGCTGCCACTGCGCGATGGTGTAGGAGCGGCGGCAGCCGCGACCCGTGCCACCCCTCATCGCGCGCAAAGCAAACCCGCGGCGCATCGGTCGGGCCTGCCGGCCCTCCTACAAAGGCACGGGTGACGTTGCCATGCACCGACTTGTTGTAGGAGCGGCTGCAGCCGCGACAAGACGCCACCGACCATCGCGCGATCGGGCGCGCGCCTCAACCAGAGCCGAAGAACATGAGATAGACCAGGCGCCCGTTTTCCAGGCAATCGCCGAAGCCCTCGCCCGCGGTGTGCCAGAACCACGGCCGCAGCAGCACGAGGCGGTTGTAGCGCATCGGCACGCGCATCGTCAGCTCCCAGGCGGCCTCGTCGTTGCTGTCGTTCTCGATGATGTCCTTGTGCATGTCCTGCATCGAGGCGTAACCCATCGCATGCAGCTCGTCGAGATTGGTCGGCCCGCGCTCGCTGCCGGTGCGCTTGTGGCGGAAGAACTCGGTACCACCGCGACAGTGCTCGGGCAGGCTCAGATAGAGAATGCCCGACCAGTGCGACTGGTCGACGTGCACACGCGCGCGGCCCACGTCGTTGGCCAGCGTGATGCGGCACTTGGCGTGTGACTGCGGCGGATCGAGCAGGCGCAGCGGCTCGCCCACCAGATGCGAGACTTCCGGCAGCAGGCCGTCGAGCGCGATGCGTTCGAGCGAGTTGCGGCCCGGAAACGCACCGTCCTGCGCCGGATAGGTCAGGCGCAGCGCTGCCTCGCGCAGTTCATGCGGGCGGGCGAGGAAGTCGTCGGCGATGATGATCGAGGCGGGCATGGCTTCAAAGCTCGCGAGTGTCGGTGCGCCGCGAGCGGCGGATCAGCCAGGCCACGCCACGCAGATCTGAAATGCCGACCAGGGCGCGGTTGAGGTTGTTGTATTTGGACACGCCCGTGCCGCGCGCGCGGTGGTTGACCGGCACCGAGCGCACCTGCCAGCCGGCGCGCTGCATCAGCGCGGGCAGGTAACGATGCATGTGATCGAAATACGGCAGGTCGAGAAAGGCTGCGCGCTCGAACAGCTTGATGCCGCAACCGGTATCGGGCGTGTCATCGCGCAAGAGGCGCGCGCGGATCGCATTGGCCCACTTCGAAGCCCAGCGCTTGCTACCCGAATCCTGGCGGTTGACGCGCCAGCCCGCGAACAGCTTGATCGCGGGATCGGCGGTGGCGCGCATCGCCAGCAGTTTCGGGATGTCGGCCGGATCGTTCTGGCCGTCGCCGTCGAGCGTGGCGATCCACGCGCCGCGCGCGGCCTTCACGCCGTTGCGGATCGCCGTGCTCTGCCCGCTCTGCGTGGCGTGGGCGACCACGCGCAGCTCGGGCGTGGTCGCCTTGAGTGTGCCGAGCACGGCGAGTGAATCATCGCGGCTCGCATCGTCGACATAGACGATCTCGAACTCGGCCACGCCGCGCAGCGCGGCCGCGATCTCGCCGACCAGCGGCGCGATATTGCCCTGTTCGTTGAACACGGGCACGACGACGGAAAGCTCGGGCATTGCAGGTTTCGCGGGCAGGCAAGGCCGGCATTATCGCCGATCGCGGCAGAGGGGGTGCCGGCATCCCCTGTGCATGCCGGTCGCGCGCACTCGGGGCGGGGCCGGCGCCATGATCCGCTGCGCGGCAGCTTTGCCGGCGCCTTCGCCGCTGGCATGCTGCCGGTCCCCCGCTGCGTTGCCGGAGCTGATGCCATGACTTTGATGTTGCTCGGTTTGCTGCTGTTCGTGGGCATGCATTCGATCCCCATGCTGGCGCCCGACTGGCGCGGCCGCATGGTTGCACGGCTCGGCCTGATGCCATGGAAGGGCCTGTACACGGTGATTACGCTGCTCGGTCTTGCGCTCATCGTGATCGGCTTTGCGCAGGCCCGGCAGGCCCCGACCCTGATGCATGCGCCTGCGCTGGCGCTGCGCCACCTCAACAGCCTGTTCACGCTGATCGCCTTCGTGATGGTGCTGGCTGCCTACGTGCCGCGCAATCATTTCAAGGCCTGGCTGCGCCACCCGATGCTCGCCGGCACGGCCTTGTGGGCCGGCGGACATCTGCTGGCCACGGCCTGGCTGCATGACTACGTGTTGTTCGGTGCCTTCCTCGTCTGGGCGCTGGCCAGTTTCTTCGCCCTGCGCCGCCGCGATGTCCGCACCGGCATGCAGGTGGCGGCGGGAACGCTCGCGGGTGATGCAATCGCGATCGTGCTCGGTTTGGCGGGCTGGGCGGTGTTCGCGTTCTGGCTGCACCTGTGGCTGATCGGCGTGAAGCCGATCGCCTGAGCGTCCACGGACAGCAGCCACGGATAGCGCCGCTCCTACACCATCGCGCAATGGCAGCGCTGCGGTGATGATCCTTTTGTAGGAGGGCCGGCAAGCCCGACCAATCGGCATCGAGCAATCGTGCGCTCTCGTAGGAGGGCCGGAAGGCCCGACCGGTGCGTTGCATGTGCGCATGGCGCGCGATGGTGTGTGGCGCCTTGTCGCGGCTTCCGCCGCTCCTACACCATCACGATGCATGGCAACGTCGCGATGATTGTCGCGGCTTCCGCCGCTCCTGCACCGCTCATCGGCGACGTGTGCGCTCGTCCACGATTCGTTTGCCGTTGTAGGAGGGCCGGAAGGCCCGACCCGCTTCAGCGAATGCGACCGAGGATGCCGTCGAGTTCGTCGAGGCTGTGATAG
Organism: Dokdonella sp.; assembly: GCF_019634815.1. Taxonomy (GTDB): domain Bacteria; phylum Pseudomonadota; class Gammaproteobacteria; order Xanthomonadales; family Rhodanobacteraceae; genus Dokdonella_A. Next base: position 119,089 of record NZ_JAHCAP010000006.1, on the reverse strand, counting down.
TGGATCACGAGGCGTCCGCGGCCGCTGCGTGCATGGGCGAGCTGTACGCGGGTGGCGAGTTTTTCGGCGAGATCGCGCTCGAGCGCGGCGATGTTCGGATCGGGCTTGGCCTTGGCCGCGCTCGACTTGGCCGCGGGCGCGGCGCCAGCGCGTCGCACCGCTTCTTCGAGTTCGCGCACGCTCCAGCCCTGATCCGCGGCCTGACGCGCGAGCGCGATCGCGCGCGCTTCGGGCAGGCTCGCGAGTGCGCGGGCGTGACCCATCTGCAGCAAGCGATCATCGAGCAGGCGGCGAATCGCTTCGGGCAGTTCGAGCAAACGCAAGAGATTGCTGACCGCCGCGCGCGAACGACCCACCGCATCGGCAGCTTGCTGGTGGGTGAGGCCGAATTCGTCGATCAGGCGCTGCAGCGCATTGGCTTCCTCGAGCGGCGAGAGATCTTCGCGCTGGATGTTTTCGATCAGCGCCATCGCCACCACGGCCTGCTCGGGCACGGTCTTGACCAGCACCGGCAGTTCCTCGAGCCCGGCCTTTTGCGCCGCGCGCCAACGGCGTTCGCCGGCGATGAGTTCGAAGCGACCCTTGCCGATCTCGCGCACGACCACCGGTTGGATCAGGCCCTGGGCCTTGATCGAGGCAGCCAATTCGTCGAGCGCGGCTTCATCGAAGTGATGTCGTGGCTGGAACTTGCCCGGCACGATCGACGCGACCGCGAGCGTGCGCAGTTCACCATCGGCCTCGGCCTGCGTGGCGGGCGCACCGCCACCGAGCAGTTCGTCGAGGCTGCGTCCGAGTCCGAGACCGCGTTTCTTGGTGGCCATGCGTCGAGGATTCCGTGAGAGTCGCGATCAACGTGCCGCGGCGGCTGCGCTGCCGGCGCGGCGCATCATTTCGCTGGCGAGGCCATCATAGGCGAGCGCGCCACGCGATTCGGGATCATAGAGGTTGATCGGCTTGCCGTGGCTCGGTGCCTCGGCCAGGCGCACGTTGCGCGGGATGATCGAGCGCAAGACCTTGTCGCCGAAATGCTTGGTGAGTTGCAGCGAGACTTCGTTGCCGAGGTTGTTGCGGGTGTCGTACATCGTGCGCAGCAGCCCTTCGACTTCGAGCTTGGGATTGAGGCGCATGCGCACGGCCTTGATCGTGGTGAGCAGGTCGGAGAGACCTTCCAGCGCGAAGTACTCGCACTGCACGGGAATCAGCACGCCATGCGCGGCGGTGAGCGCATTGACGGTAAGCAGGTTGAGCGTGGGCGGACAATCGATGAGCACGATGTCGTAGCGATTGCCGAGCTTGGCGAGGTGCTCCTTGAGGCGCGATTCGCGCGCAAGCGCATCCATCAGCTTGAGTTCGGCGGCAGTGAGATCGGCATTGCCGGGCAAGAGGTCGAAGCCGGCCTCGGTACCCACGATTGCATTTTCGATCGGCGCTTCGTCCAGCAACACTTCGCAGCCGCTCGGTTTTGCCGTGCGCTTGTCCACGCCCGAGGCCATCGTCGCATTGGCCTGCGGATCGAAATCGACCAGCAGCACACGCCGCGACGGGCCGGCCAGCGCGGCGGCGAGATTGACTGCCGTCGTCGTCTTGCCGACGCCGCCCTTCTGATTGGCGATCGCGATGATGCGCGTCATGGCTGTATCCGGGTTGCTGAAGCGCCGACTTCATGGTCGGGGCCGGCAATTATCACCACGCAGCGCTCGGCGTCCAAACCGGGCACCCGCAGCGGGCGAACTTCGAGCACCCGGAACGGCGCCGGCACCGCTGCCAGTTCCTCGGCGGTCACGCGCCCCTTGAGCGCGAGCCAGCGCCCGCCAGGCGCGAGCAGGTGGCCGCCCCAAGCCAGCATGTCGGCGAGGCTGGCGAAGGCGCGCGCGGTGATGCAGTCGAAGCTGCCGGCCACGTTTTCCACGCGACTTTCGACCACCTGCACGTTGTCCAGCTTGAGTTCGCGCACCGCAGCGCGCAGGAAACGCGTCTTCTTGCCGTTGGAGTCGACCAGGGTCACCGTGCGCTGTGGCGCGGCAATCGCCAGCGGAATCCCGGGCAGGCCCGGGCCGGTGCCCAGATCGGCAAGCGTTGCGCCCGAAACGCAGGGCGCCACGGCAAGCGAATCAAGCAGGTGGCGGGCGACCATCTCCAGCGGCTCGCGTACGGCCGAGAGGTTGTAGGTGCCGTTCCAGCGCGCGAGCAGGACAAGGTAGTCGAGCAGACGTTCGACCGCCGGCTCGGCAAGATCGCAAGGCAGCGCGGCCAGTCCCGCGACGAGGCGCTGGCGCAGCAAATCGCGGTCGGTCATGGGCAGGAAAAATACTCGGGCCGCGCAGTATCAGCTGCGCGCGCCGGACAAATCCAGCGCTTCAGGACAGGTCGACGCGGGCGACGATGAGCCCGCACTCGCGCAGGCGCTCGTTGAGGCCACGCTTGAGCCAGCCTGCACGCTCCTGGGTGGATGCGGGGAACTCACTCGCCGCAACCAGTTCGCGGGTGCGTGCGCGCAGCACGCTGCCCGTATCGTCGAGCAGGCGGTCGGCACGTTCCGGATCGAGTACCTGGAAGTAGATCGTCGCCTGCAGGGCGCTGCCATCGCGCTCGAGGTCATCGATGCGCAGGGTGGTGCCGGCAAGACTGATCTTGCGCGCCACGCGCTCGAGCAAGGGCAGCATCAGGTGCATTCCCGGCCCAATGTGTCGCTCGTGGCCGCCGATGCGGCGCAGCGCGACGATCTGCCCTTCAGGGATGCGCAGCACCGAGGCGGCAAGGAGAACCAGGCCGACCGCAATGCACAACATCCAGACCAAGGGCGAGAACATCGGATGTTTTCCAGAATGAACAACGAGTTAAACAACAAACCTCATGTTGGCGCATGAAACCACAGTCCCGGCGCCATAACAAGGATTTAACTGAATTTTCCCTGCATGAGTGATCCGTGTCCGGACCTGACGCACAAATCAATCGTGACCGCGTTGGCAATGCATCGGCCGTGCCAACGGCAGCTCGCAGTACACTGGCAATCCCCTTTTCATCGCCGCTCACAATGGCCTATCCGCACACCCGTCTGCGCCGCATGCGCCGCGATGCGTTTTCGCGCGCACTCATGCGCGAAACCGACCTCTCCCCGACCGACCTGATCCTGCCGGTATTCGTGCGCGAGGGCCGCGATGTCGCCGAAGCGGTTCCGTCGATGCCGGGCGTCGAGCGCGTTTCGATCGACCGCCTGCTGCGCGTGGCCGAGCAGGCGCAGATCTTGGGTGTGCCCGCGCTCGCGCTGTTTCCGGTCACACCGCCCGAAGTGAAATCACTCGACGCGCATGAGGCCTGGAACCCAGACGGCCTCGCCCAGCGCGCGGTACGCGCACTCAAGCAGGCGTTCCCCGAACTGGGCGTGATCACCGACGTCGCACTCGATCCCTTCACCACGCATGGTCAGGACGGACTCATCGATGACAGCGGCTACGTCGTCAACGACACCACTGTCGCGGCGCTGGTGAAACAGGCGGTGTCGCATGCGCAGGCCGGCGCCGACATCGTCGCCCCCTCGGACATGATGGATGGCCGCATCGGCGCGATTCGTGTTGCGCTCGAGGCCGCCGGTGAGATCAACACGCGCATCCTCGCCTACTCGGCCAAGTACGCCTCGGCGTTCTACGGCCCGTTCCGCGATGCGGTCGGCTCGGCCGGCAACCTCGGCAAGGGCAACAAGTACAGCTACCAGATGGATCCGGCCAATTCCGACGAGGCCCTGCGCGAAGTCGCGCTCGACCTCGAGGAAGGTGCCGACATGGTGATGGTCAAACCCGCGCTGCCGTATCTGGACATCGTGCGCCGCGTGAAGGAACGCTTCGGCGTGCCGACCTTCGCCTATCAGGTCAGCGGCGAGTACGCGATGCTCAAGGCCGCCGCCGCCAATGGTTGGCTCGACGAACGTGCCTGCGTGCTCGAAGCCCTCACCGGCATCCGCCGCGCGGGCGCCGATGCGATCCTCAGCTATTTCGCGCTCGATGCCGCGCGCTGGTTGCGCGAATCGGCGTGAGCAGGCGACGCGCGCGCGCCGCATGAAGCACTACGCCGTCTTCGGCCAACCCATCACGCACTCGCTCTCGCCGCGCATCCACGCGGCATTTGCTGCGCAGTGCGGGATCGAATTGGAGTACCGCGCGATCGAAGCGGGGCGTGATGATTTTGCCCGCGTGCTCGATGCGTTCATGCGCGACGGCGGCGTGGGTGCCAACGTCACCCTGCCGCTCAAGGAAGATGCGTTCGCGCTGTGCGCGGCGCGCAGCGCGCGTGCGCAGCGTTGTGGCAGCGTCAATACGCTGATCCGTGACGGCACGCAGTGGCGCGGCGACAGCACCGACGGCAGCGGTTTGCTGCGCGATCTGCGCGAGCGCCACGGCTTCGAATCCCGCGATCGACGCGTGTTGTTGCTCGGCGCCGGTGGTGCCGCGCGCGCGGCCGCATTTGCGCTGATCGATGCGGGCGTGCGCGAACTCTTGATCGCCAATCGCAGCGACGGGCGCGCATTCGCACTGGCCGATGTACTCGGCCCATGCGCAGCGGCTTGCCCACTCGATGGCATCGCCGATCAGGGCAACTTCGACCTCGTCATCAATGCGACCGCAGCGGGGCATGGCGGTGGCGCGTTCACCGTGCCGGCACCGCAAGTTCAAGCGCACACGTTTGCCTATGACCTGTCCTACGGAAAGGCTGCGCAGCCCTTTCTCGATTGGGCGCGCAGCGCAGGCATCGCGCGCAGCAGCGACGGTCTGGGCATGCTGGTGGAACAGGCTGCCGATGCGTTCGAGCTGTGGCATCGCGTGCGTCCCACCACGGCATCGGTCTACGCGATGCTGCGCGCTTGACGATGGACTGCCGCGCACACTGTGGCGCTTGTTGCATCGCGCCGTCGATTTCCTCGCCGATCCCGGGCATGCCGCATGGCAAACCCGCGGGCATCCCCTGCGTGCAGTTGCGCGATGACTACGCCTGCGCGATCTTCGGTCAGCCCGAGCGACCTGCGGTGTGCCGCGCACTGCGCCCATCGCCTTCGATGTGCGGGCGCAGCCGCGCGGAAGCGCTCGCGGGATTGACTGCGCTGGAACAGGCGACCGCGCCGCATTGAGACCCTGCACGCAAACGAGGTGTCGAACATGGAACAGGCATTCTGGTTGCAGCGCTGGCGCGAGGGCCGCATCGGCTTCCATCGCGCCGAAGTGATGCCGCTGCTCGAAAAACACTGGGGCGCGCTCGCGCTCGCCGCGGGCAGTCGCGTGTTCGTGCCGCTTGCGGGCAAATCGCTCGACGTGCTCTGGCTTGCCGCACAGGGGCATCGCGTACTCGGCGTGGAGCTCTCGCCGCTCGCGATCGAGCAGTTCTTCAGCGAGCACGGGCTGACGCCGCAGGTGCACACTTCGCGCTACGGCACGCACCATGTCGCCGGCGACATCGAGCTGATCTGCGGCGATGCCTTCGCGCTCGATGCGCAAGCCTTGGCCGAATGTGTGGGTGTCTACGATCGCGCCGCGCTGATTGCACTGCCGCCGCCGATGCGTGCGCGTTACATCGATGAACTCTATGCCAGGCTTCCGATCGGCTGCCACGGACTGCTGATCACGCTCGAGTATCCGCAGGCGGAAAAACAGGGCCCGCCGTTTTCGGTCGAGGAAGGCGAGGTGCGCTCACGCTTCGCGCCGCGTTGGTCGGTCGATCTGCTCGAACGCCGCGATATCCTCGCCCACGAACCCGGATTCGGTACCAGCGCGCTGGCGACCGCGGTGTATCGCCTGCAGCGAGTGCGTTGACGGTGTGCAAGGCAGTGCAAAGACGGCGCCGCGTCCGTGGCGTCGGCGTAGGATGGTCGGCCCAAACCCGCTCGCATCCGCATGAACCCTGCACGCCAGATCGAACGCGCGCAGCGCCTGCTCGCGCTGCATGACCGCAAGCGCGTACTGCTGTTGCCCAATGCCTGGGACGCCGGCAGCGCGCGCCTGTTCGATGATCTCGGCTTTGCCGCGATCGCCACCACCAGCGGCGGCATGGCCTGGTCGCTCGGTCATGCCGATGGCGAACAACTGCCGCTCGCGGACATCCTCGCGGCAACTCGCCGCATCGTCGGCGCGACACAGTTGCCGGTGACGGTCGACTTCGAGGGTGGCCATGGCGCCACAGCCGAAGCGGTGGCCGCGAACGTGCGCGCGCTGATCAGCACCGGGATCGCCGGACTCAATCTCGAAGACGGCATCGAGCATCGCATCTTGCGCGACGTCGATGATGCCGCCGCGCGCATCGCCGCGGCCCGCGCCGCCGCACAGGCCAACGGCGTGCCGATCGTGATCAATGCGCGCGTGGATGTGTGGATGGTCGGTGGCGATGCCAGTGACGACGTGCGCTTCGCTGACGCCATCGTCCGAGCGCGGCGCTATCTCGCCGCAGGCGCCGATTGCATCTATCCGATCGGCCTCGCCGATCCGGCGATGATCGAGCGCTTCATCGCCGCGCTCGATGCGCCGGTCAACATCGGCGCGCGCGTCGGCCTGTCTGCGCTAGACGAGCTGCAGCGCATCGGCGTGGCGCGCGTGAGCAGCGCGACACGGCTGGCGACGATTGCCTATTCGGCTGCGCGCGCAGCCGCGGTCAACTGGCACGACAGCGGCCGCTGCGATGGCCTCGATGCGTCGTTCGGCTACGTCGACATGCAGCGCCTTTTCACCTGATTCCAGATCCCTGCGGAGCAAGCCCATGAAGCAACGACTCGACTACAGGAACGCCTCGCCCGAAGCCTTCAAGGCCTTGCTCAACACCGAGATGCAGGTGCACAAGAGCGGGCTGGAAGAATCCCTGATCGAACTGGTGAAGACGCGCGCTTCGCAGATCAACGGCTGCGCCTATTGCCTGGACATGCACACCAAGGACGCGCGTGCGCTCGGCGAAACCGAGCAGCGCCTGTACCTGCTGTCGGCATGGCGTGAAGCGCCCTGCTACAGCGAACGCGAACGCGCCGCACTGGCGTGGACCGAAGCGGTCACCGAGATCGCGATGACCCAGGAAATTTCCGACGAACTGTACGCGCAAACGCACGCGCACTTCGACGACAAGGGCATCGTCGATCTCACGCTTGCGGTAATCGCGATCAACGGCTGGAACCGCATGGCGATCGCGTTCCGCTCGAAGGTCGGCGACTACGTGAGCCCGCACGGCAAGAAGCGCTGAGATTTTCGGTCAAGGCGCCGGCACCGGACTGGGCGCAAGATTGTGGGGACCGATCCACCCAACCTGATGAGGTGTCCGAGATGACCACGAAAGCCTGGGGCGCACACGCCGGCAACAAGCCGCTCGAATCCCTCGACATCGTGCGCCGTGCGCCCGGCGCACGCGACGTGCAGATCGAGATCGACTGGTGCGGCGTGTGCCATTCCGACCTGCACACGGTCCGTTCGGAATGGCCGGGAACGCGCTACCCCTGCGTGCCGGGCCACGAGATCGTCGGTCATGTCAGCGCGGTGGGCAGCGCAGTGACCGGCTTCAAGGTCGGTGACACGGTGGGTGTCGGCTGCCTGGTCGGCAGTTGCCGGCATTGCGGATCCTGCGCTGAGGGTCTGGAGCAATACTGCGAAAACGGCTTCGTCGGTACCTACAACGGTCCGACCGCGGATGCACCGGGACACACCTTGGGCGGCTATTCGCAGCGCATCGTCGTCGATCAGCATTTCGTGCTGCGCGTCAGCCACTCCGAAGATCGGCTCGCCGCGGTCGCGCCGCTGCTGTGCGCAGGCATCACCACCTATTCGCCACTGCGTCACTGGAACGCGGGTCCGGGCAAGAAGGTCGGCATCGTCGGCATCGGCGGACTCGGCCACATGGGCATCAAGATCGCGCATGCGATGGGGGCGCATACGGTCGCCTTCACCAGCAGCGAAGGCAAGCGCCAGGACGCTCTTGCACTGGGCGCGGACGAAGTGGTGACTTCACGCGACGGCGCACAGATGAAGGCGCAGGCAGGCAGCTTTGATCTCATCCTCGACACCGTCGCTGCGAGCCATGACCTGGATGCGTATTCGAACCTGCTCAAGCGCGATGGCACCTTGGTACTGCTCGGCGTACCCGCGCAACCGCATCCGACACCGAACATCGGCAGCCTCATCTTCCACCGCCGCGCGATTGCCGGCTCCTTGATCGGCGGCATCGCGCAAACCCAGGAAATGCTCGATTTCTGCGCCCAGCACGACATCGTGTCCGACATCGAAATCATCCGCGCACAGGACGTGGACAAGGCCTACGAACGCATGTTGCGCAGCGATGTCAAATATCGCTTCGTGATCGACACCCGGAGTCTGGCCGGCTGAGCAAGCGCCTGGGTGTTCCCGTGGCGCCTGGCGCGAGTCGCGGCTGCCGCCGCTCGTGCGGGGTTCGGTTGTCATGATCTCGTGGCTTTGGTCGCGGCTGCCGCCGCTCCTACACCGCGCACAGGTGATGGTGGCGCTCGTCCACGATCCGTTTGCCGTTGTAGGAGGGCCGGAAGGCCCGACCGATGCATGACGTGTGCGCGCAGCGCGATGGTGTGCGGCATTCGTCGCGGCTGCCGCCGCTCCTACGGGGTTCGGTTGTCATGATCTCGTGGCTTTGGTCGCGGCTTCCGCCGCTCCTACATGACAAGCCGGTGCATGGCAAGGTCGCGGCTTCCGCCGCTCCTACACCGCGCACAGGTGATGGTGGCGCTCGTCCACGGTCCGTTTGCCGTCGTAGGAGGGCCGGAAGGCCCGACCGATGCATGACGTGTGCGCGCAGCGCGATGGTGTGCGGCATTCGTCGCGGCTTCCGCCGCTCCTACGGCGGCGTTTGCATCGCTTCGAGATAGCGATTCTTGAGCCGCACGTAGTGCTGGGCCGAGTAATGCAGGCGCTCGATCTCGGTTTCCGACAGCCGGCGCACGCAACGTGCGGGATTGCCCAGCCACAACTCGCCCTCGCCGACCTGTTTGCCCGGCGTGACCACCGCGCCGGCGGCGATGATCGCGTGATCGTGCACCACCACGCCGTCCATCAGCGTCGCGTGCATGCCGATCAGGCAGGCATTGCCCACCGTGCAGGCGTGCAGGATCACGCCATGACCGACGGTGACATCGGCGCCGATCAGGAGCGGAAAGCCGCCCGGCGTATACGGGCCGTCGTGGGTCACGTGCAGGATGCTGCCGTCCTGGATGCTGGTGCGCGCGCCGATGCGGATCCAGTGCACATCGCCGCGCACCACCGCGCAGGGCCAGATCGAGGCATCCTCACCGATCTCGACATCGCCGATCACCTGCGCGGCCGGATCGACATAGACGCCGGCGGCCAGACGCGGGCTGATGCCTTGGTAGGGTCGGATGTTCACCGTGAACCCATTGCGACGAAGGGGGTCGGACAAGGCTAGCAAAACCGCACCGCGGCGCGCTGCCGTGGTCGCATTTCCCGCACAGGCGCGTGCACGAGTCATCGTCCGCATGTTCGGTGACACCCTGCCACCTGCGCTTGATTTCATCCGCCCGACGCGCCACGTTGTGCGGCTGTGCCCATCGGTCATCGACGCATGAACCCAGACAATCCCCTGCTTGCCGATTCTGGCTTGCCGCGCTTCTCCGCAATCCGCCCCGAACACGTCGAACCCGCGATCGATGCAGTGCTCGCCGATTACCGCGCCGGCATCGACGCCGTGCTGGCAAGCGCGGCGCCGCGTGATTTCGCCAGCGTGATCGGCCGTGGCGAATCACTCGAGGATCGTCTCAACCGGGCCTGGGCGCCGGTTTCGCACCTGCACGGGGTGGCCGACTCGGAAGCACTGCGCAAGGCCTATGCGGCCGCGCAGGAGAAGATCGTCGAGTTCAGCAGCGAGCTCGGCCAGAACCGTGACTTGTTCGCCGCGGTCAACGCGGTGGCGCAGCGGCCCGACAGCACCGCACTGCCAGCGGCCGCGCGCGCCCTGCTCGCGCACGAGCTGCGCGACTTCCGCCTTGCAGGCGTCGCGCTCGAAGAGCCCGCGCGCACGCGCTTTCGCGAGATCTCCAGCATCCTGGCCAAACTCGCCACGCAGTTCGAGGAAGCCGTACTCGATGCGACCGATGCCTGGAGCGAGTCGATCCACGACGAAGCGGCGCTCGCCGGCATCCCCGAATCGGGTCGCGCGGTGCTGCGCGCCTATGCACAGGAGCAGGGCGAAAACGGCTGGCGCGTCACGCTCAAGCAACCCAGCGTGCAGGCGGTGCTGACGTTTGCGGACGACCGCGCCTTGCGCGAACGCGTCTACACCGCCTACCAGACGCGCGCCTCCGACCAAGGTCCGCATGCCGGTCAGTTCGACAATTCCGCGCGCATGGAGCAACTGCTCGCGCTGCGTCACGAAGCGGCGCAACTGCTCGGCTTCCACGATGCGGCCGAGGAATCGCTGGCGACCAAGATGGCGCCCACGCCGGACAGCGTGCTCGCGTTCCTTCGCGATCTGGCCGCGCGTGCCAAGCCGGTCGCACAGCGTGAGTTCGACGAGTTGCGCGCGTTTGCGCGCGAGCACCTGGGCCTGGCCGAGCTGGCCGCATGGGACGTGGGCTACGCGGCCGAGAAATTGCGCGAGCGCAAGTACGCGCTGAGCGAGGAAGAGCTCAAACCCTATTTCGCGCTCGATGCGGTCCTCGAAGGCCTGTTCGCGATCACCGGCCGCATCTTCGGCGTGTCGCTCAAGCCGCGCAGCGATGTCGATGTCTGGCATGCCGACGTGCGCTATTACGATCTGGTCGACGCCGATGGCACGGTGTTCGCTGGCGCGTATTTCGACCTGTATGCACGTGCCGGCAAGCGCGGCGGAGCGTGGATGGACGTGTGCATCAACCGCTTCGTCGATGCCGATCACCGACAACTGCCGGTTGCCTTCCTCACCTGCAATTTCGCGCCGCCGACCGCGAGCGCGCCAGCCCTGCTCACCCATGACGACGTGCTCACGCTGTTCCACGAGTTCGGCCACGGTCTGCATCACCTGCTCACCGAAGTCGACCTGCCAGGCGTCGGCGGCATCAATGGCGTGGAGTGGGATGCGGTCGAATTGCCTAGCCAATTCATGGAGAACTTCGGCTGGCAGCGCGAGGCGCTCGATCTGTTCGCGCGCCACTGGCAAAGCGGCGAGCGTTTGCCCGACGAGCTGTTCGCGCGCATGCAGGCAGCGCGGCATTTCCATGCCGGGCTGTTTCTCGTGCGCCAGCTCGAGTTCGGTCTGTTCGATTTCCGCATCCACCGCGAATACGACCCCGCACGCGGCGCGCGCGTAATGGAGATCCTTGGCGAAGTGCGCAGTGAAGTCGCGGTGATCGAACCGCCCTCGTGGCAGCGGTTTCCGCACGCCTTCACCCACATCTTCGCGGGCGGATACGCGGCGGGCTACTACAGTTATCTGTGGGCCGAGGTGCTCTCGGCCGATGCCTTTGGACGCTTCGAGGAAGAGGGCGTATTCAACCCGGCGACGGGTGCGGCCTGGCGCCGGAGTGTCCTTGCGGTGGGCGCCTCGCGCCCCGCGCTCGAAAGCTTCATCGCGTTTCGCGGCCGCGCGCCCACGCCCGATGCCTTGTTGCGCAGTTACGGGCTGGCGGCATGAGACGCATGCACGGTTGTCGCGGGGGACGATGGTAGGATGCCGCGCGCCGCGACCGGGAGCCGAAGCGACATGCACGCCCATCCGCATGAACCCCACCGCAGCGGCCGCGTCGGCTGGCTGCGCGCGGCCGTGCTCGGCGCCAATGACGGCATCGTCTCGACCGCGAGCCTGATCGTCGGCGTGGCCGCGGCCGGCTCCTCGCAGCAGGCGATCGTGCTGGCTGGCGTGTCCGGGCTGATTGCGGGCGCGCTGTCGATGGCCGCGGGCGAGTATGTTTCGGTGAGTTCGCAGGCCGATACCGAAGATGCGGATCTGGCGATGGAACGGCGCCAGCTCGAACGCTCGCCCGAGGCGGAGCTCGACGAACTGACCGAAATCTACGTGCAACGTGGACTTGACCGCTCGCTCGCGCGGCAAGTCTCGGAGCAGCTCACCGCCCACGATGCCTTGGGCGCACATGCGCGCGACGAGATCGGCATCACCGAAGAATTGCGCGCGCGCCCGCTGCAGGCGGCGCTGGCCTCGGCAGCCGCGTTTGCCTCTGGCGCGACCTTGCCCTTGCTCGCCGTGTCGATCGCGCCGCTGGCAAGGATCGAGTGGGTCGTGCCTGCGGCGTCATTGTTCGCGCTGGCGCTGCTCGGTGCGCTCTCCGCGCGCGCGGGCGGCGCATCGATCCCGCGCGGCGTGCTGCGCGTGACGCTTTGGAGCGCCTTGGCGATGGCAGCCACCGGCCTGATCGGGCGCTTGTTCGGCAGTTGAGGCTGCCGCCATTCGCCCGTGGGTCGGGCTTGAGCCCGACGTGGGCAATTCCGGCGCGCAGAGAGTCGGGATGAATCCCGACCCACATCGGCCCCGCGGATGAATCCCGGCATCGCCGCCATTCGCTCGTGGGTCGGGCTTGAGCCCGACGTGGGCAATTCCGGCGCTCAGAGAGTCGGGATGAATCCCGACCCACACCGGCCCCGCGGATGAATCCCGACCCACATCGGCCCGGCGGATGTATCCCGCCCACACCGCGCTCGCGCGTTGCGTCACAAGCCTCCCGCGGCTTGCGCCACCGCGCGAAACAGGGCGCGGCCCTTGTTCATCGTCTCCTCCCACTCCTTGGCGGGATCGGAATCGAACACCACGCCGGCGCCGGCCTGCACGTGCAGGCGGCCATCCTGGATCACCGCGGTGCGGATCGCGATCGCGGTGTCGGCATCACCATTCCAGCCGATGTAACCGATCGCGCCCGAATAGATGTTGCGCTTGTGCGGTTCGAGTTCCTGGATCACCTCGATCGCGCGGATCTTGGGCGCACCGCTCACCGTGCCGGCAGGAAAAGTCGCCTTGAGCACGTCCATGTAGGACAACCCATCGCGCAGTTCGCCTTCGACCTGGCTGACGATGTGCATGACGTGCGAGTAGCGCTCGACGATGAAACTCTCGGTGAGCTGCACGCTGCCGGTCTTGCTGACGCGGCCGACATCGTTGCGGCCGAGATCGATCAGCATGAGATGCTCGGCGCGTTCCTTGGTGTCGGCGAGCAGTTCCTGTTCGAGCGCGAGGTCTTCCTCGGCGCTATGGCCACGACGACGCGTGCCCGCGATCGGTCGCACCACCACGCGGCCCTGCTTGAGGCGCACGAGGATTTCCGGTGAGGAACCGACGATCTGGGTCGCGCCGAGATCGACGAAGTACATGTAGGGCGAGGGATTGAGCGCGCGCAGCGCGCGATAGACATCGACCGGCCGTGCATGGAACGGCACCGACAGGCGCTGCGAGGGCACGACCTGGAAGATGTCGCCGGCGCGGATGTAGTCCTTGGCCTTCTCCACCACCGCTTCGAACTCCTCGCGCGTGAAGCTCGACCGGAAGTCGGCTTCCTCGAGCGCCTTGGGATCGAGCACGTCGGGGTAACCCGAAGCCGCGTGGCGCAGACGGAACACCAGTTCATCGAGGCGGCGCTGCGCGCGCGCATAGGCCTGCGGCTGCGCCGGATCGGCGTGAACAATCAAGTACAGGCGACCCTTGAGGTTGTCGAACACCGCGACTTCCTCGCTGAGCATGAGCAGTGCGTCGGGTGTACCCAGATCATCACGCGCGTTCGAGCGCGCGAGGCGCGGTTCGATCCAGCCGATCGTCTCGAAACCGAAATAGCCGACCAGTCCGCCGCTGAACGCGGGCAGGCCCGCGACCGGGGCGACGCGATAGCTCGCGCGGATCGCCTCGACTTCGGCCAGCGGGTCGTCGACTTCGCGCGATTCAACCGTTTCGCCGAGCTCCTCGATCGACAACTGGTGTCCGCGCAGCGCATGCACACGCCGGCACGGCAGGCCGATGATCGAATGCCGGCCCCAGTTCTCGCCGCCCTCGACCGACTCGAACAGATAGGCGTAGGGCCCGTCGGCGAGCTTGAGGTAGACCGACAGCGGCGTGTCGAGGTCGGACAGCACCTCGCGCACCAGCGGGATGCGGTTGTAACCCTGCGCGACGAGGGCATCGAAGTCTGGGCGGCTGATCACGGGCGAACGTCCTGCGGTGGCGCGACCGGCAAAGATAGAGCAAAAGCGGGCGCAGGAATCATTCGCCCGGATCGGTACTGCCTGCCCGTGCAGGGGATGCCTGCCGCGGGTGGGCTTTGAGGTCCCGCGCGCGCGACCCGCTCGCCATCGCGCCAGCCTCGCGCTGGCAGTCGGACGCATCCGAGGCTGTGACTGCGTCGGCACGATGACTGATGGTCATTGGACAGTTGCCGCTGGACGTGCTCGACTCGCGGCGCTACCGCCGGCTGCGAACGCACCGCGACTGGCGGGCACCGCACGTGCAGCGGGTTCAAGGCTTGACCGTGCACCTGCTCCACTTTCCCGACCACGGAGACACACCATGTCACCACACCTCATCGGATGGCTGCTCGTGCCCGCGTCCCTGGGCGGCATGGCCTGGGAGCTGAACAAGCTGAGGCTGTCCCGGGCCACCGCAAAGTGGAAGCGGGTCCCGTGCACCATCGCGAGCATCAAGACCAGCGAGGAAGGCTCCGGTCTCTCCGGAGAGGCGCAGTTCAAGGTCGAGGCAAGTTACAGCTATCGGGTCGGCGGCAAGGAATACCGCTCGACGAAGGTGAGCAACGGACACAGCGAGTTCCTCTCGCGCGCGGAAGCGGCCAAGCTCACCGCGGGCATCCCCGCGAAGGGCGCCTGTTTCGCCTACGTCAACCCGGACGATCCGCAGGATGCGGTGCTGGTGGCAGGCGCCGATACCTCCATTTACCAACAGCTGGCCCTCATCGTTGGCCTGCTCGGCCTTGGAATCTTTCTGGTCATGACTTGAGCCCACGCGGTGCCCTGCCTGCCGAACCGGGCAGGCGGACGCGATGCGGCCGCAACGGGACGACGACGGGCGTGCATCGCGCAGCGTGGTCAGCCGCCTTCGAAAGCGTCCTCGAAGATCTGGTCGGCGATGATGCGCAGCGCGGGTTCGCGCACGATGTCGTGCTGCATGCTGCCGGCGGGCAGGTCGCGGCCCCAGTAGAGCTCGACATGGGTGGCCGAGCTGCCGACCAGCGGATGCGGTTCGACGTCGTCCTCGTTGGGGGTGGTGGTGATCGCGAGCGCCGGTTCCCAGTTCACGGCATCGACCGATCGGCGTACGGCGAGATCGAAGCCATTGCCGTTCTGGCGGATCCAGAACAGTGCGAACGCGCCATCGGGCATCACCACGGGCAGGGAATCATGATTGTTGCCGGTGATCGCGAAATCCTGCGCGGCGGCGCTCCAGTCACGCAGGTCGGGGCTGGTCTTGACGTACAGTTTGAGCGCGCTGCTGCCGACTTGATAGCTGGCCAGGTACAGGCCGTCACTCTCGCGATAGGCAATGCGCGGCAACTGGCTGCCCGCTGCGATCAGCGTCTTTTGCATATCCCAGCTCGCGCCGCCGTCGCTCGACTGCGCGAGGTAGCTGCCGCCGGACAGGCGCTGGTAGCTCATCGTGAGGGTGCCGTCGGCGTGGCGGATCACGTGCGGGTTGATCTCGCCGCTTTGCGCCCAGCCAAGGTCAAGCTGTGCCTGTTCGCTGAAACTGATCCCGTCGGTGCTGGTCGCGCGCCACAGCCGATAGCTGCTGCCGACGCCCTTGAGGTAGAACAACGCGTAGTCAGCCGGTCCGTTCTGCACCAGCGCCGGATGGCGCTCGTTGGCGCCGCTGGCGATGATCGCGGTCGGTGTGCTCCACGTCGCGCCGTCATCGCTTGAGCGGGTCAGCCACAGATCGCCGGAAAACGTCGATGGATCGAGCCGTTCGAACACCACGACGCGGGCGCCATCGTCGCTGGAACGAATCACGGCGGGTTGATAGTCGATCGCCGGACCACTGGTGAGGTTCTCCACCGCTGCCGCGGGCGCGGCGGCGGCAAGCAGGACGGCGATGATCCAGGGTTCACGCATCGGAACTTCCCTCGCTCAAGCGTCGGCGTGGCATCGCCGACAGGGTCATCTGGAATTCGACGCCGCTGCCATCGGCGAGATTGGCGGCCGCGGCGCGGCCCTGGTGCAACTGCGCGACCAGTCGTACGACATACAGCCCAAGGCCCAGATGCGGCGCAAGGCCGACGCGTGGCGCGCGGCGTTCGCGTACCGAGACCAGCGAGTCAAACAGGCGCTCCTGCATCGCTTGCGGCAGCAAGGGGCCGGAATTGGCCAGGCGGATGCGTGCTGCATCGTCGCCAAGGGCTTCGAGGCTCAAGGCGATCCAGCCCTCGGCAGGCGTGAACGAACAGGCGTTGTCGAACAGTTTGTCGAGCGCTTGTGCGATGAGCTCGGGCGCGCCATGCATCGGCAGCGGCGCGGCAGGCAGGTTCAAACGCAGGTCACGCGGTGCGGCCAGTGCGCGATAACCCTCGGCACAGCCGGCCACCAGCGCGCGCAGGTCGAAGTCCTCGGCTTCGGCCGCTGCGATGGCACGTTCGACGCGGCTGGCCTCGCTCATCGCGCGCACGATGGTGCCGAGACGGTCGGCGCCGTCGCGGGCGCGCACGAGATACGGCCGCGCGTCGGCGGGCAGGCCCTGGTGCTCGAGATTGTCGAGTGAGGATTTGACGATCGCCAGCGGCGTGTTGAGCTCGTGCGAAAGCTTGGAGGCGAGCGTGCGCAGGTAGTCGGTGTAGGCGCCGACCTCGTCGAGCAGCTTGCCGAAACTGCGCGCGAGATCACCCAGCTCATCGCGCGAACGCACCAGCGGCAAGGGACCATGCAGCTGGCCGGAATTGCGAGTGGCCTGCTCGGCGGCATTGCGCAGGCGGCGGATGCGCCAGGACAGCAAGGCGCCGAACAGGAACAGGATCGCCACGGCGATCGCCAGCGCGATGAAGGTCGCCGAGATCAGTCCCGACATGGCACGATCGGCGAGCAAAGGCAGGGTGCGATTGGCTTGTTCGAGCAGCAGGGCGCCGCGCAGCGAGCCATCGATCTGCAGCGGCACGCTCGCTGCGAGCAGGGTGGCGCCATTGTCTCCGGCCGCGCGCCAGCTCAATGCGGGCACCCCGGACAGGGCCTGCCAGATCTCACTCGCATCGAGCCGCGGCCGGTTGCCGTCGAGCTGGCCTGAGCCGGAAAACGCGGGCGCGATGAAGTGGCGATACAGCCAAGCCGACAGCCAACCCGGTTGTGGATCGACGCCGCTGCCGACCAGGCTGCCGGCATCGGCAATCACCCAGCCATCGGTGCTGACCACACGCGCACGAGCCTGCGACGGCAACATCGCCTGCAGACGGCGAGCGAGCGCTTCGTCGTAAGCGACGAGGGTGCGCAGCTCGACCGGATCCGCGTGTGCCTGCGCGGAATCAACAACGGCGATGCCAAGGCGCTCGGGCAGCTGCGCCGCGGCGATGCGCACTTCGATGCGATAGCCCGAGCCATCTTCCTGCATGGCGCCGGCAAGGGTCGCGGGCAGATCGGGCGCATCGCCTTCTCCCGGGGCGAGGAAGCTTCCCGGCGCGGCGCCGACCAGGCGATAGCGGCGGCTCTGCCCGCCACGCTCGAGCACGAGATGGACATGGTCGCCACTGACGCTGCGCGGATCGGCCGGATCGAAACGGGCGCGCGTGGCGTCGCGCACTTGCGCCAGCAGATACAGGTCGCCGTCACGGCGAGCCAGCGCCACCTGCAGTTTCCGTGCGTCACTTGCCGGACCCAGAGCCTGCAGGTAGGGCCGCAGCGCGCTCCAATCGTCGGCGTAGCCATCGACGCTGATCGCTTCGCGCGCGCGCTGGGCGTAGAGCACGCCGCCGGCGGGCAGATCGATCGAGCGCGCGAGCAGGGCCTTGGCGAACATCGAGGTCGACACCAGCCAGGCCTGCTCCTGGCCTTCGCGCAGCAGACGCTCGGTCTGGCCGACGAATTGCCAGCCGGCCCACGGCAACGCGAGCGTGCACATCGCGGCGAGCAGGAGTTTGAGGCGCAGGGACATCGGTCGGGATCAGGCCGGCAGCGCAGGCAGGAAGCGAAGGGACGTGCCCCCCATCGTGTTCCCAATATGCAATGGAGGAGGCAAAACCTGCAGCTGGGCGCTCGCCAAAGGCCCCGTCATCCGCGACTGCTCCAGCGATAGCCGGCGCCGTGCACGGTATCGATCGCATCGAAGGCGGGATCGATGGCGAGGAATTTCTTGCGGATGCGCTTGATGTGCGAGGTGATGGTGGCGTCATCGACCACCACCTGGGCATCGCGCATGAGCTGGTCGCGGCTCTTCACATGGCCGGGAAAGCGCACCAGGGTGTGCACCATCCAGAATTCGGTCACGGTGAGCGGTACGTCGATGTCGTTCCAGGTCACGCGCATGCGTTCGGCTTCGAGCTTGAGCGGCCCCTGGCTGATGATGCTGTCAGCCAGAGCCGGTTGGCGCAGCGCATCCATGCGTCGCAGCAGTGCATTGATGCGCGCGGCGAGCTGATGCAGTGACACATCCTTGGCGAGATAGTCATCGGCGCCCAGACGCAGGCCGGAAATCACGTCGAAATCCGAATCGCGCGCGGTGAGGAAGAGGATCGGCAAGGTCGGCGCTTGCGCACGCAGCGTGCGACACAGCTCGAAACCGCCTTCCGGCTCGTCGCCGAGTCCCACGTCAATGATCACGAGGTCAGGCAAGCGCTGGGCAAAGGCGGCCTGGGCAGCAGGGCGCGAGGCATGGCCGCGCACTTCGAAACCCAGGCGCGCCAAGGCCTCGACGTAGTTGGCGCGGATCAGGGGCTCGTCTTCGACGATGGCGATGTGGCGCGGCATGGGCTGACTCCGTGGATGCACTGCCAGCTTACGCGGCGCGCGCGGGCGCGCAATGGCGGCGCGAGCGGGATCAGCAAATTGCCACAACTGGTCAGCATCCACGCCCGATGCGGGCCGGCTCCGGGCCGGCGCGCGCGGTGGAATGAAATCGACCCGATCCAAGGGCATGCAGTCCACACCCGAGCCAGGGATGGCGCCCCGATCATCATTCCACCGGAGTTGCCGGCATGAAACAGATTCAGTCCACGGCCGAACGCGAGCGTCCCGATCCCGATGCCGAACTGCATGCACGCGAACGCCTGCGCATCCTTTTCGCGCTCGGCTCGCTCCTGCTCGGTTTCGTCGCCGCGCTGCATTGGTAGCCGCCGCGACGCGGGCGACGTGCCCGCGCCAGACCCGACAACCCAATCCGTCTGCTTGCGCCCCCCATTGGAGACCAACATGAAACTGCGTCATCACGATCATTGCGCGACGGTCAGCGAATCCTTCGATTTCGATCAGGACTTCTGGCTGGGTGCCGAAGCGATGGTCGCTCCGAATTGTCTGGCCTTTGCGCTCGAATCACCGACACACGCCGCGAGCATCGACGAAGTCGATCCGTCCTGGCTGGTGATCTGAACCCGCAGCGGACAACGCTTGCGTCACCCGCGCCGGAGCGAGCCCCTTCCTCCCTCCAACATCCGGCGCGGTTCTTTTTTCGTAATGAATGGATCAAGCCGCGCTGGCGATCGCCGCCTGCATGTGCTGGATGACCGCGGCGTAATCGTCGGCGCCGAACACCGCCGAGCCGGCAACGAAGGTGTCGGCGCCCGCGGCGGCAATCTGCGCGATGTTGTCGACCTTGACGCCGCCATCGATTTCCAGACGAATCGCGCGGCCACTGGCGTCGATGCGGCGCCGCACCTCGCGCAGCTTGTCGAGCGCGCCCGGAATGAAACGCTGCCCGCCGAAGCCCGGATTGACCGACATGATGAGCACGAGGTCGAGCTTGTCGAGTACATGATCGAGCCAATTGAGCGGCGTGGCCGGATTGAACACCAGGCCGGCCTGGCAGCCGGCGTCCTTGATCAGGGCAATGGTTCGATCGACATGCTCGCTGGCTTCGGGATGGAAGCTGATCAGACTCGCGCCGGCCTTGGCAAAGTCGGGCACGATGCGGTCGACCGGCTTGACCATCAGGTGCACGTCGATCGGCGCTTTCACGCCGTGCTTGCGCAGCGCTTCGCACACCAGCGGGCCAATGGTGAGATTGGGCACGTAATGGTTGTCCATCACGTCGAAATGGATCCACTGCGCACCGGCGGCGACCACCGCGTCGACTTCGGCGCCCAGGCGGGCGAAATCGGCGGAAAGAATCGAGGGGGCGATGATCGGGTTCTGCTTGGCCATGTCGGTTCCCGGGTGGCGACTGGGCAGCTGCGCCCATGCCGGTTTCAAAAAGTACCGCGCTCGCCCTTGATGTGGTCGTAGGCGGCGTTGATCTCGCGCGAGCGTTCCTCGGAGCGGCGTTTGACTTCGTCCGGCACGCCACCGAGTTTGTCGGGGTGGTGCTGGCTCATGAGACGGCGGTAAGCACGCTTGATTTCGCTGTCACTCGACGCGCGGGTAACCCCCAGCACCGCATAGGGGTCGACTTCGGAGGGCCGCCGCGGTGGCGGCGCCGCTTGCTCCCAATCGTAGCGCTGGCGCTGTCCCCCTTGGCGCGCATGCTGGGCTTGGTGCCATGCCGGGCCGTAGCCTTTCATCGCCGACAGCGCCACGAGCTCGGGCTCGCTCACGCCCAGCGACAGACACAGTCGCCGAACCAGGGCGAGCTTGGGTTCGACCAGCAGACCCTCGGAATAGACGAGGTCGAGCAGCAGGTCGAGCACGATGAAGGCGTGGTCACGGCGACCGCGGCACCAGCTCTTGAGCTCGGCCAGCGTGCGCGCGATGTTGAAATCGGCCTGCTTGCCTTCGTTGAAGCGCCGACGCGCCTGCGCCTGCTGCGTCTCATCGAGATTGAGCCGGCCCATGAGGGCCTCGGCGGCGGCGATCTCGGCTTCGGACACCCGGCCATCGGATTTGGACAGCGCACCGGCCAGCGCGAACAGTGGTTCGACGAAAGCATTGCCCAATGGCGGCTGGGACGACCTGCCGAAGGTGCTGTCGTAGAAATGACCGAGGATGACACCCACGATCAGGCCAATTGGATTGTGGAACAGGATCAGGCCGGCGAGGCCGCCAACGATCTTGCCGACGATGTTCATCGGGGCGGCACTCCGCACAAGGGTCGGCACAGGCAGCGGGCGCATTGGGCAGCGGTGTGGATCATGCGGACCGGCAGGGCGGAAAACCGCGATTCTAGCAAGTCGATGCAAGGACTCGATGCCGGCCAAAGGCAACGCGAAACAGCGTCACGCTGGCTACAATGACCGTTTTCCAGCCGCGGAAGATCCAGCGTGCCGACCGTCCTCGTGCAATCCGATCTGCCTGGCCTGCAACTGCTTCACCGCGGCAAGGTGCGCGATGTCTACGCGGTATCGGCCGATGAGCTGTTGATTGTCGCGAGTGATCGGCTCTCGGCGTTCGACGTGGTGTTGCCCGACCCGATCCCGGGCAAGGGCGAAATGCTCTGCCAGATCTCCAATTTCTGGTTTGCCAAGACCGCGCATCTGATGCCCAACCATCTGACCGGCCGCAGCGTCGAAGCGGTGTTGCCTGCCGGCGTCGATGCAAGGCTGTATGCCCGGCGCAGCGTGGTGGCCAAGCGCCTCAAGGCGCTGCCGGTCGAAGCGATCGCGCGCGGCTACCTGATCGGTTCGGGCTGGAAGGACTATCAGTCGAGCGGGCAGGTCTGCGGCATCCGTCTGCCCGCGGGATTGCGCCAGGCCGAGCAATTGCCGCAAGCGATCTTCACGCCCTCGACCAAGGCCGCCCTGGGTTCGCACGATGAAAACGTGAGCTTCGATGCGCTGGTGGCAACGATCGGGGCGGACTTGGCCGAACAGGTGCGTGAGGCGACGCTGGCGATCTATCGCTTTGCTGCCGCGCACGCTGCGCAGCGCGGCATCCTCATCGCCGACACCAAGTTCGAGTTCGGTACCGACGCCGCGGGCAAGCTCTACGTGATGGACGAAATGCTCACGCCCGATTCCTCGCGCTTCTGGCCGGCCGACGAATACCGCGTCGGCATCAGCCCGCCCAGTTACGACAAGCAGTTCGTGCGTGACTATCTGGAAACGCTCGACTGGAACAAGACCGCGCCCGGCCCGCACGTTCCCGCGCAGGTCATTGCCGCGACCGCGGCCAAATATGCGCAGGCCCTGCAACGGCTTGCCGGAATCACGCTCGACTGAACATCGCCGCGTTGCATCCCGGGCTTGGCCCGCACGCGATCTTGTTGCAAAACGAAACGCGCCCCGAAGGGCGCGTTTGCGTTGGCATCGAATCGGCGAAGGATCCGATTACAAGTCGTCCGGCGCCTCATGGTGGTCGGCCGCGGCTTGGGCGGCAGGTGCCGAGCTCGGTACCGGCTTGAGGATGCTCGAGTTGGTGACGAACAGCGCAAAGCCGTTGTAGGCGACGAAGCTCGCCATTTCACCCTGCATCTCGGCGGTCGCATACGGGAACGCGGTCGGATCGAGCAGCGAGCCGTGGGTCCCTTGCAGGAAGCGCGTGACCAGCTGGAAGCCGCCGCCACTGAGCACCACCGAACGATCGACCGCATGCAGCCCGAGCGCGGCGATCAAGGGCTCGGTGCCCGACAGTGGCGCACCCGGCACCACGTTCGGGATCACCTGGTCGGGCGCAGCCGCATCACCGCCCGGGAGGCTTGCGCCACCAACCACTTCGTTGACGAGGATGTTCTTGAACGACTCGTTGCTGCGCACGGCTGGATCGACCAGGGTGCCATTGCCGGCGTAGTTGATCGGATCGCCCGAATCGATCGAGGTTTGCGCAGCGAGCATGAACGAGTCATAGGCGGGCGTGCCGGGCGTGAGGCCCGCAGCCGCCAGACCGAAGCGGATCACCGGACCGAAGGTCGGCGAGCCATCGAGCAACCGCACGATGCCACCGCCGGGCACGTTGAGCACGGCGGCCTTGATGGTTGGATCCACCGCCATCACCATCGTGCCGGTGATCGAGCCCAGCGACTGGCCGACGAAACGCGTCTGGCTGGCATCGACATTGGGCAGGCTCACCGCGGAACGCGCGAGCTGCATGTCGTCGACCACGCCTTGCCGCAGATTGTCGCGCGAGGTGAGCAGGCTCTTGAGGTTGATGAAGTAGGTGCCCGATGGATCGATTGCGCCGTCCGGACCCTGCGCGCCGGTGCCGACGTTCTGCAGGTCGAGATTGAAGGTGCGTTCGACCACGCCGGCCTGACCCAGCGGTGAGCCCGGGCTGACATAGAACGGGTTGCTGGCGTCGGTGAGGCCATGCAGCGGCAGGTCGATCGCGACCACCGCGAAGCCCTGTGCGGCGAGCGTACCGGCAATCGCGAACATGTCGGTGCGATTGCGCGTGATGCCGTGCTGGAAGATCACCAGCGGCCAGCCCGCAGCCGGCTTGGTCTTGCCCGAGGCGGCATTGGGCAGGGTCAGGAGCAGCGGCACCTTCTGCGTCGAGGTCGCCACCGGCATCGGATTGCAGGCAGTGAGGTTGGTTGAGGTCGGATCCAGCCCGAAGTTCGCGCATTGCGGGATGTAGGCACCCGGCGCGGCATTCCAGTTGGTGGTCAACGGCAGCGTCGGGTTGGTCGCACTCGGCGCGGTGAGGTAATAGGGCAGCTCGAGGCTGCCGACGTAGATGTCGGCGATCGGCGGCAGGCCCATGCCCAGGCTGCCCAGGGTCATGCCGGTGGGCGAGGCGAACGCCGCGGTCGGCGGCGTCGCGCGGATTTTCGCGCTCAGTGCCTGCAGCGTGGGCGTGATCGACTGCGTGGTCGCGGTCCACGACATCGCGATCGAACCGGCAGCGATCCCGGCGCCCTGTGCCGCGGCTTCCTGCGCATTGACCAGCTGGCGCAGCGGTTCGAGCTGGCAGGCGGTCGCGGCGGGCAGGAAGGCGACGGTCGACTGCCCGCCTGAGCACAGCGGACGCTTGCCGGTGGCGAGCAGATAAGTGAACGAGCCGCGCACGTTGCCGCCCGCGGCGTCCTTGACGCCGTTGGTGACCACGGCCATGTACGAGGTGCGCTGCTTGAGCGCCTTGGTCGGCACGATCGCGAGCGTCTTGCCCGTGCTGTCGGACGGGGCCAGCACGGCGACGAATTCCGCAGGCGAGGCGAGTTCCCGCACGATGCCGGTGACCGCGCCCGCGGGACCGCTGAGCGTGACCTCGTACAGGTGCACGTTGCCGGCCAACGAGGCGGGGTTGATCGGTGCCGAGAAGCTCATCGACCACGGCGCGGTGGTGCTGAAGCCATCCTGCGCGTTCATTGCCTTCTTCGGCCCGGCATCGGCGGCGGCAGGGTCGAAGGGGATATTGAGCGTGAGATCCGTAGTCCCGGCGAACAACAGGTTGTTCGGGAACGGAATCACACTGTGGGCGGGATCGAACCCGGCCACGGTATGCGGCGCAACCGGCGCGGTGTAGTCGTAAGCCAGCGCCTGACCGGCCGCGAAAACCCCCAGTGACAGCGCGACGGCGGTCGCGCTTGCGATCATTCGAACCTGCATGGAAATACCCTCTGCGTGCGTCCGGCTGCGAAAGAAAAAACCCCAAGAACGCAGCATCTTAGGCGCTTCAATCGAGGCTTGGCAACGCTGCACTGCGGCGAAATGCGGTGGCGTATGGTTTGGCCGCCACGCGCCTCGTCGGGGCCGTCTGCCTGCGTTTCAGGGCGCCTCGATCTGCAGCAGGCCAAGGGCTCGACCATGACCATCGCGCACGCCGTCCTGAAGTTCGGCCAAGCGCTGCAACGAAGGACACAGCGCCTGCACCTGCGGCCGCAGGTGTTGCAAGGTGCGCTCGATGCGTGGCTGCAACTGGGCAGCAAGCGTGCCGGCCTGCGCCGGCAGCTCGAGCGCTCCCTGCACATCCCCATCGAGTGCAGCGGCCACACTGCGCTGGGCGGTGTCCTGCGCGAGCACCTTGGCGACATCGTCGATGACGCCCTCGATCTCGGCTTCGAACGCAGCCGATTGCCAGTCGCGCGTGCTGGTGCTGCGCTCGATGCGCTGACGCAGCGCGGTCGCCGCCTGCGCCAGACGTTGATGGACCTGCGTGCGTGCCTCGGCGCCTGGCGCCAGTTCATCGAACTGGCTGCGCACGCTCGCTTGCAGCAAATCGACGCCACGCAGGGCGACGGCCTTCACGCGCGGCACCAGCGCGCGCAGCTCCTGATCGAACAGCACCAGGCGATCGCGACCTTCGGTATCGAGCGCAACGCGCACGCCGTCGACGCGCAGCTCGCCGCGCTGCCACGACACCCGGTGCGGCACCGGCTCGGCCCGTTCGAACACCAGCGCGTCGGGCGTGAGGCTGAGGTCGTAGCTGCTGCCGGCGCGGCAGACCGTGTTCAATTCCTCGAGGCCGTGTGCGGCCGCGGGCCTTGAGCCCGGCAACAGGCACGCCGCGAGGCCAACAACGATTGCGTACTTCATCGCCACTCCCGACCCATTACGACCTGCCGACCTGCGCCAGCCTCCGAAATCACCCCGCAATCGCCGCTGAACCGCTCAGGAGTGGCCCAGCCATCGCGCAGCCTCGGGGGAGAAGCTGCGGGGTTGCCAACCCAGCTCGGCCATCGCGGCGTGATTGTCGGCGAGCAGATCAGCGCGCAGGCGGCCCAGCAGGGCCGGTGTCGGCGCGGCCAGCCCGACGGCACGGGCGAGGCGGGCACAGCCGGCGAGCAGCGACAGCGGAACCGGCACAGCCAGGCACGTCGCATCGAGCGAGCGACAGCTGCGCTCGATCATCGCCGCAAAGCTGAGCTGCTCGGCGCCGCCCAGTTCGTAGCTGCGCCCGGCTGCGGTCGGGCAAGCCGCGGCAGCGACACAGGCGGCAGCAACATCGTCGGCATGCACCGGTTGGCGCAGACCGCTGGCGCCCAACAGCCGCGGGTACAGGCGCCAACGCCGCGCGAAACGCACGATCGGCGTCAGCGAGCGATCACGGCCCGTGCCATAGATCAGGGTCGGCCGCAGGATCACCGCTGCTGCGCCGCGCTGCACAGCCACGGCGAACACGGTTTGCTCGGCTTGGCGCAAGCGGCTTGCCAGTGCCTGTTCGGCGGCATCCTCGGAGTGCTGCTTGCTGAGCGCGCTCATCGAACTCACCGCAACCACACACGCGGCGCCAGTCGACGTCGAGGCATACCAGCGCGCAAAGGCATCGAGCGGGCCACAGCTGTAGATGACTTCGAGCGCAGCCGGCACTGCAAAGCCGTGATCGAGGTTGCCTTCGATCCAGTGCACGGCCGGACCGGCATTGCGCGGCGGCCTGCGGCTGAGTGCATGCAGTTGCAGGCCCTGCGCCTGCAGGCGCGGCAGCAGGAATTGGCCGATCGCCCCGCTGCCGCCAAACAGCAGGCCAGAGGCCATCTTCAGACTTCCGGGTCTGCCTCGGGCTTGCCTTCCTCGACCACGGCCCCTGCCGGCGCGGCGACCGCAAGACTCGCGCGCACGGCATCAAGCGTTGGCGCGTTGCGGCTCAGGGCGGCCTTCTGCACGGCCTGGCGCGCGGCAAACAAGGGTTTGCGGGCGGCATCGATATGGCCGAGCGCGGCGGCCTGTGTCTGCTCGTCGGCACCAATGAGCATCTCGACCGGCTGCAGGCAATGCTGGATCGCCGCGTCGTAGGCGCGATTGCGCTCGCGGTATTCCTCGAGCTGCGCCGCGAGCTCGTCGAGCTGGGCGCCGATTTGCGCGGTGTCGATCGCCGGCGCCGGTGGCATCGGCGGTGGCACGGCCACCGGCATGGATGGCGCCTCGGTCACCGGATTGGCGACGCGCTCGGCATGCAGCGTGTCCAGCTCGTTTTCCAGATCGATCTTCTCGTAAAACAAGGCATCGGCCCGTGCGCGCGAGCCGCGCCAGGCATGCACGAGCCAACTCGCCACCAAGGCCACCACCAAGGCCACCAGCCAACCAAGCCACTGCATCGCCACCCTCCAGCCTAATCCACCCCCCGTCCGAATCATCGCACGGGTCACGCGCTTGCGCGCAATTTTGCCAAGAGCGTCACAGTCGCCGCACGCCGAACTGGAAGCGCATTTGGTCGATAATCGGCGTTCCACCGATTGCGGAGACCTCCGATGCGCTTTGCCCTGTGCCTTGTCTTGCTGCTTGCCGTACCCGCCTTTGCCCATGAGCACGCCGATCATGCGGCGCCCAAGCACGAGAAGATGCCGGCGGCTGCCACACCCGTGCAGACCACCGCCGAGGGCGCGGTCTATGGCGCGAAACTGCCCGCTGACGTGCCGGCAGCCGTCAGTCTCGATGCCGTCGTCGCCAAGCCGGAACCCCTGCTCGGCAAGTCCGGCGCCTTCAGCGGTCGCATCACACAGGTCTGTCAGCAGATGGGCTGCTGGATGGTGCTCACGGCCGAAAACGGCGAGTTCGTGCGCGTGAACATGCACGAACATGCCTTCAGCATTCCCAAGGACGCCAAGGGTGACGCGATTGCCTACGGCACGCTCAGCCGAAAGGAGCTTTCGGCCAAGGAAATCGAGCACCTCAAGAAGGACGGTGCCAAGGCACCGGCCACCAGCGAACTGCAGATCGATGCGAATTCAGTGCTGATCCGCAGCGCACCCTGAGCACCGTTTCGGCGCAAGGCCAGCGCGCGGCCACGCCGCGCGCGATGCCTCACTTCTTTTTCGGCACGTACAGATCGGTGATCGAGCCTTCGTAGACCTCGGCCGCCATGCCGACCGACTCGGACAGGGTCGGATGCGGGTGGATGGTGAGGCCGATGTCGGCCGCCTCGCAGCCCATCTCGATCGCCAGCGCCACTTCGGCAATGAGATCGCCCGCATTGGGCGCGACGATCCCGGCGCCGATCACGCGATGACTGGCTTCGTCGAACAGCAGCTTGGTGAAGCCTTCGGTGCGGCCGATGCCGACCGCGCGTCCCGAAGCCGCGTGCGGGAACTTGCCGACGCCGTATTTGACGCCTTGCTTCTTCGCCTCGGTTTCGGTGAGGCCGACCCAGGCGATTTCCGGATCGGTGTAGGCCACCGACGGAATCACCCGCGCGACGAACTCGCTCTTCTCGCCTGCCGCGACTTCGGCCGCGACCTTGCCCTCATGCGTGGCCTTGTGCGCGAGCATCGGCTGGCCAACGACGTCGCCGATCGCGAAGATGTGCGGCACGTTGGTGCGCATCTGCCGATCGACCGCGATGAAGCCGCGCTCGCTCACCGCGACACCGGCCTTGTCGGCGCCGATCTTCGCGCCGTTGGGTGAGCGACCGATCGCCACCAGCACACGATCGTAGGTCTGCGGTTCGGGTGCCTTGTCGCCCGCGAAACTCGCCTTGAGACCGGATTCGAGCGCCTCGATCGCGGTCACCTTGGTATTGAGGTGAATGCCGGCATAGCGCTTGGACAGGCGCTGCTGCAGCGGACGCACGAGGTCGGGATCGGCGCCGGGCATGAGCTGGTCCATGAGTTCGACCACGGTGACCTGGCTGCCGAGTGCGCTGTAGACCGAAGCCATTTCCAGACCGATGATGCCGCCGCCGACCACCAGCAGTTTTTTCGGCACGTCCTGCAGCAGCAGCGCATCGGTGGAATCCATCATGCGCGGGTCGCCCCACGGGAACCCCGGCAGCTTCACTGCCTGCGAGCCGGCGGCGATGATCGCGTGGCGGAAACGCACGAGCTTGCGCCCGTCGGACCCGTCGACTTCGATCTCGTGCGGCGAAACGAAGCTGCCGGTACCGGTCAGCACGGTGACCTTGCGCTGTTTGCCCATCCCGGCCAGGCCGCTGTTCATCTGCGCAACGACCTTGTCCTTGTAGCTGCGCAGCTTGTCGATGTCGAAGCGCGGGCGGCCGAACTCGATGCCGATTTCGGCGGCATGGATCGCCTCGTCGATGACGCGCGCGGCGTGCAACAGTGCCTTGGAGGGAATGCAACCGACATTCAGGCAGACACCACCCAGCGCGGCGTAGCGCTCGATCAGCACGGTGTTCTGGCCGAGGTCGGCGGCGCGAAACGCCGCGGTATAGCCACCAGGCCCCGAACCGAGCACGACCACGTCGCACTCGATATCGGCCTTGCGGCCGCTGGCTGCAGCAGCAGAGGGAACCGGCGTGGCGGGCGCGGCAGTGGCAGGCGCGGATTGGGCCGGAGCGGCGGCAGCCGATGGCGCGGGCGCGGCAGGCTTTGCCTTGGCGTCCGCACCGGCAGCTTCGACCACGGCAATGACGTTGCCTTCGGCAACCTCATCACCGACCTTGACGCGCAGCTCGCGGATCGTGCCCGCCACGCTCGACGGCACCTCCATCGTTGCCTTGTCCGACTCGAGTGTGACCAGACCCTGGTCCTTGGCGACCACGTCGCCGACCTTGACCATCACCTCGATCACCGGGATGCCCTTGTAATTGCCGATATCGGGAACCTTGATTTCGATCATGCCCATGCCTGGATCCTGTTGCACGAAGGGCGACCCAACGCATCGCCGAACCGGCATTCTGCGCAAACGCGCGCGCTGGCGCAAAGTGCAATCGGCCAAGGCGCATGAAACACCCGGCAAGGTTCAGCAGCAATTCAATGCCTCGTGCCGAGACTGCACGTGATGGCGTCGGGCTTGCTGCCGACCGCGGAGGGTGTGGCCGGTCATGATGCGTGGCTTGGGTTTGGCATTTCTGGTGGGCATGTGGACGATGCTGTCCGCGGGTTCGGCCCTCGCACGCGAGATCAGCGTGCAGGAAGCCATTACCCAGGCCCAGCAGCAGACCGATGGCAAGGTGCTGTCGGCCCAGACCCTGAGGTTGGGCAAGCGCAAGATCTACCGCATCAAGATATTGACGCCCGACGGCCAGGTGCGCATCGTCCAGATCCCGGCCGAACAGTGAAACCGGCCGCACGGCCGCGATGAGGACAGTCCATGCGAGTATTGCTGGTTGAAGATGAAGCCCCCCTGCGCGAAACCCTGGCCGCACGCCTCAAGCGCGACGGTTTCGCGGTCGATGCCGCCGGCGATGGCGAAGAAGGCCTGTACCTGGGGGGTGAAGTGCCGTTCGACGTCGCCATCATCGACCTTGGCCTGCCCAAGCTTTCGGGCATGGATCTGGTCAAGCAGCTGCGTGAATCGGGCCAGCGCTATCCGATCCTGATCCTCACCGCGCGCACCTCCTGGCAGGACAAGGTGCAGGGACTCAAGAACGGCGCCGACGATTATCTGGTCAAGCCGTTCCACATCGAGGAGCTGCTGGCCCGCATCAATGCCCTGGTCCGGCGCGCCAGCGGCTGGTCGCGGCCAACGCTCGAATGCGGGCCGGTGGTGCTCGACACCACCGCGCAGACCGTTGCCGTCAACGGCAGCAACGTCGATCTCACCAGTTACGAATACAAGGTGCTCGAATATCTCATGCTGCATGCGGGCGAGCTGGTCTCCAAGGCCGACCTCACCGAGCACATCTACCAGCAGGATTTCGACCGCGACTCCAACGTACTCGAAGTGTTCATTGGCCGCCTGCGCCGCAAGCTCGATCCCGACAACGAGATCAAGCCGATCGAAACCGTGCGCGGACGCGGCTACCGCTTCGCGCTCGAGCGCAACGCGATGGCCGAAGACGGCGGCGACGTGGCCGCCGGCTGAGGCACGCGCGCATGGCGCGTCCGCT
Organism: Dokdonella sp.; assembly: GCF_019634815.1. Taxonomy (GTDB): domain Bacteria; phylum Pseudomonadota; class Gammaproteobacteria; order Xanthomonadales; family Rhodanobacteraceae; genus Dokdonella_A. The sequence goes on along the minus strand of NZ_JAHCAP010000006.1, from coordinate 88,445 downwards.
GTCACTGCAGGCGCGTTCGCTGGCTGCGGCGGGATGCGTGCTCGCCGCGTTCCTGGCGCTGACCTTCCTCGCCCTCGACAACGCCTTCCACAGCGCTGCGCAGAGCGCCCTGCATGAGCGTCTGCAAGGCTACATGTATGCCTATCTCGCCGCCGCAGACACCTCGCGCGCGGGCGCCCTGATAGCGCCCGAAGTCGGGCCCGATCCGCGTTTTGACCGGCCCGGCGCGAGCGGCCTGTACGCGGCCATCATCGGCGACAAGATCGCCGGTTCCAACGCGCACGAATGGCGTTCGCCATCGGCGCTGGGCCGTGACCTGCCATTCGCCGGCAGGCTGGCGCGCGGCGAAGTGCGGTTCGAAGGTCCGCTGGACACCCCGGTCGGCAAGCTCTATGTGCTCGGCCAGGGCGTGGACTGGCAGATCGAGGGTAAAAGCGAGCTGCACCTGACCTTCTACGTCGCCGAGGACAGTGACACGCTGGATGAACAGATCATCGCCTTCCGCCGCACCTTGCTGACCTGGCTGGGCTTGCTCGGCGCTGCGCTGCTGGTGTTGTTGCTGGCGGTGTTGCGCTGGAGCATGGCGCCCCTGCGGCGCGTGGCGATCGATCTGGCCCAGGTCGAGCGCGGAGCGCAGGAGCGCCTCGGCGGCGCGTACCCGGCCGAACTGCGCGGCCTCACCGCAAGCATCGACAATTTCATCGAAGGCGAGCGCGAGCGCGTAAAGCGCTATCGCAACACGCTCTCGGATCTGGCCCACAGCCTGAAGACGCCGCTGGCGGTGATGCGCAGCCAACTCGAGACGGACGCCGATCCGAAGACCCTGCGCTGGACCGTACTCGAACAGGTCGGGCGCATGGACGAAATCGTCGCCTACCAGCTGTCGCGCGCGGCGACTTCCGGCCACCAGACCTTTGCCGTGCCGCTGGCGATCGAACCGTTCGCCGAGGAAATCGTGCGCAGCCTCGAAAAGGTCTATGCGCGCAAGGGCATCCTGTGCGAGTTCGAGATCGATCCGGCCGCGCGCTTCCACGGCGACCAGGGCGATCTCATGGAACTGCTCGGCAACCTGCTCGAGAACGCCTTCAAATGGGCGCGCCGGCGCGTGCTGTTCGATGCGCGGCCGCTCGATGGCAGTCGCCGTTCGGGACTTGTGCTCAGTATCGAAGACGATGGCCCGGGCATTGCCGCGGACCAGGTCGAGCATCTGCTGCAGCGGGGTGTGCGCGGTGACGAACGCGTGCAGGGTCACGGCATTGGCCTGTCCATCGTGCAGGACATCGTCAAGGCCTATCGTGGCGAGCTGCGGGTCGAACGCTCGGCAAGCCTGGGCGGCGCACGCTTCGCGGTACACCTGCCGGCGCGCTGATCAGTCCGCGCTGGCTGCAAGCGCCTCGACTTCGGCAATCAGGCGTGCCCGTACCGCTGCGCAGTCGTAGTTGTCGATCACATACGCGCGCGCGCGCGCCGCCTGCTGTTCGCGCTGCGCGGCGTCCTGTGCCAGCGCCGCGTCGATCGCCGCATGCAGCTGGGCCGGATCGTGGAAGATCCAGCCGCTGCCACTGTCCTTGACGTGATCGGCAAGCACTTCGCACTGGCCGTTGACGATGCCCGGCGTGCCTTGGGCCATCGCCTCGAGCAGCACGATGCTCAGGCTCTCGTGTGCGGAGGGATGCACGAAGGCGAGTGCACCGGCCATGAGCTCGAATTTGCGCCGCTCCTCGACGAAACCCAGGCAGCGCACATGCTCGCTGTCGCGCACGCCCAGCTGATCGGCACCCGTGAGGATCAGTTGCAGGTTCGAGCGCTTGCGCCGCTGGTAGTCGGCGAAGGCCTCGATCAACATCGCGCAACCCTTGTGTGTGTCGATGCGGCCGCAGTACAGCAGGTAGGGACGGTCCTGCACATGCGCGGCATGGCGCTCGGTGGCGACCGCCATCGACACCAGCTCACCGCGCTCGACGCCCCACAGCCGCGCACCCAGACGGCGCTCGGCTGGCGTGTTCCACAAAAGGCGCGGCGCGTTGCGCGCCATCGCCGCGATCACGTCGAAATGGCCCAGCGCCTCGTCATGCAGGGTCGGCACCAGCGCCCAACGGCGATGGTCGAGCGCCTGCACGCCTTCCACCGTGGTCGGATACAGATAGGTCACAAACAGCAGCGCGCAATACTGCGCACCCCGCGTCGCCAGATGTTCGACCAGCCCGGGGCTGCAGGGCCCCTGGGCGCGGACGAATTCGTCCTGCAGCGCATCGGACCAGGTCAACCAGCGTGGATTGTCGTGGCGCGTCTGGAAGCGCGCCAGCAGGCGTCGATGCAGGTCGTGAAAATACGTGCCGCGCTCGCGTGCGACTTGAAAGCGGTGAATGCGCACACCCTCGCGCAATTCTTCGCCCGGCGGCAGGTCATTGGCCCAGGTTACGTAGTCGCTGGCGGTGGTGGTGAGCAAATCGACCTGGTAATGCGTCTTGAGCAAGTCCGCATACTGCCAAGCCAATGCTTCGGCGCCGCCGACAAGTTTTTCGTGGCAGCGCGGCGAGATGATCGCGACGCGCTTCATGTTGCGAGCCCCAAGGCAGTGAGGAAGCGCCCGCGCAAAACCTCCGGTGCAAATTCCCTGGCATAGCTTCGTCGCGCCGCGCTGCGCAGCAGATGACGCAGTTGCGCATCGTCGCGCAGACGCGCAAGACTCGCGGCATACACGTGGGGATCCTCGCTGTCCCAGCACAGGCCGCCCTCACCGACCGTTTCCGGCAAGGCACTCGACGCGCGAGCAATCACCGGTACGCCCAGCGCCATCGCCTCGATCACCGGCACGCAGAAACCTTCGTGCTCGCTCAGGGTCAGGAAGGCGTCACTGCCAAGATAGGCGGCTTTCAGGCGCGCCTCGTTGATCGACTCCAGCCACCAGACCCGATCACCGAGCCGATGTCGGGTGATGCGTTCGCGGATCTTGGCTGCATAACCGGCCAGACTCGGATCGCTCTTGCCGACGATCAACAAGCGCGCCGGATCGCCATGCGCATCGACATGGGCGGCAAACGCGTCGATCAAGGCCAGATGGCCCTTGTTCGGTGCGATGCGACCCACCATCAGCACGGTGAAGGCGTCGTCGTCGAGTTCGTCCAGCAGGGCGAGATCAGCCGGCGCCGCGCACAGTTGCTCGACGCGATGGAATGGCGCGAACACCACGCCGCGCGAGGCCGGCGCGCCGTGCTCGATCAACTCATCGAGGTTGAATCGGGAATCACCGAGGTAACGCTCGCAATCGAGTGCGACCACCCGTGCGATTTCGGCGCGACCGCGCGCGCAAGCCCGTGCGTACTCGGGCCCGTGCTCGCTGAAAAACGCCGCCGGGGTGATGTTGTGATAGCGCACGGCGCGCTGCCCGCGCACCTTGCGCAGCAGGTCCAGCGCCACCGGCCAGCCCACAGAGAAATGATAGATCACCAGATCGTCGGGGCCGCCGGCAAAGCCAGGCAACTGTGCCGGCGCATGCACCGGCGCATCCACGCCGACCGCAACGTCGCAGAAAATGCGCGTGTCGATGCCGCGTTCGCGCAGGATTTGCGCCATTGCCAGCGCGTCATTGCCCACCGCATCGTGGCGCGCCAGCACCGGCAGCAGGATCGCGGCCTTCATGGCGCGGCAAAACGTTGCATGATCCGACGCAGGCGTTGCGCCAGCACCGCGTTGGCGAAGGTGTCGGCATAGCGCGCCCGGCCGCGTTCACGCAGATTCGCGCGCAACTCGCCATCACGGCCGATGCGCGCCACCGTCGCCGCCACCAGATGCGGTTCATCGCTGTCCCAGACGATGCCGGCGTCGCCCACCGTGGTTGGAATCGCGCTGGATCCAAGCGCGACGATCGGCGCACCGAGCGCCATCGCCTCGACCAGCGGCACGCAGAATCCTTCGTGGCGGCTGAGCATCACCATCGCGGTCGCGTGCTCGAAGGCGGCACGCAGCTCGGCGCCGTCGGCATCCTGCAGGATCGTGATGTGTGGTTCGAGGCCGAACCCGGCAATGCGCGCCTGCAGCGCCTCGCCGTAGAGGCTCAAGTTCGGATCGAGTTTGCCGATGATCAGCAGATGGGGCGGCCTTGCGGGATCCAGGGCGACGGCTGCGGCAAACGCATCCACCAGCTCGAGGTAAGCCTTGTTGGGCGCCAGACGCCCGACCGTGAGCCACAGCGGCACGCCCTGCGGGATGCGTTCGGCTTTGCCCCGTAGCTCCAACAACTGTTCGATTTCATGGAACGGCGCCACCGACTCGCAGCGCTCGGGGGCAACACCGCGTCGGGTGAAATCCTCGTTGTTGTAAGGCGAAGCACCCAGATACAGATCGCAGCCCATGGCGGCGAAGCCATCCAGCTCCTGACGACCGCCGGCGCAAGCCGTGACATAGCCCGGCGACCAGTCGGCGAAGAATTCTGGCGGCGTGATGTTGTGATAGCGCAGCACGCGCCGCGCGCGTGTGTTGCGCATCGCCTCGAAGGCGAAATCCCAGCCCACGCAATAGTGGTAGACCAGCACGCCATCGCGTCGATCGAGCCACCCGGACAGTTCTTCCGGCGCGCGCACGACTTCGTCGACGCCCTGCGCATGAGGCGCGAACACGGCCACCTCGTGGCCGTCTTCGCGCAGCGCCGCACTCATGCCGCGCACGTCATTGCTGACGGCGTCGTGCGGTCGCAGACCCGGCACCAGCATCGCGATCTTCATTGCGATGAAGGGCTCGTGCGGGCGACAGCGGCCATGCAGCGCGCGATCACCAGGCTGCCCTCGCCGGACTCGATCAGGCTCACTTCGTCAAGCCCCGCGGCAGCGAGCAGCGCTTGCCAGCGTGCGCCATCGGCTGCGATGTCGCTGTCGGGGCGGCGCGGCTCGGCCTCGATCCGCACGAACAACCAACCCGGACGCGCAAGCGCGCGCGCCGTCGCATCGAACAGGCGCAGCAAGGCAGTCGCGCCACCACACAGGCCCGCAGCCGACAGCGTGATCGCGTCGAGGCTGCCGTCGCTGCAACGCTCCAGCGCCGCCAACGGATCGCCCGCCGCGACGGCCAGCGAGCGCGCCGCTGCAGCCTGCGCCAGCGGTGTCGACGACTCGATGCCACTGGCCTCGATGCCACGCGCCGCCAACGCCGCGAGCCAGCTGCCATCGCCACTGCCGAGGTCGAGCACACGCGCACCCGGGTTGAGCCGCGCGCCAAGTTCGGCGCTCCAGCGGGCATGCCGGTCGCTGCGTGCGCTGATCGCCTCGGGCGATTCGTTCACGCCGGCGACCAGCAACTCGATGCGTCGACGCTGCTCGTCGCTGATGCGTTCAAGATCGGCGAAGTTGCGCTGCACCGTGGTCAGCCAATGATTGCCGGCGTAGAAGAAGTGACGCAGTTCATCGACGCTGCGGATGTGGTCGGCGAGGCGCGTTTCAACGACGCCCAGCCGCGCATCCATCGGCTGCTGCTGCAGCTGCGCACTGCCAAACACGCGCTGTTCGAGCTGGGCCACGGCGTTGCCGGCAGTTGCGAGCTCGACGTCCAGCTGATCCAGACGCTGCCCGATCGCGCGCATCGCCGCCGTCAGCTCGCCGAATCTGGCTGCGGCCACGGCGTCGGCACTGCGCTGATGACGCAGCAACACGGGCAGGCCGGCAAGCGTCGCGAACCAATCGATCACATGGCCGACTACGGGGATGCGCGTCAGCTTGGCCAGCAGATAGCGTGGCAACAGGCCGCGAATGCGGACACCCACCTGCCGGCCCTCTGCCGACCAGCGCATGTTGCCGAGGATCTCCGCCTTGCTCGCACCGCGCGCGAGATGATTGATCTGGTTGTTGCGGCCAGCCTCGTCGCCGGGGCGCTTGAGGATCGCGCGATAGGCCTGCTCGACGAAGGCGACGTACTGTTCGCCGGTCAATTCAGCGATGTGGTAATCGAGGCGGTTGCGCTCGATGCCGCAGGCGTCGAGCGCGGATGTCGTGTTGCCGCGGGGCGGCGGATCGCGCCGGGGCAGTGGCGCGCGTTCTTGCGCGGCGGCTGCTTCGGCGAGGATTTCCGCCTTGACGCGTTGCAGATAGTCGTCGGAAGGTTCCATTGCAGCCTGTTTCCCTGGCGACGGCGGGCCTGGCGGGCATTGCCGTTCGCGAAACGGGCGATGATGCCGGGACGTCCGGGCCGGTTCAAGCCAAGCGCGCCGCGATTTCCTTCGGCCTTGCCGCTGATGCGGCCGGCACTGCACAAGCGGTCACACTTTGCCGCTGCCGCCGTGCATGTTTGCGGCCAATGCGCCTATGATCGCGGCTTTCGCCCGAGGAAACACCCACATGCGCGCGACCGGTCTCGCTTTCGCCTTTGCCGTCTGTGCGTCCTGTGCGTTTGCGCAGGACGCCAGCCAGCAGGAATGGATCATCCAAGCCCATTACCCGGACACCGCCAGCCTCGCGCGGGCAGCCCGTTCTTTCGATCACCTCAAGATCGACCGCAAACACCACAGCCTGCGCGTGCTCACCGATCAACACGGTGTCGATTTGCTGCGCGCTGCAGGGCTGGAGGCGGTCGGCGTCGACCTCGCCGGCAGCGCGCGCCTGCATGCGTTCCAGAATCAAATACTGGCTGCGCAGCGCAATGGCATGAGCGCGAAATCCATTCCCGGTTATGCCTGTTTCCGCACGGTCGAGGAAACCTACTCGACGATGGATGCGCTCAAAACCGCGCATCCCAACCTCGTCGACATCGACGAGATTGGCCCGACCTGGAACAAGACCCAGAACCCGGCCACCGGCTATGAAATGCGCGCGCTGCGCATCACCAATTTCACCACGCTCGCCAGTGATCCGCAGCGACCGGCGATGGTGCTGTTCGGTTCGATCCATGCGCGCGAATACGGCCCGGCGGAACTCACCACGCGTTTTGGCGAGTGGCTGGTGAACAACTACGGCACCGATCCCGAAGCCACCTGGCTGGTCGATCACAATGATTTTCGCCTGATCCTCGAAGCCAACCCCGACGGACGCAAGATCGCCGAGCAGCAGCTCTACCAGCGCAAGAACGTCGATACTCTCAATGGACCCTGCGCCGGCCCGGTCACCGCGGGTTCGCAGTACGGTGTCGACCTCAACCGCAACTTCCCGTTCCACTGGAACATCACCAATGGCCAGGGATCGAGCGGCAGCTACTGCAGCCAGACCTATCGCGGACCGGTCAAGGCTTCCGAGCCGGAGACGCAGAACCTCGTCAACTACGTGGCCGGCACCTGCAACGCGGCTGGCGAATGCAGCGGCGGCGTGTTCGCCGATCGCCGCGCGGGGCCGATGAATCCTTCCACCTCCGCCGGCGATGGCGGTGCCGCCGCGCCCGATGACACCACCGGCTTCTTCATCGACATTCACAGCAATGCCGAACTGGTGTTGTGGCCCTGGGGAGACACGCAGAATCCGGCGCCCAATCAGGCGGCCCTGCGCACACTCGGTCGACGCATTGCGTACTTCAGCGGCTACACGCCCGAACAGTCCGATTCGCTCTATCCCACCGACGGCACCACCGACGACACCATGTACGGTCTGCTCGGCGTGCCGGGTTTCACGATCGAGCTCGATGGCGATGATTTCTTCCAGGAATGCTCGGCGTTCGAGTCGACCACGGTACCCGCCAACCTCGCCGCGCTGCGCTATGCGGCACGCGCCCTGCATGCGATCTATCAGCAGCCCGGCGGGCCCGACGCGCTTGCGGTGAGCGCCGGCTCCAGCCTCGTCGTCGCGGGCGATTCGGTGCTCGTGAGCGCGCGCATCGACGATACGCGCTTCAATCAGTCGACCAGTGAGGAACCTGTCATCGGGGTGATCCGCGACATCGCCAGCGCGCGTGCGAGCATCGATGCCCTGCCATGGCAGACCGGCGCGAATCCGCTCGCGCTTGCCGCGGTCGATGGTGCATTCGATTCGCCCGTGGAAGATGTTCGTGGCACGCTCGACACCACGGGTCTCGCGGCCGGGCGCCATCTCGTACTGGTGCAGGGCAGCGATGTCGCCGGTACGGCCGGCACGCCCAATGCCGCGCAATTCGACGTGGTGGCCGCCAACAGCGTGGGCACGCTCGAAGGTCACGTACGCGACCAGTCGACCTTGCAGCCGCTGCAGGCGAACATCACGCTCACTGCCGGCAGCCAGTCACAGCAGGCGATCAGCGATGCCGGCAACGGCAGCTACCGCGCACACGGCTATCCGGGCACGTTCAGTGTGCACGTCAGCGCGCCGCACTACCTGTCCGAGGATCTCAGCGGCGTTGCCCTTGCCGCCGGCGCCACGGTCACGCACGACTTCGCGCTCTATCCGAGCTGCGCCCTGATCGACGACGATGTCGAAAGTGGCAATCAGGGATGGACCGTGCAGTCGCCGTGGGTGATCCAGAACAACATCGGCGGCAACGCCAGCCATGTGTGGAACACACCCAGCTACGGCAACAACCTGAACAGCTCACTGACCTCGGCCAGCCTGAATCTGCTTGGCTATGCCGAGCTCGCGCTCGAATTCGACGACCGCTGTGACACCGAGTCCGGTTACGACTATGGCCATGTCGAATTCAGCAGCAATGGCGGCAGCACCTGGACCCAGCTCTACGAGTGCAACGGTCAAACCAGCTGGCAAAGCCATCGCCTGGACCTGCCTGCCGGCGCCAACAATGCGGCAGCGTTCAAGCTGCGCTTTCGCCTGAGCAGCGATGGCTCGGTCAACCGCTCGGGTTGGGCCGTCGACAACATCCGGCTCGAAGCCGGCGGCGCGGCCTGCCGCGCACAATGGGATGACCACATCTTCGTCAACGGCTTCGAGGGCTGAAGCCGCTGGCGGTGCGTGCGTCCGCAACCAGGCGGATGCGCGATCAACAGGTTCAAGCCGCGTCCGCGATCACCGCGGCGCGGCCTTGTGCGAGCAGCGCGCCCGCGTGCTCGATGCGAAACGCGTACTGCCAGTGCCCGACACCGGCAAGCAGGCGCCGCGCATGCACATCGAGCAGGCCGGGCAAGTCGTCGATACGCGCGACCTGCAACTCGACCTCGCGCAAGGACACCAGCAGTCCCGGCTCGGCGATCTTTCCCTGCGCGCGCGCGAGCAGGCCGCCATGCACCGCCATCGCCTGCGCGCCGTATTCACACAGATGCAGTGCACGCAGGTGGCCATCGCTGCACAGCGGATTGTCGGAGCGACCGTGCGAAGCCGTGCGCGCATGGATCGATTCTTCATCCCAGACGATGACTTCATCGAGCAGGCACATCGATCCCGCATGCGGGATCAGCATCGACCATTCGGACTGGGGCAAGGGCGCTGACATGGTTCGCAAGGGGCGGCTGGCAAGGCCCGATTGAAGCACGCGGCCGCACCCTTGTGGCAAGGCCAAAGACGCCGACTCAGGCGGGCTGGAACCCGAGCGCGAGCGAATTCATGCAATAGCGCAAGCCGGTCGGTGGCGGGCCGTCGGCAAAGACATGGCCGAGATGACTGTCGCAGCGCGCGCAGCGGACCTCGGTGCGGATCATGCCGTGACTGTGATCCTCGATCTGGCGCAGATGCGCAGGATCGAACGGCTTGGTGAAGCTCGGCCAGCCGCTGCCTGATTCGAATTTCGCCGTCGAGACGAACAGCGGCAGGGCGCACAGGCGACAGGCGAACACGCCCGCGCCGTGCTCATGCAGCAGTCCGCCGCAAAACGGTGGTTCGGTGCCGTGATCCAGCAGCACATGGCGTTCCTCCGGCGTGAGCCGCGCGGCGAGCTGCTCGCGCTGCGCCGGCGTGAGCGGCGCGAGATCGTGGCCGCTTGCCGATTGCGCGCGGCCCGGCGCGAGCCAATCGGCGAATTGTCGGCGCAGTTTGGCGACCTTCGGCGCAGCAACCGCGGCGATGTAGGGCTGATCGGGATGCCGCGCGGCATAGTTCTGGTGCTCGTCCTCGGCGCGGTGGAAGGCTTGCAGCGCTTCGACGAGGGTCGCGATCGGCGCGGCAAAGACGCGCGCTTGATCGAGCTGGGCGATATAGCGGCGGGCGACTTCGGCCTGTTGTGCGTCGACGCAGAAAATCACCGAGCGGTATTGGCGACCGCGGTCATTGCCTTGGCGATCGATCTGGGTCGGGTCGTGGGCCACGCCAAAGAACACCTTGAGCAGTTGTCCGAAGCGGATACGCCGTGGATCGAAGCGCACCTCGACCGCCTCGGCATGCCCGGTGCCGCCGCTGCAGACGCGCTCGTAGCTGGCGCTGCCGGCATCACCGCCGCTGTAGCCCGAGGTGACCGCGAGCACGCCATCGAGCTCGCGCAGCACCGCCTCGACGCACCAGAAGCAGCCGCCGGCGAGAACCGCGCGCTGTTCGCGCGCATCGGCGGGTGGTGCCGGGTCGAACTGCGGATCGGGCAGCACATGGATCGCTGATCCGGAGCCAGGGCCGGGAAGCTCACAGTACTCACTCATGCAGATTCCTCACGTTTTTTTGCGCTGTCCGCTTGCGGCAAAGGGAAACCTTCCAGATGCCGGCGTTGTCCACGCAATGCAAGCCCGACATGACTTCGGCCACTGTTCCGGGCTGCGGAATACCGGTTATTTTCCTGTGTAAAGAATGATTTACTCGCCAACGCACCTGACTTGCGGGTGCCGGCTGCTAGCCTTTGCACCCTGAAATCCCCGAGCCGGTCGCAAGCCGGAGCCACAAGGAACCTTTCGATGTCGCGTAGGAAAATCGCGCTGCTCAGCGTGGCGGCAGTGCTCGCAGCACTGATCGGCTGGCGCATATTCTCAACCCGCAATGCGGGCAGCACCTGGCAACGTGGCGCCGACAGCGGGCCGGTGCCGGTCACCGTGGTCGCGGCGGTCACCCGGGACGTGCCGGTCTTTCTTTCCGCGCTGGGCACCGTGCAGGCCTTCAATACGGTCACCGTCAATGCCCAGGTCAGCGGCCAGCTCAAATCGCTGCACTTTGCCGAAGGCGAAGAGGTCAAGCAGGGTGATCTCGTCGCCGAGATCGACCCACGCACCTTCCAGGCCGCACTCGATCAGGCGCTTGCGCGCAAGCGGCAGGACGCGGCCCAGCTCACCGCCTCGCAGAGCACGCTGGCACGCTACGAAGAACTGATGAAGAAGAACTTCGTTTCCGCGCAGGATCTTGAAAACCAGCGCCAAACCGTGCGCCAGCAGCAGGCCTTGGTCGCTGCCGACGATGCGGCGGTCTCCAGCGCCCAGACCCAGCTCGGCTTTACCCGCATCAGCGCGCCGATCACCGGCGTCGCCGGCATCCGCCAGGTCGACGTCGGCAATCTGGTCAGCGCCAATGGCACCGGGATCGTCACGCTCACCCAGATCCATCCGATCAACATCGTGTTCGCCCTGCCCGAGCAGAACCTCGAAAGCGTGCGCACGGCTCAGGCCGACGAGGGCGCAGGTGCCGAAGTGGTGGCCTTCGATCGCAGCGACGCCCACGAGATCGCGCAGGGTGTGCTCAAGGTCGTCGACAACCAGATCGACACCGCTACCGGCACCTTCAAGGTCAAGGCGCAGTTCACCAACGCCGACGGCAAGCTTTGGCCGGGGCAGTTCGTCAACGTGCGCGTCAAGGTGCGGACGGTCGAGAACGGCATCGTGGTGCCGGCAACCGCGGTGCAACGCGGCCCCGAAGGCAGCTACGTTTATGCACTGCAGGCCGACGACACGGTGCAGATGAAAACCGTGGTGCCCGGCGGCGATGCCGGCAATGACACCGTACTGGTCAGCAGCGGTCTGGCCAGCGGCGAGCGCGTGGTCACCGAAGGCCAGTTCCGGCTCAAGCCGGGCAGCAAGGTCACGCCGCTGGCGCCGGGGCAGGCGCCAACACCACCGACAGCAGACGAACTGGCCAAGCTCAAGGCCGAATCGACAAGCGGCGGCGGGCGACCACGCCACTGATGCCCCGCGACCGCGCGGCGGGACATTCGAACAAGGACAAGGCATCGGGTTGGCACTGACTCGATGCGACCACCAGGCCACGGCCCAGCCGTGACCCGATCCAGCGGACCTGCGCAGGTCGCTGCGGTCGGCAATCCACACAGGATCGGACCGTGAGCTTTTCCACCCTCTTCATCCGTCGACCGATCGCCACCTCCCTGCTGATGCTGGCGCTGATGCTGCTGGGCGTGATGGGCTATCGCGCGCTGCCGGTCGCGGCGCTGCCCGACATCGATGCGCCGAGCCTGATCGTCACCACCCAGTACCCGGGCGCCAGCGCCTCGACGATGGCGACCCTGGTGACGACGCCGCTCGAACGCCAGCTCGGACAGATCTCGGGCGTGACGATGATGACCTCGGACAGTTCGGCCGGGTTGTCCACGATCGTCGTCGAGTTCGACAAGGCCCGCGACATCGATGCCGCTGGCCAGGACGTGCAGTCGGCGATCAACGCCGCGCGCGGCACCCTGCCCGGCAACCTGCCGTACCCGCCGGTCTACAACAAGGTCAATCCGGCCGATGCGCCGATCCTGACCCTGATGCTGACCTCCGACTCGCGCCCGCTGCGCGAGGTCAACGACTACGCCGACTCGATCCTCGCCCAACGCCTGTCGCAGATCTCGGGCGTGGGCCTGGTTTCGATCGCCGGCAACGTGCGCCCGGCCGTGCGCGTGCAGGTCAATCCGGCGCAGTTGGCCAACCTCGGACTCACGCTCGAGGACGTGCGCAGCGCGCTCACCCAGGCCAACGTCAACGCGCCCAAGGGCAGCCTCAACGGCGCCGTGCAGAGCTTCTCGATCGGCACCAACGACCAGCTCGTCAACGCCGCCGAGTACCGCTCGACCATCATCAGCTACAAGAACAACGCACCGGTGCTGCTGTCGGATGTCGCCCAGGTCGTCGATGGCGTCGAGAACGACCAGCTCGCGGCCTGGGCCAACAGCAAGCCCGCGGTATTGCTCGACATCCGCCGCCAGCCTGGCGCCAACATCGTGCAGACCGTCGCCGACATCCGCGAGCAGCTGCCGCAACTGCGCAGCCTGCTGCCCGCCGACGTCAAGCTCGACGTGTTCTCCGATCGCACGGTGACGATTCGCGCCTCGGTCGAGGACGTGCAGTTCACGCTCGTGCTCACCGTGTTGCTGGTGATCGCGGTGATCTTCGTGTTCCTGCGTCGGCTGTGGGCGACGGTGATTCCGTCGGTTGCGGTACCGCTGTCGCTGATGGGCACCTTCGGCATCATGGCCTTTGCCGGCTTCTCGCTCGACAACCTGTCACTGATGGCGCTGACGGTCGCCACCGGCTTCGTCGTCGACGATGCGATCGTGATGATCGAGAACATCGTGCGCTACATCGAACAGGGCAAGCAGCCGCGCGAGGCCGCCGAGATCGGCGCCAGGGAGATCGGCTTCACCGTGTTGTCGCTCACGGTGTCGCTGATCGCGGTGTTTCTGCCACTGCTGCTGATGCCCGGCGTCACTGGCCGCCTGTTCCACGAGTTCGCCTGGGTGCTGGCGATCGCGGTGGCGATCTCGATGCTGATTTCGCTCACGCTCACACCGATGATGTGCGCCTACCTGTTGCGCGCCGACGCGCTGCCAGCCGGCGATCATGGCGAAGCCGCGGCGGTCACGACCGCCGGCAAGCGCGACTTGTGGTCGCGCACCCTGCATGCTTATGAGCGTTCGCTCGATTGGGTGCTGGTGCGCCAGCCGCTCACGCTGGCCGTGGCCGGCGCAACCCTGCTGGTGACGATCGCGTTGTACGTGCTCATACCCAAGGGCCTCTTGCCCGAGCAGGACACCGGGCTGATCACCGGCGTGGTGCAAGCCGACCAGAACGTCGCCTTTCCGGCGATGGAAGAGCGCACCAAGGCAGTCGCGCATGCGCTGCGCGAGGTTCCCGGCGTGGCCGGCATCGCCGCCTTCATCGGCGCCGGTTCGGTCAACCCGACGCTCAACCAGGGTCAGATCAGCATCGTGCTCAAACCGCGCAGCGAGCGCGAAGGACTCGAGCGCCTGCTGCCAAAACTGCAACAGGCTGCCGCGCACATTCCGGGCGCCGCGCTCTATCTCAAACCGGTGCAGGATGTGGCGCTGGACACGCGCGTGGCGCCCACCGAATACCAGTACTCGCTGTCGGAAGTGAACTCGACCGAGCTGGCCGGTTACGCCGCGCAGATGACCGCCGCGCTCAAGCAGCGCCCCGAGCTCGCCGACGTCGACAACAATCTCGCGGTGCAGGGCAATGCCCTGCATTTGAACATAGACCGTGAAAAGGCCAGCCGTCTGGGCGTGCCGATCCAGACCATCGACGACACGCTCTACAGCGCATACGGCCAGCGCCAGATCTCGACGATCTTCACCCAGCTCAACCAATACCGCGTCGTGCTCGAGGTGGCACCGGAGTTCCGCACCAGCAACGCCCTGCTCGACCAGCTCACCGTGCGCGGCAACGGCAGTGGTGCGCTCACCGGCAGCAATGCGACCTCCTATGGCCAGGTCAAGTCGAGCAACTCGGCCACGCCCGCCGGTATCGGCAGCACCGGCAACGTCGGCATCGCTCTCGGCGGTGGCGGCACCATCCCGCTGTCGGCTTTGGCCACCGCGACCAAGGGCAATGCGCCGCTCGTGGTCAGCCATCAGGACCAGCTGCCCGCAGTCACGATCTCGTTCAATCTTGCGCCCGGCTATTCGCTGTCGGATGCCGTGCGTGCGTTCGACGAGGTCAATGCGCAGATGGACTTCCCGCCGCAGGTGCGCGGACAGTTCGTCGGCAAGGCTGCGGAATTCTCGGCCTCGCTCGGCGATACGGTGCTGTTGTTGCTGGCGGCGGTGGTGGTGATCTACATCGTCCTCGGGGTGCTCTACGAGAGCTACATCCATCCGATCACCATCTTGTCGACCCTGCCGCCGGCCGGCGTTGGCGCGCTGCTCGCGCTGTATCTGTTCGGCATGCCACTGTCGATCGATGGCATCGTCGGCATCGTGCTCTTGATCGGCATCGTCAAGAAAAACGCGATCATGATGATCGACTTCGCGATCGAGGCGCAGCGCCACGGCATGGCCGCGTTCGACGCGATCCGCCGCGCCTGCCTGTTGCGCTTCCGCCCGATCATGATGACCACCGCTGCCGCGCTGTTCGGCGCGCTGCCGCTCGCGCTGGGCACCGGCATCGGTTCGGAACTGCGCAAGCCGCTGGGCATCTCGATCGTCGGCGGCCTGCTGCTGTCGCAGCTGCTTACCTTGTACACGACGCCAGTGATCTATCTGTACTTCGAGCGCCTGTCCGACTGGCTCAAGGCGCGCCGCGAGCGCCGCGCGCATGCCCATGCCCACGCGCACGGGGGCTTGGCATGACAGGACACGCTTCCATGCCCAGCCTGATGTGCTGGCCGACGCACGCTCCCGTAGAGCGGAGCTTGCTCCGCTCGCCTGACCGTTGGGCGTTTCAAGCCGAGCAAGCTCGGCTCTACAGAACAAGCGCTCGGCTCTACAGGACATACGCCCCCAACCACGACACACGGGACGCCTGCGCGCGGGTGATTCGAACGTGAACATCTCCGGTCCCTTCATCCGTCGCCCGATCGCCACTTCGTTGCTGGCAATCGGCCTGTTCGTCAGCGGGATGCTCTGCTATTTCCTGCTCGGCATCAGCGCCTTGCCGAACATGGAGTTCCCGGCCATCTTCGTCACCGCCAACCAACCCGGTGGCAGCGCCGACGTGATGGCATCGACCGTTGCTGCGCCGCTCGAGCGACACCTCGGGCAGATTCCGGGCATCGACTCGATGAACTCGAACAGCAGCGAAGGCAGCGCCTTCATCTTTCTCAGCTTCGATGACAAGCGCAACGTCGATGATGCCGCGCGTGACGTGCAGGCGGCGATCAATGCCGCAGCGCCCGACTTGCCATCGGGCCTGACCAATGCGCCGACCTATCGCAAGATGAATCCGAACAACCAGCCGGTGCTTGCGCTCGCGCTGACTTCCGATTCGGTGCCTTTGTCCAAACTCTACGACTATGCCGATTCGCTGCTCGCCCAGCGCATTCGCCAGATTTCGGGGGTAAGCGACGTCAATGTCGCCGGCGGAGCGACGCCCGCCGTCCGCGTGGATCTCAACCTGCGCGCGCTCAGTGCGATGGGACTGTCGCCCGATCAGCTGCGGAACGCCATCGTCGCGGCCAATGTGGTTGCACCGCTGGGCTTTCTTTCGGACGGCCAGACCACGATGGCAATCACCGCCAACGATGCGCTGCGCACCGCGGCCGACTTCGCCAACCTCGTGATTGCCACCCGCAACGGCACACCGGTACGCCTGAGTGACGTCGCCACCGTGCGCGATGGCCAGCAGGACCAGTATCAGGCCGCGTGGTTCGGTACCCGTCGCGCGATCCTCATGTTCGTGCGCAAGCAAGCCGATTCGAACGTGATCGCGACCGTCGATGCGGTCAAGAACGACATTCCGCTGATGCGCAGCTGGCTGCCCGACGACGTCGAGCTCACGCCGTTCTTCGACCGCACTCCGATCATCCGCGCATCGGTCGACGAGGTGCAGATCAGCCTGCTGATCAGCCTGGGCATGGTGGTCCTCACGATGGCGCTGTTCCTGCGCCGGCTTGCGCCGACGCTGATCGCCGCCACCGCGGTACCGCTGTCGATCTGTGGTGCCTTCATCGTCATGTACGTGCTCGGCTTCACGCTCGACAACATGTCGCTGATGGCCCTGGTGATAGCGATCGGTTTCGTCGTCGACGATGCGATCGTGGTGATCGAGAACGTGATTCGGCACATCGATGCCGGGATGCCGCGCATGCAGGCAACTCTGCAGGGCGCGAAGGAAATCGGTTTCACCATAGTCTCGATTACCGCTTCATTGATCGCGGTGTTCGCGCCGGTGATGTTCGCCGGTGGCATCACCGGCATCTTCTTCCGCGAATTCTCCATCACCCTGATATCGGCAATCATCTTTTCGGCGATCGTCTCGCTGACGCTGACACCCGCGCTGTGCGGACGCTTCCTCACGCCACATGCGCAAGGCAAGCCGTCACGGCTGGGCGCGTGGCTCGATCGCTTCCACGCCGGCATGCTCGATACCTACCGTGGCCTGCTCGACCACGCACTGCGCTGGCCGCGTTTGACCGCCTTGCAGCCGGTGCTGCTGATCGTGGTCACGGTGTTCCTGATGCGTTTCGTGCAAAGCGGCATGTTCCCGCAGCAGGACACCGGGATGTTGTTCGGCCACATCAGTGCAGGCACCGACATCGCCCCGGCGCGCATGACCGAGCAGACGCAGAAGATCGCCGACTTCGTGCTCAATGATCCGGCCGTGGCCAGTGTCGGCTCACGCCTGGGTGGCGGTTGGGGTGGTGGCAGTGCCAGCGGCAGTCTCTACATCACGCTCAAACCGCTGGCGCAGCGCAAGGGGGAGTCGACCTTCGACGTGATGACGCGCCTCAACGCCAACGCTGCGAAGATGCCCGGCCTGCGCCTGCGCCTGCGTCCGGTGCAGGACCTGCCCAGTGGCGGTGGCGGCGGCAGCGGCAGCGGCGGCCAGTACCAGGTGCAACTCAAGGGCAATGACATTGCCGCGCTGCAGGTGTGGTTGCCGCGGCTCGTCACCGAACTGAGAAAGGCGCCGCAGCTGCGCGATGTCGACAGCGACATCGGCGATGCCGGCCCGCGCCAGACCCTGATCATCGACCGGCCGACTGCGGCGCGGCTGGGTGTGACCGTGGGTGCAATCGACAGCGCACTCAACGACGCCTTCGGCCAGCGTCAGGTATCGACGATCTATTCGGACATCAACCAGTTCAAGGTGGTGGTGAGCGCGTTGACCAACCAGGCGAGCGATCCGACGTCGCTGGAAAAGCTCTACGTGCGCGCAAGTTCCGGCGCGATGATTCCGATCACCGCGGTCACCAAGATGCAAAGTGGTGTCGCGCCGACCGAAATCCGGCATGACAGCCAGTTCTCGGTCGCCAGCCTGAGTTTCAACCTCGCGCCCGACGTGAGCATGGGCCAGGCCCAGGCCATCATCGAAAAGACCATAGTCGGCATGCGCCTGCCCGGTGACATCCGCCTCGATTTCACCGGCGACTTCCGCAATTTCCAGCGACAACAAGGCGACAATTCCCTGCTGATATTCGGCGCGATCATCGCCGTCTACATCGTACTCGGCATGCTCTACGAGAGCCTGATCCACCCGGTGACGATCCTCTCCACGCTGCCGTCGGCAGGCGTCGGCGCGCTGCTGGCAATGGTGGCGACCGGCACCGAACTGTCGGTGGTATCGATGATCGCGATCGTGCTGTTGATAGGCATCGTCAAGAAAAACGCGATCATGATGATCGACTTCGCGCTGGTTGCCGAACGCGAACATGGCCTGCCACCGCTGGAGGCGATCCGCGAAGCCTGCATCGTGCGCTTCCGACCGATCATGATGACCTCGATGGTGGCCATCTGCGCTGCGTTGCCGCTGGCGATCGGCTTTGGCGTCGGCTCGGAGCTGCGTCGGCCGCTGGGCATCGCCATGATTGGCGGCCTGCTCGTTTCGCAGAGCCTGACGCTGCTGTCGACGCCGGCGATCTACCTGATCTTCGCGCGCATCAGCGCGCGCCGACGCCAGCGTCGCGCCGAGCGCCAGGCGCGACGGCTCGCCACGACCTGAGTCGTGGCGCCCGCGCACCGCCCGTCACCAGCCGAGCATGCCGCGCTCGAGTGGCGCCGCACCGCGCTCGCGCGTGACCCAGCGTCGCGAAGACGGCAGCACGGCGCGCTCTTGCAGATGCGCCCACAGGGCGTCGAGCGCGGCGTAACCAAACGGCAGCAACGGCACGTGACGATCGCCGAAATCGGGCAGTGACAGAAACGCATCGAAGTGCTGGGCATGCGGCACACGCCAGTAGACCGGGTCGAGTCCGGCCGCACGCAAGGCCTCCACATAGGGCGCACTGCTGAACTCGATCGGCAGCAGGCCGTCCTGTTCGCCCTGGGCAATGAAGATTGGCAGCTGCGCACGCGGCAAGCGCGCCGCCGTCGCGGCCACCGCGGCGCGCAAGGTTTGCGCATCGGCTGTGTCGCCGGTCCACAGTGCCCGCAGGCATTGGCTGCCGCTCGCACTCGCATCGACACCAGTGCCAAGTCCGCCCAGCAGGAACACGCCCGCGCCCGGAGGAATGCCGCTCGCATCGGACCACCACGCGGTTCGCGTGGCGATGTCGGCAGGTGCGGGTACGCCGCTGGGCGACAGCGCAGCAAAGCCAAAGCCGCAGGGCATCGCACCGGCGGGCGCGCGCAGATACGCCGAGGCGTAGGTTGCAGCGACCGCGCGCCACAGATCGAAGGCGGTGGTGGTGGCCGCAGTGGCGATGGTTTCATCGCGCCAGCCATGGGCATGCAACAGCTCGAGCGTGGCCTGCGCCTGTGCGACTGGCGTCGCGCCACCGATCACGCCACTCGCGTGCAGATGTGCGCAACGCGCGAGCGCCGCGGGCAACGGCTTGCCTTCGATGCGCGCAAACGGCACGGCGTCGAACCGCGCTGCCAACAGGGCGCAGGGCAGCAGCAGTGCGGCCTCGCTCACGTAGTCGTAGAGCGCGCGACCGTGGCCGGCGACATGCACGTTGGGCTCGAGCGCAACCACGCCATCGAGCAGATGCGTCTCATCCACGCCCGCGGCCTGCAGCACCGCGCCGCCGCCATTGGACAGGCCGGTGGCGATGATGCGCGTGTTGTCCGCCGTGAACGGCGCCGCCTGCGGAAATGCGCGATCGAGCATCGCCAGCCCAAAGCGCGCTGCCTGCAACACTTGCTCACCCCAATGTGCTTCGGGGTTGTCGCCCGAGTGGGCGTGCTTGACCGCGACGCCGTGCGTGGCCTGCGCGTTTGCGGGTTCAAACTCGAGCTCGGTGCTGCCGCGCGTAGCGCGCGTGCCATCGAGCGCAACACCGGTATCCGAATCCAGATCGAAATAGCCCGAACCGGCGCCCTTGTCGGTGTAGACGACTGCGCAGCCACGCGGCAGGCCCCAGGCACCGGCCAGCGCGATCGCGCCATACACGCCGCGCGAACCCGAGGCCGGCGCGACCACGAGGCAGCGCGCCTTGGGGTCGAAATGATCGGGCACCTGCACCAGCACGCGATGCGGCGAATGCGCACCCGGCAGCCAGGCGAACATCGAGAATTCGCGGCCCGGTACGGTGGGCACTGCGCCATAGAGCGAACCGTAGCCGCCGAGCGGGCCGAGGTCGGCGATTCCGGCCCAACTCGTGTGGATCACGCGCCGACGCAGCTCCTCCGGCGTGGGCGCCACAGGGTCGGCGAATGCAGCAGGTTTGCCACGCAATCCGGCCAGGCCCAGTCCTGCACTGAGCAGGTCATCCTCACCGCGATGCACGGTTTCGCGCACCGCGCCGTAGCGATCATTCACGGACATGGCGTTCTCCGTTACCAGCGCATGGCGCGTGCAGGCGGCCAGCGTGAGGACCATCAAGACAAGCAAGGTTCGACTCATGCGCGCACGTTAGCAGGACGGCACGCAAATGCAGTTGGACCAAAGGACGAGGCTCGCGGTACCGACGCCCGATGACGCGGATCACGCAGCGATCTGCCTGCTACAGTGGCGAGGTGCGCATCCTGCTTGCCGACGACCATCCCCTGTTTCGCCTCGCGCTCGCGCAGTCCGTGCAGAGAATCGCGCCCGAGGCGGAAATCGCCGAGGTGGGCAGTTTCGACGACGCCCTGACCGACCTTGCCGCACACGCAGACACGGATCTGGTCTTGCTCGACCTGCACATGCCCGGCAGCCATGGCCTGATGGCGCTGGCGCAATTGCGCGGCGAGCACCCGGCGATCGCGGTGGTGATGATCTCGGCGCACGACGATGCGGCAACGGTGCAACGCGCGCTGGTGCACGGGGCCGCCGGCTTCATCTCCAAGCGCAGCCCGCTCGATGAACTCGAAGCTGCGTTGGCCGCCGTCCTCAATGCCCGGACCTGGCTGCCGCCATCACTGCGTGGTGTGGTTGGCGGCGCCGCGGGCAGCAGCACCGATCGCCAGCTCGCCGCGCGGCTGGCCACCCTCAGCCCGCAGCAGATGCGCGTGCTCGCATTGGTTGCCGATGGCCTGCTCAACAAGCAGATCGCCGACCGGCTCGGCGTACAGGAGCGCACGGTCAAGGCGCACCTGACGACGATCTTCGAACGCCTGGACGTGCGCAATCGCACCCAGGCCGGCGTGTTGCTGCGCTCGCTGGAGCTGGCCGATCCGGCGCGGTTGCTGGAAATCTGAGTTCTGGCCCACGCGATCGTGGCGTGGCGGCGCTGGTCAAGGCGAGCGTGTGGCGACCAGTTCCCGGATCTGATCGAGTGATCGCGCCTGACTGGCCTGGGGCGCGGGCAAGCCGTTGCGCGCGCAGTACGCAGCCATGCGTGGATCATCGCGAAAGCGCAGCAACAAGGGTTCGGACAGCACGTAGAGGATGCCGTCGTCACCGCGATCCAGGTCCTTCTGCAGCCACGCGAAGGTTTCATCGGCCTCGCCACGCAGCGCATGCAGCAGGGCCATGAAATAGGCACCCTTCTTGCGCGGGCCCACCGCTTCGGTTGCATGCCGCAGCGCCGTATCCGCGATCGCGCCATCGCTGCCGATCTGCAAGGCCAGGGCCACCGCGCGATCGCGATCGTCGCCCGCGGACATCGATTCGGCTTGCGCAAGCGCCGTAACGGCGTCTCCGCGCAGGATTGCCAGACGCGAACGTTCGCTGGCCACGAAGTCGTGCTGGTCGGCCTCCAGTTCGGCGGCCACTTGCAGGCTCTTCTGCGCCTCGTCAAGACGGCCGAGACTGGCTTGCAGGCGCGCAAGATAAACCCGCGCAAGGACCATCAGCGGGTCACCCGCGATGTACCTGCGTCGTTCCTCGATGGCTTCGTGGGTACGTCCCAGCGTGGTCAACAATCGGCTATAGGCGCCGTGCGTCGGGTCGGTATCCGGGACCAGCGCCAAGGCCAGCTTGAACTCGGCGAGCGCGCCGTTCCAGTCGTGATTGGCGGTGCTGAGCAGGTCTGCGCGGATCGCATGCGCCTGGCCGAAGTCGGGCTGCAGGCGCAAGGCCGTGTCGATCTCTTCGCGTGCCTTCGCATAGGTCGCGCGAGCATCCGCACCATTGAGCCAACTGCGCGCATACAAGGTGTGCTGGAAACCCAGCCACGACCAGGCCTGCGCATAGTCCGGATCGAGCTCGGTGGCGCGGGTGAACTGCTCGATCGCCTTGCGGATATCGCCGTCCGAGCGCATGTGGTAGACGCCATGCAGGTAGGCGTCGTAGGCCTCCAGGTTGCCGCTGGCGGGGCGACCGGTCTCGACCGCGCTGGGCATCGTGTGCAACAGCTGGATCTGCAACGCGCCCGCGACCGCGAGCGCCACTTCATCCTGCAGCGCGAACAGGTCTCGGTAAGCTCGATCGAAATGGCGGGTCCAGATCGTGCCGCCATCGGCGCCGCGCACCAGTTCGAGGCTGATGCGCACGTGATCGCCATCGTGGCGCACACTGCCCCCGAGCAGGAAGTCGACACCCAGCTTCTGACTCACGGTGCGCGCATCATCCTTGCCGCTGCGAAGCTGGAACGATGCCCCGCGACCCACGATCCGCATGCCGTCGAAATGGGACAAGGTGCTGATGAGGCTTTCCGTCAGGCCATCGGAGAAGAATTCCTGTCCCCGTTCGCCGCTGGAGCTGACCAGAGGCAATACGGCCAGGCTGACCGGGACGGACCCTTGATCCGACTTGCTCGTCTCGGGCGTGGATGGGCTGATCGTGGTGGTCCAAAGTCGCCAGCCGGCGAGCAGGATGGCAAGCAGCGCCAGCAATGCCACGGCGTAGCGCACGCTGCGCTTGCCGGCGGTGGCGACCGGCGGATGGGTCGATTCATCCTCGACGGTCGGCGCCACGGTCGCCACCCGATTCGCCCCATTCGCCGCATGCGAATCGCCTGATTCCGCGTCGGCCGGCAGGTCGAACCGGTAGCCGTGTCCGTGCACGGTATGCAGCCAGCGCGGATGCTGGGCGTCATCCCCCAGCGCCTGCCGCAACAGATTGATGATGCGGCTGAGTACGCTCGGGGTGACGTGCGCATGTCCCCACACCGCATCGAGGATGTCCTCGCGCCGGAGCGCACGCCCGGGGTGGCGCAACAGCAGAGCGAGCACCGCAAAGGCCTTGGGTTCGAGCGCTGCCTCGACGCCATTCACGCGCAGCCGGTGGCCGTCGAGGTCGATTTCGATCCCATCGAAGCGAATCAAGGTCGGTGTCCGGGCCCTGTTTTCTCCCGATTCGGGTGAGTCGAGCGCTTCTTCCATTAGATCAATAGCTTGCACGATCAGCGGACGGGGACACAAGCATTTCCGAACGATAGCCACACGCATTCCCAACGGCAGCCAAAAGATTTCGGCGCAGCTCACTGCAAACACTGCGGCGCACCGCTGCGGAGCAACGGCTCGACACCGTTATCCACGAGAGCACGCCATGTCCGACTCGTCACCGATCGCCACCGTCGCATCGGCCTTCGATCGACAAGCTGTCAGCGTTCACCCCGCAACTCGGAGCCGGTCCGGCTACGCCGTGTTCGCCGTCGAGCCGCGCGCGAGCAAACCCTTCGAGCTCTCGACGCGCAAGGCGCACCTGGCAGCCCCGCAGCGACAGCCGGCACGGCAATGGCAAGCCAGTTCGCTTTTGGGCGTTACCCGGCTTGTGCAAGTCATCGCTGCTGCGGCAATCGCGCTGCGGCCATGCGCAATGACGAGGCGCGGGAGGGATTGATCGTGTCCAGTACGCACAAGAACACGTTGGTGAGGATGACGGGCTTGCGGCCGCTTGCTGCGGCCCGTGCACGCGCCACCACGCCCTATGACTTCGGCGCCCTCGATTACGGCGCCGTCCGCGACAGGATCTTCGCCGACCCCTTCGACGTGGGCGGTTATCCCGCCCACAGCCCGCAAGACTGAAGGCGCCCCGCCTGCAGTGTTTCCCCCGTGACATTCCCTGAAACGACAAGGACCCGACCATGCGCCACGCAACCTGCACTCGTACCCTCCTCGCCACCCTCTTGCTGGCTGGTATTGCCGGCCCGGCCAATGCGCAAGGCTTCGGCCCCTGGGGTGATCCACAAGCAGTCGCCGAAATCGCCACCGCCTCGGCCGAGGGCTGTCCGATCGAAGCGCCCGATGGCCTGGCCTTGTATTTCGCCTCCAATCGCGCCGGCGGGCAGGGCAAGCTCGACAACTGGCGCGCCAAGCGCGCGTCGGTGTCTTCGCCGTGGGGTGTGATCGAGAACCTGGGCGCGGTCGCCAATTCACCCGAGTTCGACTATTGCCCGACGCCACTGGGGGGCAACAGTCTCATGTTCGTGAGCTCGCGGCAGACAGCCGACGATTGCTATCCCGGCGACACGCCACCACCACCGCCGACCGGCGGCCCCTCGGCCGGCGATATCTTCCTCAGCCAGGAGTCCGGTGCCCTCAACTGGTCCACGCCGGTGAATCTGGGCTGCTATCCCAGCGGCCCGAACACGCCGGGCGCGGAGTTCAGTCCGTCGATGCTGACCACGGCGGCCGGTTCGTTCCTGTTCTTCTCCAGCAATGGCTATCCCGACAGCCAGGGCCAGGACATCTACATGAGTCAGGTGCTGTCCGATGGCACGGTGCTGGCGGGAACGCGCGTTGCCGAATTGAGCACCGCATCCGATGACCGCATGCCCAACGTGCGCCGCGATGGGCTGGAAATCGTCTTCAGTTCGAACCGCGATGGCAACATGGACATCTATACCGCCACGCGCACCAGTGTGGGCGCGCCATGGTCGGCGCCGCAGCGCATCGACAATCCCGCGATCAACACCGGTGGATCGGAAACCCGATCCTCGCTTTCGGCCGATGGCACCCGGCTCTATTTCGGCCGCAAGGTCGACGGCAGCGACCCGGGTGATGTCTTCGTTGCCACGCGTGCGCGCATCGCGGCGCCGGGCGGCGTCTATCCCACGCCGACCTTGAGTGCGCCGATGCTGGCCTTGCTCGCCGGGTTGCTCGCCGGCATCGCATGGCTCGCGCACGCTTCCGGCCTCTTGCGCAGCGCACGGCGGTGAAGCATGGCAACGGTGCTGGCCGCGGCCTCGTCGCGGCGCGGACCAGCGCCGTCCATGCAGTTGCGCCCCGCTTGGGTTCCTGTCCGACCGATCGCCGCGAGGTCCAGATGACGCTGGAGACCGCCACATCGCCGCCTCTGACTGCCGATGCCCTGTTCGGGCAGGTCTACGAGCGCCTCAAGGCGATCGCCGGGCGGCAGCTTGCATCGACACCGCAAACGCTCGATGCAACCACGCTCGTGCATGAGCTGTATCTGCGCATCAGCGGCAAGGGCGATCTGGTGTTTGCCCACCCGAACCAGTTCTTCACCTATGCGGCGCAGGCCATGCGCCACCTGCTTGCCGATCGCGCGCGCGATCGCATGCGCCAGCGCGCCGGCGGCGCGTGGGTGCGCACGACGCTGACCGGCAGCGATTGGCGGCTCGCGCTCGACAGTGCCGAACAGACGCTCGAACTGGATGAGGCGATCGGCAAGCTCGAGCAGCTCGATGCGCGCGCGGCGCGCACGGTCGAGCTGCTGTGTTTCGCCGGGTTGGACCAGGGGCTTGCGGCCGAAGCGCTCGGCATCGCACCGCGGACGCTTGCGCGGGACTGGCGCTTCGCGCGCGCCTTCCTCAAGAGCGAGCTCGGTGGCGGCGATGACTGAGTTGCGCGCCGGCGAGACTTGCCTGCGCCGGGCAGGGGCTGCCCATCGATGACCCTGCGCGAACTCTTCGAGGCCGCGCTGGCGCTTGCGCCAGCCGAACGTGAGGCATTTCTCGCCACGCAGTGCCCGGATGCGGCAATGCGCGCGCAGCTGGATGCGATGCTGCGCGCGGATGCCACAGCGGGCGAACCGGTGTCCCATCGAAAGCTCGCGGAGCTTGCAGACGCGCTCGGTGACGAGCCGGTACCGCCGCCAACGAGCGGCCAGATCGGCCCATTCGAGATCGTGCGCGTCATCGGCGAAGGTGGAGCCTCGACCGTGTTCGAGGCACGGCGCACGCTCGAAGGTGCCGTGCAGCCGGTCGCGCTGAAACTGCTGCGCCACAGCCTGCTCAGCCCTGACGCGCGGCGCCGCTTCGGACGCGAGCAACGCGCGCTGATCCGCCTGCAGCACCCCAACATCGCGCGCATGATCGACGCTGGCGTCAGCGAAAGCGGCCAGGCTTACATCGCGCTCGAACTGATCGATGGCATGCCGGTCACGGACCATGCACATGCCCACGCGCTGGGCATGCGCGAACGGCTGCTTCTCGCGCTGACGATCTGCAGGGCGGTGCAGGCCGCGCACCAGGCCCTGATCGTGCATCGCGATCTCAAACCCTCGAACGTGCTGGTGACGGCCGCTGGCGAGGTCAAGCTGCTCGATTTCGGCATCGCCAAGTTGCTGCTCGACGAGATGGATGCGGACACGACCATGCTACCGGCCTTCACGCCGGCCTATGCCGCGCCCGAGCAGATCAGCGGTGGCGCGACCACCACCGCGACGGACGTGTATGCGCTGGGCATCGTCTTGCGCGAGTTGTTCGCGGGTGCGCGCGATGCGGGCAAGGCAACGCCGCAGGAGCTCGTGGCAGGAAAACTGTACGAGCCGGGCAACCTCACGACGCGGCGCCGGCTGCGCGGCGACCTCGAGGCGGTCGTGGGCAAGGCCACCGAGGCCGATCCGGAAAAGCGCTACGGCTCGGCCGGTGCGCTTGCCGACGAGATCGAGCGCCTGCTCGATGGCCGCCCGGTCAAGGCGCAGCCGCCCACGCGCTGGTACCGCATGCGCAAGTTCATCACTCGCCACAAGGGCGGCGTGGCCACCACCTGCGCGTTCCTGCTCGCGGTCCTGGCCGCACTCGGGGTCGCATTGTGGCAGGCGCAAGTCGCCCGCGAACAAACGCGCATCGCACAGGAGCACGCGACCCGTGCCGAAGCCGTGCGCCAATTCATGGTCGGCGTATTCGAGAACGCCAATCCGGACATCTCGAGTGGCAAACCGATCAGCGCGCAGGATTTGCTCGCCCAAGGCAGCCAGCAGGTCGAGATCGGGCTACGCGGCGAACCCGCGCTCGAAGCCGAGGTTCTGATCCTGCTCGGCCAGCTCAATATCGAAATCAGCGATTTCAGCGCGGCGCGCAACCTTTTCGAGCGCGCACTCAAGGCAAGCGAGCGCAGCGGCGTGCCCATAGACGTGCGCGCGCGCGCGTTGACCGGCATGGCCGCAATCGAAATGGAGACGGGCGCCTACGACGCAGCGCTCGATGCTGCGCGGCAGGCACTGGCGCTGCTCGAGCGCGAAGAACTGCCGAATGTGGTCGACGTCGCCAACGCCCATCGGATCATCGCGCAGGCGCTCATTGGCAAGGGTGATCGCAGGGGCATTGAGGAGATGCTGCGCGCAAACCTCGCACGCGACGAAGCCGCACTCGACCGCAGCAACGAATACGTGGCCGACCAATGGCTGGCACTGGGTGTGCTGTCCGGCGAAGCCGGGCGCTTCACTGAGTCCGAACGCGCATTCCGCATCGCGATCGACGGCTATCGCGATGGCTTTGGCGAGAACAGCTACCGTGTGGCCCATGCGCTCAATGAATACAGCAACATGCTCGACGACAAGGGCGATCTTGCCCAGTCGGAGACCGCGCTGCGACGGGCGCTGGCAATCCGCGAAGCGAGAGCAGGCCCCGATCACCACGACACGATCACGGTCGCCAACAACCTGGCCTACGTGCTCGAAGCACAGGGGTACTATGCCAAGGCCCTGCCGCAACGACTGGCGATCCTCGAGCGCGCGGCGCGCACCGGCACGCTGCACGAGCGCGACATCAGCGCCACCTTGAATGGGATCGGCCGTGACTATCGGGCACTTGGCCGTCTTGACGAATCGCTCGCCGCGCTACGCCGCTCACTCGACATCGCAACGCAGTCGCAAGGCCCGCGCAGCAGCTGGCGCGCAACGGCGCTCAGCCACCTCTCGGAGACGCAACTTCTCGCTGGACGTTTTGACGAAGCCGAAACATCTCGGCGCGAAGCCCTGTCGATCGTCGAAAGCCTGGAGCCGCCCGGCTCGCCGTGGCTGGCTTCCCAACACGCTGAACTGGGCACGATCCTGCTGCGACAGCGACGCGACGCCGAAGCCTTGTCCGAACTCAGCCACGCCGCCGCCGCATTCGGACCGACCACCGCGATCAAGAATGCGAGGCGGCCGGGTGTGCTGGCCGCACTCAGCGAAGCCCAGATCGCAACGGGAGCGCTTGCCGACGCACAGGCCACCGCGCGCAGCGCCGTCGAGCACGCGCGACGCGCCTTCAGGCCAGGTCATCCACAACTCGGCGCGCCGCTGTACGCACTCGGTCGGGTGCTCCTTTTCCAAGGCGACGCGGCCGCAGCCGAGCCGATCCTCAGGGAGGCATTGGCGGTGCGCAGCCCGCCCTGTCCAGCGACCGATCCACGCGTACTGGAGGTGAAGGTCGCGCTGGCCGCCGCGCTGCGTGCGCAGGGGCGCTTGGAGGAAGCGCGCGCAATCGGCGACGAGGTACGGCCGCTACTGCTCGCTTCCGCATCCCCCTACGCACGTGAACTCGAAGCACGGCTGAAGGCGGAGTGAGTGGTCATCAGCGCCACGCGCACGAGCGGCGAGGTAATCCGCTGCATGCGCCCGCGATCGTTGCCGCACGCAATGCCGGCGCCTGTGGCGACCTGTATGCAAACCGCACGAGTCCGACGTAGGCGGCCGCAACGAATACGGCGTGCGCTGCGTACATGTGCGGTCAAGGCCAGTGCACGCGCACATCCTGCGCACGGACGATCAGGCATGTGCCCGGGCCTCTCCGGCGCGACAGAACCTTCATGCCGATGGCGAGTTCCCGCACAAAACGGCGTTACCCGATAGCGACTTCCACTCGAATCGGGGACTCGCGCCATGCGCATCCATCGAAAGACTCGGCAATTGACCGACGGGCGGCTGCCAGGCCACGCCATCGAGTAACGCTGCGCCCGCTTCCGTTGCGACTGCGTGTGTTCTGGCGCAGTCGCAGCGGAGGTTTTCCACTCCTTGTCAGCCACGAGGTGCACCATGATCGCCGGCCAATCCTCTCTTGCTTTCGTCGCCATCCGCGCTTGTGCGTTGGCATGCCTGTTCGTGCTGATGCAAGCTGCGCAAGCGCAGCTCGCCACGGACGGCTATGAGCCGGCCATTGCCGGTTACATCGGTCTGATTGTGGTGCAGCCGGACGGCAAGGCCCTGATCGCCGGAGAGATGAATCAGCCCGGTTGCGTCAAGCTGTGTCGCCTGCTGGTCGATGGTCGGGTGGATCCGAGCTTCAATGCGGGGCTGGTTGATCAGGCCGTCAATGCCGTCGCCGTGCAAACCGATGGTCGCATCCTGATCGGCGGCAAGTTCAGCGCGATTCAGGGTCAGCCGCGCAGCGGCATTGCGCGCCTCAATTCCGGCGGCGGTCTCGATGCTTCGTTCGTCGGACCGCCTTTGACGATCTCCAACAACAGCCAAGTCAACGCCGTGGCGATCCGCTCCGACGGCAAGATCATGTTCGGCGGGACTTTCGACACGGTGGCGGGTCAAGCGCGCAAGGGCTTGATGCGCCTGCAGCCCGACGGCAGCCTCGACAACAGCTTCGTCGATCTCGGGCTCAATGGCTATGTCGCCGAAATGGTCTGGCAGGCCGATGGCAAGCTGGTGGTCGGCGGCAGCTTCACCACCGTGGGCGGCGTGTCCCGCCAAGGGGTTGCACGCCTGAGTTTCGACGGAAAACTTGATGCGCGGTTCGGCGACCCCGGCATCGATGGCAGCATTGGCGCTCTTGCGCTCCAGGTCGACGGCCGCATCATCGTCGGCGGGTACTTCAGCCATGCGGGCGGACAGGAGCATTCCCGACTGACGCGACTGAATGCCGACGGCAGCGTCGATCACGCGTTCGCGCCGGCCGGTGCCGAAAGTTTCGTCACCTCGCTGCTGGTGCAGCCGGACGGTCGGGTCTTGGTCGGCGGCAGCTTCACCACGATCGCCGGGCACACGCGCCGCAACTTCGCGCGCCTGATGCGTGACGGCCAGTTCGACAACAGCTTCGCCGATGCGCAGGTCAACTACTGGGTCAGCGCTCTGGCACTGCAGCCGGACGGAAAAATCCTGATCACCGGCGACATCGACCACATCGGCGGCTACGCGCATGGACGACTTGCGCGGCTGTACGCCAACGGGCGGCTCGATCAGGATCTCGGCGACGTCGGAGCCAATGACTATGTCTTTGCGCTCGCGCAACAAGCCGACGGCAAGCTGCTGGTCGGCGGCAGCTTCAGCAACATCGGCGGCTACAACCGCGGGCGAGTCGCTCGGCTGACTCACTATGGCGCGGTCGATACGAATTTCTACGACGCCAGCGCGAATGGTGAAGTGTTGTCGCTGACGCTCCAATTCAACGAAAGTCTGCTGGTCGGCGGCAGCTTCACGTCCATGGCGGGTGCCGCTCGCACGGGGTTGGCGCGGCTCAGGACGAGCGATGGCACACTCGACACGAGCTTCGTCGACCCCGGTTTGAACGGTACCGTTTACGGGGTCGGTCTGGATGCGAACTCGAAAATCTACATCGGTGGGGAATTCACTTCAGCCGGTGGCGCCGCACGCGGCCACATGGCACGACTTGAATTCGACGGCAGCCTGGACACGAGTTTCACCAATCCCTTGCTCAATGGTCCCGTCATGTCGCTGGCCGTGCATGAAGACGGCTCGGTACTGGTGGGCGGCCCGTTCACCAAGGCCGGGCCCGGCCTGCGCAACGCCACGCCGCGCCACGGTCTGGCGCGCCTCAACGCGGATGGCAGCGTCGATACCGCGCGGTTTTCCGATCCCCAGATCCTCGGTGGCAGCGGGCTCTACGATTCCGTGATGGCCGTGGCAGAGCGGCCGGACGGCTTGATCGTGGTCGGCGGTGGCTTCGATACCGTGGGCGGACAAGCCCGCAAGGGCCTGGCGATACTCAATCCGAATGGTTCGCTTTCCGACCGCTCGTTGGATCTGCAGCTTGACGGCATGGTCACCTCGCTCGCGGTGCAGGCCGACGGCAAGGTCATTTTCAGCGGCACCTTCACTACAGTTCACGGACAGCCCCGCAAGGGCATCGCTCGCCTCGACGCGACTGGCAGTCTCGACATGAGCTTTGGCGATGTCAACGCGGACGGCCCGGTTTACGCACTGGCGCTGCAGGACGATGGCAAATTGCTCGTCGGCGGCGGCTTTGTCGTGATCGCCGGCCAACCGCGCACCCAGCTTGCGCGACTGGCCCTGCCGGAAGCCGCCCTGCAATCGATCGAGGCGAGCGAAGGCACGCTGACGTGGTGGCGCGACGGCACCGCACCGGATCTGTCGATGCCGCCTTCTGTAGAAATCTCCGGTTATACAAGGGGCTGGATGACCCGCATCCAGGGCGGTTGGCAGCTTGGCAACTTGCCGCTGGTTTACGACCATCGAATCGAGGTGCAATTGACCAGTGGGGTCGCGGGCGGTGCGCACAACGCTTCGGGCAGCTTGGCCGTAGCCAATGCTGAGGTCTGGATTGCCGACCGCATTTTCGACAGCGGCTTCGAGTGACTGACAGCCCCCGCATCGCACGGAGATTTCCATGAAGATTCGACTGACCTGCCACCCTGAGCATCTTGTTGCGTCCACAGCTTCGGCGAACGGGAGCGCACGCGATTCAATGTGCCTCAAGCCCCTGGTCATCGCGCTGGCACTGGTTGCCGGAGCGAACGCGGCCGGAATGGCAGCGGCATCGCCCTCACACGCAATCCCCGTCGCTGGCACCTCGGTATCACGCCCGGATGGCTCGATCCTGTGGGTGGTGGAGAACTGCAACGACGCAGGTCCGGGCAGCCTGCGTTATGCCGCGCAACATGCGAACCATGGCGACGGGATCGATCTGTCTTCATTGTCCTGCAGCACGATTTCGGTGACCTCGGGCGCAATCAACCTGCGCGATGTTGAGCTCATGGGTCCCGGAGCCGATCAGCTCACCATCGAAGGTACGGATAACCAGTTCAAGCGCATCTTCAACCACAACGGCAATGGCGGCACCCTCACGATCCACGACGTCACCATCCGTGGCGCCAAGTACCAGTCCAATGCGGGGCAAGGCGGAGGCTGCCTGCGCTCGGTCGGCGCCAATCTCGACATTCGTGACGCGGTGTTCGACACCTGCATCGCCTTCGCGCCAAGCGGCTCGAATGTCTCCGTGCGTGGCGGCGCGATCGCCGCCTACGGCAACGACGTACATCTGGCCCGGGTCACGCTGTCGAACAATCAGGCGAGCACAGCCGCTGGAGTCGCGCTCGGCGGCGCGCTGTACGTGGGCGGCGACAAGCTCCTGCTCGCAAGAAGCACGATCTCGAACAACGCCGCAACCTCGTCCGATCCCTCGGCCGTCGTTCTGGGTGGCGGAGTCTTCGCGCATGGCGAGGCGATGATTGCGGGCAGCACCATCGACGGCAATGTCTCGGAAGGCCGCGGCGGTGGCGCCGTGATCGAAGGTCACGGCTCGCTCATGTTCTCGACCGTATCGAACAACGCGTCGGTCGGCGGCGGCTCCGGGATCGCGTTTCTTGGTACCCGCGGCTTGAACGACTCGGCTGCCTATATTTTCGCCAGCACGATTTCCGGCAACGAGGCGCAGGCATCGACGATTTCGGACAACGGCGCGCTGTACGTGAACACCGCGTTCACCTCGATCCTCGCCAGCACCATCGCCGGCAACGTCGAGTACAACACACCAGGTGTCGGGTTTGGCGCGGGCATCCTGTTTGGACCCTCCGCATGGACTTCATCTTCCCCGACCATGGTCAGCACGATCGTGCACGGCAACCACATCCGCGATTCCACGCATGGCGCGGATATCGCCGGTCCGCTCGGCTCCCACGTCATCGGCGATCACAATCTGGTTGGACTTTCCTACGTGTACTTGCCTGCCGACACGATTCGGTCCAGCGATCCGCTACTGGGTCCCTTGCAGGACAACGGCGGCCCGACCTGGACGCACATGCCCGCCGCGAACAGCCCCGTGGTCGACCACGGCAACGCGCAGGGACAGGTATTCGACCAGCGCGAATATCCGCGGGTTTCGGGCGTCGCGGCCGACATCGGCGCGGTCGAGGTGCAGCGGGACGTGATCTTCACCGACGGCTTCGACTGAGCCAGGATGCCGGTGACTATGGCCATGCTCGCCAAGTCGACGCGCCATCGCCCGCTGCTCGCGCAGCGGGCAACGGTGGCCACTGCCGTGGTTTGCGCTGCTGCCGATTCCGCGCCATCCTCGCTTCGGGGTGCGGCGCTGCGTGCCGCGACGGGCCGGGGAGAGCAGATGCAAGACGCAGGATCGAGCGCGGCGCAGGACGGCTCGCCACGCTCTACCGATGCGATGTTCAGTGCGGTGTACACACGCCTGAAGGCGATGGCCGGCAACCAGCTCGCGCGTGGGCGGCGGGGCGCGACGCTGGACACCACCATGCTGGTGCATGAGCTGTACCTGCGTCTGCAGGCAAATCGTGAACTGGAGTTCGCCCACGATGCACAGTTCTTCGCCTACGCGGCGCTGGCCATGCGACACCTGCTGCGTGATCGTGCGCGCGACCATATGCGCCTGCGTGCCGGCGGCCAATGGCAAGCGGTAACCCTGACTGAAGGCGACGATGCGCTCACGCTCGAGGCCGCCGACCAGGCTCTCGCGCTCGATGCCGCGCTCGACCGCCTCGCCGAAAGCGACGCGCGGGCAGCGCGCGTGGTCGAGCTGCGCTACTTCGCGGGGCTGACCGGAGACCAGACTGCGCAGGTGCTGGGCATTGCCCGGCGCACGATCGACCGCGACTGGCTTTTTGCACGCGCCTACCTCAAGAGCGAAATCGAATAGCCGGCAACCCGCGCCACCTGCGCCGCAAGCCTCGCGCCAAACAGGAACCACGGACGCACGCCATGACCAACGCAATGACCTTGCGCGAATGGTTCGACCAGGCCCTGCAGCATGCGGTGCCGGAGCGCGACGCATTTGTTGCCACCTGCGCCGACGCGCACATGCGCCAGCAGCTCGAACGCATGCTCGCCGCACATGCCCGTGACGGTGGCCTGCCGGTGCCGAGCGCGCCCGAGCTCGCCAATCGACTCACCGGCAAGGACGTGCTGCACGGCCTTGCAGCGGGCACCCACATCGGTCCGTTCGAGCTGCTGGCAGTGTTGGGCGAAGGTGGCTCGGCCACCGTCTTCCACGCCGTGCGCCAGCTCGAGGGCGTGCGCCAGGACGTCGCGCTCAAATTGCTGCGCCGCGGGCTCTACACCGCGGACGCGCAGCGCCAGTTCCGCCGCGAGCGTCTCGCCCTGGCCCAGCTGCAGCACCCGGGCATCGCGCACCTGATCGAAGGCGGCGTGACCGAGGCGGGCCTGGCCTACATCGCACTGGAACTGGTGGACGGTCAGCCGCTGACCGAGTTCGCACGCGAACGCCGGCTCGGCATCTCGGCCCGACTCGCCTTGTTCCTGCAAGTGTGCCGAGCCGTCGAGGCAGCGCACCGCGCGTTGATCGTGCACCGCGACCTCAAGCCTTCGAACGTGCTGGTCACGGCCGACGGCAGGGTCAAGCTGCTCGACTTCGGCATCGCCAAGCTGCTCGAAGGCGAAGACGAAACACAGACACGCCTACCCGCGTTCACACCCGCCTACGCGGCGCCGGAACAGAAGGTCGGTGGCCCGATCACCACCGCAACCGATGTCTATGCACTGGGCGTGCTGCTGGGCGAGCTGCTGACCGGCGCGCGCCTGCGCGGCGGGCATACGCCCTCGCGCGAAGTCGGCGACGATCTCGAAGCCGGTGTGTTGCCGGCTCCGCCGCACAGCACGCGGCGCCTGTTGCGTGGCGACCTCGACACCATCGTGACCAAGGCGCTGGAGGAGGACCCCGCGCGGCGCTACGCCTCGGCCGGCGCCTTTGCCGACGACATCGAGCGGCTGCTCGACGGTCGTCCGGTGATGGCACATCCACCCTCCCGCTGGTACCGCGCGCGCAAGTTCATGGTCCGTCACAAGGGCGGCGTGGCCACCACCTGCGCGTTCCTGCTCGCGGTGCTGGCCGCGCTCGGCGCGGCGCTGTGGCAGGCGCAAGTTGCCCGCGAACAGGCAAGGATCGCGCGCAACGAATCCATGCGCTCGAACGCCACGCGGACCTTTCTGGTCGACTTGCTGCGTACGGCAAGCGCCGATCTGCCAAAGGACGAGAGACCTACACCCGAAGCCCTTGTTGCGAACGCGGCGCAGCAGGCGCGCGACGATCCCGATCTCGACCCGCTCGTCCGCGCGCAATTGCTGGTGACCTTCAGCGAGATCGCACACAGCAACGGCGACAACGATGGCGCCGAACGCTTCGTCGACGAAGCGATCGAGCGCGAGCGTGCGCTTGGCATCGACGTGACCGCGCCCGAATGGATCGCTGCGCTCGTCGCAAAGGGCAATCTCCTGCACAGCACGAACCGCAGCAAGGAAGCGGACGAACTGATGCGCGATTTGCTGCCGAGCATTGAAGCAGTCGACACGGAAGGAGCCGTTTCGGCACTGATGTTGTACGGCGCCACACGCGCCTACGCCAACGACGCACCGGGTGCGGTCGACACCGCCATGCGTGCGCTGGCCAAGGCCAAGCGCGTGTTTGGCGCGGACTCGACCAATGGCATCGAAACCGCGACCTATCTGGGCCAGATCTGTTCGACCGTGCACCATTATCGCGAGAGTGTCACGATTCTCGACGAAGCCATGGCGCGCTGGCGTAGCCAGGGGCGGCCACTCAACGAACAGTATGCGCGCAGCCTCTTCCACCTTGCCAATGCGCGCCATCGACTGGGCCAGCGCGAAGCTGCCGAATCGGCCTATCGTGAAGGCATCGCCTTGATGCGCCGCGTGCACGCGGCGCCGTTCCATCGCGTTGCGCAGGGATTGCGTGGTTACGCGGAGTTTCTCATCGATGGCGACCGCTTCGACGAGGCGCAGTCGGCGCTCGACGAAGCCCTGTCCATCGACCGCGCCGTGTTTGGCTCACAGGACGTGCGCACGGCCACGATGTTGGATGTGCAGGCTCAGCTGTTCGCGGCCCGTCTGCGTTTCACTGAAGCTGAAGCAGCGGCCCGTGATGCGCATGAGGTGATGCTTCCACTGGCGCGCAACGCCGGATACGAGCTTGAACTCGCGCGCGCCGGCGTGCATCGAGCCAATGCGCTGCTGGCTCTGGGGCGCCCGGCGGAAGCGGCGGCGATGCAGGCCCAATCCATGCCGATACTGGAACAGCAATTGGGAGGAAAAAGCCTCGAGTTGGTCGAGGGAATCTGTGTTGGCGGACGGATCCGCCTTGCCGAAGATGCCGCTGGCGCGCTTGTCCTGGCCGAACGCGCGCTGACCATGCTGGAGCAATTGCGCGTCACCGCCATGTCCGAGGAAACCGCATGCCGAAGCTTGCGCGCCGAAGCCTTGCTCAGCCTTTCACGCAGCGTTGAAGCTCGAGCCGAAGTCGAGCGCGCCCTGCAGCGCGTGCGTCAGCAAGATGCCGGCGCCCACTTCAAGCAGGGCCAACTGCTCTTGTTGCGGGCACGCATCGAGCGCATCGACGGTGACGAGCGCGCCCGCGCGGCGACTCTCGAGGAGATCCGTTCACTGCGGCTCGATCCGGTCTGGCTGGCTGCGGCGGAAAAGGCTGCCATGGATCCACCATCGCGGTAACGGCGTGGAGACAGCACTTGTCGTAGTTGCGCACGAAACGGCGTTACTCGCCTTTGCCCGATCCCGGGCGGCAGACGCCGATGGCGAATTGAGCGCGCATGAGCAAGCGACCGGAACTTGGAATCGCTAGAACCGAGGCAGGTGCCAGACCCGCGCGCAGCGATGCGCCAGTTGCGCCGCGGCCGCTGGCCCTGGCACTCGCGGCCGCGCTTGGCCTCGCCAGCGGGAGCGCTCCGGCGATGCCGGTGGCTCAGGCCCGTGCCGTGCTGAGCGCGGCCACGCCCGCGGCCCCTCTGCCGACGCGACCGCAAGGCGCCATCCTGTGGGTGGTGGAGAACTGCAATGACGCAGGCCCGGGCAGCCTGCGCAATGCCGCGCAGCATGCGAACGATGGCGATGGGATCGACCTCTCCGCGCTCACGTGCAGCACCATTTCGGTGACCTCGGGCGCAATCAACCTGCCTGATGTCATCCTTACCGGTCCCGGCGCCGATGTGCTTTCGATCGATGGCATCAACAACGAGAACCACCGCATTTTCAACCACTCAAGTTCCGGTGGGACTCTCACGATCAAGGACCTCACCATCAGTCGCGGCAAGTACACCTCCAATCAAGGGCTGGGCGGCGGCTGCCTGCGCTCGAGCGGCGGCAACGTCGTGCTTGAGAACACCAAATTCTCGAGCTGCGGGGTCGTCACGCCGCTGGGTGCGAACGGCAACGCGCGCGGTGGCGCGATCGCAGCCTATGGCTCCGGCTATCTGGAAATGCACGAGGTGATGATCACGGGCAGCTTTGCACGCACCGACCACGGCGTTGCCTATGGTGGCGCCGTGTACGCCCAAGGTCATTTGCAAATCCTGGCCAGCACGATCAGCAACAACAACACCTCGGCCAGCGGCGTCGGCGCCACCGTCGCCGGTGGCGGCCTCTTCACCCGCAGCTCGGCCTGGATCGACTCGAGCACAATCGACGGCAATACATCCGCAGGCGCGGGCGGCGGCGGTGTATTCGAGCATGGTGGCCACCTGACGAATTCGACCGTGTCGAACAACGACGCCATCGACGGCGCATCCGCGATTGCCTTTCTTGGCGGCGCGAGCGCAACGACCACGATCGCCAACAGTACGATCTCCGGCAACACCACGGAAAGATCGGCGCAAGGGGCCAGCGGCGCCTTGTTCGTGAACACCTACGAAGCGGCCATCTACGACAGCACGATCACTGCGAACGACGAAACCAACGGCCTCGGCACGCGCTATGGCGCAGGCATCGTGATCGGCTCCGGGATAGGCAACTTCGCCCTGCACAATTCGATCGTGTCGGGAAATTATTTTCACGATGATGTGACGCCATCGCTTGCGGCCGACATCGTCGGACCTTCCTTCCTGGATGTGTCCGCCTCGACCAATCTGATCGGCTGGAGTTCGATCACGATACCGCCTCCAACGATTTGGACAACGGACCCTCTGCTGGGTCCACTGCAGGACAACGGTGGTTGGACGCCCACGCACATGCCCTTGCCCGGCAGTCCGGCGATCGATCACGGCTTCAGCCTGCCGCGAAGATGGGACCAGCGCAGCCAACGGCGCGAGGCGGGCACGGCAGCAGACATCGGCGCGGTGGAAACGGGTACCACCGTGATTTTCAGGGATGACTTCGACATGGGGTCCTGATCCCGATAACCCGGCCTTTCCTCCCTTTTGCGAGGTGCGTCATGTCACTCAATCCATGGATCCTTCGCGTTGCGATCCTCACCGCCATCGGCCTTCCGTTTGCCGACCCCGCCGACGCGCAAACCTGCAATACGCCAATTCCCCTGATTGGCGAACCCATCGTGATAGATACCTGCGTGGGCGATACGAACCTTCCTGTCGTCTGCAACGGCGCTGTTCCCCTGACCGGACCGGCCCTTGTCATGAGCGTGCACCTGCCGTATCCGAACGGCAGGCTGCAAGTGCAGTCGATGGATGCTGGACTCGACGCGGCTGCCTTCCTTCTGCAGGGACCATGCTATTCGGACGCGTTCTGCGTTGCCGCGGAAGAAGCAAGCGGCCCGGGTGGCACCGCGAGCATCGAACTCGACGAGCTTGATTCGGGTGACTACTTCCTGGTGATCGCGCCGTATGACGACGGCAGCCCCGGCCCAGCGTGCGGGCCCGTCGCAGTCAGTTGGATCGGAAATCCCTCCTCTCCGCTCGACGGCCTGTTCCGCAGCAACTTCACACCCACTCTCGACTTGCCTGAACCCTGATGCGACATGCGGTGCGGCTCGTCGAAGCCGCGCCTTGTCGATTGCGAGTGAGAGCGTCCTCGGCAGCATGCCCGGTCCGATGGCGCGCTTCCCCAGTGGCTGGCAATGCAACGGCGTGCGCCTGCCTTGTGTCAATGGCGCGATCTGCGCATCGCATCAAGGACGATCGGCATGCACACCGCGCTGAGCGCGAAACAGGAAGCATGCCGGCTCCGGATTGTCCGGTCCGGCACAAGCAGCCGGATTGATTGGTACGGGCAAGGCTCAGCTTGCAATCAACACGCGGGCCATCAGCGATTTCAGCGCGAGTGGCCGCAGCGGCTTGTGCAGCAAGTGCACGCCGGCTTGTGCGACTGCGCGGCGCACGTCATCACCGTGGTCGGCGCTGACGACGATGCACGGCACGTGAGCGATCGGCGTGGCCAGTTGCGCGCGCAGATCGAGTCCGGTCACGCCATCGTCGAGGTGATAGTCGAGCACGAGCAGGTCGGGTTGCGCGCGCCGGCACGCGACCTGTGCGGAGGCGGGGTCATGCGCGACGAGCACCTCGCAGTTCCAGCCCTCCAGCAGCGCGCGCATCGCTGTTGCCGCGTGTGCGTCGTTGTCGACCACCAGCACGCGGCGGCGCGGCATGTTCGCCTCGACCGCAGTCGCGGTCGGCATCGCGGGAGCCGGCGCGTGTGCGCGCGCTACGTCAATCGCGAAAACGCTGCCGCGGCCAGGCCAGGAACGCAGGGACAGGCGATGGCCGAGCAACTGCGCGATGCGCCGTGCGATCGACAGGCCCAGGCCGAGACCCGCACCGTCGCGGTCGAGCCGACGGAATTCTTCGAACACTGCGTCGCGATCGGCCGGCGCGATGCCTGCGCCCGTGTCCCATACTTCGATGCGCAGCAGCCCGCCTTCGCGCCGACACCCGAGCAGGATGCGCCCATTGCGCGTGTACTTGACCGCATTGGAAAGAAAGTTCTGCAACACCCGGCGCAGCAATTGCGGATCGCTGTGCAGCCAGACCGAGCTGCGCACGCAGCGCAGACGCAAACCCTTGGCCGCGGCGAGGACCGCGAATTCGGCAGCCAGCGCGTCAAGCAATTCGGCAGCGGCGAATGCACGTGACTGCGCCTGCATGCCGCCCGCATCGAGGCGCGAAATGTCGAGCAGGCCGGCCAGCAGGTCTTCGGCCGCATGCAGCGCACTGCCGATATGGCCCACGGTTTCGCGCTCGGGCTGCGCGACCACACGCTGCGCCAGCGCGTGCGTGAACAGTTGCGCCGCGTGCAGGGGCTGGGCCAGGTCATGGCTGACCGCGGCGAGGAAACGGGTCTTTTCCAGATTCGCGCGTTCGGCCGCCGCGCTCGCGCGCGCCAGCTCGCCGGTGCGCTCGGCCACACGCTGCTCGAGGGTCTCGTTCGCGCGCGTAAGCGCCCGCTCGGCATCACGGAATGCGGTGACGTCGGTGAAGGTGGCAACAAAGCCGCCGTTGGGCATCGGGTTGCCGCGGATCTCTACGATGGTGCCGTCGGGAAAGCGGCGCTCCGACAGATGCGCGGTTCCGGCACGCATCTGCGCGAGACGCCGCTCGATCCGCGCTTCGACCTCGCCCTCGCCAATCAATCCGAGGATGATGTTGTGGCGCATCAGCTCGGCGACCGGTCGGCCGATGCTGAGCAAGCCGGGCGGATAGGCGAACAGTTGCTCATAGCGGCGATTCCAGGCCACCACATCGAGCTTGGCATCCACCACGCAAATGCCCTGCGTCATGTTCTCCAGCGCCGCCTCGAGCACGCGCTGGTTGAAGCGCAGGTCGCGACTGGTCTGGTCGACGATGTCGGCCACCGCGTCCAGGCGCCCGACACGTTCGCGCCGCGCGACTTCGATCAGCAAGCGTGCCGAAGCCGCACCGATCACGGTGGCCAGCTCGTGCTCGACCGCGGCAACGTGACGCGCATCCGCGCTCACCTGCGTCGCATCCACCAACGCGGCGACCCGCTCACTCGGCAGGAAGCGCAGCGCCAATGCCGCCAATTCGCTGCCCGCCAGCTCGCCCGGTGACGCACTCGCGCCGTGGCGCGCCCAGCGCGTGCGTGCCAGCGCGAGCGTGACCATGACATTGATCGCCAGACTGGCCGTGAGCGCGCGCGCCAGACCGCTCCAGCGTCCCAGTCCGAACAGTTCGGGCGCGGACAGCGCCGCGGGCAGCCATGCCGACCCGCGCAGGGCAGGAAGGAATGATGGCGCGATGGTGTACAGCCACACCAGCGTGCCCGCGATCAGTCCCGCGCACACCGCGCGCGCACCGATGCGCGGCCAGTACAGCGCGATCAATACCGCGGGCATGAGCCCCGCCAGCGCCGAAAACGACAGCGCACCGATATCGGCCAGCGCGTCACTGCCGACCACCGCACGCGAGTACAGCCAAGCGAGCAGCACGACGGCGAGAATCGCGATGCGGCGCTGGCGCAGCACCGCCGGCCGCAGATCACCGCCCTCGCCGCGCAGCCAGTCGCCGCGCAGGCGCAGGGGCGCGATCCAGTGGTTGCCGATCATGAGGCTGAGCGCGAGCGTGGCAAGGATCACCATGCTCGTGGCCGCCGACAGGCCGCCGAGGAAGGCCAGTACGGCCAGGCCGCGCTGACCTTGCGCCAGCGGCAGCGCAAGCACGTACAGGTCGGAGGACACACCCAAGGGGCCCAGGCGCGCCGCGCCCGCCTGCGCCAGCGGCAGCACCGGCAGCGCGATCAGGCACAGGTAGAGCGGAAACAACCAGCGCGCGGTGCGCACGTGGGCGGCGTCGCGACACTCGACGACTCCAGCATGGAACTGGTGCGGCAGCGTGAATGCCGCCAGTGCGCCGAGCACGATGAGTGCGGGAAACCCGCTGGCATCGCGTGGTGCCGTGCGCACCGCCGCATCGACATCGGGCAGGCTGAGCACCAGCGCGCCCAATGCGAGCATCGCGCCGAGCTTGAACAAGGATTCGAACGCGAGCGCGAGCACGAGGCCACGGTTGTGTGCCGCGGCCGCGGCGCGGCGCGTCCCGAACAACATCGCGAACAGCGCCATCGCCAGCGCGACGTACAGCGCGCTGTCCTGCCACGGTGGTGCGTCGAGGCCATTGCCACTGCCAAACAGCGCAAAGCTCATCGCCACCGCCTTGAGCTGCAGCGCGATGTAGGGAACGATCCCGAGCACGGTCACCGCGGTCACCAGCGCGGCCAGTCCCGCATGCCGCCCCAGTCGCGCGGCGACGAAATCGGCGAGCGAGCTGGCGTGCTGTTCGCGCGCCAGCCGCACCAGTCGCAGCAAGACCCCGATACCCAGTGCGTAGAGCAGGATCAGGCCGATGAAGGTCGGCGGCAACCACCAGCCCGAGCGTTCGGCCTGCGTCACCGTGCCGTAGAACGTCCACGACGTGCAGTGCACGCCCAGCGACAGCGCGTAGACGATGTCCCAGCGGCGCGCGAACAGCCCCGGATGGCGCTCGCCGTAGCGCGCGACCGCAAACAACACGACCAACCAGATCAGGCCGGCGGTGGCGACGAGCACTTCTGAGGAGGACATGACGCGATTCGATTCACGCGATGCGGTGAGGGAAGGATTGAAGCACGAAGCCGGCAGGTGCGGGCGCCGGCTCCCGCGCTTCCCGTAGAGCGGAGCTTGCTCCGCTCCCGCGCGTCAGGTCGGGCCTTCCGGCCCTCCTACCTCGCGCTGTTGCAGGAGCGACGGCAGTCGCGACCTTCTCGTAGAGCGGAGCTTGCTCCGCTGCGTTTTTTACCCCGTTGCCACGCCCCGAGCCGAGCGAGCTCGGCTCTACAAAAGCGCGCACCACCACCGTCGTAGAGCGGAGCTTGCTCCGCTGCCGTGCTTGCGCAACTGCCTTCCACCCCAGCCTCGATCCCCTATCGCATGCCGCCCAGCTGCGCTACCAGCCACGGCGCCAGCGCCGTCACCAGCAACACCAGTGGCCACAGGTTGCCGTCCTTGAATGCATAGGCTTGCGCGAGCTCGGCCAAGGTCCTGCCGCGCAAGAGTCCGAAGCCCCACTCGAACGCCAGCGTGAGCGCGAGCCAGATGCAGCCCAGCATGAGGAGCTCGCGTGTTGCATGCAGGTCCAGCCACGGCAACGCGAACGCGGTCACGACCAGGATGGCCAGGCACAGCAGCACACCGCTGGCGAGCATGCCCGCACGCAGGCCCAGGCGTGGAATCAACACGCCTTCGCGCAGGGCGCCATTGGCGATGGCAAGCGCGAGGATTGCGCACCACACCGCAAGCGCCTTGGCGAACACGCCCATCGCGCTGTCCGCGTCTCAGGCCAGCGGCGCAAAGCGTGCGGTGAAATGCCGCAGCTGGGCCGGTTCGGCGATGATGCGATACCCGCGCAAGGCCTTCGCGTTGCGTGCAACTTCCTCGCACACTTCGATGACGTAATCGATGTGGCTTTGCGTGTAGGTGCGGCGTGGAATCGCCAGACGCACGAGATCAAGCGTCGCCGCCGTTTCGCTGCCGTCGGCCTGGCGACCGAACATCACCGTGCCGATTTCGCAGCCGCGCACGCCGCCGGTTTCATACAGCGCAACGGCGAGCGCCTGACCCGGGTATTGCAGCGGCGCGATGTGCGGCAGCAACGCGCGCGCATCCAGATACACCGCATGACCGCCGATCGGCTGCACCACCGGAATCCCGGCCTTGGCCAGTGCGTCGCCCAGATAGGCGGTCGAGCGGATGCGATAGCGCAGGTAGTCGTGGTCGACCGCTTCGCGCAGGCCTTGGGCGAGCGCTTCGAGGTCACGCCCGGCAAGCCCGCCATAGGTCGGAAAGCCTTCGGTGAGGATCAAGAGATTGCGGCACTGCTCGGCCAGCGCATCGTCGTTGAGCGCGAGCCAGCCGCCGATGTTGCCCATCGGATCCTTCTTCGCGCTCATCGTCATGCCATCGGCGAGGCTCGCCATCTCGCGCACGATGTCGGCGACCTCGCGGTTCTGCTGGCCCGGCTCGCGCTCACGGATGAACCAGGCGTTTTCGGCAAAGCGGCAGGCATCGAGGAACAGCGGCACGCCATGACGCCGGCACACCGCGCTGGTCTGGCGCAGGTTCTCCAAGCTCACCGGCTGGCCGCCGCCGGAATTGTTGGTGATGGTGATGAAGGCAACCGGCACCTGATTGCGATGACTGGCGAGGAAAGCATCCAGCGCGGCGACATCCATGTTGCCCTTGAATGGATGCGGATTGGCCGGGTCACGGCCTTCGGCAATCACCAGATCGACCGCCTGTGCGCCGCTGTATTCGATGTTGGCGCGGGTGGTGTCGAAGTGCGTGTTGTTGGGCACCGCCTTGCCCTTGCCGCCGAGCGCGGTGAACAGGATCTTCTCGGCCGCGCGGCCCTGGTGGGTCGGAATCACGTGCTTGAACGGAAACAGGTTCTGCACTGCCTCGCGGAAGATGTCGTAGGACGGGCTGCCCGCGTAGGACTCGTCGCCATGCTGGATCGCCGCCCACTGGTCGCGGCTCATCGCGCCCGTGCCCGAATCGGTGAGCAGGTCGATCATCACGTCCAGCGCATGCAGGCTGAACAGGTTGTAGCCCGCGGCGACCACCGCCGCGTGGCGTTGCGCAGGCGTGGTCATGCGGAGCGGCGCAACCGACTGGATGCGAAAGGGTTCGATGATGGTGCGAAATGCCATGCGATTCTCCCGTGGACAGGCGATTGTCGGGCCTGCACCAGGGCCCGACAACGATCCAGATCAAGAACGGACCACGAGCAACTTGATTGCCGCCGCGCGTTCGGGGCTCGGTCCGAATGCGCGCAAGCCCGCGGGCATGTCCCACAGGAACATCCCGAGCGCGAGACATCAGGCCTGCGCCAAGGCCACCCACAGCGCCGGCACATCCGCATGCATCTGCATCGCAAAC
Source organism: Dokdonella sp. (assembly GCF_019634815.1). GTDB lineage: Bacteria > Pseudomonadota > Gammaproteobacteria > Xanthomonadales > Rhodanobacteraceae > Dokdonella_A. The sequence goes on along the minus strand of NZ_JAHCAP010000006.1, from coordinate 43,458 downwards.
GCCCTTGGCATCGGCAAGGACACCAGCCCGGGACAACCCGCAAAATGCCGTCATCCCGGCCGAAACCTGGTCCTGCTCCAGCGCAAGGCCCTGATGCAAAAGGTGTCCGGCGTTCCCGGGCACGCCCAGAGCGAGCAGCCCAGCCATGCCCTGAAGCGGCCGCCGCGGCGACCAAGGCTTGCTTCGCCCCGAGACCGGCGAACAACTTGCGCCACTGCCCGGGTTCGGTTATAAAACGCGGCTCCCTGTGGCATCCATCGCCCGTTCGGGCGTGCGGGGCCGGTCATGCGGTCCGCCCGCGCCGGATGCCGACCCGGGGAATTCCAGCACCGCATGGCGCAACGTCGCCGCTGGGCCGCCGCCGTCCTGGCCAAGGTCGGCTTGAAGATCAACGAGGTCCGACATGGCCAAGATTTGCCAAGTCACCGGAAAGGCTTTCCAATCCGGCAACAACGTTTCACACGCCAACAACAAGACGCGGCGCCGCTGGCTGCCGAACCTCCACGAACGCCGCTTCTGGGTGCCCGCCGAAAAGCGCTGGGTCACCTTGCGCGTGTCCAGCCACGGGCTGCGCACGATCGACAAGAAGGGCATCGAGGCCGTCCTTGCCGAGCTGCGCAAGCGCGGCGAAAAGATCTGAGGAGCACACGACCATGGCATCCAAGCGCGACAAGATTCGTCTGATCTCCTCGGCCGGCACCGGCCACTTCTACACCACCGACAAGAACAAGAAGAACACGCCCGAGAAGATGGCGGTGAAGAAGTACGACCCGGTCGTGCGCAAGCACGTCGAGTACAAGGAAGGCAAGATCAAGTAAGCAAGAAGGCCCGCGCAAGCGGGCCTTCTTCTTTTTGGCCCACGCGCATTCTTGCTTCCGCGTTCGGCTTGTTGATCAATCGAAGCCGTCGGCAAACAGCAGGTCCGGAGCGACCTCCAGCATGCTTATTTGCGTATCCGATCCCACGGTGATTTGCCAGCCTTGACCGTCCGGGAGAATGCGCACATCACCAGCATTACCTTTGGCCAGTGCATTGCCCAGCGGGTTCGAGATCGGTATGGCATTGCCGGCAGCGTCAAGTTCGTACAGCAGTTGACCGGCGGCAACGATGAGGCTGGTGCCGGCGGCATCACCCTGACGAACGAAGACCGTGTCCGGCGGCGCCTGACGGCGATTGATCTCGGCGAGGGATGCACACTCGCGTACGCTGATTGCAGACTGCTCATCCAGGATGGCCAAGCGGCAGTCCGGGCCCTCGCCCCATTGCCAGAGTGCCTTGATGCGCGCACTCCCGACATTGGTTTGCGCAACCAGCGTGGCCGTAGTCAAGTCGACGAGATCCAGTCGGAAGCGATTGCCTGCGGTGATCAAGGCGTAGGCCTGACCTTGGCCATTTCGAAACGTTACCATGTCTGGCGATGACCATGCCTCGCCGGCTGCCGATTGACGCAGCGTCACGCCCGTCGTGCCATCAAGCACAGCCACTTCGGCGTTCGAAGTGGCCAGTATGACTTCGTCATTGCCGTCGCCGTCAGTGTCGATCGCAGCTACTGCTGAAACGTAGCGCCCCAAAACCGAATTATTCCAGCGGACCTCGAGCGATAGCGGATCGAGCGCCCTTGTGGCGGAATCACCCGCGGCGAGAACAAGCGTGGGAGTCGTGCCGAGGTGCGTTGCCACGGCTAGGTGTGGCTGTGCGTCAGTTCCGGTATCACCTTCGCCGAGAACGTAGTTGAGCACGCGCTGGGGCGCTCCCGTATCGGCGTCGAAGAGGGTCAGAACGTCGCCCTCGCTGTAGGCGGCGACCAGATCGCTGCCGGCCCCTGCCAGGTTTGCACGCGCAAGTGCAGCATACGAGCCGCGGTTCCCCAGCCATTTTTGACAACTGCCATCGTCGAGATGGGTGCCGCGAAAAAATCGACCTGTATCGAACGAGTCCGCTTGGAAAAGCGTGCCGTCTCCGAATGGACAGGCGCTGAGGTCGTCGTTGGCGTACGCCAGATTCATGAGCTGTGGTCGTGCTTGAGCGTTCAGGTCGCCTATCGCGAACATGCCTTCACCGCCCGCCATTTCCCGAATGACCGCACCGCTCAGCGGATCAAGAAAAAGCGTAGTCTCGAAGCCCTGCACCACGATCTGGTCCAGGCTCCCCGTCTGTGAGGTGTAGGTCAGCATGGATTCGACGATCAAACCAACGGGGGGGAACTCCGTGACCGGCGCGTAGGGACTGCCGCTGAAGATCTGCAAGGGATTGCCGGAATCGAGCGTCGCAAAGGCGGTATGCGATGGATCTAGAAAGTGGCCCGCGAGCAGGAATTTGTTGAATCCACCGGCCCAGCTCCATTCCACCGCATGTGTCATGCCGTCAATGACCAGCCCGGGTGTCCCGGACAGGACCAGCTCGAGTGCCGGATCGGCATCAAGCTGAGCCACTGCGATGCTCTTGGCACTGACAGTGCCGATCCACTTCGCCGCACCGGTCGACCAATCCAGAATGGCAGGCAGCGACTGCATGCCCGGGCCCTGAAGGCTCGCAACGATCTCGGGCTGCCCGTCGCCATCGACATCGGCGACTGCATGCAGTTTGGGAATCAGTTGATTTGGCGGTGCAACCAGCAGTCGTTCCACCTGCATGGGCACCCCGCCCATGATTGCGATTCGTGAGTCCGTGCCAGAGGCGGATCGTGCGTGTGCGATTACGTGATCGTGTCCGTCGATGGCTGGTGCCAGTACAAGCCCGTTTTCCTCGAGGTAGAACCCCGCAAGATCTGGTTCGCTACTTGGAATGGACAGAGCGCGTACGCGTGCCTGAGATCCTTCGCCACCCAGGATTGCAAGCACGGCCCGCCCGCGGGTTGTCCCGAGCTCTGGAAGATTTCCGCCGATCAGGGCTTCGTCTCGTCCATCGCCATCGAAATCGCCAACAACGACACCGATAATGCCGGGTCGCGCGGGCATCGGAAAATAGTCCCACGCCGAGGCTTCATCGAATGACAAGAAGGAAGCGAAGACGGCCAACACGAATGGGAACATGGCAGACCGCCTGACACCGAGTCGATGCTGTCGAGCAAGGCACCTGGAAATTGTCGAGATCATGGCGTCGCCTCGAAATTGTCGACGAAGATGGCATCTGGATTGAACTGCAAGCGCATCACCGCTGAACTCGACCCCACCATGAGATCCAGAACCGACCCACCCTGCAGCGCACGCAATTCGCCTTGGTTGCCTTCAGCCAACTGACCGTCGAACTGGAGCGGCAAGCTCCTGACCACGCCGTCCGGATGCAGGGTGTGCAGTTGCCCGGCAGCAGCAAACAGAAACGAAGGTTCGTTCATTGCCAGTGGCCAGAATGCAGTCGGGACGGTTGGCAATGGCCAGTCGTTGAGCACTGCCAGCGTGTCGCAGGCGCGCACGCCCAGGCTTGGGCTGGTCGTGGTCAAGGCAAGCCGACAAGAAGAACCATCGCCCCACTGGCGCACGCCGGTGATGTCCCCGTCGACCACCACGCTGGTAACGAACGCGTGGGCGTTGAGATCCAACAGATAGAGTCCATTGGCAGTGCCGATGGCTGCATGCGGTACGCCGCTGACGACAAAGCCTGCAACGCCGCCCGTCGTTGACTCCGGCAGTGAGATGGAGTGCCACAATTCGGCCCCGTCACGGCCATCAAAGAGGCTTATGCGAGACTCACTGCTCAGCACCAGCGCGTCCGGAACGCCATCACCATTGGCATCGATCATGGCCAGCGATGTCGGGAATCCCTGGCCGAATCCTGAAGTCCGCCATTGGCGCTGCAGGGTCGAGCCGTCCCACGCTTCGATCCGCCAGTCGTTCATTGCGCCACCGCCTTGGGCGAAGATGATCTCGAGGGGCGCATCGCCATCGACTTGTGCCAACGCGACTCGCGGGGTGGTGAACGAGTACATGGCTTCCGCAATTCGCGTTTCGCGCAGCACCTTGCCCTGCGTGGCATCGAGAACGCGTATGGTTGGCCCCAAATGAGAGTCGGAGCCAACGCGGGCAACCATCACCAGCTCGTCAGCACCGGTGCCGGCAACCTCTCCCCGCGCAACTGCCGAGTAAGGCCCGCTTTCATCGGGCTCGTCATGCAATGTGGTGCCGGTCATCGGGTTGGCCACGCATAGATGATCCGGGGCAGAGGTCTTGATGCCCGCCGCATAGACAAGGCGCGGTTGGTTGAAGCCATCAATGCTTCCCACCGCCGCCGCATCGGGCGCACCACAATCGAGCAATGAGCTGCGTACCAGATAGCCGGTCGTCGGCTGGTAGCTCGACACCTTGCCACCGTATGGACTCTCGAGATTTCTCCCGGCAAATCCAATGAGGTCTCCGGTCGGTCCGGCCTGCGGCATGGCGATGACCTGCGTCATGTATGGCGGGGCTTCGAAAGTCCGCACGTATGCGTAGGGTTGGCTGGAGAACACGTCGACACTGTCCACCTGCGTGTTGGCAGCGGCAAAACCAAACCGACCTTGCTGTCCGAACCGGCCTGTCGTGATCTCGCGGCCAAACCCCGGGCCCCAACTCCACTCGAGTGCGCGCGTGCCTGCATCGAGGATCCGCCCCGGCACACTGCCGATGATGAGCTTGAGGGCGCCGCCCGCCCCAAGCGGGGCGACCGCCACGTCGTAGGTACGTTCAGTGCCAACCCATTCGCGCTCGCCGCTGGCAAGATCGAAGATCGCGGGGAGCTTGTAGAACGGATTTTGTGGGTCTTCGACCAAGCCGAGGGCTTTTTGCGTGCCTGTGCCTGTCGGGTCGAATACCGCCCGGATGCGTATCAGACCGGGGGTGGCGATCGATCGCTGCAGGCGCAGTGGAACGCCGGAATAGATGAGGACATGACTCTCATCATCCGGTTCGTCGGTGAGGTATGCGATGAAGCTTTTTCCGTTGGGCATCTGTCCACGCGCAAGCGTGGCCCAGTAGCCGTGGACCGGAAGCACTGTGGCCGACCGCAATTGCTGCGAAATGCCAGTCTCGCCACCCAACACGCCGAGCAGGTACTGGTCTGTGATGCCGTCCCGGGTTCGGGCAAGGCCAGAGAACACGGCCTCGTCCTGCCCGTCCCCGTCAAAATCACCAACCACCAGTCCGGATTTGGCCGGCTCCTGTAGCGGCGGGTAGTAGTTCCAAGGCTGTGCTTTCGCCAGGAGAGGCAGCGTGAATCCGAGCAACAGTGCAAGCGGAAAGAGGCGAGGGCCTTGAGCCATGGGAGTCTTCCTTGCGTCAGTTTTCGACGAACAGCCTGGGAATTCAGCCGAGTGTATCCATTTGTCACCGTGAATTCTTCGCAATGGCGCACGGTTGCGCGCACCTTGGATAAAGGGGACGGAGGTAATTGCTTCAGAGGGAATTACTTCGCGCTTGCCGGCGCGTCGCAGTGGCGCGCCGATGAGTTCTTGCGACGTGACGTCGAGCGTTTGCGAGTGCGGCGGCAGGACGTGGATTGGTGCGTGACGCTGTCGGTTTTCGCAAGCGACGGCGCCTTGTTGGGAGACGTCGAACTTCTGGCCATTCAACGGTCGATCCCTTCGGTCTCGCCAAGTGGCTTCGCCACCGACTCGTCCTGCGGGCCTCGCCACGCGGGGTGAGGGCGAAACACCGGGCTGACTTCAGCGAGTCTGACAAGGTTGCCCGTTGTCGCTTTTCCCCTTCGCCAAGCAATACCGAATTTCCGCGAATCGACGCAGCTCAACCTGCCGCTTCACCCGCGAGTCGATAACCCTTGAGCCGCGCGGCGAAATCGGCGAGCGCGCGGATGCCGGTGGCTTCGGCTTCGCGGCACCAGGCGGTGAGCGCTTCGAGCAAGGCTTCGGCGTTGCGGCCGTTGCGTTCGGTGAGTGCGGCCAGGCGCGCACGGAATTCGCAGACGGTGCGCAGTTGCGGGCAGCGTTCGGTGAACGCGCTCATGCGTTCGCGCGAGGCCGCATCGAGCCAGCGCCCGCCGTTTCCGAGTGCGCGGCGCAGGCGGCGCGGCAGCGCCTTGAGGTTGGCGCCAGCCTTGCCCGCTTCCTCGCGCAGCGTCGGCGCGATCACGCCGCCGAAGTAGTCGCTCATCACGCGGAAGCGGTGCGCGAGCAGGGCCTTGACCGTCTCGGTGTCGGGCAGGCTCACATTGGCACGGATGTCGAGCGTGGGTGCCACACGCAGCACCTTGGCAAGGCCAAGCGTTTGCAGGCCGCGGATTGCCGCCCAGCCGATGTCGAATTCGAAACGGCGCAGCGCGAACTTGGCCGAACTCGGAAACGCGTGATGGTTGTTGTGCAGTTCCTCGCCGCCGATCCACACGCCCCACGGCGAGACATTGGTCGAAGTGTCGGCCGATTCGAAATTGCGATAGCCCCACCAGTGACCGATGCCGTTGACGAAACCCGCGGCCCAGAACGGGATCCACAACATCTGGATCGCCCAGATCACGCCGCCGACCGCGCCGAACAGGGCGAGGTCGATGAGTGCCATGAGTGCCGGACCCAGCGAGGCATGTCTCGAATAGAGCGCGCGCTCGATCCAGTCGTCGGGCGTGCCGCGACCGTACTTTTCCATGTCGTCGCGGTTGTGGCTGGCGATGCGGTAAAGCTCGACGCCCTGCCAGAACACGGTACCGATGCCGTGGATCTGCGGGCTGTGCGGGTCCTCGTTGGTCTCGACCTTGGCGTGATGCTTGCGATGGATCGCCACCCACTCGCGCGTGACCATGCCGGTGCTCAGCCACGACCAGAAGCGGAAAAAGTGCGCCAGCGCTGGATGAAAATCCACGCCGCGATGGGTCTGGCAGCGATGCAGGTAGAGCGTGACGGTGAAGATCGTGAGCTGGGTCACGACCAGCAGGTAGACAATCCATGTCGCCCACGAGGCCTGGGTGTAGCCGCGCGCGGCAAATGACAGCAACCAATCGGACATGGACGGGTACGCAGCGAAAAACGGATGCCGACTATAGCGCGAGCATGGGCGGATCGCTGCCGGGCTTGCCCGCGGGTGCCACGTGCTTTGACAATCGGCATTCGATGACCAGTCCACCCCCCCTGCTCGAACTGCGTGAGGTCAGCCGCCGCGCCGCTGGCCGTGAGCTCGTGCATGGTCTCAACTTGAGCCTCGCGCGCAACCGCACCCTCGGCCTGCTCGGCGTCAACGGTGCGGGCAAGACCACCAGTTTGCGCATGATCGCGGGCGTGCTCGCACCGAGCAGCGGACAGGTGCTGATCGACGCTGCCGATCTGCAGGAAAAGCCGCAGCTCGCGCAGCGCTGCATCGGCTACCTGCCGGAAACGCCGCCGCTGCATGCAGAACTGAATGTGCGCGAGTACCTCGATTTCTGTGCGCGCCTGCATGGCGTTGCCCGCAACGCGGTCAGTGCGGCGGTGGCGCGCGCGATCGAGCGCTGCGATCTGGGCGAAGTCGAACGGCGCCTGCTCGGCAATCTGTCCAAGGGATTTCGTCAGCGCGTCGGCGTGGCGCAGGCGATCGTGCACGAGCCGGGTTTGATCGTGCTCGACGAGCCGGCTTCGGGCCTCGATCCCGTGCAGGCGCTGCGCCTGCGCGAGTTGATCCGCAGCCTCGGCCAGAACCATGCGCTGATCCTCTCGACCCATGTCCTGTCCGACGTGGTCGCCTGCTGCGATGAGGTTGCGATCCTGCATCGTGGCCGCATCCGCCATGTCGGTGCGGTGCGGGCCACCGAACCCGCGCTCGTGCGGATCACGTCGATCGGGGATATCGATGCCGTCCAGTGGTCGCGTGTGCCGCAAGTCGCGGAGGCGCATGCGCTGGCCGCGGGCCAGTGGCAACTGCGTCTGCATGATGACGCGCAGCGCGCGGATTTGCCGGCCGCGCTGCTCGCATCCGGCATCCGCTTCAGCGAACTGTGCGGCGCGACGCCGTCGCTGGAATCGACGTTTCTGGAAATCGCCAGCGGCGATGTCGCGGAGGCCGCATGAGCGGCGCCTTCCTGCTGGCGCGGCATGAATGGCGGCGGCTTGCAGTGCAGCCCTTCGCGTGGACGCTTGCGGCGGTGGTGCTGGCGCTGATGGCCTGGCAGTTCCTGCTCGCGGTGCAGGCGTATCTGGCGATTGCCCCGCGGCTGGGCGGCCTGCGCGATGCACCCGGCGTCACCGATCTCGTTGCGGTGCCCTTGCTGCGCTCGTTCTCGCACGTGCTCGCTTTCGTGGTGCCCCTGGTGACGATGCGCAGCATCGCCGGTGAGCGCCGCGCGGGCACCTTGCCGCTGCTCCTTGCCAGTGGGCAATCCAATTTGCGTCTGGTGCTCGGCAAGTTTTTTGGTGCCTATGGCTTCGTCGTCGTGCTGACGGTGCTGGTTGCGCTGATGCCGATCGCGCTGGTCAGTGGCGCCGCGCTCGATCTGGGCAAGATCGCGGCGAGCGTGCTCGGTTTGTTGCTGTTTGCCGCGACCCTGACGGCAATCGGCATCGCCTGCTCGGCCTGGGCCTCGCAACCCGCGCTCGCTGCAGGCGCGGCGATTGCGGTCACCGGCCTGCTCGCGGTGGTCGATGCGGGTGCGCGCATGCAGGGCATCACCAATGCCGGCATCAACTACCTCGCCTTGCCGACGCACCTGGAACCTTTCCTGCGCGGCATCGTCGCCAGCGTCGACCTCGTCTACTTTCTGCTCGTCGCCGTCGTCGCACTCGCACTCGCCGCGCGTCGCATCGACGCCCTGCGCGGGAGCGCGCAGCCATGATGGAGCGCTTCGGTTCGCTGCTGTACGCCTTGCTGGTCTTGGTGATCGCCGGACTGCTCGGATTCTTGAGCACGCGCTTCGGCTTCGAACGCGACTGGAGCCACGCGCAGTCGGCGAGTCTGTCGCCAGCGAGCCTGAGTCTGCTTGCCCAACTCGACGGGCCGGTCGAAGTGGTGAGCTATGCGCGCACCCAAGGCGGGCTGCGCGAAGTAGTCGCCAATTTCGTCGAGCGCTATCACCGCGCCAAACCGGATCTGAGCTTGCGCTTCGTCGATCCCGACGCCGACCCCGCGGCGATGCGCGCGGCAGGCGTCAGTCTCGATGGCGAACTCGACCTGCGCTATCAAGGGCGCAGCGAACGCCTCAAGGTGCTCGGCGAGTCCGAGTTTTCGAGCGCCCTGCTGCGCCTGTCGCGTGCGCGTCAGCGCATCGTCGCCTTCCTCGAAGGCGAGGGCGAGCGTGCGCCGCTGGGCAAGGCCAATGCCGATCTCGGCCAATTCGTCGCCACGCTCGGCGAACGCGGCATCAACGTGGTCACGCTGCCGCTCGCCAACACCGGCCGCGTGCCCGACAACACCGACCTGCTGGTGATCGCCACACCGCAGATTGCGCTCGCACCGGGCATCGTCGCGGCGCTCGACGCCTACATCGAACGCGGTGGCGCCTTGCTGTGGTTGATCGAGCCGGGCGAGCCTGCGCTCGCCGAGGGCGGTGGTCTCGACCATCTGGCACAGACGCTCGGCATCCGCGTGCTGCCGGGCACGGTCGTCGATGGCAGCGGTCAGGCATTTGGCCTGTCCGATCCAAGCTTCGTCGCGATCAATCAGTATCCCGTGCAGGCAATCAATGCCGGCTTCGTGCTGACCACGCTGTTTCCGCAACCGGCCGCGCTGGCACAGATCACCGGCGCACGCTTCGCGGCCTCGCCGCTGCTGCGCACGAGCGCAAAGTCCTGGAACGAGACTGGCCACATTCCCAAGGCCGGCGAAGCTGCCGGCAACGTGCGTCAGGATGCCGATGCAGGCGAGATTCCCGGCCCGCTCGACATCGGTTTCGCACTCAGTCGCACTTCGCCGCGGCCGGATCGGCGCGAACAGCGCATGGTGGTGATCGGGGATGGCGATTTCCTGTCCAACAGTTTCCTCGGCAATGGTGGCAATCGCGACTACGGCCAACGCATCTTCGATTGGCTGCTGGGTGACGATGCGCAGGTCAGCGTGCCCGATCGCAGTGCGCCCGACCGTGAGCTCAAACTCACGCAAGGCCAATTGACGGCGCTGGCCCTGCTGTTCCTCGTCGGCCTGCCCCTGCTGCTGATCGCGTTCGGCCTCGGCATCACCTGGCGGCGCCGGCGGCATTGATCGATGCGCCGTCGACATCGCACCCTGTTGTGGCTGGCCGGCATTTGCGCGGCGCTGGCCATTGCGGTGTATTTCCAGATTCGCCGCGAGAACGTGGTCGATCGCCTGAGCGCGATTGATCCCGCGCAGGTGCGCAGCCTGCGCGTGGAGTGCCGTGGCTGCACCACGCGGCGCTTCGAGCGTGTCGATGGTCACTGGCAGATGCGCGAACCGAGCCCGGTGCGCGCCGACGATGCCGCGGTCGAACGCCTGCTGGCGATTGCCGGAGCGCCGGTGCGTTTTCGTCATCCGCGCGGCGCGCTCGATGCCGGCAAGATCGGCCTGGATCCGCCGCAGGCCGTGCTCACGCTCGATGCCACGGTCCTGCGTTTCGGTGCCACCGATGCGATCAATGGCGATCGCTACGTCGATGCCGGCGCCACCATCGCGCTGGTACCCGATCGCTTCTCGGCGCTGCTGTTCGAACCGGCCGAGCGCGAGATGGCGGTGCCACCCGCGGCCGCGCAATGATGCATGCCGGTTGCACACACCATTTCCCGACAGCAAGGAGTCCGCGATGAATGAGACCTTCAACGCCAGCAGCCGCAACGGACCGATCCTGCTCAGTGACGCGACCGTCACCACCGCCTTCGAATTGCCCGGTTACCGGATCGTGCGCAACATCGGCATCGTTCGCGGCATCATCGTGCGTTCGCGCTCGATCGTCGGCAATTTCTTCGGCGGCCTGCAATCGATCTTCGGCGGCAACATCACCGTCTTCACCGAGCTGTGCGAGCAGGCGCGCGCCGAAACCTATCGTGACATGCTCATGCACGCACGCCAGCGCAATGCGAATGCGATCATCGGCATGCGTTACGACGCCACCGACGTGATGGCCGGCCTCACCGAAGTGCTCTGCTACGGGACTGCGGTGGTGGTCGAGGTCGACGAGCGCTGAAAACATGAGCCCCCATCCGCCGCGGCATCACGGTGCGCCTGATGCCTGAGCTGCCCGAAGTCGAAACCACGCGCCGGGGTCTCGAACCCCATCTGCTTGGTCATCGCGTACTCGCGGTCGAGGTGCGTCAGCGGCAGTTGCGCTGGCCGGTTGCACGCGCCTTGATCCGCGACCTGCCGGGTCAGCGCATCGAGGCGATCGAGCGGCGCGCGAAGTACCTGCTCGTGCACACGCCGGTCGGCAGCGCGGTGTTGCATCTGGGCATGTCGGGGAGTTTGCGCGTGCTGCCGGCGCGGACGCCGATCGGCGCACATGATCATGTCGATTGGCGACTCGATGCCGGGCGCGTGCTGCGTTACACCGATCCGCGCCGCTTCGGTTGCCAGCTCTGGCAGGCGCCGGGAACGACACATGAATTGCTGCAGGACTTGGGCCCCGAGCCCTTGTCGGATGCGTTTGATGGCGACGCGCTGTGGACTCGCTCACGCGGGCGCAAGGCCGCAGTCAAGACCTTCATCATGGATCAGGCGGTGGTGGTGGGCGTTGGCAACATCTACGCGAGTGAGGCGCTGTTCGCCGCGGGCATCCATCCGCTGCGCGCGGCCGGTGCGGTGTCGCGCGAGCGTTACGCGCATCTGGCGCAGGCGATCAAGGGGATCCTCGCCCGCGCGATCGAACGCGGCGGCACCACCTTGCGCGACTTCATCACACCTGATGGCGCGCCGGGCTATTTCGAGCAGGAACTTGCGGTGTATGGCCATGAAGGCGAGGCGTGCCGCGACTGCGGCACGCCGGTTCGTTGCGCTGTGGTCGGTCAGCGCTCGACCTATTGGTGTTCGCGTTGTCAGCGTTGATGCCAGGCACGGCGTTGACGTGAGAGCAATCCTTGCTCGCCAATTCAGGCACGCTCGTTGGCCGAAGGGGCGCTCTAGCTCGAAGCCATACGCCTGGATGCTTCACGCAAGAGCCAGATCCCGGCTTTCGCCGGGATGACCGCTCGTTCGGCCCGGCCTCAACGATAGGCCGGCGGATCGGGCACGAAGTCGTTGGGGAAGGGCTGCGGCGTGCTGCGTGCGATCGGGCGCACGATGATGCCCTGGGCGACGAGGTTGGCGTAGCTGTCGTAGCGGATCGAAACGACCTCGGCCGGACGAGTGGTTGCGCGTTCGAAGGTCGTCTGTTCGACCCGCGCGTATTCGCGATCGCCATGCCCGGTGCCCAATCGCTCGGCCTTGCGCTGCGCGGGCATCGATTGCGCCATTGCCTCCGGGCTGCGCGCGCGATCGGCAGATGCACCTGCTGCGGATTCGGCTTCCTCGGCGCGGGCGCCTGCCGCCGGGTACCTCGGTGCGGGTGACGGCGGCGCGGCTTCCCGGGCGATCTGATCCTTTCGTTCCCAGTAGCGCTCACGTTCGGTGAACACGGCGACGCCGATCACGCCGACATTGGCGGGGCGGCCGGTACGCGCGGCATAGCTGTTGGGCAGGGCGGTGAAGTTGAACTGGGCGATCTCGTCGAGGCTCTTGCGCCATCCTGCGATGTCGATGCTCTGCCACGGCTGCAGCACGTAGCCACCCTGGTCGGAACTGGCGGTTTCGCCGGTGGTCGCATTCACGCCATCGACGCTGAGCACGGCGAGCACGCGACCGCCGCTGCGGTTGGTGAGGCGCACGCTGTAGCGATGGCCAGGCGTACCGGCCACGTAGACCTGGCCGTTGGCGCGCCAGGTCGGCAAGCTTGCGCCGGTGTCGCGGTCGACGACGTTCATGTCGACGATGCGGCCCGCCTGGGCCGGCAACGCAGCGGTGGTGGCGAAGGCGATCAGGGTGGCGCAGATCAGGTGGCGCATGGCGCATCTCCGGTTGGGTTCGGGGCATGCAACGCGCCGGTACGGGCTGCGGGGTTTGAGCGCTTCGGGCCGGGCGGGATAGGATTGCGCCTGACCTTGATGGAATCGCAGCGCCGACGGCCCGCCGCGCGCGCCGCGGCACCCCGCCACGCGCAAAGCCATCGGCCAGCCCGCGCCGGCATCCCACCCGCTGTCCAAGACACCCCGCCATGCACAAGCGACGCATTCTCACCGGCATCACCACTTCGGGCACGCCGCATCTGGGCAACTACGTCGGTGCGGTGCGCCCGGCGATCGCCGCGAGCCGGCGCGAGGATGCCGAGTCGTTCTATTTCCTTGCCGACTATCACGCACTGATCAAGTGCGGCGATCCGGCGCGCGTGCAGCGCTCCACGCTCGAAATCGCCGCGACCTGGCTGGCCTGCGGCCTCGATCCGGACAAGGTGTTCTTCTATCGCCAATCCGACATTGCGGAGATTCCCGAACTCACCTGGCTGCTCACCTGCGTCACCGCCAAGGGCCTGCTCAACCGCGCGCATGCCTACAAGGCCGCGGTCGACGCGAACATGGCAGCAGGCGAGGATGTCGATGCCGGTATCAACGCCGGCCTGTACATGTACCCGGTGTTGATGGCAGCCGACATCCTCATCTTCAATGCGCACGAGGTGCCGGTCGGGCGTGATCAGATCCAGCACATCGAGATGGCGCGCGACATCGGCCAGCGCTTCAACCATCTCTATGCCGACGAATATTTCACCCTGCCCGAGGCGCGCATCGAGGAAAACGTCGCCACCTTGCCCGGCACCGACGGACGCAAGATGTCCAAGAGCTACAACAACACGATTCCGCTGTTCGAGCCGCCTGCGAAGCTGCGCAGCGCGATCATGGGCATCGTCACCGATTCGCGCGCGCCCGGCGAAGCCAAGGACACCGAAGGCTCGAATCTGTTTGCGCTGTATCAAGCCTTTGCCACGCCCGCGGAAACCGCGGCGATGCGCGTCGCGTTCGCCGAAGGCATCGGTTGGGGCGAGGCCAAGCAGAAACTGTACGAGCGCGTCGAGAGTGAGCTCGCGCCACTGCGCGAGCGCTACGACGCGTTGATGGCGCATCCCGCGCGCATCGAAGAACTGCTGCACGCAGGTGCGGCCAAGGCGCGCGCGCGCAGCGTGCCCCTGCTCGCGAGGTTGCGCCATGCGGTCGGCATCCGCCGCCTCGTCGACGCGGGCACAACCGTCACCACCGGCAAGACAAATGCGGGCGCTGCGCTGCCCCAGCTCAAGAGCTATCGCGAGGCCGACGGCAAGTTCCATTTCAAGCTCAGCGACATCGATGGCACGGTGTTGCTTGCCAGTCGCGGTTTCGGCGCACCCAGGGACGCCGGCCTGCTGAGCGCGGCACTGGTCGAGGCTGGCGGCGACGTTGCGGCTGTGCGCGCGTTGTTGCTCAAGTGTGCGCCGGCCGATGACAGTGCACTGCCGGTCGAGCCGATTGCTGCCGCGCTTGGCTTGCTCAAGGCCGATCGGCTGGCCAAGGCCGCGGCCAAGGCGCGTTGAGCCGCAGCGCGTGCCCTGCCGTGCAGCGCCGGGGCCTTGGCCCGGTGTAAGCTTGCCGCTACGTCACACCCCTGACCAAGTTGCCGCGCCGTGTCTGTCCATCAGTTCGTGCTGGGCCTGCTCGCCCTGTATCTCGCCTGCGTGCTGTTCGTGCATTTCCGCGGTCGCGAGCGGCTGAGTTTCAAGCGCCAGTTGCTTGATCATTCGGGCTTCTTCGCGCCCTACAACGTGCTGCTCTATTTGTTCTCCGCCTTGCCGGCGCGGCCCTATCCCGAGCGCAGCGCATTTGCCTACATGGATCCGGTGCGCGCGCAGTGGCAGACGATTCGCAAGGAGGCGATGCGCCTGTTCGACGAGGGCTACATCCGCGCCGCCGAGAAGAACAATGACGCCAGCTTCGCCTCGTTCTTCAGGACCGGTTGGAAGCGTTTCTATCTCAAGTGGTACGACCTGCCGCCCCAGTCCGCGCGCGTGCTGTGTCCACAGACCGTCGCCCTGGTCGAGTCGGTACCGCAGATCAAGGCGGCGATGTTCGCCTTGCTGCCGGCGGGTGCCAAGCTCAATCCGCACCGCGATCCGTTTGCCGGTTCGCTGCGCTATCACCTGGGCCTGTCCACGCCCAATTCCGAAGCCTGTCACATCTTCGTCGATGGCCAGTCCTATGCCTGGCGGGATGGCGAGGACGTGATCTTCGACGAGACTTATGTGCATTGGGTCGAAAACGACACCGACACCACCCGCGTGATCCTGTTCTGCGATCTCGAGCGTCCCTTGCGCACGCGCCTGATGCGGGCTATCAACAGCTGGATCTCGGGCGTGCTCGGCCGCGCCACCGCGACCCAGAACATGGGCGGCGAGCGGGTTGGCACGGTCAACCGCATGTACGCGGGCGCCGAGCGCATGGGCGAGCTGCGCAAGCGCTTCAAGCGCGCACTGCCGTGGACCTACCAGATCAGCCGCGCGACGCTCGCGCTGGCCTTGCTCGCCTGGCTGCTGTCGCCGTGGTGGCGGCCGCTGCTGTGAGTTGCGTGCACATTGCGGCGGCGACCAGACTGCGGAGCGTTCGATGCTGAGGACCTATCAAGGCAGCTGTCACTGCGGCGCGGTGCGGTTCGAGGCCGACATCGATCTCGAGCAGCCAACCTATCGCTGCAACTGCTCGATTTGCCGGCGTACGCGGTTCTGGCCGGCGATCGTGCGTGATGGTGGTGTACGCGTGCTCGCGGGCGCGAAGGAGCTGACGCGCTATACCTTCAACTCGCACAAGAACGAGCACTATTTCTGCCGCCACTGCGGTGTGCGGCCATTCGGGATCGGTACCCAGACCCCGATTGGCAGGATGTACGGGGTCAATCTCGGCTGCCTCGAAGGCCTCAGCGAGGAAGCGTTGTCGCAACTGGCCATCACGCACGTCGATGGCCTGCACGATCGCTGGCAGGATGCGCCCGAGTTCAACGCTCACCTCTGAGGTCGTGGTTGGATCGGTGTGGCTGCTACAATCGCCGCGCGCGCGTTGCCGAAACGGGACGTCGTCGCGCCAAGCAAGCCCTTCACAGCCGACCTGACGATCCCTGCGCGCTGCCGCTCGAGCCGCAGCGCGCCACCGAACCATGCCGCTGACCCGCTTCCGATTGCCGCCGCGCCGCCTGCGCGAGCTGCGCGAGACCCTGCATCTGGCGGTGCCGCTCGTGCTCGGCCAGCTTTCGGCGGTGGGCATGAACGTGGTCGATGCGGTGCTTGCCGGGCATCTCGACGCGCACACGCTCGGCGCGGTCGCGGTCGGCACCAGCATCTGGTCGATTTCGATCGTGGTGGCGATCGGCGTGATGATGGCGTTGCCGCCCTCGGTGGCGCAGCTGCACGGCGCCGGGCGCAATGGCGAGATCGGGCCACTGTTCCGCCAGGCGCTGTGGCTGGCGCTGATGCTCGGCAGTCTGCTCGCCCTGGGCACTTACTGGGTCGGGCCCTTCATCGTCAGCCACATCGGCATCGATCCGCCGCTGGTCGCCGATGTCGGCCATTTTCTGCATGCGATCGCCTTCGGCGCGCCGGCGCTGGCGGTGTTCTTTGCGCTGCGCGGCCTGGGTGAGGGCATCGGGATGCCGCGGCCGACCCTGTATTTCAGCCTGCTCGGGCTCGTGCTGCTGGTACCGATCGGTTATGCGCTGATGTACGGTGCCTTTGGCCTTCCGCGGCTCGGTGCGTTCGGCAGCGGCATGGCCACGGCGATCGTGTTGTGGCTGCAGGCGAGCCTGTTCGCGCTGTATGTCTGGCGCAGCCGCCACTATCAGGGGCTCGATGCGTTTGCCGGTTTCGAATGGCCCGACGCGCGCGCAATTGCTGGTTTGCTGCGAATCGGCGTGCCGATGGGCGTGACCTTGTTCATGGAGGCAAGCCTGTTCATTGGTGTGGCGCTGGCGATCGGCACACTCGGCACCGACGTGATTGCCGGACACCAGATCGCGATCAATGTCGCCTCGGTCGCGTTCATGCTGCCGTTGGGCATCGCGATGGCGACCACCGTGCGGGTCGGCCATGCGGTCGGTGCCGGCGATGCCGATCGCGTGCGCGACGCGGGCGCGGTGGGTCTGGTGATGACCCTCGCCACGCAGACGCTGACCGCAAGCATCATGTTTCTTGCGCCGGCCTTGATTGCGCGTCTGTACACGCACGACGAGGCGGTGATCGCGGTCGCGGTCAAATTGCTCATGCTCGCCGGCCTGTTCCAGTTTTCCGATGGCATCCAGTGCGTCGCCAATGGCGCGCTGCGCGGGCTCAAGGACACGCGGGTGCCGATGCTGATCACCCTGTTCGCCTACTGGATGGTCGGCCTGCCGGTCGGCTGGTGGCTGGCCTTCGGTCATGGCCAGGGCGCACCCGGCTTGTGGGTGGGCCTGATTGCGGGCCTGAGCGTGGCTGCGGTGCTGCTCACGCGGCGTTTCCGGCGGTTGTCGCGACGCCCCCTGAGTGAGTTCACCCATGACTCCCGTGCCATGCCCAGCCACGGGGGTTTGGGGTAGGCTGGAATCATTCCCGTCCGGCTGTCGCGGGCACCGCCTTGGGCGAGTGCCCACGTCGGCAGGCAATCCGGGGCGGCGTTGAACCGCATGACCCCCGACTTTGGCAGCAGGCGCCGCTCGGCGCTTTTGGAGCTTCACATGGCAGATGCACCCCGTGGTCCGATCCGGCGCTTTTTCGGCGCGATCTGGAATACCGTCAATTTCACCCGCCGTCTGGTCTTCAACCTGATCTTCGTGATCGTGCTGGTGGCGGTGGTGAAGGCCCTTTTCGCCGAACGTGCCGTGATCGAATCGCGCACCGCCCTGGTGCTCGATCCGGCCGGCGCGGTGGTCGAGCAGTTTTCGAGCGACCCCGCGCAGCGTGCACTGGCGGGCCTGGCTGGCAATCAGGAAGCCGAGGTGCAGTTGCGTGATCTGCTCGATGCGATCGACGCTGCCGCCAAGGACTCGCGCATCGAGCGCATGGTGTTCGTGCCCGACCAGATCACCGCACTCGGCCTCGCCAGCGCGCGCGAACTCGGCGCGGCCTTCGATCGCTTCAAGGCCAGCGGCAAGGAAATCGTCGCGGTGAGCGCGGGCATGGAGCAGAACGTCTACCTGCTCGCCGCGCACGCCAACCGCATCCTGCTCGACCCCGAAGGCGCGGTCCTGCTCGAAGGCTTCGCCAACTACCGCAGCTACTACAAGGGCGCGCTGGACAAGCTCGGCGTGCAGGCGCATCTGATCCGCGTGGGCACCTACAAGTCTGCCGGCGAGCCTTATGTGCTCGACCATGCCTCGGATGCAGCCAAGGAAGCCGATGCCTACTGGATGGGTGGCATCTGGCAGGAATACCTCGACGAAGTCGGCAGCCTGCGCAAGATCGATCCGGCCGGGCTCGCCGACGACATCGCCCATTACGACAGCCGCATTGCCGCACAGGATGGCGATCTCGCCAAGCTCGCGCTCGAGCAGAAGCTGGTCGACGAACTTGCCACGCGCGCCCAGGCGCGCGCTCAGCTGCGCGCGCTCGGCGCGGCCGAGGGCGGCGACAGCTTCCGCCAGATCGACTTCCGCCGCTATCTGGGATCCACGCTTGCACAGCGTCTGCCGCGCGGCGGCGATGCGGTGGCGGTGGTGGTGGCACAAGGCGAGATCGTGCCCGGTGAACGGCAACCCGGAATGATCGGCGGCACCTCGACCGCGAACATCATCCGCGGCGCGCGCGAAGACGCCAGCGTCAAGGCGATCGTGCTGCGCGTGAACTCACCCGGCGGCGACGTGTTTGCTTCCGAGCAAGTGCGCCGCGAACTGGCGCTGGCGCGTGAAGCCGGCAAGCCGGTGGTGGTGTCGATGGGCGATGTGGCCGCGAGCGGCGGCTACTGGATTTCGCTCGCCAGCGACGAGATCTGGGCCGAACCGAACACAATCACCGGGTCGATCGGCATCTTCGGCCTGTTCATGACCATTCCCGACGCGCTCGGCAAGCTCGGCATCAACACCGATGGTGTCGGCACCACGCCGCTGGCGGGTGCGTTCGACATCCGCCGCCCGTTGTCGGCGCAGATGGAAGCGGTGCTGTCGAGCGTGATCGGACGCGGCTACCAGCAGTTCATCGGCAATGTCGCCAAGGCCCGCGGCAAGACGCCCGAGCAGGTCGATCAAATCGCCCAGGGTCGGGTGTGGAGTGGCGCGCAGGCGAAGGAGCGTGGTCTGGTCGACAAACTCGGCGGCCTCACCGACGCCATTGCTTCCGCCGCGGCACGGGCCAAGCTCGGCGAAAACTTCCAGGTGCGTTACGTCGAGCCACCGATGAGTCCGTGGCAGCGCATTGCGATGGCGATAGGCGGCAGCGACGCCGCGGTGGGCATCGCGCGCTGGAGCGGGTTCAGCCTGCCGCCGGGCACGCTCAACCGCGGCGAAATGCGTGAGCTGTCGGCGCTCGCCGACATACTGCGTGGCAAACGCTACGCGATGTTCGCCCACTGCCTGTGCGAGCCGCATTGAAGCACCGCAGCAGCGGGCAGCGTCGTCCAGTTTGAACGAGACAGGCCGCTTGCGGCCTGTCGACCACTTGAATCCGCGATTCCACTTCGAGACTGACCATGTCGAGCCACAAACTCAAACCCTTGCCGGGCCTGATCTTCTTCTCGCGCTGGTTGCAACTGCCGCTGTATCTGGGCCTGATCATCGCCCAGGGCGCCTATGTCTACCTGTTCCTGACCGAACTGTGGCACCTGATCGATGACGTCGACACGCTCAATGAGCAGGGCGTGATGCTGATCGTGCTCGGTCTGATCGACGTGGTGATGATCAGCAATCTGCTGGTGATGGTGATCGTCGGCGGGTACGAAACCTTCGTTTCGCGGCTTGGTCTGCAGGGTCATCCCGACCAGCCCGAGTGGCTCAGTCACGTCAACGCCAGCGTACTCAAGGTCAAGCTGGCGATGGCGATCATTGGCATCTCCTCGATCCACCTGCTCAAGACCTTCATCGAGGCCGGCCAACTCGGCTTGCCGCTGTGCGATGCGGCGGCGCTCGGCGCGCGCATTCCCTGCAGCAAGGTCACCACCGCGAGCGTGATGTGGCAGACCATCATCCACTGCGTGTTCATCCTCTCGGCGATCGGCATCGCGCTGACCGACAAGGTGATGACCAACAACAGCGGCAAGCGCGTGCAGGTTGCCCACTGAGCGCGCGCAAGCTGCACCGCGCGTCGCAGCGCTCAGCGCAGCGCTGCGTTGATCTTGTCGAGGACGGCCGCGCCGGGGCAAAGCACGGTGGCGTCGAGTGAGTTGAGCGGTGCCGCCACCGTCTTGAGATGGGTGTGCAGGTCCTGCGCCTCGGGGTCGACATAGAGCAGGCCGGTGACGATCTCGCCAGCGGCCTGGCGTTCGTGCACGTAGGTCATCGCGGCCACGCGATCGGACGGATCGTAGGCCGTCTCGAGCTTGCGCAGGCGCAGGCTGCTACCGTCGTGCTGCTCGACTTCGATGAGTTCGCCGGGCGCGTAATCGACGGTGATTTCCTCGCGCGGCGTGATGAAGTCGAGGCGGTTGATCGCGTCGTTGTGTTCACGCACGTAGTCGTAGCTCTTGGTGCTGCCGGCGTGGTTGTTGAAGGCGACGCAGGGGCTGATGACGTCGATGATCGCCGCGCCCCGATGCGCGATCGCGCCCTTGATCAGCGGCACCAGTTGTTCCTTGTCGCCGGAAAAGCCGCGTGCGACATAGGTCGCGCCCAGTTGCAGCGCGAGGCCGACGAGGTCGATCGGCGCGTCGGTATTGACCACACCCTTCTTCGACACCGAGCCGATGTCGGCGGTGGCCGAGAACTGGCCCTTGGTGAGACCGTACACGCCATTGTTCTCGACGATGTAAACCATGCACACACCGCGCCGGATCGCGTGCACGAACTGGCCGATGCCGATCGAGGCCGAGTCGCCGTCGCCCGAGACGCCCAGATACAGCAGGTCGCGGTTGGCGAGATTGGCGCCGGTGAGCACCGAGGGCATGCGTCCGTGCACGGTATTGAATCCGTGTGAGGGGCCGAGAAAGTAATCGGGCGTCTTGCTGCTGCAGCCGATGCCGCTGAGCTTGGCCACGCGATGCGGCTCGATCGCCAACTCCCAGCAGGCGCGCACGATCGCCGCCGAAATCGAGTCGTGGCCGCAGCCCGCGCACAGCGTGGAGATCTTGCCTTCGTAGTCGCGGCGCGTGTAACCGAGTGAATTGCAGGCGAGCGACGGGTGATGCAGCCTGGGTTTGGGCAGGTAGGTCATGCGTTGGCGGCCTCGGCCGGATGCGTGGGGACCTGCGCGCCGCGCAGCTCGCGCGCGATCGAGCCGGTGATGAAGCGCGCGGTGATCGGCGTGCCGTCGAAATGCAGCACCGGCACGAGTCGTGCCGGATCGATCCCGAATTCGTTGACCAGCATCGAGCGCAATTGCGCGTCGCGGTTTTGCTCGACCACGAACACGCGCTCGTGCGCGGCGATGAATTGGGCGACGGAATCGGGGAACGGGAACGCGCGGATGCGCAGGGTGTCGAGCGGCAGGCCTTCGCGCTCGAGTGCGACGATCGCCTCGTCCATCGCCGGCGCGGTCGAGCCGAAGTGGATCGCGCCGAAGCGCGTTGCGCGTGCCGCATTGCGCTCGATCGGCTGCGGCACCATCGCCTTGGCGGTATCGAACTTGGTGAGCAGGCGCTGCACGTTGTAGATGTAGTCGGCGCCGCGCTCGGAATAGCGCGCATATGGATCGCGCGAGGTGCCGCGGGTGAAGTACGCGCCCTTGCTCGGATGCGTGCCCGGCCAGGTGCGCCACGGAATGCCGTCGCCGTCGACGTCCTTGTAGCGTCCGAAATCCTTGCCCGCCTCCAATTCGGCCGCGCTCATCACCTTGCCGCGATCGTACACACGCGCACCATCCCAGCGCAGCGGCGCGCACAGGCGCTGGTTCATGCCGATGTCGAGATCGGTCATCACGAACACCGGCGTCTGCAGGCGGTCGGCGAGGTCGAGCGCCTGCGCCGAGAACTCGAAACACTCGTGCGGATCCTCGGGAAACAGCAGCACATGCCTGGTGTCGCCATGCGAGGCATAGGCACAGGAAAGCAGGTCGGCCTGCTGGGTGCGCGTGGGCATGCCGGTGGAAGGGCCGCCGCGCTGCACGTTGATGATCGTCAGCGGAATTTCGGCGAAGTAGGCCAGGCCGATGAATTCGGTCATCAGCGATACGCCCGGGCCCGAGGTCGTGGTGAACGCGCGTGCACCATTCCAGCCGGCGCCGACCACCATGCCGATCGAGGCGATCTCGTCCTCGGCTTGCACGATCGCGTAGTTGCGTGCGCCGCTGTCCGCATCGACACGGTACTTGCCGCAGTATTTCTCGAAGGCTTCGGCGACCGACGAGGACGGCGTGATTGGATACCACGCGCAGACGCTGGCGCCGCCATAGACGCAGCCGAGCGCCGCGGCGCTGTTGCCATCGACGAAAATGCGATCGCCGACCGCGTCGGCGCGTTGCACCGCAAGGCCAATCGGCTGGCCGGCGAAATGCTCGCGCGCATAGTCGCGGCCGATGTGCAGCGCGCGTACATTGGGCTCGTAGAGCTTGGGCTTGTTGCGATACTGCTCGCCGATGAGCGCCTCGAACACTTCGGCATCGATGCCCAGCAGCAGCGACAGCGCGCCAACGTAGATGATGTTCTTGAACAACTGGCGCTGGCGCGGGTCGTCGTAGGTGGCGTTGCAGATCTGCGTGATCGGCATCGCCAGCGTGCGCACGTCGTCGCGGAACTTCGACTTTGGCAACGGCCGCGTCGAGTCGTAGAACAGATAACCACCGGCGGCAATCTCGGCGACATCCGCATCGAAGGTCTGCGGATTCATCGCCACCATGAAATCGATGCCGCCGCGCCTACCGAGCCAGCCATCGGCGCTTACGCGCACTTCGTACCAGGTCGGCAAACCCTGGATGTTCGACGGAAAGATGTTGCGCGGGCTGACCGGCACGCCCATGCGAAGGATCGCCTTGGCGAACAATTCGTTGGCCGAGGCCGAACCCGAGCCGTTGACGTTGGCGAACTTGATGACGAAATCGTTGACGGCGGTGATGGCCTTCATGGGCGCGGCTTCCGTGGCATGCTCGTTGACGTGGCGCTCATGCCGCCTCCTGCCTGGCATCGGGTTTGGCATCGCCCGCATGCGACAGTTCGATCAGGTACTTCTGCATGTCCCAGGCGCCAGTCGGGCAGCGCTCGGCGCACAGGCCGCAGTGCAGGCAGACATCCTCGTCCTTGACCATTACGCGCCCGGTCTTGACCGGACCCGACACGTACAGCGCCTGCTCGGTGTTGAGCGCGGGCGCGGTCAACTGCATGCGCAGCTCGCCTTCCTCGGCATTGACGGTGAAGGTGATGCAGTCCATCGGGCAGATGTCGACGCAAGCGTCGCACTCGATGCACAGATGATCTGAAAACACCGTCTGAACGTCGCAGTTGAGGCAGCGTTGCGCTTCCTTCCACGCGGTTTCGGCATCGAAACCCAGCTCGACTTCGAGGCTCATGCTCTTGAGTGTCTTGGCCGGATCGGCCCACGGCACCCTGTAGCGCAGGTCGGGCGAGATGTTGTTGTCGTAGCTCCACTCGTGGATGCCCATCTTCTGCGACATCACCTCGACCGCCGGCAGCGGGCGCGCATGCGTGTCGGCGCCGCCGAGCAGGAGTTCGATCGACAGCGCGGCTTCGTGGCCGTGTGCAACCGCCCAGATGATGTTCTTCGGCCCGAACGCGGCATCGCCGCCGAACAACACGTGAGGCAGGCTCGACTGCATCGTGGTCTGGTCGACCACCGGCATGTCCCATTTCGGATCGAAGCTGATGCCGATGTCGCGCTCGATCCACGGAAACGCGTTCTCCTGGCCGACCGCGATCAGCACCTCGTCGCAGTCGTGGCGCTCGTCGGGCTCGCCGGTCGGCACCAGCTTGCGGCGGCCATCGGCACCATGTTCGACGCGCACCTTCTCGAACGTCATGCCGACCAGGCGGCCGTTCTCGTGCAGGAAGGCCTTGGGTACGCGGCAGTCGAGGATCGGAATGCCCTCGTGCATCGCGTCTTCCTTCTCCCACGGACTCGCCTTCATTTCATCGAAGCCCGAACGCACGATCACCTTGACCTCGTCGCCGCCGAGCCGCTTGGCCGAGCGACAGCAGTCCATCGCGGTGTTGCCGCCGCCGAGCACGATCACGCGCTTGCCGACCTGGCTGATGTGGCCGAAATAGACCGAGGCGAGCCAGTCGATGCCGACATGGATCTGCGCCGCGGCTTCCTGTCGGCCGGGCAGGTCGAGATCGCGCCCACGCGGCGCGCCGCAGCCGATGAAGATCGCGTCGAATTGCTCTGCGAGCAGCGCCTTGAGCGAATCGATGCGGCGGCCGGCCACGAACTCGACACCCAGACCGAGGATGTAGCCGGTCTCTTCGTCGATGACTTCCTCGGGCAGCCGGAAGCGCGGCACCTGGGTACGCATGAAGCCACCGGGTTTCGCGTCGGCTTCGAACACGGTGACGCGATAGCCGAGCGGCGCGAGATCACGCGCGACCGTGAGCGAGGACGGACCCGCACCGACACAGGCCACGCGCTTGCCGTTCCAGCGCGCCGCGGGCTTGGGCAGGCGCGCCTGCACATCATCCTTGAGATCGGCGGCGACACGCTTCAAGCGGCAGATCGCCACCGGCTCGGGTTTGTTGCCCGTGCTTTCCTCGACGCGACTGCGCCGGCATGCAGGCTCGCAGGGTCGATCGCAGGTGCGGCCGAGAATCCCGGGAAACACATTCGCCTGCCAGTTCACCATGTAGGCATCGGAATAGCGGCCCGCGGCGATCAGGCGGATGTATTCGGGCACCGGCGTGTGTGCCGGACACGCCCACTGACAATCGACGACCTTGTGGAAATAGGCCGGGTTGCGGATATCGGTTGGTTGCACGTCTGCCTCGGTTCAACGCGCCGCGCGGGCTTGGCGCGAGCCTAGACCCGTGATTGGCGCACGCAAAGGTGCGCCGCACCATTGAGCGGGCCGGAATGCGCCTTGTCGCGATTGCCGACTCGAACGGACCCGCTGACGCGCCATCGGGCCCGCCCGGGACTCATGCGCGCCAAGCCGCCCCAGGGCCCGGACGCGACGACATCGTCACGCGCGCATCAACCGCCTTTCTCCTGCGCCTCGATCGCGCGATCCTGCGCTTCCTTTTCCTTCTGCAGCTGCTGCTCGACGCCCTTGGCCTTGTCGAGCGCCTTGAGCTGGTCATCGAATACGGTTTTCTGGCGCTGTTCGGGTGCAGGCGCGGCGGCCTTGTCGGCCTCGGCCGGAGGCGGTGTGCCGCCGCAGGCTGTGAGCGTGAGCAGGCTGGCGGCGAGCAGGCAGGTGCGGATCATGGCGCGGCTCCGTTGGCGGGCAATCCGCTAAAGTCTGCGCCGCTGGATCGCGCGCGACAAGCGCAAGGAGGATGCATGACCCATGATTCACGCTGGCGGCTCGATGGCCGCACTGCCCTCGTCACCGGCGCCAGCCGCGGCATCGGCCTGGCCTGCGCGCGCGAACTCGCGACACTGGGCGCCGATGTGCTGCTGGTCGCGCGCGACGAAGCGCAGCTGGAGCAAGTCCGCGCGGAACTCTCCGAGGAGTTTCCGCAGCGAAACATTGCTGCCTGCGACGCCGATCTGGTGTCACCCGAACAGCGTCTGGAAGTATTCGACTGGATCGCCGACCTCGGCGTGGAACTGTCGATCCTCGTCAACAACGTCGGCGCGAACCAGCGCAAGCCCGCGCTCGACTACGAAGCCGATGAGATCCGCGCCCTGATCGAGGCGAACGTGCTGTGTGCGTTCGAGATGTGCCGGCTCGCGCATGCGCAACTCGCCGAGCATGGCCATGCCGCGATCGTCAACGTCGGCTCGGTCTCGGGCCTCACCCATGTGCGCACTGGCGCGCCGTATGGCCTCGCCAAGGCCGCCCTGCACCAGCTCACGCGCAACCTCGCTTGCGAGTGGGCCGAGGACGGCATCCGCGTGAACGCGGTCGCGCCGTGGTACATCCGCACGCGCCGTACCGAAGGCGCGCTCGCTGATCCGGACTATCTCGACGAAGTGCTGCTGCGCACGCCGATGGGCCGTATCGGCGAACCCGAGGAAGTCGCCGGCGCGGTCGCGTTCCTGTGCCTGCCGGCGTCGAGCTACGTGACCGGCGAATGCATCGCGGTGGATGGCGGATTCCTGCGCTACGGCTTCTGAACGCTGCGGAATTGACAGCCGAAAACGGCGAGTTTGCGGGGCGTGGTCGCGCTAGGATGGTCGCATGTCCGAGACGCTCGCCACTTGCCGCATCGATCCGCGTGCCTGCGAACGTGCGCGACGCACGCGCGACGCGCGCTTCGATGGCCTGTTCTTCACGGCCGTCACCTCGACCGGGATCTATTGCCGTCCGGTGTGTCCGGCGCCCGCACCCAAGGCCGCGAACGTGCGCTATTTCGACAGCGCTGCAGCGGCTGCGGCCGCGGGCTTTCGACCCTGCCTGCGTTGCCGGCCCGAAGCCGCGCCAGGCTCGCCCCTGCATCGCGCGCGCAGTGAACTCGTCACGGGTGCGCTGCGCCTGATCGAACTGGGTGCGCTCGATCGTGGTTCGCTCGCCGACCTCGCCCGGCGCGTCGGTGTTGGCGAGCGTCATCTGCGCCGCCTGTTCGCACAGGAACTGGGTGCAAGCCCGCTCGAGGTCGCGGCGACGCGGCGCCTGTTGTTTGCCAAGCAATTGCTGCTGGAAACGCACTTGCCGATCACGCAGGTCGCGCAAGCTGCGGGGTATGCGAGCCTGCGTCGTTTCAATGCCGCCGTTGCAGCAGCCTGGGGCCGGGCCCCGCGCGAATTGCGCCGCAGCGCTGCGCCGACCCGTGCGGACACCGCCGCGATCGTGCTGAGTCTGCCGTGGCGCGCACCGTTCGATTTCGCGCAGATGCTTGCCTTCCATGCGCGCCGCGTGATTCCCGGCGTGGAGGCGGTCACGACGCAGGGCTATCGACGCAGCATCGTCGTCGATGGTGAGCCGGGCTGGTTCGAAGTGCGCATGCTTGGCCGCGAGCCGGCGCTCGCATTGCACCTGCATCACCCGCGCACGCAGGCGCTGGGCACGATCGCTGCGCGTGTGCGCCGCATGTTCGATCTCGATGCCGATCCACGTGAACTGCGGACTGCGTTCGCGGGCGATGGCTTGCTCGGCCCGCTGATCAAGCGCTGGCCCGGACAGCGCTTGCCCGGCGCCTGGGATGGTTTTGAACTTGCGGTACGCGCGGTGCTCGGCCAGCAGGTCAGCGTCGCCGCGGCGCGCACGCTCGCCGCGCGCGTGGCCAGCGCGTATGGCCAGCCCAATTCCGCTGGCGCGCCAGCCGATGTCGCGGTGCTGTTTCCAAACGCAACGCAGCTTGCCCAAGCGCCGCTCGAAGCGCAGGGTCTCACGCGCGCACGCGCGGCGACGATCCGCACGCTGGCGCAGGCGGTGGTCGAGGGGCGCGTTGCGTTCCGGCCCGAACAGACCATCGGCGATTTCGTCGACAGTCTCATCGCATTGCCCGGAATCGGCGCCTGGACCGCGCACTACATCGCGATGCGCGCGCTGTCGCAGCCCGATGCGTTCCCTGCGGCCGATCTCATCCTGCGCCGCGTCGCTGGTGCCGGTCTCACCTTGACCACGCGCGAGCTGGAAACACTCAGCGAACGCTGGCGCCCGTGGCGCGCCTACGCGGTGATGCTGCTGTGGCGCGCGAGTTGAGCGCTGCAACACTGACCCCGATTGACTCTCTCAAATCGCAAACTACCGGAAGCAACACCATGCAATACGACCTGCTCAAGACCCCGATCGGCCAGTTGCTCATCGCCGTCGATGTCGATGGCCTGCACCACATCCGCTTCGATCAAGCCGACCGGGATGCGGTCGTCGAGCCACACTGGCAGCGCGGTGGTGACCTGCTCGATCCGGTGCTCGCGCAACTGCGCGCCTACTTCGATGGCAAGTTGCAGCACTTCAACCTGCCGCTCGCGGCGAGCGGCACGCCATTTCGAAAATCGGTGTGGCGCGCGCTCACGCAGATTGCCTACGGCGAAACGATCAGCTACGGCGAACTCGCGCGCCGCATCGGCAATCCCGCAGCGAGTCGCGCCGTCGGTGCGGCCAACGGCGCCAATCCCTTGCCGATCGTCGTGCCCTGTCATCGCGTGATTGGCGCCAATGACAAACTCGTCGGCTTCGGTGGCGGCCTGCCGGTCAAACAGTGGTTGCTCGAACACGAGCGCAAGCAGCGGCCATTGTGGGCATGAACGATCAGGCATCGCCCGGTGGATCGAAGATCAGTGGCGGCGTCGAGTGTGAGCGGCGGTAGCTGTCGACCACCGAGCCGTAATGCACCACGCGCTTGATCGTGTACCAGGTGATGCGCGTCACATCGCGCACCGGGCGGAAGTGGCTGCCGCGGAATTCGCCGTGGTAGCGCGAGTCGATCGGCACCGAGACCACGCCGATGTTCCTCTCGCGCGTCGCTGCAATCAGCAAGGCCGCTTCGAACACGAAGTCATCGGCCGGAAAATCGACGAGATCGAGCGCGGCGCGCGGGTAATAGCGCTGGCCGCTCTGGGTGTCTGCGATCGGAATCCCGCAACCCCAGGAAATGCCCCAGTCGGCGACCGCGTTCGCGCGTCGGCGCGCGGTCGGCTGATTGTCCTTGTTGCGGATGCGCGCGCCGATCACGATGTGCTCGGGGTAGGCGCGCGCAGCGGCGAGCAGGCGCGGAATGTCGCAGGCCAGATGCTGGCCGTCGCCGTCCATCGCGATGACCGCATCGAAGCCGAGCTCGAGCGCCTTGCGGAACCCATCGCGCAGGCCCTGGCCCTTGCCCAGCGGCGTGGCGTGGCGAATCACGGTGACCGGGAGATCGGCGATGCGTTCGAGCGTCGCATCGGTGGAACCATCGTCGATCACGATCACGTGTGGACAGATCGCGAGCACGGATTCGACCACGCCGCGGATCGCACTCTCCTCGTTGAGCGCGGGGATCACCACGGCGATCTTGTCGGGGTCGGTTGCGCTCATGGCACGACCTCGACTTCGAGCACGCGGCCATCGCCCGCGGCCAGTTGCAGATGCGCCCGCCGCGGCTGCGCAAGCGCGCGCAACAGGTCGATTCCGCTGTGTGTGGCTGCGTCGTCATCGCTGCCTGCATGGTGCAGTCGCAGGCATGCGCCCCGCGCGTCCGCAGCGGGTTCGAGCACGAGCGCGAAGGCAAGGCTCGCATCGGCGCCGAGCAAGTTCGCAAGCGGGCCGTTCGCGGCGGCGTCATAGACCACCAGCAGCACCGGCGTCGCGTCGGCATGCGCGAGCGCGGCGGCTTCGAGCAGGCCTGCAGCGAGCGTGCCGTGCCAGGCCGAGAGCGCGTTCGAGGACGCATGGCAATGCACCGCCTGCGTCCAGTAGCCGACCGGCGCGTTATGCACGGAATTGTGGAAGCGCGTTGGCGACAGCTCGCGTGGCGCCCGTGCGAGCGTGGCGCACATCTCGTCGCTGATCGCGACCTCGCCGAAGCTGGAGGCGAACACGCAAGGCAGGCTCGCGGCATCACGATCCGCAGCGGCGCAAGCCTGCGCCGCGACTTCGCACGCGAGCAGCACGGTCGCGGGTGCGCGGCGACGCTCAGCCTGCGGCAGGACCGCCGCCGCAGGCCGTGCTGCCGGCACGGACTCGCCGCCCTGACCGCGCAGCCACTCGCGCAGTCGTGGCCAATCGGCCTGCGCCGGCGACCAGGCGCCGATGCCGCTCACGCGCACGTCGAGCGTTCTCATGCCGCACCCCGCGCAAACGCGAGCACGCAGTTGTTGCCGCCGAAGCCGAAGGAATGACTCAGCGCGATGCGCAGCGCACGATCCTCGTTGGCGAGTGCAAGCTGCGCCGCGCAGATCGGCTCGGGCGTGCCGGTGTTGAGCGTGCCGGGCACGAGACCGGCTTCGAGTGCGAGCAGGCTGAAGACGGCCTCGACGATGCCCGCGGCGCCGAGCGTGTGGCCAGTCCATCCCTTGGTCGAACTCGCGCGTGTGCCCGGTGGAAACAGATCGGCGAGCACCGCGGCTTCGACCTCGTCGTTCTTCGGCGTCGCGGTGCCGTGCAGGTTGATGTAATCGACTGCGTTGGCTTCGATGGCCGCACGTTCGAGCGCGGCTGCGATCGCGAGCCTTGCGCCCAGACCTTGCGGATGCGGCGTCGACATGTGATGCGCGTCGGAGGACTCGCCGTGGCCGATCAGGCGCGGTGCGCCGGGCGCACCCTCGCGTTCGAGCAGCGCAAATCCGGCAGCCTCGCCGATCGAGATGCCGTTGCGCGCGAGATCGAAGGGCCGGCACGGCTGCGGCGAAACCAGTTCCAGCGCGTTGAAGCCGAACAGCACGCTGCCACACAGCGAATCGACACCGGCGAGGATCGCCGCATCGGCGAGCCCGAGTCGAATCAGGCGTTCGGCTTGGGCGAAAATCTTCGCGCTCGATGAACACGCGGTCGACACCGTCATGCACGGCCCGCGTGCGCCGAACACGCGATCGAGGAACACACCGAGCGAATGCGGTGCATGCAGTTGCGGCTGCGCGAGCGCGGCGGGAAAACGATCCTCTTCGAGCATGGTGTAGGCACTTTCGGTCGCGCCGATGCTCGCGGTCGAAGTCGCCACCAGCAACGCGACGCGCCCGGCGCCGTGACGCTGGATCGCCGCACGCGCCGCATCGACAAAGCCATCACCATGAGCGCCGAGCCAGGCCAGACGGTGGTTGCGGCTGTCGAGCTCGCGCAGTGCAGTCGGCAGTTCGACCGCTTCCACGTCATTGACGCGCCCGATCGCACACGGCAACGGTTCGACACTGAAATCGTTCACGCGCAGACCACTGCGCCGCGCACGCAAGGCGTCGAGCTGGGCCGCGCGACCGTGACCGAGCGCAGTCGTCGCGGTGAAGGCGGTGATGGCGAGCGGAGGGATGCGGATTGGCACGCGCGGCGAGCGGAATCAAGGCGCGCGATTATTGCATGGGCGCCGCGCCGCGTACGTCTTCTGCGCGCAGGCTGGAACGAATCCGCGCCATCTCCTCAGCGATGCAGGAGATCTCGCAAGCGGTATCGCCGTTGGGGGCTCGGCGTCAGCCTTGCACAACGCGCTCGTGAGCCCGCTGTCGGGACTCGTCCCACGATTGCGCAAGCAGACCATCAGCGTTGCGCGAGCCAGGGATCAAGCCTGGTTCGCGCGGCTGCTAGGATGCGCTGTTGTCGATCAATCAGGAATCCGTGATGAATCAGCATGCGGGCAGTGGGTTTGCCTGGAGCGCGTTGCCGGGCAGCGCCGAGGCTTTGCACATCGAGGCTGCAGCCGAATTCCTCATGGGTCTGCAGGATCGCATCTGCAGTGCGCTTGAGCAGGCCGATGGGCAGGCACATTTCCGCGAGGATGCCTGGCAGCGCGGTGATGACGGCGCGGCGCAAGCGCATGCGACGTCGGCTTTGCGCGGCTTCGGTCGCACGCGCGTGTTGCGCGATGGCGCGGTGTTCGAGCAGGCCGGCGTGAATTTCTCGGCGGTGCGTGGCGCGCGCCTGCCGGCTTCGGCGAGCGCGCATCGCCCGGATCTGGCCAACGCGCCGTGGACGGCGATGGGTGTGTCGCTGGTGATCCATCCGCTCAACCCCTACCTGCCGACCACGCACATGAATGTACGTTTCTTTCAGGCGCAGACCGAGTCGAGCGACGCGAATTGGTGGTTTGGCGGCGGCTTCGACCTCACCCCGTTCTATCCGTTCGACGAAGACGTGGTGCATTGGCATCGCGTGGCGCGCGACGCGCTCGCGCCGTTCGGCGATGACGTGTACCCGCGCTTCAAGCAGTGGTGCGATGAATATTTCTTCCTCAAGCATCGCAACGAGACGCGTGGTGTCGGTGGCCTGTTCTTCGACGATCTCAATGCGGGCGGGTTCGAGCGCTGTTTCGGCATCACGCGTGCGGTCGGCGATGGTTTTCTCGACGCGTATCTGCCGATCGTCGAGCGGCGCAAGGCGACGCCGTTCGGTGAACGCGAACGCGAGTTCCAGCTCTACCGGCGAGGTCGCTATGTCGAGTTCAACCTAGTCTACGACCGCGGCACCTTGTTCGGCCTGCAATCGGGTGGCCGCACCGAATCGATCCTCATGAGCCTGCCGCCGCGCGTGCGCTTCGAATACGACTATCAACCCGCGGCAGGCAGTGCCGAGGCGCGTCTTGCCGAGTATCTCAAGCCGCGCGATTGGCTCGGCGAGAACATCCGCTGCGCGTGATCGAGATGCAAAAAAACGGCGCCCTCGCGGGCGCCGTTCCCTCCCTCCCCAGACTTGCGTCGAGCCTCAGCCGCGACGACCTTTCGAGCGGAATTCGGCCAACCGGCCATCGATTTGATCAAGCAGCGGCTCGATCGCTTCGCGTGCCTTTTCGGCCGCATTGAGGCTGGTGAAGTTGACCTGATCCCCACCGCTGCGCCACAGGATGCTGCGGTCGGACACGCGGTAGGCGCGCACGCCAAGCTGGACCGTGTACAAGGTCGAGGACTGGCCGTAGTAGTTCATCTGCTGCGTACCGACCGGGCGCGCATGCACGAACACCACGGCATCGGCCTTGCCGGCCAGTCCGCGCAGGTCGGGCGAATCGCCATGACCGCGACCGCCTTCGATGACGCGGAATCCACGACTCTGCAACAGGTCGACCAGCGCGTCCTCGGCCGGCGAGGAGATCACGTCGTCACCACTGGCGACGACAGCGATGGTCGGCACGCGCGGACGTGGCGGTGCGGCTGGCTTGGTCGGCTGCGTTGCCGTTGCCACCTGCACCGGATCGGTGGCGGCATCGGCGGCAGCCTGCGCGGCCGGCAGGTCACGCAGTGCCTCGACGCCTGCCTGCGAGGCGCGTGCGGCCGGTGCACCCGTGGCATCGGTCGTGGCGCTGTCCGGCTGTGCCTGCGACGCAAGCGCATCCGTGCTGGTCTGCGCCGTCGTGGCCGGAGGTGTCGTTGTCGGCGCGGTGCTCGTGATGGCCGTCGAGCTCACCGCCGTCGAAGGCGCCGTGTCCGTCGCCGGTGCCGAGCTGGCAGCGAGGTTGGCAGTCGGTGCTGCCGGTTGGCCGAACAGGCTGGCGAACAGGGGCACCTGGCCGCGCATCGCATACGCACCGCCACCCACAGCGAGCAACGCGATCGCGGCGATCGCCCACGGCAGCACCGGGTTGCGTTGCGCCTGGCCGTGCACGAGCGTCTTGCGGTCGAGTACGGAAGCGTGCGCGGCACCACCCGAAACCGGTGGCGGCGAAGGCTGGCCGCTGGTGGTGACGTGGGTGTTGGCCTGTGCGCCCAATGACGGCATCGGCGTACGCGGGGTCTGCGGCAGCGCGGCCTGAGCCGAAGCCGGCGTCTTCTGGCCGATCATCGTCGCGGCCGCGGCCGACAGCTTGGTCTGCACCGTGATCGGGCCGCCCTTGGCGACCAGCGGATGCTTGCCCAGTTCGTCGACCAACTCGTGGCAGTTCTGGTAGCGGTCGGCCGGATCCTTGGCGATCATCTTGGCGAGGATCGCCGCGATCTGCGGATCGACATCCTGGTTGAGGCCGCGCACGTCGGGGATTTCGGCCTTGACGACTTCGAGCATCAGGCCGAGCGGCGATTCGTCGTTGAACGGCATCTTGCCCGCGAGCATCTCGAACAACACGATGCCGAGCGAAAAGATGTCCGAGCGCTGGTCGACCGGCTTGCCCAGGCAAACCTCGGGCGAGAGATAGCCCGGCGTGCCGACGAATTCACCGGTGGTGGTGAGCTTCTTGGACAGATCCTGATTCGACAGCGCGATGCCGAAGTCGGCAATCTTGACCGAGCCGCGTTTGGTAATCATGAGATTGCCGGGCTTGATGTCACGATGGACGACGCCGCGGTCGTGCGCGGTCGCCAGGCCCAGCGCGGTCTGCTGGATCACCTTGGCCGCCTGTTCCACGCTCAGGCGATGGTCGCGCTTGAGCATCGAGCCCAGCGACTCGCCTTCGACGAACTCCATGACGAAGTAGGTCTGGCCTTCGTCTTCGCCGATGAAGTAGATCTGGATGATGTGCGGATCGTTGAGCGCGGCCATGCTGCGGGCTTCGCGCAGGAAGCGCTCCTTGATCGCAGCGTCATGCGCAAGCGATTCCGCCAGCACCTTGATCGCGACGTAACGGTTGAGCGACGCCTCGTAGCCCTTGTAGACCACGCCCATGCCGCCGCGGCCCAGTTCGGCAACGATGTCGTAATGGCCCAATCGCGTTTTCATGGCACTCCTCGGGACGATGCCCTGTTTGTGGATGGCCGGAGCGCGACATCGCGTTCCTGGCCCGGCGGTGGCTGGCTGTTGTCGGACCGGTGACTCGCCTTTTGGCACCCGGCCGGCAGACTCCTGTCACCGTCGCGGCAAATCCTACACTTGTCCGGATTGGCCGTACGCGGAACCCTTCGGTGTGCTTCCCGGCGTATCCGTCACGGTCGGTCCGTGATCCAGTCGACATTTTCACCGGGCGGGGGAAACCAAGGCAGGCGCGGATACACTGCGCAGGCGCGCCCGTCTGGCGACGGCGACTTGCGTTGCCGCTGTTTCGCCTGTTTGGGCGTGGATTGAATGCTGCAACGCAACGATACAGTCGGGGGACCCATGAGCAAGGCAGCGCAGCGTCCGCTTTGGCTCTGGACCTTGCTGGTGACGTTTTGGCTGCTGGGCAGCCTGCGCGCCTTCGTGCTGTGGTCGCAGCATCCGCTGCAGGCCTATGCAAACAGTTACGACCAGACCCGCTACATGAGCTGTTTCATGCTCGAACCGGCGCTCGACGCGGGGGCGTCAAGGCAACGCAACAGCCCGCAGGCGCCATTTGCAAACTTCCGTTTCGGCAGTGACGTCGAGCCAGTGTGTTACTGGTCGAGTGAGTTGGTGTTCACGGCAGCGACTACCGCGATCTGGAAAATCGCCGAACTGATCGGCGCTTCACCACACCACGACGTGCGCTGGATCGGCGTGCTGCGTTGGCTGGTCGTGCTGCTGATTTCCATCGTTCTGGCGCGCGCCTGGATCGCGCGCGGCCAGCCTCTGGCCGCGCTGGCCAACACGGCCTTGCTGCCGCTGTTGTTCGCCGATCCCGGCAACACGCTGTACCTCAACACCTTCTATGCCGAATTCACGGCTTTGACGCTGGCCTGGCTGGTGGTCGCGCTCGCCCTGCTGTGGCGTGATGCGCCCGTTCGCCGTTGGCGTTTCGTGCTGCTCATGCTGGCCGCATTCGCGCTCGCGGCAAGCAAGATCCAGCACTTGTTCTTGCCGTTGGCGCTGGCAATGGCCGTGCTCCTGCTCGATGCGTGGCGCGGCCGACGCCTGGCCTGGCGCGGCATGGCGCTGCTGCTTGGCGCGATCTGCGGGATGTGGCTGCAGGTGGTG
This sequence comes from Dokdonella sp., assembly GCF_019634815.1. Classification (GTDB taxonomy): domain Bacteria; phylum Pseudomonadota; class Gammaproteobacteria; order Xanthomonadales; family Rhodanobacteraceae; genus Dokdonella_A. The sequence goes on along the minus strand of NZ_JAHCAP010000006.1, from coordinate 8,010 downwards.
CAACTGCACCGCAGTGATCCATTGATCGAGACGATCGATCAGTACAACCGTACCGACGTGGTGTTCACCGCACTGTTGCCGTTCGCCGACGACAAGGCGGCTCTGCTTGCCGACCTGGGCATCGATCCTGCCTGCGCGCGCTACAGCGGTTTTCGCGCATGGCAGTTTCCCGACTTGCCCGATCGGGTTTGTCTGGGCCTCGCCGATTTCACGCGCAGTGCGCAGCTGCGTGTGCTTGTCAGCGAGCCGCGACTGACCTCGCGCATGCTCGGTCACGGTGTGCTCGCGCTCGACCCTTGGATCGCTGGCAACGTGGGTCAGGTCGAGGGTGGAAATTTTTCGCAGATCCCGCATCTCGTCAGCGTCGGCCGCCTGTTGCAAGCCGTGCCGACCATGCAGATCCTCCTGCTCGCGCTGCCCTTGTTGGCGTGGATTGCGCTCGCTTGGCGCGCACGCGCACGCCGCGGAAGTCTCGCGCTGGACTTCTGCAGCCTGGTCGTATTGACGATGCTGGCGACCTTTGCCGTGACGATCCTCGGCGACGGACTCGCCGATGTAGCCAAGCAAGGACATCTGGTGATCAACGCCGCACTGGCGTGGTTGGTCTGCACCGCTGTCATCCTGATCGGGAAGTTCGGGCGCGCGCTGCGAGCGTGAACGTAGGCGTGGTGCGCACTGCACGTGCACCCATCCACGCGCTGCATGACGGCGGTTCGTCCCTGCCCGGGATCGTTCAGGAGGTGCTTGCCCGTGCGCGACTGGCGATCTCCGCGAACGCTTGTTCATGGCGAAGAATTCGCGCCGAATCACACGTCGTGCAAGACCACGGCGCACCTGCGCCGGTGAGCATCACCATGCGGGCGCCCTTGCACTTCTTGCATTTCATCCATGAATCGACCTCGCTGACAGGCGTGAACAGATCGCAGGCGACGTGTGGCAGGCTGCCGGCGAGCTTGGCGAATTCCGCCATCGGGAATCGATTGCTCAGCAGCAGATGTTTCAGTCGCGGCAGTCGGCTGATGGGAGCGAGTGAATCATCCTCGATGCTCACCGTCTGCAGGCGCAGCCACTCGAGTTGCTCGAGCGCCTGCAGCGGAACCAGATTCGATATCGCAATGGGTTTGATGCTGTTGCCGTCCCCGGTGAGCGAAAGTCCGCGCAACCCGCCCAGCCCGGCAAGGAAGGAAAGATCATGCAGGGCCCGGATGTTCTCCAGTTCCAGCCATTCCAATCGGGGCAGGTCGCCCAGTACATCCAGTGGTTGCAGCGATGGCGAGCTGCCAAGGTGCAGATACTTGAGCTGCCTTGCCTGCCCAAGTGCCTCGCTGGATCTGACGCCGCTCCATTTGATGTACAGGCCTTCCAGGTTCGGCATCGCGCAGGCAGCGTCAAACAGCTCCTGCGTTACCCTGGTTTGAAACCACAGGAACTTGACCGCACCGAGGCTCGGAAGATGTTCACACCATGCCTTGACCAGTTTCTTCTGAGCGGCCGCACCCAGTTCCGTCTGTGTGCATGACAGGGCCAGGCGATCCGCACCGTTGTAATCGGCAATTTCCCGGATCGATCGAGGCGGGAAATCCCGTTGCGGCCGGTGATGCCAGAAGCTGTGCCAGGGCTCGACGGTTTCAGCCGCCTCGCGCACCGCGTCGATCAAGGGCTGCAGCACGGTGCTGATGGTTTTCTTCATGCGTTTTGGTCCCCAAACGCCCGTCGGATCCGGCGACGGGGCATCCGTGTTCGGCCAGCCGCAAGGCAGCTAGCCAACGCCGTGGTGCCGGCCGCGGAATGGAGCGTACCAATTGCGCAGACGGACCATGTCGGCCGCCATGTCGGCGCTGGTGTGGAACAGCGGACCGAGCACGATCGAGCGGCTCGGATAGTCGAAAGCCACCGGGAAAATCGGTACGTCGGCCTCATGTGCGATATGCCAGAAGCCGCTGCGCCATTGAGTGACGCGCTTGCGCGTACCTTCGGGCGCCATGCCGAGCCAGAGCTGCCTGGCCGCGGCAAAGCGGGCAACCATTTGCTCGACCACGCCATGCGCCGCAGCGCGTTCGACCGGAATCCCGCCGAGTTTGCGCAGCAACCAACCGAGCGGACCACGGAACAACTCGGCCTTGCCCATGAAGGCGACATCGGCACCCAGCGCAACCTTGAAGATCAAACCCCAGTAGCCATCCCACCAACTGCTGTGCGGCGCGGCGATCAGCACCAATCTGGGCACGTCGGGAAAGTCGCCCCGCAACTGCCAGCCGCGGCATCGCAACCACCAGCTGCACAGGCGTCGCCCGGCATGCTGCGGCAGTTGCGGCATCGATGCCGGCAGCGCCACCGGCGATGTTTGGCTCACTCGCCACTCCAGCCTGCACGGCCACGGTTGCGCTTGATCGTCGCGCGTGACTTCTTGGCCTCGATGCGGCGTTCCTTCGAGGCGCGCGTCGGCCGTGTGGCGACGCGGTGCTTGGGCACGTTCAGTGCGGCACGCACCAGGGCGGCGAGCCGCTCCCGCGCGTCGGTGCGGTTCTTGGCTTGATCACGGAAGCGCTGTGCCTGAATCACCAGCACGCCGTCGATGGTGACACGGCGGTCGCGCCGCGCCAGCAGGCGCGCGCGCAGCGCCTCATCGAGCGCACTCGAACGCGCGATGTCAAAGCGCAATTCGACCGCGCTCGACACCTTGTTGACATTCTGGCCACCGGCTCCGGTCGCGCGCACGAACTTCTCGACCAACTCGTCCTCGGGAATGCGGATGCCATCGATGTCGAGCATGCCGGGCCTCGCTCAGTTTGCCTGCGCTTCCTGCAGCGCCCGCTGGCCACCATTGATGATGCCCTTGGCGCCGCGCGCGACCATCTCGATCTGCTGCGGGCTCAGGCTTGCTGCGTTGGCCAGCGTACCCTGCGCACGAGTGACGTAGCCCTCGCAATAGTTGGCGAAGCGCTGCAAGGCCACCGGCGCATTGGCGGTGGTGGCCTTGGCCTTTGCGGTCTTGCATATCTCGTCGGCATCCTTCAACAGCGCATGGGTCGTGCCGATGTCGGTCATCGGGCCAGTGACCTGCGCAGTCGTGCGCGGCGAGTTGTTGAGTACCGCGCGCGGGGGCATCGGCGCCTGCGCAGCTTGTGCCGCCGCCCGCGCCGCGGCGGGGTCGTGGCCTTCGACCATCGCCATGACGCGACGCACGACGGCGGGCGCGACGAGGTCATCGAAGCTGAACTTGGCGGGATTGCGCGCGGAATCGGCGAGCCAACCCTCGAGGTGCTTGCGGCAGGTGTTCCTACCCTCGCTCTCGGCGGCGAGACTGGCCGGCACACCGAGCACCAGTTCGGCATCGCCCGACCAGGCTCGCAGGCATTGGACGGTGGGCACGCTGATGGGCGCGACCGTGCTGCTGCGCGGGCGTACTTCTTGCAGCAGGGTGTGCAGCTGCTCGTTGGTTGGCGAGCGCGTATGCGTGCAGGCGCTCAGGCCGGCCAGGCTGGCAGCAAGGATGAGAAAGGTGCTTGGTTTCATGCGAACCCTCGATTTGAAGTACGCACCCGTGCGGATGCGAATGCGCGCTGCGGGTGTGGTCTGCGCAATGACTCAGCGCAGCGCCAGCATCCAGCAGATGGAAATGGCGGACAAGGCAACGATCACGCACAGCGCCGCGAGCAGGCGCTGGTTCTGCCGTGAGCGTGCCGCGAGCTGCTTGAGATCATCCGAAACGACTCTTAGTTCCATTGCGCCGCGGGTTGCCTGGCTCAGCCAGGCGTGCACCAGCTGGGGCATATCGGGCGCCGCGGCGAGCCATTCGGGCGCCCGCCGGCGCAGTGCCTTGAGCAGGGCGCGCGGTCCGCGACGCTTGCGCCAGATCGATTCCAGCACCGGTTGCGCCGTGGCCCAGATGTCGATCTTCGGATGCAGCAGGCGACCCACGCCCTCGATGTTGAGCAAGGTCTTCTGCATGAGGATCAATTGCGGCTGCAGCGTGAGCTGATGCTGGCGTGCGACCTGAAACAGCTTGATCACCACTTCGGCGAGCGAGATCTCGCTCAACGGGCGGGTGAAATACGGCTCGCACACCGCGCGCACGGTAGCCTCGAGCTCGTCGAGTCGCGCATCGGCGGGCATCCACCCGGCGCGTACGTGCAACTCGGCGACACGCGCGTAGTCTCGGTGAAACAGCGCCAGGAAGTTCTCGGCCAGCCAATACTGGTCGCGCTCGGGCAGCGTACCCATGATGCCGAAGTCGAGGGCGATGAATCGCGGTTCGCGTGGTCGCGTCGCGTCGACCCAGATGTTGCCGGCGTGTGCATCGGCGTGGAAGAAATTGTCGCGAAACACCTGGGTGTAGAACAGCCGCACGCCTTTCTCGGCCAGCGCGACGCGGTCGATGCCGGCCGCATCGAGCGCGGCGAGGTCGTCGACTGGAATGCCGTACACGCGTTCGAGCGTGAGCACGCGCGCGCTGGTGTGCGACCAGATCACCTCGGGCACATAGAGGTCGGGCGAATCAGCGAAATTACGCCGCAGCAGGGCGGCATTGGCACCCTCGCGTTGCAGATCGAGTTCGTTGCGCAAGGTCGACGCGATCTCGTCGACCACCTCGAGTGGCCGGATCTTGTCGGCATTGGGATGGGTGCGTACGACCACGCCGGCCAGCGCACGCAGCAAGTCGATGTCGTCGGCGATGCGCGCGTCGATGTCGGGCCGCAGCACCTTGACCACCACCTCGCGTCCGTCGGCGAGCGCGGCGGCATGCACCTGCGCGATCGAGGCCGATGCAAGCGGCGCGTCGTCGAAGCGGACGAAGCGCTGCGCGATCGGTGCGCCGAGCGCGGCCTCGATCTGGCTGCGTGCCAGAGCCGACGGGAACGGTGCGACGCGGTCCTGCAATTGCGTGAGTGCGCTGGCGACATCATCGGGGAGCAAGTCGCGGCGTGTGGAGAGGATCTGCCCGAACTTGACGAAGATCGGGCCGAGCTCGGTCAATGCCTGTACCAGACGCTCGCCGCGCGACAGCGTGCGCTGCGCCGCCGGCGCGCCGGCACCCAGCACACGCAGCAGCGCGAAGGCGCGCGGTCGCCGGGCGGGCGGCAGCAGGTCGTCGATGCGATGGCGGGCGAGTACGCGGGCAATGCGCAGCAGGCGCGGCACTTGGCGCAGTGCGGTCATGCGGGTGGGCTTCCGTGCGCGCGCAGCAGGCGTTCGATGCGCGCGCCCAGGCGGTCGCCGCGCTCGCGCACTTCATCGACCTCGTCGAGAAAGTTCTCCAGCTCCGCGCGGGGCACGAGGTCGCGGCCTTCCTCGCTGAGGAATTCGGCGCCATCGCGCAGCAGGGAATCGGCGGCACCACGCATCGTGCGCAGGGCCGCGCGCAAGCCGCGCGCAATCTGGAAACCGAGCACGTCGCCGAACACGTCGGTGAAGGCGGCATCGAAATCGGGTGCGAAGCGCGAGGCGATCTGTTCGAGTCGGCGCGCGAGGTCGGCATCGCCGGCAATCTGCACCGCTCCCGCAGGAGCCGCTGCACCGCGACGCAGGGCCATGGCCAGGAGGCTGCCCGGCGTCGCGTTCACGCGCAATGCGGACTCGCCGGCGAAGCCCGGTCCCACGCGCAATTGATCACGCTCGACTGCGATACGCAGCGCGGGCAGGCCCGTGCCCGGTTCGAGCGTGACCGCGCGACCATCGAGCGTGCGCAGGCGCTCGCGCGTCTCCGGATCGAGATCGACGAGCCGGTTGAGCGCGGATTCGAGCAGGCGGCCCAGAGCCACGAACATGGGCCGGGCGATCGGTGGCGAGGCATTGGCAGACATGGGCGGCGATTCTACCTGCGCATGCGCTCGTGCGCGGCCTTCAGACGCTGCTCAGGCGTGATTGCCCAAGGTGGCGTTTCCAGTTTCCGCGATGGAATCGAGTGAATGCCGTCAATCCTTGCTGCCTTGCTTGTCCTTTTGCTCGGCCTGTATGCGGACCGCACGCATGCGGCGCCCCAGGAGATCACCGGTCAGGTCGCGTCAGGGGCGTGGTATCGGATCGCGGTGCCCGAAGGCTGGCAGGCCGGCGACGCGATCGTGCTCTACCAGCACGGCTTTGATCTGAACCCACCCGAGGGCCCACCGGATCTGGGCCCGCTCAAGGATTTGGCTCTGAGCGAAGGTTATGCGGTCGCTGCCTCGAGCTTTCGCACGCGCGGCTGGGCCCTGTTCCATGCGATCGACGACAACCGCGACCTGCTCGAGGTGTTTGCACAGCGATTCGGCGCGCCCGGCCACATGCTGCCGTTCGGCGGTTCGATGGGCGGCCTGATCGCACTGCGGTTGGCCGAGGCCGAAGGCTTTCCGCCGGTGCCGGGCGTGTTCACGATGTGCCCGGCCGCAGCCGGCGCGCGTTTGTGGGACACCGCGATCGACTTGCGCCTGGCCTACGCGACGGTATGCCAGGATGCCGGCGAACTCGCGCATGGCCAGGCGCCGCTGTGGTGGACCTTCGATCTCGATGCGATTCCCGACAACCTCGGTGATTTGTCCAACCTCGCGGGCGTGATCGACAACGCCGTGGTGATCCAGACCCTGGCACAAGTCAACCGCTGCACCGGTATCAACCTGCCGCCGTCGGTGCGCAATCAGGCGATGCAGCGACGGCTTGGCCAGCTGATGGATTTCATCCACGTCAGCGACGAGAAGTTCTTCCTCACCAATCTCGGCTATTCGACCTTCGTGCTCGCCGATCTGGTGCGTGCGCCCGACAAGCTTGCCGGGCGCAATCCGTTCATGACCGCGGGCGTGGATTACCGCGACGACGCGCAAATCGACGCCGGCATCGAGCGCATGCTCGCCGATCCAGGTGCGTGGCAGGCGCTGCATGCCGCTTCGGATTTCGGCGGTCGCATCGGCAACGCCAAGGTGATTTCCCTGCACACGAGTCGGGATCAACTGGTGATTCCCGGCAACCAGGACTACATCAGCGCGGTGGTGCCGGAGGCGCAGCGCACGCTGGCGATCGTCGCCGAGGATGCGCCGACGCATTGCGGCTTCAATCTCGCCGAAGGCGTGGCGGGTTGGGAAGCCTTGCGCGCCTGGATGGGCGGCGCGCCGCAGCCGCGCGTCAGCGATCTGCAGACTCTGTGCACCTCGCTGCTCGCGCAGGCGCCCGATGCCGGCCCCTGTCGCTTCGATCCGGATGCACAGGTGCTGCCCTTCGATGCGACCGTGCGACCGCGTGCAGTCGCGCCACTGCGGCCTTTCGGTCATTCACGGCATCTGCAAGCGCCGCCCTCATCCGGCGCTTCGCGTCATCTTTTCCCGGCGGGAGAAGGCAAAAGCCGGCCGCGCCTCAGCGCGGATCAGGATCCTTGATCGGATAGGTTTGCGTGGCGGCGCCATCGGCATCGCGCTGTTCGATGCGGGTGGACGTGTTCGAGCGTCCACAGTGGTAGGCGGCAAAGCTCTGTTCGCCATCGCGCGGTTCGGCCAGTGGTTTGATGGTGTCGGCGCCGATGCTCGCGGCTTCGTTGCGCGCCATCACCTCGAGTTCGTCACGCACCTTGAGCGTGTTGCGGTTGACCGGGCCGACATGATCGAGCACCGAGACCGTAACGCGGCCCTTGTCGATGCAGCCGGTGACATCGCCGCTCCAGGCGGTGCGGACCTTCTGGCCGCCGGCATCGAGACGGATGCCCCAACTGCAGGCACCCAGCGCCAGCGTTGTGATCCCGAGCACGAGCATGCGCGACATGGTGGTCTCCGGTGAGGTCCGCGCATGTTCGCAGGCTGCGCCTGAACCGGCCATGTGCCTGCGCGTGATGAGGCTTGCCTGCGGGCGCAAGCCCGACCCACAGGGCTTGCGCTGCCGTCGGGCTGAAGCCCGACCCACGGGGCTTGCGTTCTCGTCGGGCGCAGGTCCGATCCACGAGCAACAAGCTTCCTCGCGTCGTGGGCAGGCCAAGATCGGGCCGAACCGATGTGGGTCGGGATTCATCCCGACTCGTGGGGCGCGCGGAAATGCAGGTTGTCGGGCTGA
>NZ_JAHCAP010000059.1 GCF_019634815.1 Dokdonella sp. | reverse complement strand
TCATCTTGTGGACCCTTCGAAAATCACGTCTACTCTCGTCTTTTGGGCGAAGAGCGTGAGTGCGACGCAAAGAGGTTCCCTGATGAGCTATCTGGACGAAATCGATGATCCGCGCAAGCCGAGTAACGGCACCTTGCACGACTTCCGGGAGATCCTGGTGATCCTGATCGCCGCCGTGCTCTCGGACTGCGACACGGTCGAGGACATCACCTTCTGGGCGCGCACCAAGGAGGCGTGGTTGCGCCGCTTCCTCGTGCTCAAGAACGGTATCCCGTCCGAGGAGACCTTCCTGCGGATCCTGCGCGCGCTCGATCCGAAGCAGTTCGAGAACATGTTCCGGTGCTGGGTGGGCGGCGTGGTCGGTGCGCTCAGCGACGATGCGGGCCTGGCCGGCACGATCGCAATCGATGGCAAGACCGTGCGCGGCTCGGGCACGGGCGGCGAGAGCGCGATCCACATGGTCAGCGCCTTTGCCACCGAGCTGGGACTGGTGCTCGGCCAGGAGAAGGTCGCCGCCAAGAGCAACGAGATCACCGCGATTCCGGAGCTGCTGGAGGCGCTCTCGATCAAGGGGTTGCTGGTCACGATCGACGCCATGGGCTGCCAGAAAAACATTGCCAAACAGATCGTTGCGAAGAAGGGCGACTACCTGCTGATGGTCAAGGGCAACCAGCCCAAGTTGCTCGAAGCGATCGAGATCGCCTTCATCGACCAGCACGGCGTCGAGTCGGTCGACCGCAGCGCGCTGGTCGAACGCGGCCACGGCCGCACCGTCGGGCAGATCGCTTCGGTGCTCTCGGCCAAGGGCATCGTCGATCCGGGCGACTGGCCAAAGTGCGTCACGATCGGGCGCATCGACTCCATGCGGGTGGTCGGCGACAAGGAGTCCGATCTGGAGCGGCGCTACTACATCAGCTCGCGCGCCCTCTCCGCCGCGCAACTGGCTGCCGCGGTGCGAGCGCATTGGGGCGTGGAGAACCGGCTTCACTGGATCCTCGACGTCAGCTTCAGCGAGGACGCCAGCACGGTCGCCAAGGACAATGCGCCGCAGAACCTGTCGATGCTGCGCAAGATCGCGCTCAACATCATCCGCGC
>NZ_JAHCAP010000058.1 GCF_019634815.1 Dokdonella sp. | reverse complement strand
TGCTGCCGGTATCACCGCCGACGCGGTCGGCGATCGTGAGCGTCCAGGTGCCATTGACCTGCGCACCGGTCAGGCCCGCGAAGGCGCCTGCCAGCCAGGTCGTGCACCCACCGCGCCATGTGCCGGCGACACCTGCGCCGCTGGTGCGGTAGGCACCTGGAGGAACTGTCTCGCTACTCGTGAGCGTCGCTGCCGTCGCCCAAAGATCAGCAGTGGCGCGGTCGGAGAACTCGTAGACGCCGCCCAGATTGGCGCTGCGGCCCAAGGTGAAGGCAGGCGTGCGACCGACCCGTCCGAACACCACCAGTTGCGCGACGCCGCCCGGCGCGCGCAGGGTGGCCTCCAGATCACCGACGAAGGTGTGCGCGAGATCCAGTTTCAACGCGAGCCGGCCAACGCCGCTGCTGATCCCGGAGACGTTGAAGCTGACCGTGAGGCCCGTCGGATTGCTGTCCGGAATCGGTCCCGCGCCACCACCGGCAAAGTCCGCAGCCATCGATGTGCCCGCCATCGTTGCCAGCATCAAACCCATCAGCTTTCGTCTTGCCTTGATCATGACCCCCTCCAGGACATGGCACCCAATCCGGATGGATCGGGCGTAACGCACCACGACATCGACGCACGCACCTGCATGCGGCCTTGTTTCATTCCAGGTTCTGCACCTGCTCGCGCATCTGCTCGATCAACACCTTGAGTTCGACCGCGGCGCCGCTGGTGCGTGGATCAGCGGCCTTGGAACCCAGCGTATTGGCCTCGCGGTTGAACTCCTGCATGAGGAAATCCAGCCGTCGGCCGACCGCCTCGCGCAGGCTCAGCACGCGCCGTGCTTCGAGGATGTGTGCGCCCAGGCGATCGAGTTCCTCGTCGACGTCGATGCGTTGCAACTGCAACACGACTTCCTGTTCGATGCGGCCGGGTTCGAGTGGTTGCTTGAGTTCGGCCAACCGTGCATCGAACTTCGCGCGCAGGGCGACGCGCACTTCGGGCAAGTGCTTGCGCACCTCGGCGACGATGCGCTCGATCGCATCGAGCCGCTCGCGCAGGAACCCGCCGAGACGGCTGCCTTCGCGCTCGCGCGTGGCGACCATCTCGTCGAGCGCGCGATCGAGCAGGGCCAAGGCTGCAG
>NZ_JAHCAP010000057.1 GCF_019634815.1 Dokdonella sp. | reverse complement strand
AGTGCGATCCATACTGACGCGATATTTCGGTGTGCGGAATGGCATCCCATCCCCTGGGCAGGTCAGCGGATGCAATGAGCTTGCGTCGTGCCCACACCCTGGCAGGCACGTCGATTTCCACCAGGTAGCGATGGATGGGCAGGCCGTGCGCCTGGATGTGCGCCACTGTTTCGAGCACGGCCAGCGCAATGCTCGTGGCCGCATACACCACCCGTTCGCCTTCCTGATTCCAGCGCCCCGGGGAGAGCGCAGCGCCGGCGCCCGACAGGTCGTCGGCCTTCCAGCCGGGCCCGCGCGAGCCGATGCGCGCCAGTTTCACTGATAGGCGCCGCTTTGCGCAGCGCCCAGGATGCGCAACACCGATGCCCTGCCGCTGGGCGTGTCCATCACTTCGATGGGGGCCTTGTTGCCCAGGGCGGGCTGGGGTTCCCTGATCCAGCGACCGACCCAGCGCGCGGCGTCGAAGCGCTTGGCCGCCGGATCGTTTTCGAGGGCCAGCATGTCCTCGACCTTGTTCACCAGTTCGAGCAGGCCCAGCACCGATTGGCCGGTGGTGCCATCGAGGTCGGACTTCTCCCGCATCTTTTTCGTGTAGGTGGCCTTCGGAATGCCCATGTGGGACTGAAACTCGGCGCCCGTCAGGTCCAACTGGCCGAGCAAGCCGCGCACGATGTCGGCCGGCACGCCCTGACGCTCGATGCGCATGCGCTCATCGAGCGGTGCGCTGCGCAAGCCACGGCGAAACGCGGTGATCTTCTTGAGCTGCGCGGTGGCCATGGTGTCCTTCGTTGGCTATTTTTGTTCTTTTTATAGCATATTTGTAGTCGCAATGGCGCAGTGCGTGGCGGACGGTCCGCGCGGGCGCACGAGGTCGCGCAAGCCCGGCTTTGGCGACCGCGCCGGCACGGGCGCGGCCCTCACGCCCTTCGGCCAGCCTTATGTCATCGTCGCGCGCAAGATCAAGGACGGCGACCCGGCCACTGCCGTCATCACCGAAAGCGGCAGCGCGCTGCCGGAAAAGCTCCCCGGCATCGGCGTGGAGAACGAGGCCAATGCGGTGACCGGCCTCAAGCGCGACATCGCCGCGCAGACCAACCAGAACTACCAGACCGTGACCGGCCTGATCCCCGCCGGAACGCGCACCGCGCAGGGCA
>NZ_JAHCAP010000056.1 GCF_019634815.1 Dokdonella sp. | reverse complement strand
ACTGCGCCACGCCGACCGCACGCGATGCATCCTTGACCCAAACACAGGCGGTTTCATAGTGCGGTTCGATCTTGAGCGCGGTATGCGCGCGCGAGGTGGTGGCGCCACCGATCAACAATGGAATGTGGAAATTCTGGCGTGCCATCTCCTTGGCGACATGGCTCATTTCCTCGAGTGAGGGCGTGATCAGGCCGGACACGCCGATCATGTCGGCCTGCTCGGCGATCGCGGTGTCGAGGATCTTCTGCGCCGGCACCATCACGCCGAGATCGATCACCTCGAAATTGTTGCAGGCAAGCACCACGCCAACGATATTCTTGCCGATGTCGTGCACATCGCCCTTGACCGTGGCCATCACGATCTTGCCGTTGGATTTGCTTGTCTCGCCACTGCGCTTTTTCTCTTCTTCCATGAAGGGCAGCAGGTAGGCAACCGCCTTCTTCATCACGCGCGCGGACTTGACCACCTGCGGCAGGAACATCTTGCCGGCACCGAACAGGTCGCCCACCACGTTCATGCCGTCCATGAGCGGGCCTTCGATCACGTCGAGCGTACGCGTGGACTGCGCGCGCACTTCCTCGGTGTCCTCGGTGACGAATTGGTCGATGCCATGCACGAGCGCATGCTCGAGTCGTTTGGCCACCGGCAGCGAGCGCCAGGCCAGCGCGCTGCCGTCGTCCTTGTCCCTGGGGCCCTTCTTGTAGCGATCCGCGATTTCCATCAGCCGCTCGGTTGAGTCGGGACGGCGATTGAGCACCACATCCTCGACGCGCTCGCGCAGTTCCGGATCGAGGTCGTCGTAGATCGCCAACGCGCCGGCATTGACGATGCCCATGTTCATGCCGGCCTTGATTGCGTGGTAGAGGAACACGCAGTGGATTGCCTCACGCACGACATTGTTGCCGCGGAACGAGAAGGAGACGTTGGAGACGCCGCCGGAGACATGCGAATGCGGAAAGCGCCGGCGCAGTTCGCTCGCCGCCTTGATGAAGTTCACCGCGTTGTCGGCGTGTTCCTCGATGCCCGTGCCGATCGGGAAGATGTTGGAATCGAAGATGATGTCTTCGGGCGGAAAGCCGACCTCTTCGGTAAGCAGGCGGTAGGAACGCTCGCAGATTTCCAGCCGTCGTTCGACGCTGTCAGCCTGGCCTTGT
>NZ_JAHCAP010000055.1 GCF_019634815.1 Dokdonella sp. | reverse complement strand
CTCAGAGCTTGTGAACTTTTCGGTCACGCCCGCCGAGGAGGGTGCGAGTGGGTTTGTGACCGCCGTGGCGGCCAGATGATCTATTCAGCATGAATGTGCTCGCGCTTTCTGCTTTTTCGGATCGTTCTTCGGTGTTTCCTACGTTCAAGCCCCGATTCCGGACACGGCAGACGCACCTTTCCCGAGGGCGAGCATCTCCGGCGCGAGGCTGGCCATACGCATCAGGTTGTGGGCCAAGGCAAAGAACAGGACCACGCACTTGACCTTGGCCAGTCCGCGCACGCGGAACTGCTGCAGTCCCCGGTTGCGGCTTTGGGCATTGACGCACTCGGCGGTTGCGGCGCGGTTCTTATAGATCGCCTTGGCCTCGTCGGTCCCCATGCGCGCTCGCCACGCCGCCACCGCAGGACTGTCATCGGGCTTGGGCTGGTGCGGATCCACCGTCTTGTCCTTGGCCGCCGGCACCGGCCCGTACACCGTGGTGTGTGCGCTGGCTTGTTCGACTTGCTGGTGACCCACAAAGCCGCCATCGACCAACCAGGCCTCGGGCGCCTGACCGCAACGCTCGCGCACCTGCTCGATCATCGGCACCATCTGACCCTGATCACTTCCCGCCGTGGCCACCTCGACGCCCACGATCACCAGCGAATCGACGTCGCTGGCCAACTGCGGGTTGTACGCGGGCCGAAACCCGCCGTCACCCATCTTCATGACCGTCGCCTGGGCATCGGTCGTCGAGGCGCGCGCCTGATCGGCGGCCTTGCCTTGGCGGCGCTTGATCGCTTCGAGTTCGGGCAAGCGTGCCAGCGCCTCGGCCACCCGGGCCTCGCGCTCACGGGCCGCGCGCAGCCGTGCCGCCTGACGAGCCCGATCGGCCTTGCCCGGGTCGGCTTCGAGCTCGGCCTTGAGTTGCGCAACCCGCTCGCGGGCCGCCTCCAGGTAGCCCGCGAGCTTGTCCTCGCGCCGGAACGATCCCGCCCCCGCGCTGGCCCGCACCCGCATGCCGTCATGCGCCACCTGGCGCAGCTTCACCACCCCGGCGGCAATGAGCGTTGCCACATTGGCGCTGAGCAACTCGTCGAGCGCCTCGCCGTGATCCTTCCGAAAGTCCGACAGCGTGTGGTAATTGACCTGCACCCCGCCGCACAGCCAACGGTACGCATCATGCGCATCGGTCAGGCGCGCCACCTCGCGCGCGCTGCCCACTCCGTCGAGCGTCGCATACAGCCACAGCGACAGCAGGATCTCGGGCGCAATCGCCGCCCGACCAACCCCGCCCTCACGCACCCGGATCCGCTCATAGAAGCGCCCAAGATCCTGCCCGACCACATACGACCA
>NZ_JAHCAP010000054.1 GCF_019634815.1 Dokdonella sp. | reverse complement strand
TTTCAAGATCGCCACGCTGTATTCGCCGCTCAAGCTGTTCGTGCCCGTTGCGGCCGCGTTCTTCCTTACGGGCTTGGGTTATTACGGCTACACCTACGTGACGATCCACCGCTTCACCAACATGAGCACCTTGCTGTTCAGCGCGGCAGTGATCATCTTCCTGATCGGCTTGATCTCCGAGCAGATCACGGCGCTGACGTATCGGCGTGATGTTTAGCGCTGCACGCGTGCCGGCCCGGGCTTGGCTATACTCGGCGCCGGTGACCGCATGCGCCTGAACCGTCAACAAATCGACCTGTTGAAACACATCGCCCTGGAAGAGGCGGGTGCTCACGCGCGCCTGCGCCTGTTCGGTTCCCGGCTCGATGACACCCTGCGCGGCGGTGACGTCGATTTGCTCTTGGAACTGGACACCCCGGTCGGCGATCCGGCGCCGCTGGCGGCGCGCATGGCGGCACGTGCCAGTCGGGCATTGGGCGGGCGCAAGGTCGACGTGCTGCTGGCGGCGCCCAACCTCAAACGTTTGCCCATTCACGATGCGGCCTTCCAGCGTGGCGTCGTGCTATGACCCACGACCCTGAGCATTTGAATCGTCTGCGTTTTCTTTTGCGCGTCGTCCAGCGCGAGCGCAAGCAATTGCAGAATACCGATCGGCGTGTCTTCGACGAACCATTCACCGTCGCGCGTGCGCGCCAGCTCGACACCGACGTCGAATTATCCGAACGCATTGAAGCCTTCGCCTCGCGCTTCAGCCGTCTTCAGGATACTGTCGGCGACAAGCTCATCCCCATCGTGCTGCGCATGCTCGGTGAGTCGCCGGGCGCCGCCATCGACAATTTCGATCGCGCCGAACGCCTTGGTTGGCTGGCATCTGCCGATGAGTGGATGAGCACGCGCCTGCTTCGCAACCAGATGATCCACGAATACATCGAAGACCCCGCCATTCTCGCCAGTGCCCTGCAGGCAGCGCACGAGCGCGTGCCGATGCTGGTGGCGACGACGCTGGCGCTGGAGGCGGAAGTCGAAAATCGTGGCTGGCTTGTCACTGCCACATCCACGCCTCCGACATGAACACCATCGTTTCCTGCGTTTTTCGACTTCTGCGGTCAAGGCGTCGATTCGGCCTGATTTCAAAGCAAGTCACCGCGTTGACGTATCGGCGCGATGACTGATCTGCGCCGTCCGTGTGTAATGCTCGTCACCCGCAACTTGCCGCCACTGGTGGGCGGCATGCAGAGACTCAACTGGCTCATGGCGTACGAACGACCGAAGGTGGCGCAGGTGCGTGTCGTCGGACCGGAAGGCTCTGCCGTGCTCGACCTCACCTCGGGCTTTCGCGCGGTACGCGCCGACAAGTTCCGCGAGTTCCTGCACCTCTTGCCCAACGGATTTTCCTATCCGACCACCTGCACGATGGCCTTCTTCCGCAGCGCCTATACGGTCGCCTACGAGCCGATCCCGGTCGCGCCGCGCGTGGGCAAGAGCCATATCCGGCCGCTCAAGGACGGCATCCGCTTCCTGCTCATCAT
>NZ_JAHCAP010000053.1 GCF_019634815.1 Dokdonella sp. | reverse complement strand
TTCTCAGCAGATCGCGCACGGCGCGCGCTTCACGCGGATAGATATACCCCTCGGGCAGAATGCCCAGGCGCAGCAGGTGCGCAAGGTGCCGGGCATCGGCTGCATCGCCGCTGTACTTGAGCCCGTCATACTGCTTGACCGCTGCCGTGTTCACCAGATGCACCACGTACCCTGCCTCCTGCAGACCATCGACCAGCCAGTACCAGTTGAACGTCGATTCCACCGCTACGCCCTGGATCTGCCCGGCGCACGAGCGCAGCGCCGAAATGATGCCATCGAGATTATTGGGCAAGCGCTTGCGGTAAACCACCCGGTCGGTTTCATCGAGCACTACCACCATGCTGTTGTTGGAATGCAAGTCGATTCCAGCATAGAGTTCCATGTCGGCCTCCTCGTTGTGGACGTTTCGTCTGTGTTGGAACCCAAACGATACGCCCGCGCCCGGAGGCCGGCCCATGGCTAGATGTTTATCAGGTCTCTGATAGTTACATTGAGTGGTCGGGGTCACCCATTAGCCACCCCCGTCAATAGGGACGAACGAATTTCTGCGGTTCGTCCCGCATCCCGTCTCTACTCTGCCCGGCCGGCGACGGCCCCGCGCACTTGGTTCTCGTAGTGTGGTTGCGCGATAGCGCGCACCAGTCACCCATCAGGATCAAGGCCGGCACGGTGTGCTGTGCCTGCCCCTGGCTGCACTGGCAGCCCCAGAAAACCCTCTGTTCCCCATCGCGTCCAATCGTGGCGAGCAAACGTGCTCGCACAGATCTGTGGTTTCGCCCACGTTCTTTCCCAGGCGATCCAACCCTTGGTGGCTCGCGATACGGGCGCAGCTTCGCCTTGCTCAGGCGGGGCCGGTGGTGGCGTGCAATCAGGTCTCCTGGTTATGCCAACCCCTTGGCGGCACTGCCACCACCGCCCCATTGCTCCTTATCCGAACGCTCGCGCCACGTCGAAGGGCTCACCGCTCTTCATGACGTGGTAGCTCGCCCGCGCCAGCTTGTGGGCCACCGCCTTGATGGCTACCACCGGCAGCGTGCGGGCGCTCTTCTTCTGGTAGAAGCGCTTGATGCGTTCGTTGTAGCGCACCGCAAAGTGCGCCGCTTCGACGAAGGCCCAGGCCAGGTGCCGGTTGCCGCACTTGGTGTTGCCTTCTCCTTTTTTCTTGCCGTTCGACTCGCGCCGGCTGCTGACCGTGCGGGCGTAGGAAGCGAAATTGCCGGGACTCGCGAAGCGACCGATGTCGCCGGTCTCCAGCGCAATGGTCAGCGCCAGCACCTTGCCGATGCCGCTCACCGTCTGCAGCGCGCGGTAGTCCTCGCGCAGCGTGGCGCGCTCGAGAATGGCGTGTTCGAGCCCGTGGATCTGCTCGTCGAGGCAGTGCATCACGGCAAGGTTGGCCTGCACCGCAAGGGCCTGCTCGGGCAGCAGCGCCAGCGCATCGATGTCCGGCGCCTGCCAGCCCTTGATAAGATTGCCGGGCGCAGCGAGACTCAGGTTGCGGGCCAGCAGGTTCTGGATGCTCAGGATCTGGGTGGTGCGCTGCCTGACCAACTGGCTGCGCT
>NZ_JAHCAP010000052.1 GCF_019634815.1 Dokdonella sp. | reverse complement strand
GCGCAACCTCTGCGCAAGCTGGCGATCGGCGCCGTGCGTGCAGTGCCGATGCTGCGGCGTGCATTGGTCGCCGGCCTGCTCGATGAGTCACCACGTCCGGTTTCGTTGGCGCACCAACTCGGCCGCGTCTTCGAGGTGCTGCGACCAAGGCTTTCGGGTAGCTGAGGCGCGCATCGTCGGCGTGCCACCGGAACGTGGTGCACCGGTAGCGCCTACGCAAATTTGTGGAGGGCGCGATGGGCAGCAGCTTTTTTTCAGCACAGGCGTTGAACTTTCCACTTTGACATCCGTCGAATGCAGCTCACGGAACGAGGGCAAGGACGATGTCAGAGCGAGCGATTTCTCCCGCTGCATACCGCAATCCCCTGCAACTGCGCTTGCAGGCCTGCGTAATCGCAGCAGCCTCACTGATCGGCTGCGCATCGACTGCGCAATCGGACAAGCCGAAATCGAACGCCACTGGCGTCGCGGCAGCGATCAACGACCTGTGCGACGCGCAAGTGGTGTTCCTCGGTGAGGAAGGCCACCATGGCGGTGGGCAGTCGATCACGACCAAGGCCGACATCATCGCGGGCCTGATCCGGCAATGTGGATTCACGCACGTCGCACTCGAAGCCCAGATCTATGATGTTCTTGATCTGGAAAAGCGCTACGCGGCGGGCACGGCCACGCCCGAAGCCTTGTATGACGCGCTCGGATCGCTTGGGTTCATGGCGGCCCAGGCCAACCCATTGCTGGCGCTGCTGCACGAGAAGGCCAGCGCCGGGCAGGTGCGTCTGAGCGGGTTCGACCCAAACATCGGCAGCATCACCGCGTACTACGCCCAGCACCAGCTCGCGCAAGACCTGAGCCGCGACCTTCCCGCAATGCGGCGGGACTTTTGCACGAACACGATCGAAACCTTGACCCAATGGAAGTTCGATGATGCCCATCCAGACGATGAGGCGTTCACGAAAACGATCCACGACTGCGCAATCCAGATCGAAGCGCTCGCCTTGCAGCAAGCCGAACAGGATCCGCTGCACTACCGCATGACGCACAATTTCCGCGCCCAGCTCGAGCAGTCCGAGGGCGATGGTGCCAATTGGCGCGACCGCGCGATGTACGAAAACCTGCAGTGGGCACTGGATCGCCAACCAGCCGGTACCAGGACCGTCGTGTGGACCGCCACCGTCCATGCCCTCAAGCAGCCACTGGGCAAGCGCAAGAGCATGGCGAGCTACTTCAAGGCCGACTCCGGCATCAAGATGAAATCCGTGGCGATCGTCGGCGCTGCGGGCGCGTACGGTTTCAACAACCGGGTCACGTCCTTCCTGCCGGCAGATGCAGACAGCCTGGAAGGCAGCGCGCTTGCCAGTGGCGGCATGCCGCCGGTGTATCTGGATGCTGCCGCGCTGAGCAAGCTCGGCTCACGCAAGTCGCGCATGCTCTCCTACGACAAGTACAGCGAACAGGATTGGAGCCAATGGGTCGATGGCGTGCTGGTGCTGTCTGCCGAAGTCGCTCCCACCCGCGCGCGGCCGAACAAGCCCTTGCAGAAGCCCTGAGCCATCGCCGCGTTTGCCGCAGCCATGGTTCACGGCAAATGCGGCCACCTGGATGGCTTGCGGCACCCGCATTGCCGCTGCGAATCCTTCGTCCTGCAGCAGACGCCAGCGGCAAACATCGGCGCTTGCTGTATCGAGCGGGACGCGGCAGCGAAGTCTTGCGCCCACACATCGCGAACAGCCTTGGCCTGGAGCAACGCCATTCAGGCGCCGTCGCTCGCCGGATCCCAGACTTGCGCGTCGGCGAGCAGCTCGCGCAGACCGGCCTCATCGAGGTCGGCAAGCAGGTTCATTGCCTCGCCAAGGTTCTCCACTGCGAGTTGCGTGCGCCGGATCGTGCCGGCAAGCAGGGGACTGAATACGAGCATGACGCGGCCGTAGGAGGCATCGAGCAGGGCGGCCTGCCAGGGCTGATCGTTGGAATCGGTGAAACTGCGCATCGCGGGCGGCCTG
>NZ_JAHCAP010000051.1 GCF_019634815.1 Dokdonella sp. | reverse complement strand
GGTGGCCGAGCCGACCGAGGCAGTCAAGCAAGCGGACCTCGTCGCCGTGCTCACCCCCGACATGGCGCAACCGAAGCTGTACACCGATGCGATCGAGCCGAATCTGAAACCGGGCGCCGCCTTGCTGTTCGCACACGGCTTCAACATCCACTTCGGCCAGATCAAGCCGCGCGCCAACATCGACGTGGTGATGGTCGCGCCGAAAGGTCCCGGCGCGCTGGTGCGCAGCGAGTACGAACGCGGTCGCGGCGTACCGTGCCTTTATGCCGTGGCGCAAGACGCGAGCGGTCATGCATCCGAGCGCGCCAGGGCCTATGCCGACGGCATCGGCGGCGCGCGCGCGATGCTGATCAAGACCGACTTCAAGGAAGAAACAGAAACCGATCTGTTCGGCGAACAAGCCGTGCTGTGCGGCGGCGTGAGCGAGCTGGTGACGAAGGGTTTCGAGACGCTGACCGAAGCCGGCTACCAACCGGAGATCGCCTACTACGAGGTGATGCACGAGCTGAAATTGATCGTGGATCTGTTCTACGAAGGCGGCCTGACGAAGATGCTGCAATTCGTTTCCGAGACCGCGCAATACGGCGATTTCGTCAGCGGTCCACGTGTGGTCGATGCGGGCGTGAAGGCGCGCATGAAGCAGGTGCTGAGCGAAATCCAGAACGGCACCTTCGCCAAGAACTGGACTGCAGAATACGCCGCCGGCCTGCCCAATTACCAACGCCACCGACAAGCCGATCTGGATCATCCGATCGAACAGGTCGGCGCCGCGCTGCGCGCGCGCATGCCGTGGTTGCAGCCGGATGCGCCCAAGGCGGTGGAACCGCTGCGCAAGGTCGGCTGAAGAACGCATTGCCCATCACGACACAACGAGGTTTCGCATGAAACGTTTTCATATTTCTGTCGCCGTCGCCGATCTGGACGCTTCCATCGATGACTACAGCGCGCGCCTTGGCCAACTACCGCAGGCCGTGGTCGCCGGCAAGTACGCCATGTGGCGCACCGAGTTGCTCAACTTTTCGATCAAGCTGCAACCCGAGCGTCGCGGCCAACTGTGCAACCTGGGCATTGAGGACGACGCCGCACAAGGCTTCACATCGAGCACGGATTGCAACGGCATTTCGTGGGAGCGTTTCTCCGCGCTCGAACAGGACTTGCAGGTGATCATGCAGTTCGGCGTGCCGGTACATCCGTTGCCCACGGAAGCCGACCTGATCCGCAACTGATGCAGCGCCCGATCATGATGCAAGCTGCGACCACGCTTTCCACCCCCGCCGCGCATCCGCTCGCCGGGCAAAAGATGAGCGGCGCCGACATCGTCGTGCGTGTGCTTGCCGACGAAGGCGTGGACGTGCTGTTCGGCTACTCCGGCGGCGCGATCCTGCCGGTGTACGACGCGGTGTTTCGCTACAACGCCACGCATCGGCGCGAACCCGATCACGAATCCCTGCCACTGATCGTGCCAGCGAACGAGCAAGGCGCCGGCTTCATGGCGTCCGGTTACGCGCGCGCTTCGGGCAAGGTGGGCGTGGTCATCGTCACTTCCGGTCCGGGCGCGACCAACACCGTCACCCCGGTGCGCGATGCGATGGCCGACTCGATCCCGCTCGTCGTGATCTGCGGCCAGGTGCCGACGCATGCGCTGGGCAGCGATGCGTTCCAGGAAGCGCCGGTGAGCAACATCATGGGCGCCTGCGCCAAGCATGTGTTTCTGGTCACCGAGCCCGCACAACTGGAAGCGACCTTGCGCAGCGCATTCGAGATCGCGCGCAGTGGCCGCCCCGGCCCGGTGGTGATCGACATACCCAAAGACATGCAGAACGCCAAGCTCGAATTCGACGGCGCGTGCACCTTGCCGATTCCCGGCTACCGTGCACGTTTGCGCGCGGTGCAGAACGCGCGACTGGACGATGCCGCGTGCGCCGCGTTTTTTGCCGCACTGGCGCAATCCAGACGCCCCTTGATCTATGCCGGCGGCGGCGTGATTGCGGCGCAGGCAGCCAACGCACTGCGCGAATTCGTCGATACGTTGCGCGTGCCCGTGGTCACCACCTTGATGGGACTGGGCGCGCTCGACACCACGCATGCGCTGGCGCTGCACATGCTCGGCATGCACGGCACTGCCTATGCCAATTACGCGGTGGAGGATTGCGATTGCCTGATCGCGCTCGGCGCGCGCTTCGACGATCGCGTCGCCGGCGTGCCGGTGCGCTTCGCGCCACGCGCGCGCTTCATTGCACACATCGACATCGATCCGGCCGAAATCGGCAAGGTCAAGGCGGTCGATTGGCATCATGCCGGGCCGCTCGCTGCCGCACTCGAACGGCTGACGGCCTACGCTCGCGCGCATGCCGTGCATGCGCGCTTCGACGACTGGCACGCGCACATCGCGCAGTTGAAG
>NZ_JAHCAP010000050.1 GCF_019634815.1 Dokdonella sp. | reverse complement strand
TTGCAGTGGCCGCTCGCCGCCCATGCGCCTGCTTCATCGCGCGCCCTGCCGAGGTGGCGAGCAGCCCAGGCATCGAGCAGGCAATTGGCGGGGCCGGTGTCGAAGCCGATCACGTCGCGTCCCGGCACGAGCAGGGTCGCGTTGGCGATGCCGCCGAGATTGAGGATCGCGCGTGGAATCCGAGCGTCGGCGAACACGGCCGCGTGCAGTGCGGGCAACAGCGGCGCGCCCTGGCCGCCGGCGGCGAGGTCGGCGCGGCGGAAGTCGGCGACGGTGAGGATGCCGCTGCGTTCGGCGATGACGTTGGGATCGCCGATCTGCAGCGTGAAGGGATGCGCGCCGCCCGGACGATGGCAGATGGTCTGGCCGTGCGAGCCGATCGCGACGACGGCTTCTGGCGCAATGACGGCTTCGCGCAGCAGAGCAGTCGCGGCATCGGCGAAGCATGCGCCGATTTCGACGTCGAGATGGCCGAAATCGTCGAGCGCGACGGCAGCATTGGCTCGCGCGAGCGCAAGCACGCGGTCGCGCAACGCGGGCGGATAGGCATAGGTGCGTGCGGCGGCGAGTCGTGGCGACGTGTGCATGCCCGCGGCCGTGTTGGCCTCGGGCGAGGGCGTGAATTCCACCAGCGCGGCATCGATGCCATCGGCGCTGGTGCCTGAAATCAGGCCCAGGTACAGCCCGGCGTGCGGATCAATGGCCGTTATGTGCAAGCCGGATGCCGTCGATGATCTTGAGCTGGGCAAGCTTCGGCGCGGCGGCGAGCTTGAACTGTGCAAGTTCACCCGCCGGCAACGGCTCGGGTGGCGGCAAGGTCACCGTGAGCGGATTGCGGTGACCGCCGTCGACGCGGAATTCATAGTGCAGGTGCGGACCGGTAGCCAGACCGGTCATGCCGACATAGCCGATCACCTGGCCTTGCGAGACGTGCTGGCCGAGCTTGGCGTTTGCGAAGCGCGACATGTGCCCGTAGGCGGTGGTGATGTGCTTGTTGTGCTGGATCATCACGAAATTGCCGTAACCCGATTTCCAGCCACGGAACACGATCTTGCCATCGCCGGCGGCACGGATCGGTGTGCCGGTCGGTGCCGCGTAGTCGACACCCTTGTGCGCACGCATCTTGCCCAGGATCGGGTGCATGCGACCGGTCGAAAACACCGAGGAGATACGTGTGAACTCCACCGGCGTGCGCAGGAAGGATTTGCGCAGCGGACGTCCGTCCTCGGAGTAGAACGTCGTCTCGCCCTTGGCATTGGTGTAGCGGATCGCGGTGTAGCGCTTGCCGTCATTGATGAAGGTCGCGGCGATGATGTCACCGTCGCGCAGGCGTTCGCCCTCGCGATAGAGGTCGTCGTAGACGACGCTGAAACTGTCGCCTTCGCGCAGGTCCTGGGCAAAATCGATGTCGTAGCCGAACGCATCGGCGAGCTTGAGCACCATCGCGTCCGACAACCCAGCCTGTTCGCCGGCATAGAACAGTGAACGCGTGACCACGCCGTGGGCAACGTGCGTGCGCCGTTCGACGGCGCGATCTTCGGCTTGTTCGGTGACGCCGCCTGGCGCAAAGCGCAGCACCACCCGCGTCGCATCGCTGCGTTCGAAGCGCAGCGCCGCCAGTGCGCCGATGGCATCACTGAGGAAGCCGAACTCCTGACCTGGGCGGATGCGGCGCAAGGCAGTGGCATCGCCCTGCGAATCCAGCGCGCGCTGCAGATCGGCCGGCGCGAATCCCTGTTCGCGGAAGATGTCCGACAGCGACTGGCCGGGCTTGACCGTGACAATGCGCCAATCCGGCTCGCCGTCGCCGGCCCAGGCGCCAATCGCGGCATCGGCCGGCAACTGCGGCAGGTCCAGTGCCAATGTCGTCAACGCAACCGGATCGTTCCGGGTGGCATTGGCAAGCGCGGGCGCGACGATTGTGGCGAACACGCACAGGATGGCGACCACGCCGCCGACCAGCCAATGTTCGGCGCGCCAACTCGCAGGCGAGACCGACACGTTCTGCAAGAAGGTCCAGCGCGCAACGCGCCGGTAGAACTTGAAGTAACGCCGCCGCATGCGGCGGCGGATCGGCACCCGGTGGGTGCGTCGTGAGGAAGCGTGCGACGGCGGTGCGGAAAAATCGGTCACGGATGCACGGCTCTGGCAAAACGCGCCGTACCATAGCGGCCGTGCGCGAGGCTCGTCAATGTCAAGCCCGACAAGGGCTTGCGCGCCGTCTCGATCTAACGAATTATTAACTCGATGGGTCTTGTGGGCGCGCCCGCCAGCCACGGCCCGACGCGGCGCTTGCCGCGCTGCCGCATTTCTTTCTTTCAGGTACGCCAGACCATGTCACACCTTGCTGCCGCCCTCGACCTGATCGGTCGCGGTGCTGATGAAATCCTCAAGCGCGAAGACCTCGAGAGCCGTCTCAAGGCGGGGAGACCCTTGCGCGTCAAGGCGGGCTTCGACCCGACTGCACCCGATCTGCATCTGGGCCACACGGTGCTGCTCAACAAGATGCGGCAATTCCAGGATCTCGGGCATCAGGTGATCTTCCTGATCGGCGACTTCACCGGAATGATCGGCGATCCGACCGGCAAGAACGTCACCCGCAAACCGCTCACGCGCGAGGACGTGCTTGCCAACGCGAAGACCTATGAGGAACAGGTGTTCAAGGTGCTCGATCGTGAGCGCACCGAGGTGCGCTTCAATTCCGAATGGTTCAGCGCGATGGATGCAGCGGGCATGATCAAGCTGGCAGCCCAGCACACCGTGGCGCGCATGCTCGAGCGCGACGACTTTGCCAAGCGCTACGCTGCGCAACAGTCGATCGCAATCCACGAATTCCTCTATCCGCTGGTGCAGGGACATGACTCGGTCGCACTCAGGGCCGATGTCGAACTCGGCGGCACCGACCAGAAGTTCAACCTGCTGATGGGGCGTGCGCTGCAGGAGCACGCCGGGCAGTTGCCGCAGATCGTGCTGACGATGCCTTTGCTCGAAGGGCTCGATGGCGTCAACAAGATGTCGAAATCGTTGGGCAACTACATCGGCATCAACGAACCGGCGATCGACATCGTCAACAAGGCGATGAAGATCGGCGATGACCTGATGTGGCGCTGGTATGAGCTGCTCAGTCTCGAGCGCAGCAGCGCCGAGATCGTGCGCATGAAGGCGGATGTGGCGGCAGGTCAGCTGCATCCGCGTGATGCCAAACTCGGACTCGCGCGCGAATTGGCCGCCCGTTTCCACGGAGCGGCAGCTGCCGAGCACGCCGTAACGCAATGGACAGCGTTGGTCCGCGAGCAGCGTGTCGATGTCGATCTGCCACTGCTCGAGATCGCGGTACCTGCCGAAGGCATTCGGATCGCACCCTTGTTCGTCAGTGCCAAGCTCGCGGCCAGCAATTCGGAAGTCCTGCGCAAGCTCAACGAGCGGGCGCTGCGCATCGATGGCGAGGTCGTGGAAGATCGCGAGCGCGTCCTGGCCTGTGGTACGCAACTGCTGCTCCAGGTCGGCAAGCGCGCCTTTGCCCGCGTTCAACTGGTGCCAGGAAGCTGAATCGACCTCACGGTTGGGCGCCCGAGGGCCGCGGACGGGGCGCGAAAAGCCTCGCCGCGAGCGGGTCGGTTCGAAAAATTTTCATCGCGGGTGTTGACGAGCCGCCATTCGGATGTAAGATGCGCGCCCCTTCGATGACAGGCCGCTTCGGCCGCCAGCGAGGGGCGCCAGGATCGATTCGATCGGCGTCGCGGAGTGAAGAAAAATTTTCGCTCCGGGGTGTTGACGAACACGAAATTGGTTGTATAGTTAGCGGCTCCCTACGACGAAATGTCTTCGGGTGCGGGATCAACAAAATCCCGCAAGTCCATGATCTTTGAAAGTGTGCGCAGGTAACTTGTGTGGGCGCCTTGAGGTGGATGAAAGTCCATCGATACAAAGCGTCCAAGCAAACGTCAAAGCATAAGCTTTAACCAGCGCTTGGTTCACGCTCGAAGTTTGACCGAAGGGCCTCGGCCCGGAAGTCTGCAATTTCAACTGAAGAGTTTGATCCTGGCTCAGAGTGAACGCTGGCGGCAGGCC
>NZ_JAHCAP010000005.1 GCF_019634815.1 Dokdonella sp. | reverse complement strand
GAGCCCGACCCGGGCTTGGTCGAAATCTCGGCCGCAGACTATCCGAGTTACCAGCGCGCGCATGCCGATGCCTGCACCAAACCCATGGCTGCCCTGGGCTATGTGCATCTGGGCGATGTCGAGGCGCAGGGCTTGACCCAGTCCTTGGGACAGTCCGCGCTGGTGCGCCTGTTCGTCCATCCCGAGTTCGGCAGCGCCGCTGCCTTTGCGCTCAAGCCAAAGTGGCCGGGCCTGGTCGGCTTCGTGCTGGCGTTCGTGACCGGCAAGTGGAAGACCGCGCGCATGCTCGAATGCATGACGCGCTTCGAAGATGGGGTGTTCATGGGCAGTCGCGCGGCCGGCCCGGATCCGTTCGACAACAATGGCGATCCGCGCATCGCACTCGAAACCCTGCCGGCCAAGGCCACGCCCAAGCAGGTCACCCAACGTCACATCGAGCGCGTCAAGGCGCGCTTGGCCGAAGGCCATGCCGTGTCCGTGGTCGACTCGATTGCCACGGTCGACCAGCATTGGGCCGAAAACACGGCAATCAAACGCGAATATCGCCAAAGCATCGGCTACATTACCGATGCGGAAATGCGCACGATACTCGGTGCTCACCATGACCGCCTGGCCGGCAAGATTCGCGCGCGACTCAAAGCCTTGGCGAGCACCTGACGCCACTGCGTACCACAGCGCGCGATCCAACTCCCGGCGCGACCGCGTTCGCGCACGGTGCGCACGGGAAAGCTCCCCGCCAAGCGTGGCAGGCGCGGCGTTGCGCACTGGCTCGGGTTTCCAGCACCAGCGCTCGCCGCCACACACCCGCGGGATCTGCAGTCCATTCACGTGCCACCGCGTACCCGCCTGCCCGGCTTCACGCATGGCTTGCCGGCGGCGCGCCAGTCGCTGAAAATCCGTGACCATGAGCAGCAAGAAACCCTACGACATTTCGATTTCGGTCGACACGCGCTTTCTCGACGACCAGTCGGCTCCGCACGAGAACCGCTACGCCTTCGCCTACCGCATCACCATCGCCAATCACGGCACGGTCGGTGCGCGCCTGCTGTCGCGCCACTGGGTCATCACCGACGCCAACGGCAAGGTGCATGAAGTGCGCGGCGACGGTGTGGTCGGGGAACAGCCGTGGATGAAACCGGGCGAAGGCTATGAATACACCTCGGGCGCAGTGATCGAGACCGATCTGGGCACGATGCGCGGCAGCTATCAGATGGTTGCCGACGACGGCACCCAGTTCGACGCGATGATTCCAACTTTCGTGCTGACGACGCCGCGGACCTTGCACTGATGGCCACGTGGGCGATCGGCGACGTCCAGGGCTGCCACGACGAACTGCTCCGCCTGATCGACAAGCTCGCCTTCGATCCCGCGCGCGACACACTGTGGTTCTGCGGCGACCTCGTCAATCGCGGCGGCCAGTCTCTCGCTGTATTGCGCACGATCAAGTCGCTGGGCGAGCGAGCGATCGTCGCACTCGGCAACCACGACCTGTCGCTGCTGGCGATCGCGCAGCGCAAACGCGAGGATCAGGCACGCGTCAACCCCGAGCTGCGCGAAGTGCTATTCGCACCCGATCACGAGGAACTGCTCACCTGGCTGCGTACGCGCAAGCTCGTGCATGTCGATCGTGAGCTCGGTTTCCTGCTCGTGCATGCCGGATTGTTTCCGCGCTGGAGCACGCAACAGGCCGAGGCGATCGCGCGCGAGATCGAGGACAAGCTGCATGGCGAGGCGCACCGGCGCCTGCTCAAGCAGATGTTCGGCAACAAGCCCGACCTGTGGACTTCGCGCCTGCATGGCATCGATCGCTGGCGCGCCGGCATCAACGTGTTCACGCGCATGCGCTATGTCGACGTGCGTGGCCGCATCGCCTTCGGCGCCAAGGGCAAACCCGGCACGCAGAAGCCCGGTCTGTATCCCTGGTTTGCCGTGCCCGGCGTGGTTGAACGCGATCTGCGCATAGTCTGCGGCCACTGGTCGATGCTCGGTCGCTTCGCCGGACTTGGCGTGTACGCACTCGACACCGGCTGCGTCTGGGGCGGCGCGCTCACCGCCTTGCGCCTGGACGGCGAAGAAGCGCAGTACGTGACGATCCAGTCCGATCGAAAACCACCGCCGGGCAAGGAACAAGACTGAAGCGCTGATCGTTTCGGCTCAGGGGCCGCCGCTTGCTTGCACGCGCTCACGGGTGGGTCCGTGGCCGGCCATGCCTCGCGGCCGGGTGCTCACGCGCCGCTCTGCCGGCGTTCGTAATCGACGAAGTTCATCGCATGCGCATGGCGCGCATCTACAGCGTGGTGTTCGCGTGCGACTTCGTGCCACTCGCGCGGGTCGATGGCCGGGAACCAGGTGTCGGCTGCATCGACCTGTGCATCGACCCAGGTCAGGTGCAGATGCGTAGCCAGCGGCAGTGCGAGCGCATAGACCTCGCCGCCGCCGATCACCGCAAGTTCCTCGGCGCCAGCGCGATCGAGCGCGGCGGCGACCGAGGCCACGACCTGTTGCTGCGGGTACGGCGCCTGCGCGCCGCGCGTGAGCACGAGGTTGAGGCGCCCGGGCAACGCGCGGCCGATCGCGAGCGCGGTCTTGCGGCCCATGAGCACGGGCTTGCCGAGCGTGAGCGCCTTGAAGCGCTTGAGATCCTCGGGCAGGTGCCAGGGCATCGCGCCGTCGCGCCCGATCGCGCGATTGCGATCGAGCGCGGCAATCAGGCTGATGCGAGCGGGCCGGCTCACACCGCCACCGGTGCCTTGATCGCCAGATGCGGCGTGTAACCTTCGATCGTGATGTCCTCGAAGCGGAACGCGTCGAGCAAGCGCACTGCGGGATTGAGCGACAGTTGCGCCAACGGCCTCGGCTCGCGCGTGAGCTGTTCGCGCGCCTGTTCGAAATGATTGGAATACAGGTGCGCATCGCCGAGCGTGTGCACGAAGTCACCGGGCGCGAGATCGCAGACCTGCGCGACCATGTGGGTGAGCAGCGCGTAGCTGGCGATGTTGAACGGCACGCCGAGAAAGATGTCAGCCGAACGCTGGTAGAGCTGGCACGAGAGCCGACCACCAGCAACGTAGAACTGGAACATCGTGTGGCAGGGTTGCAGCGCCATCGCCGGCAGATCGGCGACGTTCCACGCGCTCACGATGAGGCGGCGCGAATCTGGATTGCGCCGGATCTCCTCGACGATGGTGGCGATCTGGTCGATGCTGCGGCCATCGGGCGCGGCCCATGCACGCCACTGCTTGCCGTAGACGGGCCCGAGCTCACCCTGTTCATCGGCCCACTCGTCCCAGATCGAGACGCCGTGTTCCTTGAGATAGGCGATATTGGTCTGCCCGCGCAGAAACCAGATCAACTCGTGGATGATCGAGCGCAGGTGCAGCCTCTTGGTCGTCACCAGCGGAAAACCCTGCGCGAGATCGAAGCGCATCTGCCAACCGAACACGCTGCGCGTGCCGGTGCCGGTGCGATCAGACTTTTCGGTGCCGTGTTCGAGCACATGGCGCAGCAGGTCGAGATACTGGCGCATCAATTGTCCCCGTCGGCAGCGGCGACCACCTGCGGCTGCAGGGTCGGCGCATGACGCGAGCGCCACAACAGGAACAGGCCGAGCAGGACAAGCGGCAAGGACAGTACCTGCCCCATCGTCAGCCAGCCGAAGGCGAGGTAGCCGAGCTGAACATCGGGTACACGCACGAATTCGACGAGGAAACGAAACACGCCGTAGAGCAGTGCAAACCAGCCCGATACCGCATAGCGCGGGCGCGGCTTGCGCGAGTACAGGACCAGCAGCGTGAACATCACCACGCCCTCGAGTGCGAATTCGTAGAGCTGGGTCGGATGACGCGCAAAGGCTTCAAGTTCACCGGCCTGGTATGCGGCGAGCAGCGCTGCGTGCGAGCGCTCGGCCAGCTCCGGTGCCGCCGGAAAGATCATGCCCCAGGGCCGTTGCGTGAAGTCGCCCCACAATTCCCCATTGATGAAATTGCCCAGACGACCGAGGCCAAGCCCGATCGGCACCAGCGGCGCGACGAAGTCGATGGTGTCGAAAAAATGCAGTTTCTGCGCGCGCGACCACAGCCAGCCGGCGAGCAGCACGCCGAGCAGGCCGCCATGAAACGACATGCCGCCGTCCCAGACCTTGAACACATCGAGCGGATGCGCGAGGTATTGGCCGAAGTTGTAGAACACTACGTAGCCGATGCGGCCACCGAGGATCACGCCGAGCATGACGTAAAAGGCGAGATCGGCAAACGCATCGCGCGTGACCGGCAGGCGGCCCGCGGCGAGTCGCCGCTGGCCCAGCCACCAGGCGCCGGCAAAGCCGCCCAGATACATGAGTCCGTACCAGTGCACCTGCACCGGGCCGAGGGCGATGGCGACGGGATTGAAATCGACGAGGTAATGCATCGGTGGATTATGCCGGCAGCACGCGGCAGATGAAGCCCTTGAGGTATTCGGTTTCGGCGATCGCCGGATGCACCGGATGATCGGGCGCCTGTTGCAACGCGATCAGCATCTGCACCTGGCGATCCAGATGGCGTGCGCCTTGTTGCACGCCGTCGAGCAGGGCCGCGCGCGGCAGGTGGTGCGAGCACGAGCAAGTGACGAGCAGGCCGTCACGCGCGAGCACCTGCATCCCCAATTCGTTGAGACGTCGATAGGCGAGCCGGCCTTCGGCGGCGTCCTTCTTGCGCTTGATGAAGGCGGGCGGATCGAGGATCACCACGTCGAAGCGCTCGCGCGCTTCGCGCAGCGCACGCAGGTGATCGAAGGCATCGGCGCGCAGTGCGCGCACGCGCTCGCCGACACCGTTGCGCTCGGCATTGGCCGCGATTGTTTCCACCGCGGCTGCCGAGGCATCCACGCAGACGACGTCGCTCGCGCCCTCGGCCGCGGCGCGGATGCCCCAGCCGCCGAGATAGGAAAACATGTCGAGTACGCGCTTGCCGGCGACCAGTCGGGCCAGCTGGTCGCGATTCTCGCGCTGGTCGTAGAACCAGCCGGTCTTCTGACCGCCGACCGGGTCGATGCGGAATTCGAGCCTGCCCTCGCGCGCGAACACCTCGCCACCTGGCTCGCCGTGGCCGAGTTCGACCACCTCGGCGAGATGTTCGAGTGCGCGGATCCCGGCATCGTTCTTCCACCACAGCTGGCGCGGCTTGATCACCTTGACCAAGGCATCGCGGATTTCGTCCTTGCGCCGATCCATGCCTGCGGTGGTCGCCTGCGCCACCAGCACATCGCCGAAGCGGTCGACGGTGAGGCCCGGCAGGCCATCGGCCTCGCCAAACACGAGACGATAGTATGGCTGCGCGTAAAGCCGCTCGCGCAGCGACAGCGCGACATTGAGCCGATGCACGATCAGCGAAGTATCGAGTGCGTGTTCGAGGCCACGCGCGACCAGGCGCGCGGCGATCAGCGAATTGGGATTGACGTAGCCGACACCGATCGCCTTGCCGCGATGATCGACGATCGCGCAGGCATCGCCCGGTGCAAAGCCGGTCAGCGGCGAGCGCTCGACATCGACCTCGTTGGAAAACACCCACAGGTGTCCCGCGCGCAGGCGCGCGTCCTCGCCGCGCTTGAGGAACAGCGCCGGATATTCAATCGTTTCGCTCATGGATCAATCCGTGCAGCAGAACGTGCACGCTAGCGCCTTGGCGCGCGCGCAACAAGTCCGTGAGGCGCGACGTCACGGTTCACAGCACCACCGGGCGATCGGGCAACTCGTCGCGATCGGTGCTGCCATCGGCAGGAAACGCCGAGACGAGAATCGCACTGATCGCCTCGATGCCGGCAATGGCGCCGCGCTCAAATTCACCGGCACCGAAATGCTGCTGCATCGTCACGCAGATCTCGTCCCAGCGCGCTTGCGCGACCTTCGCTGCGATGCCGCGGTCGGCGACGATCTCGATCGCGCGCTCGGCGAGCAGCACGTAGACCAGCACGCCGGTATTGTGCTCTGTGTTCCATACACGCAAATGACTGAACACTTCGCGCGCGCGATCGCGCGCACCGCCCCCGCGCCACAGATGGGCAAGGCTCAAGCTGCCTTCAACCGCGAACACGATCTCGCCGTGATGCTGCGTCTCGCTGGCATGGATCGCATGCTGGATCGCGTCGAGCGTCGACGCAGGAAAGCTGCGCCGCGCGGCGCCCAGATCGAACAGATGGCGCAGGTATCGCATCACCAGCCTCCCGAAGCGCCGCCGCCGGAAAAGCCACCGCTGGAGCCGCCGGAAAAGCCGCCACCGCTGGAGCCACCACCACCCCAACTGCCGCCACCGCCGCTCCAGCCGCCGCCACCACTGAATCCACCCCAGCCCCCGCCGCGACTGGCCATCCCGCCGCCTCCTGCACCCAGCAAGCCCACAAACAAACCCACCACGCCGAACAGGATGCCGATCTCGATCGCGCCGCTGATCAACCAACCAGCGCCCATGCTGACTGCAGCAACCAGCAGCACGCGCAGCAATACGGGAAACCCATTGAACACGACACGCGCCCACAACATGGCAAACAAGCCAAACATCATCGTGCTGCCGAACGGATCATCTGCTCCGCGTTCGTCGGCCAGCGGTGCCGGCAGGGGCTCGTCGTTGATGAGTTTCGTCAGCGCGCCCACTGCGTCCTCGATGCCGCCGGCATAGTCGCCGGCGCGGAACCGGGGCGTGATGTACTCGCGGATGATGCGTGCTGCCGCTGCATCGGGGATCGCACCTTCCATGTCCTGGCCCACCTCGATGCGCACGCGGCGATCATCCTTGGCCACGATCAGCAGCACGCCGTCGTGGGTCTTGCCATCGCTGCGCGAAAGCCGCCAGGCATCGGTGACGCGGATGCTGTACTGGGCGATGTCCTCGGGCTGCGTGGTCGACACCAGCAGCACCGCCACGCGTGAGCCCTTGGCCTTCTCCAGCGCTTCCAGCTCGCCCGCGAGCTTGGTCTTCTGCTGCGCGTCGAGCGTGCCGGTGAGGTCGGTCACGCGTTCCCCGAACGAAGGGATCGGCTGCAGGGCGCCGTCGGCAGCGATGGCGACGCCTGCCGCAAGCGCCAGTGCGACGAGAAAAACCAGGGTGCGCAACAGTCGTTTCACGCAAGTTGTCCACGTAATGGATAGGGGCCGGCTTCGCCAGGACGCTTGCTCGCGCATTCCGGCGCTCGTGCAGGAACGGCGTCACGCGGGAGCGCTAAATCACGCGGCCCGAGAATCCATGCGCAAGAGCGGCAACCGCCGCGATGCTTGCCTTTCGGAGCCATCGCCGATGAAGCCTTTCCTACAGGTTCATTGCGACGGTTGCGCGGGCTTGGAGAAATCGACCGTCGGCGCGGTCGAGATCTGCTTTTCGTTCTCGACCGAGAAGTTCGCCTTGGGCTTGTAGCCGAACATCTTCGCGGTGAGGTTGGTCGGGAACGAGCGGATGTAGGTGTTGTAGTCCTGAATCAGCCCGATGTAACGGTTGCGGGCCACGGTGACGCGATTCTCGGTGCCTTCGAGCTGGGCCTGCAGGTTCTGGAACAGGCCGTCAGCCTTGAGCTGCGGATAGTTCTCCGAAACCACCATCAGGCGCGAAAGCGCGCTGGACAGCTCGCCCTGTGCCTGCTGGAACGCCTTCATCTTGCTCTCGTCCGACAGATCATCGGCGGTGAGGTTGATTTGGCCGACCTTGGCGCGCGCCTCGGTCACCTGGGTGAACACGCTCTCCTCGTGCTGCGCATAGCCCTTGACGGTGTTGACGAGGTTGGGCACGAGGTCCGCACGGCGCTGGTACTGATTGAGCACCTCGGACCAGCCGGCCTTGACCGCCTCGTCCTTCGACTGGATCTGGTTGTAGCCGCAGCCGCCCAACATGAGCAGTGCGAGCAGCAGGGTGAGCAATCGGATCGCGCGCATGGTTCCTCCGCCATCAACGGCACGGGCAAGCCCCGGAGCGCGCACTGTGCGACCAGCGTGCACGCCGTGCAAGGGGCAACCGGGCTGGCGGGATCGCCCGGCTCAACGCCAGAGGATCAGACCCCAGCACAGCACGGCATTGATCATCAGCACGAATACCGCAGCCGAACCCATGTCCTTGGCGCGGCCGGCCAGTTCGTTGAACTCGGGACTGGTTCTGTCGACCACCGCCTCGATTGCCGAGTTGAGCAGTTCCGCCGAGAGCACGAACAGCAGACAGCCAACGAGGATCGCACGCTCGATGCCGTTGCGCCCGAGCCACAGCCCGAGCGGGCACAGCACCACGAACAGATAACCTTCGAGGCGAAATGAGGCTTCATGTCGCCATGCTGCGCGTATGCCCTGCATGGACCATATGAACGCCCGCGCCATCTGGCGCGGTCCCCTGGCTTCGGTGCTCGGCATGCCTGCCATTTCCCCTGATCGAAAATGCCGCGCGATGGCCTTGCTCGACCGCGAAGGCTTGAATGCCACCACGTGGATCGTCGAAGATCGACCCGGCCCGCCCGCGGCTGGAACGCGCCGGATGATGCCATAACCCCGACGACACGGTCGAAAGGGACAGCATTTTGGGGATTGGACGATGTTGCAAGTGACGATCATGCAGTGCGGCCCGGACCGCGCGAACAACGACTTGCTGCACGGACGCAGCCGCGGCAGCGCCAAGCGTGCGTGCAGGCGCACGGCCGGGCATGCCGGATGAACCGCCGCTTCCTGGCCTGGATTGCGGCCTGTTTCGCCGTTCTGCTTGCAGTCGGCCTGCTTGGCGCCGATCGCTCGCTCGCGCAATGGGTGCGTGCCGGCGGCTACGAGAACCTGCCTGCGCTGACCGCAACACTCAACACGCTCGACACGCTCAGCGGCTTGCATGTCTGGTATTGGCTGGCAGGCTGCATCACGCTCGCATTCGGGCTGATTGCGACGCAGGTGGCGCGCAACGCACGTTGGCCGCGCGTTCTGGTGATGGCAGCGCTGGTGCAGTTTGCAACGATCGGTTCGATGATCCTCGGCAAGGGTCTGTTCGGCCGCCTGCGCCCGGCTGAAGTGCTTGCCAGTGGTGACTGGTCGCAGATCTGGTTCACCGGCGGTGGCAGCTTTCCCTCGGGCCACTCCTCGTTCTACTTCGGCCTGCTGCTGCCGATTGCAGCCGCCTGCCCGCTTTGGTGGCAACGCCTGCTGCTGCTGACGATTCCGCTGTTCGCGATCATCGCCCGCATCGACATGGCCAAGCATTTCCTTTCGGACGTGTCGCTGTCGGCACTGCTGGCGGCCCTGTACGCGCTGCTGCTGGCGACCTTGCTGCGCCACTGGCTGCCGCACGCACCTGCGCAGCCGCGACCAAGCCAGTCCGCGCGCGCTTGACCGCGCCGCGAGCCCCGTCCATTCCTCGCCTTGCCGCGGAGATATCCGATGACCACAGCAGCCCCCCAGAGCCAGACGCGTTCATTTGCCACCGTGTTCCTGATCGAAATGTGGGAACGCTTTGGCTATTACGGCATGCAGGCGCTGATCGTCTACTACATGGTGCAGCGCCTGGGTTTCGACGATGACCGCGCCAATCTGGTGTGGGGCGCGGCAGCGGCATTGATCTACGTGGCGCCGGCGATCGGCGGCTGGATCGGCGACAAGATCCTCGGTACGCGTCGCACGATGCTGCTGGGCGCGGTGATCCTTTCCGCAGGCTACGCCTTGATGGTGGTGCCGACCGAAAGCACCTGGTTCCTGTTCTGCGCGCTCGGCGTGATCGTGGTCGGCAACGGCCTGTTCAAGCCCAATGCCGGCAATCTCGTGCGCAAGATCTACGAAGGTGACGATTCGCGCATCGACAGCGCCTTCACGATCTACTACATGGCGGTCAACCTCGGCGCGATGATTTCGCAGTTGCTCACGCCTTGGCTCAAGGACTACGTCAACCAGGCTTACGGCAACGAACTGGGCTGGCATGTGGCTTTCGCGGTGTGCTCGGTGGGGCTGATCGTGGGTCTGTTCAACTACCTCATCATGCGCGCATCGATGGGGCAGATCGGCTCGGCGCCGGATGCGCAGCCAGTCGACTGGAGCAAGCTCGGCGCCGTGCTCGCGTTGGGCATGGTTGCGGTATTTGCCTCGGCCTACATCCTCGAACACGAGACGGTCGCACGCGCCTTCGTCTATGTTGCCGGAATCGCGGTACTCGCGATCTTCGCCTACCTGATTTCGAGTGGACGCCGCGACGAGCGACCGGGCCTGATCGCCGCACTCGTGCTCACCGTGCAGACGGTGTTCTATTTCGTTTTCTACCAGCAGATGTCGACCTCGCTCAATCTGTTCGCACTGCGCAACGTCGACATGGCCTTCAACGTGTTCGGCGCGCATCTATGGGACTGGTCGCCGGCACAGATCCAGGCCTTCAACCCGATCTGGATCTTCATCCTCAGCCCGATCCTCGCCTGGCTTTACACCTGGGCCGGCAAGCGCAAGCGCGATCTGTCGATTGCCGCCAAGTTCGCCCTCGGATTCGTCATCATCGCCGGCGGCTTCTTCATCTACGGCGCCGCGCAGCATTTCGCCGGGGCCGATGGCAAGGTGTCGTCGTGGCTGATGGTGTGGGGTTATGGCGCGATCTCGTTGGGCGAACTGCTGGTCAGCGGCCTGGGCCTGGCGATGATCGCCCGCTACGTGCCGGCGCGAATGGGCGGCTTCATGATGGGCGCGTGGTTCGTTGCCTCGGGCATCTCCCAATACCTGGGCGGCGTGGTGGCAACCTATGCCAGCGTTCCCAGCGACATCAGCGAACCCCTGCAGACCCTGCCGATCTATACCGCGTTGTTCAACAAGCTCGGCATCGCCGCCTTGGTCTGTACCTTGATCGCGATTGCGGCGCTGCCCTTGATGAAGCGCCTTTCCGATTCGCACCATCGTCAAGGCAGCACCTGACCGGGTCGCTGAGCCAGACGCGCCGATGCATTCGTGCCGGCGCGTAAAGGCATGCAAAGCGGAGCGTGCCCGGAGGCGGCTCCGACAGGCGCCCAGTATGCTTCGCGCATGGCCAATCCCCGCATCCTGCTCGCCGATGACGACGTCGAACTGGCCCAGTTGCTGCGTGATTTCCTAACCCGCGATGGCTTCGACGTCATGCTCGCCCATGATGCCGATTCGGCGCTGGCGGCGGTGCGCACCGGAACCTTCGACGCGCTGGTGCTCGATGTGATGATGCCAGGCCGATCGGGACTGGATGCCCTGCGCGAGCTGCGTCGCGAATCACCCTTGCCGGTGCTCATGCTCACCGCGCTGGGCGAGGACGTCGATCGCATTCTCGGGCTCGAACTGGGTGCCGACGACTATCTGCCCAAGCCCTGCAACCCGCGCGAGCTGGCAGCGCGCCTGCGCGCGGTGTTGCGCCGGGCGCACGGCGAGGGCAGCGAGGTGCTGACCGATCTGCGCAATGGCCCGATCCTGCTGCGCGCAGCTTCGCGCAGTGTCAGCGTCTCCGGCGAGAGCGTCGCCCTGACCGGAACCGAGTTCGACCTGCTGGTGCTGCTGTTGCGCGAGACCGGCCGCGTGGTGAGCAAGGAACGCATTTCGCAAAGCGTGCTCGGTCGCCCGCTCGGTCCGTTCGACCGTTCGATCGACGTGCATGTCTCCAATTTGCGCCGCAAGCTCGGCGATGCGCCCGATGGCGCTTCGCCAATCACCACGATCCATCGCAGCGGCTATCTGCTGCGCCAACTCGGCAACGGCGAGTAAGCGCGGACTTCGGGGCGGCCAAATCGATGATGCAACGTCTGTTCTGGCGGATCTTCGGCGTGCTGTGGATCGCCACCGTGGTGCTGCTGGTCATGTTCGCCTGGGTTGGCACCAGCAACTTCGAAACCGAGAAGATCCCCGGCACCGAAATCACCCGCCTGCAGGCGGCGCTGGACGACCTGCTCGCGCGCACGACCCGCGAATTGCGCCATGACGGCGAGGAAGCCACGCGGCAATGGCTGCGTACAGCCGACGGTTTCGGGCCGGCCCAGGTGTATGTATTCACCGCCGACGGCAAGGAACTGCTCGGCCGCGAGGTTTCGCCGAATGTGCGCGCCGCGGCGGCGCAGGTGCTGGCGAACCTGCGTGCCGACGATCCGGGCAGCAGCGAGACCTACAGCGCCGAGCGTCTGCGCGCCCGCGCGACGCGCACGCGCGGGCATGACACCTATGCGATGGTGGCCGCACGCGAAGGCAGCTTCTTTGCCCGCCTGATGGCGCGACGCCCGACCTGGTTCTGGCAGAACATCCTGGTGGCGATGGCCGCCAGTGCCGCACTCAGCTTGCTGCTGGCCTGGTATGTGTCCTCGCCACTGCAACGCATCCGCGCCAGTACGCATCGGTTCGCGGAAGGCGATCTGGATGCGCGCGTTGGCCGCATCCGCTTCGGCCGCAGCGCCGAAGTGGTGGCATTGGCGACTGAATTCGACGCCATGGCCGAACGCATCAAGACCCTGGTCGAAAGCCATCGCCGGCTTGTCCGCGATGTCTCACACGAACTGCGCTCGCCGCTCGCGCGACAGCGCGTGGCGTTGGAGCTCGCCCGTGACGGTGATTCCGCCCAGGTGCAAGGCTCGCTCGACCGCATCGAACGCGAAGCCGACCGCCTCGAGGGAATGCTGGCGCAATCGCTCGAGCTTTCGCGGCTGGAAACCACCAGCGATGCGCTGGTCGACGACATTGCGCTCGATGCCCTGCTCGAGGACGTGATCCTCAACGCCGACTACGAAGGCGCGCTGCGCAGCCGCAAGGTCGTGCTGGCCGAA
This sequence comes from Dokdonella sp., assembly GCF_019634815.1. Lineage (GTDB taxonomy): Bacteria > Pseudomonadota > Gammaproteobacteria > Xanthomonadales > Rhodanobacteraceae > Dokdonella_A. Next base: position 146,971 of record NZ_JAHCAP010000005.1, on the reverse strand, counting down.
CGCGCCCATCTGCAACTGATTGGTTCGCATGCGGCGCTCTACAGCGCGTTCGAGAATGTGATCCGCAATGCCCTGGCCTACACCGCCGACGGCAGCACCGTCGTCGTGCGCCTTCTGCGCGAGGGCGATGTTGCGCACATACTCGTGCGCGACCGTGGCCCAGGCGTCGCCGATCCGGAACTGGCGCGGATCTTCGAACCGTTCTACCGCACCGACAGCGCGCGCACGCGCGGCAGCGGCGGCACCGGCCTTGGCTTGGCGATCGCAGCGCGCGCGATCAAGCGCCATCGCGGTTCGATCCAGGCCCGCAATGCCGAGGGCGGCGGGCTCGAAGTCACGATCAAGCTGCCGCTGAAAACCACGCGCTGATCGCGATCCGGCAATCGCCACCCGATTCAGGGCTTGGGCCCCTGCCCTTCGTTGTCTTCCCAGCGCAGCAGCCGACGGGTGACGAAGCGATAGACCGGCTTGCCGGTCGCAAACCAGGCCGAACGCAGCCACGAGTGCCGCTTGAGAATGCGCCGCTCGGTCGGTGTCAGCGCGGCCGGGCAATAGGTGCGTTTGTGCTTGAGCAGGTGCCGCAGGTCTTCGCGTGCGAGCAGGCGCATCCAGCGCGCACGCGGCCTGCCACAGGTCGCCAACTGGAAATCGATCAGCGCGGGCAAGCCATCTTCGCGCACCAGCCAATTGGCTTCCTTGGCCAGATCGTTGTGGGCGATGCCGCGGCGATGCACCTGCTGCAGCAAGCGCCGCGCGGCGCGGAAATAGGCCACATCACCCAACGGCGGACGCTGGTACATGGCCGCGCCCGCCATGAAGCTGCGATCGAGCCAACGTCCGTCCCAACCGAGCAGGCGCGGGGTCGAGGGCAGGCCATCCAGCCGCGCGAGCGCGCGTGCCTCGCGACACGCGAGGAACCACGCGAAACCGCGCAGCCACCACGGCGTGGCGCCCAGATCCCGCCGCACGAAACGCTGCTCGCCGCTGCCGACCAGCAGGATGCGGCCGAAGCTGTCGGCCTTGAGGACTGCGCTCGATTCATCGGCACCGTGGTTCATCGGCGGCATTGTAGCGGCGCTGCCTCGCGAACCCCGCCGCGCACCTGTCGTCGTTCCCTTGTTCACCACCACGCGGAGGCAAGACCATGCACGCATTCGTGATCGATGAGCTGGACCGCCTCGACGCACGCCGCATCCTTGCCTGGGCCGCGACGATCGCCGCGCATGCCTTGGCCGTGGGCGCCTTTGCCTTGCCGGTGACGCCTCCGGCGCCACGTACGGCAGCGCCGAAGGTCGAAGTCGCATTGCGCATGGAACCCCCTGCGTTGCCTGCACCGCCAGCCGAACCCCTGCCGACGCCGAAGGCAAAACCGGTGCCTGCGCGCACCCCCGAACCGATCGTGCGCGAACCCGCACCGGAAGCCCCGCACGAGCCGATCCAGACCGAGGACCTGACGACGGTGATGCCGACCGCGCGATACGAATCGTCGGATCCACCAGCGGGCGATGACGTGGGCAATGGCGAAACGCGCCCGCTCGCCTATGCCGAGCCGATGCGCCTGCGCTATCCGGCAACCGCGATCCGTGCGCGCACGGAAGGCAAGGTGCTGCTCAAGGTGCGGGTTGATGTCGACGGCAAGGTCGAGCGCATCGAGATCGCACGCAGTTCCGGGCATGCCACGCTCGATGCGGCCGCGCGCGAAGCCGTGCGGCACGCACGCTTCAAACCGGTGCTGCGCGATGGCATTGCGGTGCCCGCCTGGGGTTTGGTGCCGATCGCGTTTCGCCTCGATCAGGCCTGAATGGCTGTTGGCGCAAGGCTGGGGATCCTCGCCGCCTTGCGCTATCGTGCGCGCACTCCTTGCGCACAGACGGATACGATGACCCTGCATTGGTTGTGGTATGTGCTCGCCGCCCTGCTCGTGATCGTCGGCATCGTCGGTTCGGTGTTGCCGGCACTGCCCGGCGTGCCGCTGGTTTTCATCGGTCTGTTGCTCGCAGCCTGGGCCGATGACTTCCAGCATGTCGGCGCCTGGACATTGATCCTGCTCGGCGCACTGGCCGTGCTCGCCATCGCGATCGACTTCATTGCCGGCGTGCTCGGCGCGAAGAAAGTCGGCGCCAGCCGTCAGGCCGTGATCGGCGCCGCGCTCGGTACCCTGGTCGGAATCTTCCTCGGCCTGCCCGGGATCGTGTTCGGCCCCTTCGTCGGCGCCCTGCTCGGCGAACTTCTCGCCGGCGGCACGTGGCGCAAGGCCGGCGGCGTCGGTGTCGGCGCCTGGCTCGGCTTTGTCGTCGGCTCGCTGGCCAAGCTCGGCCTGTGCGGCGTCATGCTCGGCATCTTCGCCTTCGCGTTTGCCTTGGGTTGAGCGCGCGCGATCACGCCTGCGGCAACACGTAGAGCAGCACGGCGAAAAACTGCAGCACGCTGCCGAGCAAGACGAAACCATGCCACACCGCGTGGCTGTAAGGCAGGCGCTTCCACAGATAGAACGGCACGCCGAACGTATAGGCTGCGCCGCCACCAAACAACAGCCACAGCCCCGGCGTCTCCAGATTCGCGCGCAGCGGTCCGATTGCCAGCAGACCGATCCAGCCGAGCGCAACGTAAAGCGTGGCCATCAACACGCGATTGCGCACACGGCGCAATTCCAGACTGATTCCGGCCAGCGCGAGCGCCCACACCACGACGAACAAGGCGACGCCCCACTTGCCCTGCAAGGTCAGCAGGGTGAACGGTGTGTAGGTGCCGGCGATCAAGAGGAAGATCGCGGCGTGATCGAGCAGGCGCAGCACCAGCTTGGCACGCGCAACCGGTATCCCGTGATAGAGCGTGGAGGCGGTGTAGAGCAGGATCAAGGTCGTGCCATACACGGCAACGCTGACGATCTCGCGCGCGCCACCGCTGCGCACCGCGAAACCGACGAGGGTCGCGAGCCCGGCGATGCTGAGCACGATGCCCAGGCCGTGGATCAGGCTGGACGCCAGTTCCTCGCGCAGGCTGTAGGGCAGCGCAGCGGAATGCGCAGTCGTAGCGACCATGTCGGCTCCTTGGCGGCGCGATGCGGCGCCGCAGCACGACGAACGTAGCGCAAATCCGCGCGCGCCGCCACGTCGCCACGACGCGATCAGCCCAAACGCCTTCAACGTCCAGCGCAGCAGTGCTGGTAGAGGCGCTCGCCTTCGGTTTGCGCGCGGGCGAGGCCTTGTGCGTCGAGGCGCTCGGCGCTCTCCGACATCAGCCATTCCATGTTCGCGCGCTCGTGCGGTGTGGCGCCACTGATCCGCGACACCACGAAGGCGTATGCATAAGCCTGCGCCGGGTCTTTCTCGTAGAGCGGGGAATTCGAAAGCCCGATTTGGGTGTCTGCGTAGATTTCCGCAAGCAAGACCAACGCCCGCTTGTCACCACGACGCGCGGCTTCTCCCAGATACACACGCGCCTTGTCCCGGCGCTCGATCACCTCGTCGATATTTGCCGCAATCGAAGTGAGGTCCTGAAAGTCGTCCAACGCGCCTTCCGCATAGGTGAGCATGGCCCCGACGTCGCCCGCCTGCGCCGCGCGATCGGCAGGGTCGAGCCAATGGTCGAGCAGATCCTTGGGCAGTTTCGCGCAAGCCGCGCGAATCTTCGCATTGCGATCGATGCGTGACTGCGCCACATCGCGCTTCGCTGCAAGATGTTCGTCGGCTCCTGGCTGGTTCCGGGCATCGCTTTCCATGCTTGCCCGATCCAGGTTGTCGAGGAATGCAGCGTGCTCCAAAGCATGCGGCGTGCACGCCTTCAGCCGGCCGGTCAGCTGGACTTGCGCATTCGCATCGCCCGCGTCGCTCCATTTTCGAAGCTCCGCCACGGCCTCTTCGAGCGGCGCGTCCCACTCCGGCAATGCGTGCTGGGGCAAATCAGGCACACGAACGTGTTCGGCAATCCGCGGCGGCGACGCCTTGCGCTCCGCTGCCTTGGGCGTCGACGCTTCGCGCGGCAAGGCTTGCGCGTGCGACGGCACGCCAGGCGCCATCCGCGGCGCGTCGCCCTGACGATGAAACGCAACCCACAGCAGTGCAGCTACCGCAAAACACGCGACAATCCATGCGGTTCGCCGTCCGCTCAGTCTCATCGCCTTGCTCCTCCACCAGCACCGCAACACGCAGCCAGCCGGCGCCCTTGCTCACGCGCGCGGTCGATCGCGCCGGCATCGAGTGTCCTGGACGCGTCGGAAAGCATGACAGCCAGCAATTCGGGCGGCAGATCGCCGGATCGTGGCGTCAATGAATATGCATAGAGATGCGCGTACGCAGCTTCCGGGTTCGGCGGGTAGATACCGTTACCCAGGTACGCTTGCGTCTGCAGCAAGGCCAGCGCGTCGCCCCGCGCCAACGATGACGCGACGTACTCTCGCGCCTGCCGCAAGCGATCGCGCAACGTCTCGGCACCCGCAATGGCGCTGCGCACGTCATAGGCATTGAGCACCGCCCCGCCGTACAAGGCTTGCGCATCGGCGTCGCCAAGCGCGGCTGCGCGCTCGACCCAGCGCAAAGCCTGCGCGGACGCATCTGCCTCGTCGAGGCCCTGGGCGTTTGCGCAGCGGGCCTGCACGAACCTCATCATCGCCTTCAGCAGTGAAGATTGGTCGGCAGGCGAAAGCGACACACCGAGTTCGCCGAGAATGTTGCCACCACGCGCACTGACCTCGACGATCGCATCGTCAATTTTGTCATCGGTCAGTATGGGCAGCTTGTTGCAATGAAGGAACGCCTGCCCGAGCCGGCTTGCCGCACGTGCGTCCCCCGCCTGTGCGCGACGTTCAAGCTCGGCACGCACTTCTGCCAACGGACGATCGTCGAGTGACTCCGAGCGCCCTGCGGCGCTCGTCTGCGGCGTCGTGACCATGGCCGCGCCGGCTTGCGGGCCGGAGGAGGACGTCTCATGCGCAGCTGCCTTCGGCACATCGGTTGGCGCGCCGCCGCGATCCCGTTTCCCGGCAAGCCATCCGCCCGCGATCATCAGGCAGGTCACAGCGATGACCAACGTTGTTCCCTTCTTCATCATGCCTCTGGAAATCCATGCCACAGATGGCGCCATGGCCGCAATACGCCACGCATGGCGCTGCCGCTTCCGCACACGACCAGCCTCTCGACATTATAGTGACAGGCCGCCAATCAATGGCCCGCAGGGACACGTTCGACGCGCCGACATGAATGCCGAATTTCCGGAACTTGCGAGTTCGCGCCTGCGTCTGCGCGCGCTGGCGCTGCACGATGTGGATGCGCTGTTCGCGCTGTACTCCGATCCACAGGTGATGCGCCATTGGAGCCATCTACCCTGGCACGAACCGCAGCAGGCGCTCGCCCACATCGAGCGCATGCAACGCGAGCGCGAGCAGATCGAGCTCTATCCGTGGGCGGCGACGCTTGCCGATGACGATCGCCTGATCGGCACCTGTTCGCTGTTCGCACTGTCACGCGCGCACGCGCGCGCTGAACTCGGTTTTGCGCTGCTGCCGCGCTACTGGGGCCGCGGACTCGCGCGTGAGATGGCGGCGCTCGCCATCGAACACGCCTTCACGAATCTCGGTCTGAGCCGCATCGAGGCCGATATCGATCCGCTCAACAGCGCATCATGTCGGCTGGTCGAACGCCTCGGCTTCCGGCGCGAGGGCCTCTTGCGTGAGCGCTGGCGCGTCGGCGACACCGTGCAGGACTCGGCGATCTACGGCCTGCTCGCACGCGACTGGCGGGGTTCCGGCGGACAGACGTGAAAAGGGCCGGATCAACCGGCCCTGTTTCATAGCCCGTGGCGGAAATTCTCACTTCGCGTTGGCGTAGGCCAGCGTCATGTCGAGCATGCGGTTGGAGAAACCCCACTCGTTGTCGTACCACGACAGCACCTTGACCAGGGTGCCCCCCATCACACGCGTCTGCGTCGAATCGTAGATCGACGACAGCGGGTTGTGATTGAAGTCGATCGATACCAGCGGCTGGGTATTCACGCCGAGGATGCCCTTGAGCCTGCCATTGGCGGCTTCGTTGACTGCGGCGTCGATTTCTTCCTTGCTGGTGGCGCGCGCGGCGACGAAGGACAGGTCGACCACCGAGACATTGATCGTCGGCACGCGCATCGCGAAGCCGTCGAGCTTGCCGTTGAGTTCGGGCAGCACCAGACCCACCGCAGCGGCGGCGCCGGTCTTGGTCGGAATCTGGCTCATCGTCGCACTGCGTGCACGACGCAGATCGGAGTGATAAACGTCGGTGAGCACCTGATCGTTGGTGTAGGCGTGAATCGTCGTCATCAGACCATGCACGATGCCGATCTTCTCGTGCAGCACCTTGGCCAGCGGCGCCAGGCAGTTGGTCGTGCACGAGGCATTGGAGATAACGGTGTGGCTGCCCTTGATCTGCTCGTGGTTGACGCCGTAGACGAAGGTGCCATCCACGTCCTTGTCGCCGGGCGCCGAGATGATGACCTTCTTCGCGCCGGCAGCCAGATGCGCGCCGGCCTTGGCCTTGCTGGTGAACAGGCCAGTGGATTCGAGCACGATGTCCACGCCCAGATCCTTCCACGGCAGCTTGGACGGATCGCGCTCGGCGCAGACCTTGATGCGATCGCCGTTGACAACGAGATCGCCGCCGTTGACGCCGACCTCGCCCGGGAACTTGCCGTGCGCGGTGTCGTATTGGGTCAGGTGGGCATTGGTTTCGGCATTGCCCAGATCGTTGATCGCGACGATCTGGATGTCGTGGGTGCGCTTGGCTTCATACAGTGCGCGCAGCATGTTGCGACCGATGCGGCCATAACCATTGATCGCGACCTTGATTGCCATGAAACAGCTCCTTTTCGAAGACGGGCGGGAGGAAGACGCCCAGTTTAGCGGCCCTGTGCGATTGCCGCACAGAGCCGCTTTGAAGGAGCCAATTTCGAATCAGTGCTTGAGGTCGCCCCGGATCGTGATCGCGTCGAGCGCGCCCTTTTCCGGTGCCGGCGATTCGGACTTCTCGTGCATGGCGAAATCGATTGGCACCAACACATCGCTGGCCACGGCCTTGCCGTGACTGCGCGCAGGCTCGAAGGTCCAGGTCTTGACGGCTGCAACTGCCGAATCGCCCAGAACACCGGCTGCGCTTTCCGGGAAGACATGGTCAACCTTGGCAGCGCTGACCTTGCCATCGACACCGACCGAGACGCGCACGTAGACCGTGCCTTCGGTGCGACTCTTGAGCGCAGCTTCGGGATAGGCCGGCGGCCTCATCGTGCGAAATTGCACACTCTGATCGCCTGATTGCGACCGACGATCCGGTGCGGGCGGTGGCGGCGGGGGCGCGGGCGGCGCGGGAGCAGCCAAGGACGGCGCCGTCGGGGTCGGGGGCGCGGGCGGCGCGGGAGCAGCCAAGGCCGGTGCCGCCGGAGGCGCGGGCGGCAAGGGTGCAGCCCGCGGCGGGGGCGGCGGCACGCCGGGTGGGGCCGGCGGCGGCGGGGGCGCCGCGTTCGTCAATGCCAACTGCCCTTCCACGCGGAAGGCGTCGTGACCCGTTCCATCGACAGCGATGGCAAACGGCTCCCCGGATCTGGCGACGATGCCTGGCGTTGAAACCACGCGTCCGTCTCGACGCAGCGTGGCATCCAGCGCGATATCGCCATCGACGGTCGCATTCGCGGTCATTGCCGCTCGCCAATTGCCATCGGCGACTTCGAATTCACTGCCGAGCGCATGCACGATCCGAATGGGCCTGCCCTGCCTGCCGTCGACATCCAGACGCAAGGTCGCATCGACGCTGCGCCCAGCCGCTGGCGCCGTGGGCGGGCGCGACGATTGGCTCGCCCATGCACCCCAGGCAAATCCGAGGGTCATTGTGACGACGAGACAAAGACCGAACCGGCGCGCAGCGCGCGAGGGTCGGGATTGCTTGAGCATGAGGATTCTCTCCTTCAGAAATTGGTCGGATGGCCAACGGCAACCGACCGGCAATTGCAGCTCCTGCCGCAACTGGCCGGCCAGTTGCACCTTCAACATCGCGTCGGCGTAATGCCGCCGCGCTTCCGGAAAGCGCGCAACCACCACTGCGTCGCAGGCCAGCTCCTGATCAATGCGGAACTTGACGCTTGCGTAATGCAGCAGCGGGTTGAACCAGTTGAGAGCACGCAGCGCGACCGCGAACGCGTTGGCCCAGGCGTCACCGCGGGCACGATGGATCTGTTCGTGGGCGAGTATCAACTCGCGTTCTCGCGCGTCATAGCGAAGATCGAAGTCGACCGGCAACACAATGCGTGGGCGCCAGGCACCGATCAAGGCGGGCCCGGCAAATTCCGAATCCGACTGCACGATGTACGTGCTGTCGCGTGCATGCAAGAGACCCAGGCTGCGCAGATATCGCCGCTGTTGCCGGACAAACAACGCAGCCGCAAGCATGACGCCGGCGAGCCACAAGAACAGCAACACCAAGCGGAAATCAATGGCGTGGGTGGAGGCTTGAGCGGGCGCGGCAATCGCTGCCGGTGCAACGCGCACGATCTCGAGCAGCCTCGAGACCGGCTGCTGTGGTGCCGGCAATGCCATCGCGAAGATGCTGGCAGGCACCAGCAGCCAAGCCGCGTAGGCAAGCTGTGCACCGAAGTGGCGGCGCAGGAACCGCCGCGTGAGCAGTACGAGCAGCACCGCAGCGGAACCGATCAAGGTCATGCGCACCAGCACATCGAAGGCTTCAAGGTTCACGATCGATCTCCTCGATCAGCGCACGAAGTTCATCGATCTCCCGCCTCGACAGTTTTTCACCGCGCGAAAAATGCGCCACCAAGGCCGAGACCTGCCCGCCGTAGAGGCGGTCGAGCAGGCTCTTGCTTTCCTCGTGGACATAATCGGCACGCTTGAGCAAGGGACGATAGAGATACCGACGCCCATCGCGCTCCGCGGCAAGCGCCCCCTTGTTGAGCAAGCGGTTGAGCAGGGTTTTGACCGTCGCTTCCTGCCAGCCATTGGCTGAGCCGATCGCGGCAAAGATCTCCTCGGACGTACGCGGCGCCTGGGTCCAAAGACACTGCATGACGATGCTTTCGGCTTCACTGATGCGCATAGATTTACATCCGTAATCCAAGCGGAAGTTTACGCGCGTAATCGGTCATGTCAATACACCTGCCATGCGCCCCACGGCAGCCGCGCAACGCCAGTACGACCGCCCGCCAAGCGCCACTTCGGCGGCACCCGGATCGACATGAACATTTTATAAACTGCGCGGTATTGTATTTGATCCGATGAACCCCATCCAAGTCGTGCCGGCGGCCCCAAGAACCGCTTGGCGCGACTGAGCATCCAAGCTCCGGATCGGCATTGAGACCTATGCGCCGATCCGATTACCCATTCCCTGGAGTGACCCATGAAGAACATGTTGTTGGCAACTGCCCTTGCATCCGCCCTGTTTGCAATCCCCGCCGCCCATGCGGCCAATGACTCGGGCTTCTTCCTCAATGCCCAGGTCGGACAAGCGGCGCTCGACCGAAACGGTTATGACGGCGACGACACCGGCTACGCCCTCAATGGCGGCTATCGCTGGGCGCTTGCCCCGAACTTCCTGCTTGGCGTGGAAGGCGGCTACACCCATCTGGGTTCGTTCGACCCGAAGGGCGCAATTCCCGCGATCGGCAGCGCCGAGCTCAAGGGCTGGACCGTGGGCGCGAACGCGCATTTCAACATGACCGACAATTGGTACCTGAGCGGCCGCGCAGGCTACTTCCGCTCGGATCTCAAGGGCGGCTACGTGACGAGTTTCGATCCCGCGACCAATGTCTACGGCGTCAGCCATATCGACGACACCAGCAGCAAGTGGTATGCCGGCGTCGGTTTTGGTTACGACTTCAACAACAATTTCAGCATCGGCCTCAATTACGACTACTACAAGGCCGACAAGAACGGGCTTGATCTCAACCCGCGCTTGGTGTCGGTAAGCGGCGAGTACCGCTTCTGATCTGCGCAAGTCGACCCGTTTCCACGCGGATCGCCGAGGCCGGCCTGCACTCGCAGACCGGCCTCGTTGCGTCTTTCAGGTCCGCCGGGCGCCGTTGCGGGCGGGGATGCATGATCGTTGGCAAGGTTCATGCAGTACTACCAGTCAGGCAAGACCTGAAACCCGCAATCCCGCTGGCAGGCGCCCCATTCCAAACCCACTGCTGTCGGAAAGCGCTCCTGATTGTCAGCATCGCCCACGCTCTGCATGCGCAGGACCGGGGCAGCCGCAAGCAGGTTCCGGTTCAGGGCTTTGCCAGGAATGCACCCCAAACCACCGGGTCGAATGTACGCACACCGTGGATACCCTCGTTCGCTTGTCTTGCACTGGAACCTTCCGATGCACGCCGCACATCCCGATCAAATGCAGGCTTTCACGCACAGCACCCAAATCATCCCGCTGCGGATCACTGCCGGCCGGATCGATGATGAACGCACTTGGCGACGCATCGGTCTGCTGATGCGTTCCGCCTTGCTGGTGGCGCTCGTCGCCGGCAGCTCGGCCTGGCTGCTCTCGATCAGCCAACCGAGCGCGCCCGGGGCGGTGCTGCAGCGCCCTGCTCCGGCGCCCACCACCTTTGACAGCAGTCTCAGTCCGCGCGCGCCTTGACAGCGCGACCCTGGCGTTCGACCTGTGCGGCACCACGACGGAACATCAAGCACCGGACACGACACAGCCGCGCTCAGAATTCGAACGCGTCGCGAAAAATCACATCGCGCCATCCGCCACGCAATGCCCAGCGTGACTCGCTGAACCAGGGCGTCTGCCCGGAGTAATCCGGCACGACCTCGATCTCGAGCACCGTCGCCAGCTCGGGCACCGTGAGCAGGGCCTCCTGCTCTTGCCAGCGACGCGGCACATTGGCCGCGACCGGCGCAAACGCGCCGGCGAACGCGCCATTGACCAACACCCTTGCGCCAGCCGAACCCGCCGTAACGCCGGGCATGCCGCCGCCCACGTCGAAGCTGCGCCGCAGACGCAGCGGCCGCGGAACCCCGGTTGCGTCAAAGCGAAAATGGATGCTGCCGCTCGTGCTTGTGCAAGCCTGTGCCGCACGGGAGGGCACCGCGTAACCTTCGAAAATGCCCTGCACGCTCACACACTGTGCACCCGGCGCGCCGACATGGTCATGCGCAGTGGCAGCTGCCGTGTCACCGATCTCGAAGGTTTCGTAAGTGATCAACAACGGCTGCCGCTGACGATAGGCATGCACCACGTAGCGCGCGCACATCGGCACCGGCTGGCTTGGCGAATAACCCGCTTCCTGCACCAGGCGCAACCCGTCGGTGTAGGGCAAGGCGTCGCTGAGCAGGAGTCGATGGACCGCGCTTGCGCCATTGCCTTCGCTATCGGTCTCGGTTGCGCCGGTCAGCGCATTGGCGAAGCTGCCATGATCGAAATAGAAGCCGCCATCGAACAGGTCCTCGACGCCGGTCCCATGCCAGACCGGCGTCGACGCGCCATCGACCGTGGCCTGCTCGTCTCCTTCGAGATAGCCGCGACTGACAAGCCCGTCGGCACGATAGCGCGCACCAAGACCGACGATCTTGCCCGCCCCTTGCGCCTGATCCAGCACGAAGGCGCCATCGGCCCGGCACTGGTCGCCAAGGGTTGCCGAGAACTGGCCCGCCGCGGCAGGGACCGGACTTGAATCCAGACGCAGATCCGTATCGATGGAAATCGGCGCGGCAAGGCTCGCAGCACCATAGAGCTCGACCGCCAGCGAACTTCGATAGGGCATGGGCCACCACGCATACAGCCAGCCCGCCGCATCTTCACCCAGCAGCACGCTGCGTGCGGGCCGCTGCGCTTCGGGCCCGGTGGCGTAGAAATCGGACAGCGGCATATCGACCGCGACCATGCCATCGACGCGCACGCGCACACCGACATCGGCATAGGCTGCGCGCGGCAGGTGCAATCGGATTGCGCGCAGCCATCCACTGCCAACGCGGCTGAGCACGGGCAGGTCTGCGCCCGCAGTCAGCATGAGCGTAGCTGTTTCCGGCGCAAGCAGGCCATGCCAGGGATCATCACCCGCATGCGTGAGGAATTCGCGCCAAACCGGCTCGTCGTGGCCCGCCGTGAAACTCGTGACCACGGTGCCTGGCGGGAGCCGGTGATGTTCGATCTGATACCACAGCAAGCGCCTGCCATCGACCGTGCAGGGGTTGCCGCCGCCTTGTGCATTGCCCAGACCGATCCGCAGTGACTGCGCCCAGGCTATTGGTACATGACTGACATAACCGCCGCTGGATGCGTCTCGATCGGCCACCAACGGCGGCGTGAACGGCGGCGTCGAGCCATCGAACAAGGCCGCCAGCGGCAAGTCGATGGTCGGCACGCTCGCACCGTCAAGGTAAAAGCGGATGCGCGTAGCCGGATCGATGCAACTGGAACTCCCAAAACCGGTGGTGAGCCAGAACCGCGTGATCGCACCAGGTCCGGGTTCATCCAGCAGCACCACCTCGTCGCCATCGCTGTAGAGCCAGCGCAAAGGCCAGGGATTGTCGAGCGGACTCTCGCCGCCGGCATTGCTGCGATCAAAGCGGCAACCCGCGGGGCAGCGGCTCGAGGTCATCACCAGCGCATCATCCGCCTTGAGCATGGCGAGCGTCGCGGGTGATTGCCAGATTTCCCACGGCAAGGACTCGCCCTGCGCGGCGCACGCACCTGCGAGCAGCAACAAGCCAAACCATGCAGGCATGGGCCGGCTCATTGCGCGCCGCTCAATCGCGCTCGGGATAGAGCGCGGGCAAGGGCTCCGCGCTCGCACTCCGGCTGGCAGCAGCGGGCCATGCGATCCCTTGGCGGAAGGCAGCCTGCAACTGCTCGCCGAGCCCGTCGCCAGCGGCGCCGGCATAGCGCACGCGCTGCAGCCGTGCGAGCGCGTCGCGCTGGGGCGCATCGGCAAGCTGCCGCGCAAGTTCGCCGAGATTGCGCACCTGACTGCGCTCGCTGCGCGACCATGCGACCAGTGCGCGCTCCGCGGCAGCCAGCTCACCCAGCGAGCAGGCGCGCAGGAAGGCCGCACGATGCGTTCCCGCAGTCCCGTCGACCTGCACATGCCTGTCCGGCACGCGCTGGGCCGCACGCCGCCAATGCAACCACCAGCCGAACGCCGTTGCCAGCCACGCCGCCAGCAGCAGTGCCGCGGCAATGCGCCAAAAGCGCGCCTGTGAATCGGCAAGCAGAGGTGCATATGGATTGGTCGGCGCCATCGATGGCGCGGCGCCCTGCGTGGGCGTCGAAGGCGGCGAAACCGCGCTTGAGGGCGGCACGGGAGCCGCCACCCCACTGCCGGCAAGCGCGGGCAAGACTTCGATGCTGCGTTCCGGCAATTGCGTCGTTTCAAGCCGGGCCGTCTGCGTATTCCACCATGTGACGCGCACACCCGGCACGGTCAGGTTGCCGGCATGCCGCGGCACGATCGCGAACTTGCGCACGCGCTCGCCATAGAGCCAGTCGCCATCATCGCGCGTGCGTGTATCGCTCTTGTCCGGATAGACATCGGCCGCCGCAATCGCCGGCAGTTGCAGCTCGGGCAATTGCGCATAGCTCAGTCCTTGCGCCTGCAGGCGGATCGTGCGCGTGACCGCGTCGCCGACATGCACCTGGGTCGGCAATTCACTTTCGTCCTGCAGGATCAGCGACGCGGCGGGCAGCCAGGGCTGGTCGGTCGGCCAGATCGCTGGCTGTGGCTGCACCTCGAGCGTGATCGGCTGCGACCGCGCCGAAATCTGGCGACCTCGGCTGAAAAAGGAACTCGGATCGCGCAGGTCGAGTGTGGCGCCGCGAAACTGCAAGGCCGGCAATTCGATCGTGCCACTGCGTTCGGGCGTGAGTGCATAGTGCTGTTCGACGACCTGATAACGCTTGCCGCCGACATTGGCGACGTACTGCTTGTCCTGTCCCAGATGCTGCACGCTCAGGCCATCGGCCTTGGGAGGATCGATGTTGCCGCCGGTGAGATCGACTGCGTAGTAGAGCTTGACGGTGTAGCGCACCTGCTGCTGCACCCAGGGATTGCGTGGTTGCGCGTCGACCTCGAAGAACACCTCACCGCCGGCTTGAGCGGGCGGTGCCGCTGCACCCACTTCGAGCGTGAGCACGGCCGTACTCGCCGATCCAACAGCGATCGGCGCTATCGTGATGCGCCCCTCGTGGCGCGGCTGCAGCGCGACCGCCCACAGCATCTTCGCGCTGCGCGCTCCGTTGACGATGCTGACCTGTTGACTCGACTGCGTACCACCGACATCGAAGTCCTTGGTCAATGCGGAGAAATCGGGCGCGACGGCATTGGCATCGGTGGTTTCGACGTTGAGCGTGACGGTTTCACCCAGACGCATGCTGTCGCGATCGAGCCAGGCGCGCGCGGTGTCGGCCGCGAATGCGATCGACATCCAGCCAAACAGCGCCATGCAGACGAGCAGGCGCATCACCCTGGATTTCATGATCCATCTCCTCCGCCCTGCTGGCGGCGCTGGTATTCGAGCATGAACTTGCGCCGCAGCAGACCACCGGGATCGTCGGGTACGCGCTGCAACCATTGTTCGAGCGCCTGCTGCTTCTCGCGCGCGGCAGGATCCTGTTGCCGGGGAGCCTCCGCCGGTTGCGCAGACTGCGGCTGATCCTTGGCGGCGAGCGCCTGATCGACCGCATTTGCGAGCGCCTGGCGCTGTTGTTCGGACGCCTTTGCGTCCTGCTGATCACCCGCTTCGTGCTGTTGTGACTGCTGCTGCGATGGCTTGGCTTGCTGATCCCGCGGGTTCTGTTCGCCCTGTTGATCCTGCTGGCCCTGTTGATCCTGCTGGCCCTGTTGATCCTGCTGGCCCTGTTGATCCTGCTGGCCCTGTTGATCCTGCTGGCCCTGTTGATCCTGCTGGCCTTGCTGACCCTGTTGATCCTGCTGTCCCTGCTGGCTCTTCTTGCCCTGCTGCTGATTCTGATTTTGTTGCTGTTGTTGTTGTTGCTGTTGCTTTTGTTGCTGCTTCTTGAGCGCATCCTCGACGATCTTGCGATTGGCCACCGCATCGGGCATGCCCGGCTCGCGCGCAAGCGCCTGATCATAGGCTGCCAGGGCATCTTCGAGATGGCCGCTCTGCGCGAGTGCATTGCCA
The DNA here is from genome assembly GCF_019634815.1 of Dokdonella sp. Lineage (GTDB taxonomy): Bacteria > Pseudomonadota > Gammaproteobacteria > Xanthomonadales > Rhodanobacteraceae > Dokdonella_A. The sequence continues at coordinate 131,862 of NZ_JAHCAP010000005.1, read as the reverse complement.
CGGTTGTAGGCACCATCGGCGCTGTCGACCTTCGCATACTCGTCGGCCGCCCGCGCAAAGTCGCCTTCCCGATATGCAGCACCACCACGCCATGCCGCATCCGGCGCGAGCTGCGCCGCAGCCTTGGCATCGCCACGCGCGAGCGCCGCAGCGGTCTGCTGATCGCGGCGCTGCCACAGATCGGACAGACTCGCCGCCTGCGCGCTGGGCGGTGGCGCAAACAAGGCCAGTACCAGCAGCATCAACCAGCCGCGCCGAAAGCCGATCAAGGCCAGCGGCAGCAACAGCAGCAGCAACCACGGGCCGCGATCGCGCCAGCGCTCACCGATCGCCTTGCCAGCGCTTGTGGCGGTTTTGGCCACATCAACGCGGGCCTGGTCCGGCAACAAGGCATCGAGATCGCCGCGACCGGCGGCGAGGGTTGCGTAATGTCCGCCACCCACCGCCGCGAGTTCGCGCAAGGCCGCCTCGTCGAGTCGGGTGAGCACGACATTCCCGCCCGCATCCTTGAGGAAGTCACCTTGTGCCAGCGGAACCGGCGCGCCCGCTGCGGTGCCCACGCCGAGCACCGACACCGTGAAACCCTTGTCATGCGCGCGTTTTGCAGCGGCACGCGATGCACCATTGGCGGAGTCGGCGATCAGCACGATCTGACCATGATGCGCGCCGGCCTGTTCCATCAGGGAAACGGCCTTGTCGATCGCGCGATCGGTCGCATTGCCTGCCACCGGCATGGTCGAAGGATCGAGCGCGCCCACCAGGTGACGCACGGTCCCGACATCATCGGTCAGCGGTGCGGCAACGAAGGCTTCGCCGGCGTATCCGATCAGGGCGCTTTGGTAATCACGGCTGCGTTCGAGCAGGTCGTCGAGCTTGAAGCGGGCACGTTCGAGGCGACTGGGCTTGAGATCCTGTGCAAGCATGCTCGGCGCCAGTTCCAGCGCAAACACGCGCGCCGCTTCGTTGCGCAACAATGGCATCGGCTCGCGCTCCCAGGCCGGGCCGGCAAGCGCGATGCAAGCCAGCGTCCACGCCAGTGCCGCCAGCAAGCGCGCAGCGCGTGCGCCGTTGCCATCGCTGCGTTCAATCAGATGAGGCAACAGATGCGGGTCGACCGCGTTGCGCCAGCCGCCGGCATCGGCGCCGACGCGCCGCGCAAGCAGCCACAACAGGGGCAGCGCAGCCAATGCGAGCAGGGCCCAGGGTCGCAGGAAATGCAGGTTTGCCAAGGCATTCATCCGGCGCCCGCCCTGCCCTGAACCGGCATGCGCCAAAGCGGCGCCGCAAATGCACCAGCGGCGACCAGCAGGGCCGCCGCCAGCGCCATCCAGTACAACTCATCGACCGGGCGCAGGCTTTCCTTGCTGTCATCGATCGGCTCGAGTTTGTTGATCTGCCGATAGATGTCGGCGAGTTCTTCGCTGTTGCGCGCTCGAAAATACTTTCCGCCGGTGGTCTGTGCCATCTGCGTGAGCATCGCCTCGTCGAGATCGGCCGACGGATTGACCATACGGCTGCCGAACAGCGAGTCCACGCGCATCGCGTCGGCGCCGACACCGATGGTGTAGATGCGAACATGGTTCGCCTCAGCCAGTTCAATCGCCTTTTGCGGCGAGAGCTCGCCCGCGGTATTGACGCCATCGGTGAGCAGAATCAGCACGCGCTGCTGCTCGGGTCGGTCACGCATTCGCTTGACGGCCAGACCAACCGCATCACCGATCGCGGTTTCACGACCAGCCAGACCAATGGTCGATTCCATCAGCTGCTGGCCGACGGTCTTGAGGTCGAAGGTGAGCGGCACCAGCAGATAGGCGCGCGAACCGAACAGCACGAGACCGACGCGGTCACCCTCGCGGCGGTGGATGAAATCACTGGCGATCGCCTGGATTGCCGCGAAGCGCTGCGCTGGTGCGCCGCCCAATTGCATGTCCTCGATGCTCATGCTGCCCGAGGTATCGATTGCAAGCAGCAGGTCGCGTCCCGAACGAGCCACGTCCTCGGGCGGACCGAGCCACTGCGGCCGTGCCGCCGCACACACCAGCAGCACCCATGACAACAAGGCCAGCCAGCGCCGCAGTGGAGTCACCGGCGAAGCATCATGCTGCATCGGCAGGGCCATTCCCGCGTGCGGGAGATGCAGCATCGATCCGGCCCAATCACGTGCACGCGGCAACAACCAGGCCGACAGCAGGGGCAGTGGCAGGGCCGCGAACAGCCAAGGCCATGCAAATTCAAACATGACGCGGCCCCTTGCGCAGTGCGGTGTCGAGCCACTGCCGCGTCAAGGCGAGCAGTGCCTGCGCGCTGCAATCGTCGATCGCCTCGCGCCGATACGGCAGCTCGAGCAAGGCGCGTCCCGCCCCCTCGCGGAACGGTGCCGCGCCGACCGGTTCGGGGTCCAGGCGCGCATCGAGGAAATCGAGCCACGCCTCCCCCTTGAGGGCAGCGGCTGCCGGATCGAGCGACAGGCACGCTCGCCGCAGCAACTGCGAGACCTCGGCTGCGACGCGAACCGGATCGGGACGGCTTGCATGGCTGGCGGCAATGCGATCAAGCGCATCACGCACGCGTGCGTGCCAGCGGTGCAAGCGCCAGCGTCGCCAGAGCCAACGCATGGCCAGGCCGGCGACAACCCCGATGATCGTCGCGAGCAGCCACCAACCCGGAGCCGGCGGCCACCATCCGGGTGCGGCCGGCAGATGGATGTCATGCAGCGGCAAGGCCGCAGCGGGCGCCGCAGCAGCAGGGAGCGCGCTCATGCCACCACCTTCGATGACCGCGAACGCGCCAGCAGCGGCATCAGCGCCTGGCGCAAATCGGCATCGGTGTCGAGCTCGACCACGCGGATGCCGAGTCGGCGGCATTCATCGAGCAGGCGCGTGCGTGATTGTGAAAACCGCGCAACCCAGGCATCACGCACGCGCGGATCGGCGAAGTCGACGATGCGGCGTGTCGCGCCAAGATGCACGGCGTAACGCCCCGGCGGCGGCGCGTGCAGTTCGAGTGCGTCTCGCAGCAGGACCACGGCAATTTCGTGGCGCGCAGCCAATTGCGGCAGGGGCAAGACCGCGGGTGCATCCGCGCTGAATCCATCAGTGAGCAGCACCAGACGCATGCCCGGCCGCAGCACGTGCCGCATGCGCGCAAGCGCCTGCGACAAGTCATCGTTGCTGCCCTTGTCAGGCGCGTGATCCCAGTCGCGGATCGCGCGCAGCACGCGCAGAACGCCACGCCGGCCACCGGCAGGTTTGACCTCGCCGTTCACGCCCCCGCCGAAGCCGATCACGCCAACGCGATCACCGGCACGACTGGCCATCCAGGCAAGCAAGGCTGCCGCACGCGCGGCCTGCACGCTCTTGAAGCGTGCGCGTGTGCCGAACCGCATCGATGGATTGCAATCGAGCGCCAGCAACAGCGCCTGTTCGCGTTCTTCCTCGAACAATTTGGTATGTGGCTTGTTGGTGCGCGCGGTCACGCGCCAATCCATATGCCGGATTTCGTCCCCGGGCTGGTAGATGCGCGACTCACGAAAGTCGACGCCGCGGCCGCGCCAGCGCGACACGCTGGTGCCCGAGCGCAGGGCAGCGGTGCGGCGTTCGCGCGCAAGCGCCGCGCCATGCGCCATTGCCGACAGCGCGATCAGTTCGTCGAGCGCGACGTGCACGCCCCCGCCCGACCCGGGATGCTTGTCGCGAATCATCACCGCGCCTCCATGACACGCACGTCCGTGGCACGCATGACCATCGCCAGCACGCCTCCGCAAGAGCACGCGGATTGTCGCAGGCCCTGTCTCACGGCAGCGGCACGCGCTCGAGCAGTCGCGCGATCACCTGATCGGCATCGATGCCTTCGGCCTCGGCTTCGTAGCTGATCAGGACGCGATGACGCAGCACGTCGGCAGCGATCGCGTGAACATCTTCGGGCGTGACAAAGTCGCGCCCATGCAGCCAGGCATGCGCACGCGCGCAGCGATCGAGCGCGATGGTGCCGCGCGGGCTCGCGCCGAAGGCAACGTAGCGCGCCAGTTCCGGACCAAAACTCGCGGGATCACGCGTGGCAAGCACGAGCTCGACCAGGTACTGTTCGAGTTGCGGCGCAAGGTGCAGATCAAGCACCTGACTGCGCGCAGCGAACACCTGCGCCTGCGTCAGGCGCTGCACCGGTTTGGCCGTGTGGCTGAGCGCATGGCGGGCGCGCTCGCGCGCGAACTTGAGGATCGCCGCTTCGGCTGCTGCCTTGGGATAGTCCACACGCACATGCAGCAGGAAGCGATCGAGCTGCGCCTCGGGCAAGGGATAGGTACCTTCCTGCTCGATCGGATTCTGCGTCGCCATCACCAGAAACAAATCGGGCAAGGCGTAGGTATCGCGGCCGATCGTGACCTGCCGTTCACCCATCGCCTCGAGCAGGGCCGATTGCACCTTGGCGGGTGCGCGATTGACCTCGTCGGCGAGGATCACGTTGTGAAAGATCGGCCCGCGCTGGAATTCGAAGCTGCCGGTCTGCGGTCGATAGATCTCGGTGCCGGTGAGGTCGGCTGGCAGCAGGTCGGGCGTGAACTGCACACGGTGGAAATCCGCCTCGATGCGGGCGGCGAGTTCCTTGATCGCCGTGGTCTTGGCCAGGCCCGGCGCCCCTTCGACCAACAGGTGGCCGTCGGCGAGCAGGGCAATCAACAGGCGATCGATCAGGGCTTCCTGGCCGATGATGCATTGGCCGAGGTCTTCGCGCAGCGCGGCGAAGGCCGCTGCGGCGGTTGTGGTTTGTGGCATGTCCATCAACGGTTTCCGGGAAAGGGCGAATGATCGCACGAGCGTGCGGCGGCCCTTCCGACCACGGGCGAAGGCGAAGGTTTCTTGGCGCCTTCAGCCGTTCAGGATCTGATCGAGCAATTGCGGACGCCCCACCAGCCAGCCCTGCGCATAGCGGCAGCCGAGCCGGTGCAGGGTCTCGCGCTGCTCGCGCGTCTCCACGCCTTCGGCGACGAGGTCGCTGTCGAGCGCTCGTGCCATCGCCACCACGGTGCCGACCACGGCCACGCCACGCGGGCGATCCAACGCCCGCACAAAACTGGCATCGAGTTTGATCTGATCGAAATCGAGCGTCAGCAGTGGCCCGAGGTTGGAGAAGCCGGTACCGAAATCATCCAACGCCACCGGCATGCCGACCGCATGGCAGCGTTCAAGCAGCGGCGCGATGCGCGCCTGATCGAGGACGAGGCTTTCGGTGATTTCGATCTTGAGACGACTCGGGGGAAGGTTGCGCGCCCGCACCTTGCCGATGATGCGGTCCACCAGATCCGGATCGTCGAGTTGTCGTGCCGACACGTTGAGGGCAATGAAGGGCAGTGGCTTGCGCCCGCGATCGCGCAATTTGACCAGCACGTCGCAGACCTGCTCCAGCATGTAGTCGCCAATCGGCACGATCAGCGAGGTCTCTTCGGCAAGGCGGATGAATTCGGCAGGCGAGACATCGCCGCGCTGCGGATGGCGCCAGCGGATCAGCGCCTCATAGCCCGCAATCGTGCCGCTCTCGATTTCCTCGATCGGCTGCAGGCGCACCTCGAGTTCCTTGCGCTCCAAGGCCGCACGCAACTCGCTTTCGAGCCGGATCTTGTCGATCGCGCGCAAATCGCCATCGCCCGGCAAGCCCACTTCGGCGCCTGGATCACAGCCACCGGTGAGCTTGGCCAATGCCGAACGATAGCGGCTGAGCTGGCTCAACAGCAGGGCGCGCACCACCGGATCAGCAGTCGCCAGGCGTTCGGCGAACTGACCGGCGTCGATGCGCGTCAATTGACAATCGGTGAGCGCGCGGGCAGTCGCGGTGCGCGAGGAGTCATCGATCACCGCCATCTCGCCGAGCAGCATGCCAGGCCCGAGCTCACCCAACACGCGCCGCTCGCCAAATTGCACGGTGCTGATTTCGATGTGGCCCGACTCGATCAGGAAAGCGCCGGTCGGCGCATCACCTTCGGCGAAAATCAACTGGCCCGTCGTGAACTGCTCGCTGTAGGACGGCACGGCGCGGCTCCTCCCCCGGAAATCCCTGCGCAACGTGAATCAGGTCACGCCCATCCTACACAAAATCCGACAGCAAGACGTCCGCGGCGGGCGGGCGCTGGCAATTTCTCGACTGATTGCGGACTCAGCTGCCGCCTTCCGAAAAGTTGCTGCGAAACACCCGGTCGGACTGCGGATCGGCCGCACTCGCGGGACCGTCATAGCCCGACCTGAAAATCGAATCGCCCAACGCAACGCCAGGCGATACGTGCGTCGCCACCGGTGCGCTCGAACTCGATGAGCCTGCGGCAAGATCGCGCTCATGGATCGATACCGCGGCAACCGCCAGCACGACGCCCGCGGCGAGCGACGTAGCCCAACGCAAGCGCATCGAATGACCGTGGCGGCGCGGTGTGCCGACGCGCGCATGGACCAGCGCGCCGCGACGCACGACCTGCACCTGCTCGGCGAGCAGCGCGGAATCTCCCTGCAATGCCGTCAGCATGCGCGCGAGATCGGCATGCGCTGCCGATTCGGACAAGGCATCGATCGCCGCAGCGCGCTTCTCCGCTGCGACCGGCTGGCGCGCGAGCGTGGCGGTCAGCGCGGCGGCGTCGACCTCGACTGACTCGTTGCGCGCGGTCAGGCGACGATACAGGCTTGAAAGAGATGGCTTGTTCATGGCATCAATCTTCGAATTCACCCAGTCCCAGATCCCGCAAACGCTGCTTGAGCTCCTCAAGCCCGCGGGAGACCAATTTCCTCGCCGCTTCGGCCGAAGGAATATCGGCCAGATCGGCAATTTCCTGCAGCGAGAAACCCTGCAGGTGCAAGGCGATCGGCAACCTGCGGCGCTCCGGAATTCCATCCAGACAACGCTTGAGGCCCTGCATCCGCTCCAAATCGCCGGCCCGGCGATCAGGGGCGATCTGCGTCGTTTCCAGCCCGACCGCTTCATCGTCCTCGTCCGGAAGCGGCTCTGCCGCCCGAACCTGGGCCCGTCGCAGCGCATCGATCACGGTGCTCGCAACAACCCTCTGCACATAAGACGCATGAAAGGCCCCGGACCGGTCACGCTCGAGGGCATGCCAGAGCCGGATGCGGACCTCCTGCTCGACGTCAGCGGGGTCGATGCCGTGCTTGTCCAGCCCATAGCCCGACAGCAGCACCTTGACGCGCGTGCCAAAGGCGGCGAGCAGCTGTTCCAGACGGAGGTGGATGGGATCGGTGGGCGAAGCCATGCGCAAAGAAGGGCGAGCGGTCGTCTATGCTCGCCGAGCGGATCAGGGTCCGCAAGCCGCAGGCAGGTCGAGGGATCCACACACAGCTTCGCACATCGGCGCTGGCTCTGAACCGGCGGTGGCAGGAGACCCTGCGCGACTACGGGTCAGGGGATCGTCTTTCAGCTGCGGGGCCGGCATCAACGCACTTGCTGTCTCGGCCTGCTCCGCCGCGCGACGTGGAAATTCGATACAGCCAACCCGGGCCAATCGCGGCGGCGATACACAAGACCAGAACGAACAGGCCTCCAGTCTCGACGCCGGGTGAGTGACCAGGCAACAGATCGATCACGCCGTCAGAGCGCCACCACGGCGGCCAATGCGTGCTCAAACAGGAGCCACAGGCGCCGTGTCTGCCGACATGGCTGCTCTTGATGAACGAAGCAGTTCGCTCGCCGGCTCAAAGGGCGACACCGGAAAAAACAACCGCGGCGGCGCCGATCAGCTGAACGAGACTTTGGGTACTTCGCGCTTGACCTCGGATTCGATCGCCAGCTGCTGTGCAGCCTGGAATGCAAACATGTTGGCGATGATCGAGCCGGGAAACTGTTCGCGCTGGTTGTTGTAGGCCATTACCGCGTCGTTGAAAGCCTGGCGCGCGGAAGCGACCTTGTTTTCGGTGGCCGCCAGCTCTCCGCTGAGTTGCAGCATGTTCTGGTTGGCCTTGAGGTCGGGATAGGCTTCGGAAAGGGCGAACAGCCGCCCGAGCGTCTGCGTCAGTGCGTCGTCGGCCTTGGCCAGTTGCTGCATTGCCACCGCGTCGCCCGGAGTCGACTTGGCCGCGGACAAGCCGGTCACTGCCGAGTTGCGTGCCTGCACCACCGCTTCGAGCGTGTTGCGCTCATGCGCCATGTAGGCCTTGGCCGTCTCGACCAGGTTCGGTATGAGGTCGTAGCGTCGCGTGAGCTGAACATCGATCTGTGCAAACGCGTTCCGGTAACCGTTGCGCCCCGTGATGAGCCCGTTGTAAAGACCAATCGCGTACCCCGCGCAGCCAAGTACGACCAGTAGAAAAATGATCATGCCCATGTCTGTCATCCGATTGCCGGCGGAACTAGAATCAGCACGTTTCGGCCTTGTTGGGCCGAGATTAGCACGTGGCTGGTTGGCGGCCCCGGAAATGAGCATGAGACGTACCCGACTTGCCTTGCTGGTCGTCGCTGCAGTGGCCCTTTGCGCTTCCACGACTGATGGAATGACCGCAACTGCGGCGCACAAGCCCGGCGCCGGAAGCAAGGCTCCCCGCGCGGCGGCCAAGCCGTCGAAGGCCCGTCGCCCGGCAGCACGCAAACCCGTGCCGGCCGCGGTCGTGATTCCGCTTGCCGATGCTCATTCGGTCGCGCGTGACCCGGCACCGATTGTTGGCGAATTCAATCGATGGCTCGACGAGGTGGAAGGCAGCAATGCAGTGGCCGGACTCGCGGTCGCGATCGTCAAGGACGATCGCATCCTGCTTGAACGCGGGATCGGCGTCGCCGATGCGGATACGCGCGAGCCGATCACGGTCAAGACCGTATTCCGCCTGGCTTCGTTGTCGAAGTCGTTCGCAACGGCGATGGCCGGACTGCTGGTCGAGAATGGCCGGCTGAAATGGGATACGCGAATCGCCGGGCTGCTGCCCACATTCACCCTGAGCAGTGCGAGTGCGGGCGCAGAGTTGACCGTCGCGGACATCCTCAGCCACCGCGTAGGCCTGCCGCACAATACCTACGATCGCCTGCTCGAGCAGGATGAACCCTACGAACTGCTGGTGGATCGCCTGAAGGAAATTCCGCTCAAGTGTTCGGTGGGCGAATGCTACGGATACCAGAACATCGCCTTCAGCCTGATCGGCGATGTGATCTTCGCCACCACCGGCGATTTCTACTACCACCAGGTCGAGAAGCGCCTGTTCCATCCACTGGGCATGACCACCGCAACCTATGGCCGCGACGCGTTGGAAAGCAGCGCGAGCTGGGCGCGCCCTCATCATCGCGCCGCCGGCGGCTGGACCTCCTTCGAACCCGCCGAGGCCTACTACCGCGTCGCACCCGCAGCCGGCGTGAACGCCAGCATCCGCGACATGGAACAGTGGCTGATCGCGCAGATGGGAGGACGGCCAGACGTCCTATCCGAATCCTTGCTGGAAACCTTGCACAAGCCACTGGTGGAGACCGCGCGTGAAATGCGCATCACGCCTTGGCGGCGCGGGCGGCTTCGGGAAGCGCAATATGCCTTGGGATGGCGCATCTACGACTACGCCGGGGAAACACTGATCTTTCATGCGGGCGCCGTGCAAGGTTATCGCGCCCTGATCGCCTTCCTGCCCAGGCACCGTTTCGGCATCGTGATGCTGTGGAATTGCGAGAGCGCCACGCCGAGCGGGCTCATGCCGATGCTGATGGATCGTTACCTGGGATTGCCCGACGAGAATTGGGCCGGCATTGAAGACGAAAGTGGCGAAGACACGACGGATGTAGTGGGCAGCAACTGAATCGCGGCCTGCATCGAGCATGCAGGTCGGCCACGATCAGGTGACGCCGGCGGCAGCCCGGGATGTTGAAGATCCCCACCTTGAACGTGCCGCCGATCATCTTGTGCGAGGTACAGCGGCGCATGCCGCTGTACCTGCCTTGGACTCATTCGCCGAGGTTGAACTCGATTCGGCGACGCAGCGTCGATGCAACCGGCTGGCCATCGACCAGCTTGGGCTCGAACTTGGCACCTTCCACGGCACGCACGGCCTCGCGGTCGAACACGCGCGCCGGCTGCGATCCGGTCACGTGGGCATTCTGGACTTCACCATTCGCCGCGACGGTGAACTCGACCTCCACCCATCCGCTCTGCCGGTTGCGCGCAGCTGCCGGCGGATATTTCGGCCTTGGCGGCGACACGACACGCACCTCGCGGCTTTCGCCTTTCGGGGCCACCGGTGTAGGTGGCGGCGTGGTGGTGGCCACTTCCGGCGCATTGGTCGTTGCGGGCGCCCTTGTCGCCCCGCCAGCTGCTTGACTCGAACCCGTTGCCGCGGTCGTGCCAGCCCCGGCAGCGGGAGCGGCTTCGGTCACCTTCTTCGCCGCTTCGGCTGCCGCCGCGGCTGCTTCCTGTTGCGTCTTGAGCGCGAGCTCGCGTTCGTTCTGTTTGCGTTTTGCATCCATCTTGCTGCGCAGGATCGTCAGCGTGTAATTGCTCGGGTCGGCTTTGGCCAGCAGATCCATGATCCGCGTCGCCTCATCCATGTTGTTCTGGTTGATCTGGTCTTCCACGCCTGCGGTGGCGAAGGGGAACAATTCGCGCAGCGCATCCTTCGCGCTGCTGTCGTCAGGCCGCTTGTCGAGGATGCGCAGGTAGTACTCCAATGCATTGTTGCCCGGTGGCGAAACCATGCGGTTGTCAGCCATCGCCTTGCGCGCCTCGCCATAAATCTGATCAACCGTGAGATCGACCTGCGCGGCGGGTTCGGCACCTGCCGTGGCGGCTGCCGGCGTGGCGGCACCCGGCGTGGCCGTCGAAGCCTTGTTTGCGACTTGTCCGCCGCGCCCGAGGAACCACCACGCTGCCGCCACCGCAACGAGGACCACCACGATGATGATGGCGAGTTTCGCCGACACGGCGCCACGCATGCCGGCTCGGTCAATGCTTTGCATCGAGTCCTGCATCCGCAGTGCCTCCCGACGGCTGGTTTCACGCTTCCCACTCGGATTTGGCATTGTGCTACCCCCTGAAAATGTGCCCGCCGCAAAGCGGATGCCTAAAGTATCGCCATCCTTGGCCGGAATGCACGCAGGACTTGCAAAAATCGGACCCGGCGAACTCAGGCTGCCACACGGCCTTGTTGATCGCGTGAACGCACTTTCACGCGACAGGTGAACATTGCGCGGACGTTTGTGACAATCAGCGCCCCCTCGTGCTCTCGATCCCGTTCATTCGGCACCGATCAGGGTGCGCAGTCATGATGGTGCCTGGGATTCCGCCAGCCGCGTCTCGAGTCGGCTCGTCCGGCTGGCCAGCGCGGCGCAGCCAAAGCGCTTTTTTTCCGCAGCCGGCCGCAATCGAAATCCCGCTCCGTTGCGCCTGCATTTCAACGCGTGCCCGTCAAGCAGGCTGCATCGAAAGCCCGTCAGCAAGTTCGCCCGCAACTCCGCACCAACTGCGCGAACACAGGCACAGCCTGGAGCATGACTGAGTTGGCGCGTTGTCAGGATTGCCTTGGTCGACGACGGCGGTGGCATGCGAAGTGATTCCGCTGCTCGGATGAGGCGGGATAGTTTGATCAACGGCAAGGACGCTGCGCGCCAAGTTCCGGCAATATGAAGATCGCGCCGCATCGCCGGCCGTTCGCGGGGGACGCTCCGAACCTCGTGCAACTGCACGCCGCGACTCATGCCCCTGAGTGGCTTGGGGCGTCATCCGCCCGTTCGCAGACGGAAGCTCGCCCGCCTGCAGGAATTGGTCGTGTGGACGCACGGCAAACCGTCAGCCGAGTGGCCGCGTGCAGCGCAAGGGAATCGGGATGACGCAGGAGGGGGGAAATCCTCTCCCCGCGCTGGGCTTGTCCGCGGGGAGAGGGTAAACGCACTTTCCGAATGTTGCTTTTTGTGAATTGCCGCTCAGGCGGCTTCGCAACCAGCGGATGTTGCGGCTCAACTCCAGCCGCCGCACCGCCTTCGATCATTCAAACGTGGTCCGGCATGTATCCATGCCGAAAGCAGAAGAAAATGCCTTACTTCTTGGCAGCTTTCTTCGCGGTCTTCTTCACGGCCTTCTTCACGGCCTTCTTGGCAGCGCCCGTCTTGCGTGCGGTTGCCGTCTTTGCCTTCGCTGTCGTCTTCTTGGCGGCCTTTTTGGCGACCTTCTTGACAGCCTTCTTCGCGGGTTTCTTTGCAGCTGCTTTTTTCGTAGCCATATCGCGTCTTAGCTCCTCGTCAGTTGGCAGTGATTGCCCAGTAAAAGCATGAAGGAACGCTTCGCAAAGCAGATCGCTGTTGGTGGCGTGACGCAAGTTCGCGACCTGTCGGCGAGTACGTTCATCGGACAACAATCTCAAGACATGAAACGGAATGGAGACAGTGATCTTCTTCACCGCGCCGGCCTTGGTGCCATGGTCGACATAGGGGTCGATGAAGCGATTCGCAGTCATGATTCCTAGTTCAGTCGGTCACGCCGCTGCGGAAATTATTACTGTCTTGCGCACGTGTCAACAATTTTGTAAAGCGAAACAACAGCTTCCGAAGTCCGCAATCGGGCCCAACCATTCACCAACAGCCACCATCAGCAGCCCATCCAAGACACCCGCATAGCCGTCTGGACGTCCCTACGCAAAAACACCCATGCATTTTTCCATAGCACGAAACAGCTTGAAACAGGCACTTTCGTGCACAACGACACCGTGTATCGCGTGACTAACAGCAAGTCGTGCGCTAGGTGCGAAGTCGCTTCGCGCGAGGCGCAAAAACCACCGCGGCGGTCCGCAACAGGGGCTGAAACGGGAGATCATCTTTTTCCGCAACCTTGACCTGTGGGCGCCAGCTAAGGGGGCGCGATGACTGCATACGCGGGCAGCGCGACCTGCACGGGAGTGCTTGACTCGCAGGCCTGCGGTTGTCGTGCTCGTGTGTTGAAGCGCTGCACGATTGTCTTGCTCATCTCGAGCAATGAGCAGTTCAAGCGCTGCATCTTTCACTCAGCTTGTGCACACGGACGCATCGATTTGCCGCATGTACGCCAATCGTGTTTCGCTGATGCGAGACACGCGCCGCTCCGCACGGATGCTCAGCTTCGTGGATCGCGAGCAGCTGCGCATTCAACTCGACCTTTCTTGCCGGAAGGCGGGAAGGACATGCTTCCGCTGGTGTCGCACCGACTCGGCTGCGTGAAAAAAAAGCCCCGCATTGCGCGGGGCTGTCCTTGAAAACGGAGTGTGCAGCGCACGCCCCGTGATTGATCATGGATCAGTTCGTGGCGCAGCCGGCAACCTTCAGATCGTCAATCGCCCAACCCGGGTTCGCGTGTCCAACCGAAGAGTCGTTGGCCATGCGGAAGCGCAACTTGACGGTCTGCCCTGCCCAAGCTTGCAGGTTGACGACAGAACGCGTGTAGGGCGCCGGATCGCCGCACCAGGCGTTGAGGCCACCGAGAGGATTCGAGTACGACGACGAAATCGGCCCCTCATAGGGATCCGTCAGCATCGCCGCGCCGGGCACTTGGGCCCAAGTCGCGCCGGCATCGTTCGAGACTTCGAGTATCGCGCCGTCAAAGCAACCTCCGCTGCGATCCTCCAACGACTGCTGGTTCCAGAACGTCAGGTTCAATCCGCTCAATGCCGCCGGCAGGCTCACGCTCGGCGAGACCAGACGCTGGTCGGAGACCGTGCCGAAGTTGTTTGCCTGCCATGCCTTGGTACCGCCATGGGCGGTCGCGCCGATCCCCCAGGAATCCTGAGTACCGCTGTGCGCCCACGCGCTGACATCCCCTTCAAGGTCGTCCGTCCACAGTACCTGCTCGGTCGAACCAATCGAACAATCGCCGGGCAACGCCTGGGTGATGAAGGAAAACACCTGGGACAGTGGCGGCAACGGAACGCCATCGAAACCATCACCGAAGATGCGGTCGCCGTCGATGGAACTGCTGTTACCGCAGGCATTGATCGCACGTACACGCCAGTAGAACTGCGCGTTAGAGCTGAGTGCGGGCGTGACGGCCCAACTGGTTCCGCTGACGGTTGCCGAGGCAAGCACCGTGGTGAAGCCCGGGTCGCTGGCCACTTCGACGAAGTAGCTGCTTGCCTGCGGCGAAGCAATCCAGCTCAGCAGCGGGGACTGGGCGAGGTTGGTTGCGCCATCGGCAGGCGAGTCGAGGTTTGGCGCCGTCGGCACGATGGTTGCGTAGGTCAGGTCGAAATCAAGCGACTTGACGATGCTGCCGGAAGTGCCAGTCAGGGTCATCGTGTACGCACCTGCCACGACCGCTTGTGAGCCGGTAACAGCAACGGCTGCATTGCCCGGCGGTGTGACGGTGGCAGGGGTGACGGATCCACTCGTGCTAGCCGGGATTCCACTCAAAGCCAAGGTGACGGGATCAACGAAGCTCTGGATTGAACCAATCGTGATGGCGGAATTGAAATCCGCACCCGCACACATTTCCGCCTGTCGTGGCGCCGCGTTGATCGTGAACGTGGGTGCCTGCGAACAGTTGCTGCAGACCAGGGCAAAGTCCTGATCGGTGGCATCGCCGACACTGGGCACGCCATCACCGGCAATGTTGGTTGCCGTCACCGTGATGGTGAGATCTCCCGTGGTGCCGGCCGGCAGGAATACCGCCTCGTAGTTGTTTTTGCTGTCGGCCGTGCCACCCGTGCTGCTGAACGCCCCGGTGAACGCGTTGCCAAGGTAGGTCTGACCATTGACCACGACCGTGAGATCGAGATTGTTGACCTGCGGGCTGGTGCCAAGAGCACCGAAGGCATCGGTATAGGCCAGCGCGATTCGTACCGGCTTGCCTGCATCGACGATGCCCCAGGTGTAAGTGCGGGTTTCGCCCGTGTTGTCGAAGGTTTCGGTCTGATCAAGCACGACCTTGGGTGTTGCATCGAACATGTCATTCATCACCGGCATGCCGTAACCCTGCGCATTCGAGGGCAAGGTGTCGTTGGCGCTCACACCGGTGAGGTACTTCGGATGCGCCATCATCCAGGCCTTCATGCCGGCCGGGCTCGGCGCACGACTGCCGCCGATCATGTCGACGGTCCCTGACGCAGCTCCTGCGCCTCCTTGCTGGATCCACCAGTATGCAAGTGATGCCAAGCCTGCGATCGCCGGGGTTGAATGACTGGTGCCGGACGAAGCGGCAAATACAGTCTGCCCATTCGGGTAGTACTGATCGCAGACGCCAGAGCCGTCGTAACCGGAGTAGTTGCTGGCACCGGACTGTACATGGGTACCCGGCGCGATGATCTCGGGCTTGACGCGAGCACCGGGTGCGGGGCCTCGGCTCGAGAAGTCAATCACGTCATTGGCATTGTCGGCACCTGTCGCGCCTACGCCGCAACCGTCAGACCAGCCCGGGCGGGTATTTTCCGAAGCACCCACGGTGATGACGTTCTTGCCTGCCCCCGGTGAAGAAACGGTGGCCGCTCCCGGGCCATCGTTGGCCGCCGCGAAGACATAGATCATTTCCTGATTGCCGGCCGTATCGGGATCGGCGTCGCGCACACCGATGTCGTAGGCCTGGTCGGAGTCGTCGTACGTGCTCGGCGGCGTTGTGGCGCCCCAGGAATTGCTGCTGATACGCGCGCCGTTTTGCCAGTTGGACTTGATCACGCCGGCATCGGTACCGCCGCAGGCATCTATGTTGTAGCCAGGAACGAAGATGGCCGTGCTGCCGACGCGGCCAAACGGATTGACGCCCAGACCCAACTGATGATTGTCCGAATCCTGATAGGGGAAACCTGTGGTCTGGTCGTAGCCGATGACGATGCCGGCGTTGAGCGAGCCATGGCCATCGATCGCACCGACCGACGTGCTGGCCGTGGTCGAACAGTTCTGGAAGTAGGAAACACGTACCGCACCCGATGGACTGCCGCCGAGGCGAAGCTTGGGGTCAGCGGTGTTGAGTACCGTAACACCGGAGCCGCCTTCGTTGATCGTGCTGTCGGTCAGATCCACGATCGGATAGGCCATCGGATCCTGGCTGAAACCATGGTCGATGAGATATTGCAGGTAGTCGACCGATGCGGGACCGGGGGTGAAATCGCCGGTCATGATGATGTCCTGCTTTTCATCAAGCATCCGACGCGGCGAGAAGGCGCCGACGAAGGTGACATCGGGAAGGTCGGCAATCTTGACCAGATCGGAGAGATTCACCCGCAAGCGCAGGTTGTCATAGCGGCCAGCGACCGGCGCCCAGTCGAGGCTAGGCTTGCCCGGCCCCAGCGGTCCAAGTTGCACGGGTGGAACGATCGCGAGGCTTTCCACGAGCTTGCGCGTCTGCTGCGCATGTTCATGGCGATAAACCTGGACCACCACGTCGACCTTGTCATTCCCTGAGTCGGGCTTGAGCAACTGCGCAGTCAAGGTCGGATCGACCTTGAGGAAGCCATACAACGGCGCGGAGAACTGCAGCCACGAGCACGTCGAGCGCATCCGCGCGAGCTGCGCCTGTGCCTGCGTATCGGTCCAGACGACATAGCCATTGTTGGCGACATAGTGCACGGGCTTGATCCCGCTCGCAGCGAGTTCATCGAGCCATTTCTGCTTGACAGGTCCCACGAACTGCACGACCTGAAGCTTCGGCCCATCGGCCGCGCGCATGGAGAACGGCGCCGGGGCCTGCAGCGTGCCTAGCTGCGTGTCGAACGGATGCGCGCTGAACAGCAGCATGTCCGCCTCTGCGTCGGCGCGGACGTCGGCGGAAGTCGCCTTCATCTGATCGAGCGTGGCAGCATCCACGCCATAGAGCGCAAAGCGCCCGTAACCTTCGATGTAGGTCGCGCCGGCAGGCGCGGTAGCTGTTGGCGCGAGCACCTTGTAGGTGCGCGGCGAATTCGCTGCCTGCAACGAGAACGACAAACCACAGGTGCTGACAATGGCGGCCACGATGGCCGCCGAAATCGGTGTTTTCATGGAGTCCCCCAGTTGATGTTGATCAAAAAGTGCCGACATCCGTGTACAACAAACCAAGGATCCGGCATGCCCCCTGCTCGCGGGCAGTCCTTCACCCCGACGGGTTGCCTCGCGTCATGAATATATCACCTGAAAAGTTAAGCAACGATCAAATCGCCGACCATTGATCCAGCGCTTGTATCCGGTCCGACTGGTCGGCCGGTTTGGGCGTAAGCGTCCGCCCCCCACTCCTCGGCCTTCTGCAGCTCGGATTGCGCGCATTGCCCTCGCCTCATTGGACAGGCGGGTACCGCAGCGTGCTGTGGCGCCCGACCTTTGGATGCTCGTGGGGCATCGACTGCTATCGGGCAGTCGGTCGGAAGTTTGCTGCTCGCCTATCTCGACCAAGCGCTGTGGAAATTCGGGTACTCGCGAGCCACCCTGCACGTGCCTGCTCGATCTGCAACCGTGTTCATGGGGGAGTCTGGCAAGATGCTCAACCGCCTGTTTGCAGTGGACAGCTCGGAATCAGGCGTGTGTCTTGTTCCTCACGTCGCGCGCCACGCCCAAACTCAGTTCGAACGCCCCGCCACGTGCGGCGTCCCTTGTTCCGCGCCCCCGAGCAGGCAGCTGCCTCGTGGCCTGTGCACACTTTCCATGTGATTCCACCAAAAAAGAAGGGCCGCATCGCTGCGGCCCTTCGTCAGACTGTCTTCCTGCTGAATGTCACTGGCAGGGCGGACTGAACGAATCCGCCGGTGGCAGGCTGATGCTGCGCACCAAGGGAGCGACGCCCTGAGCGCTGAATGTGCACGATGCAGTGGTGTCTGCCGGACCGGTGATCGAGAACTCGGCAGTACCATTCGCATCGGTGGTGGCGCTGGCCGGAGTCACGGTACCGCCCGTGCAGGTTGCAGCGATGGCGACACCCGCAGCGGCGGAGCCATCGGTCGCAAACGCCCGGACCGCCACATCGACCGTTGGCACATTGCCAGCCGCGCAGCGGCGGTATTCACCACCCGCGGACAGGAATGACAACTGCACGACGATGTCGACTTCGGCTGTGGCCCCGCCCACGCTGAAGGTGATTTGACCCGAAGTGCCATCAGCGGCGGTCGCGGGGACACCACTGCTCTGGACCACGGCATCGACGCAGCCGTCGGCACCGGTCGTATTGTCGAGAAACCCTGACATGCCGTTGCCATCGACAGAACCCGTACCGCCGCCGAGTGTCATCAGGAAGCCGATGCTGACGCCCTGGATCGGCGAGTTGTTGGCATCCATGAAGCAAACGGTAACGGGCACGGTCTGGTTGCCGGGAATCGGTGAGGGGAAGGCCACCAGGGTCGCGGGAGCAACACCAGGATAGACAAGCTTGACGGCATCGGTCACGCGACGCGCGCCGCCGGTGACCCGATCAATGCCATCGCCCTGCGCCCACATCGCAACCCGGTGACCCAGGGTCGACACGGTATAGGTCAGAAGCGCGGACGCGACGCCCAGCTCATTCGTCGGTGCAGAAGCCGTGATGTTGCCATGCTGACTGCGACCGATGATGTAGGGCAGTACCGGGCCATAGTCGACCAGCGTTCCGGTCGTGTCGTTGCGATTGAACTTCGACGCAGCAACGAGACTGGTTGCGCCAGTGACACTTTGGACCGTTACCGAGCTCTCGAGGTCTTCATTGCCGTGAGGCGCGCCATGGTGGGTCTTGCCGAACACGATGAGCGCATCGCCCGGACCCGCTCCGCCACCCGCGGTGGTGAAGTGACCATTCGGGGCGGTGAAGCCCGTGCCGCCCTCCTGCGGATTGCCATCGCCCCCGGCGAGCAGGAACTCATTGGCGGTCGCGCCCGAATCGAAGGTGCCAACCGGTTCGTCGATCGAGCCGAAATGAATCAGCGTGCCCGGAAGGACCGGATTGCCCTGGCGGTCGGTGCCGAGCGCGCTCACGATCAGGCTGTAGGTTCCATTGAGCCCGGGATTCTCCTCGTCCGCACCAGCATCGACCCGATTCTCAAGAATCGCATCGACGTTGGGGGAGGTGATGGTGACGCTGTAGAGCTTGCCATCCGAGACAACCAGTCCGATCGTGCTGGTCACTGCATCCTGAATTCCGTTGGAGACATTGTTGTCGGCGCGGTCAACCGTTGCCCGCACCTGGATCGCACCTTGCGGCGTGCTTTCCGCCGCCTGGAACGAGGCTGTCGCGACACCGTGTACGGTATGCGAATTGACCTTCAAGCCGCTCGCTGCACCGCTGGTGGAATTGGTGCTCAGCAACGCCCCGCCGGGCACGCCGATGATTTCGAACTGGATGTTGTCGGCGTTGTTCGGATCGGGCACGAGCTGATCACCACCGTCGCGTACCGTTGCGCCAACCTGAACCGAATTGCGGCCACCCGAACTCGGCAGGTAGACCGCACTGGAATTCGTTGCAAGCGCGACTTGGGTGGGCATTTGGCCCACGCCGCTGGTGATCGTGAACTTCAGGGTATTGCTGATTGTTCGCTGCGTCGTCGGGTCGATCGTGGAAGCAGTCAGGTTAACCGTGCCCGCAACCAGGCGCGAATTGACCCATGCAGTGGTCACGCCATTGGTGCCCTTGATCGTGAACGCGCCCCAGAGATTGTCGAAGTTGTCGTTTCCATCCTGAACCAGAAAAGACAGCGCCGCCGTTTCGACCGGAGAGATGCTCACTTGGACATCACGGCCGACCATCAGAGTGCCGTCGGCATTGCGGATCGTGATGGTGACCTCGGCCTGATTGGGGCCGTGCTGACTGGGGAGATATCCACCGACGTTGGTTGGTAGTGTCGTCGTCGTGGCCACCAGCTCGATCTTGCCGCTGACCGGTGGGGTCGTTGATCCGCCATCGCCACCGCCACCACCGCAGCTGCTCAATGCAAGGGTGGCAACTACCAGCCCCAAAGCCTTGCCGAAAAATTTCATGTTTCGTCTCCGTTCCTGCAAATTCGGGCGCGCATCGCGCGATGTGGATTGATCGCCAACCAGGGCGCGCTCACTTCAAGTTGTCGCTGAGGATGCGGGGGGTGACAAAAATCAGCAGTTCCGCCCGCGTATCGGAACGTGAGGTGTTCTTGAACAGGTTGCCGATGAAGGGCACGTCGCCGAGCATTGGCACCTTGTTGACCTTGTCGGACTTGTTGACTTCATAGACACCGCCAAGCACGACGGTCTGGCCGTTGTCCACCAGCACTTCAGTGCTGATCTCGCGCTTGTCCAGGGTCGGCACGCTGCCACCCCCGGGAATGTCGATGAAGCCGGATACCGCATCCTTCTTGACATTGAGATTCAGCACGACGCGGTCGTCTGCGGTGATCGTCGGCGTGACCTTGAGCTCGAGATCCGCCTCCTTGAAGGCGACCGTCGGCACGGCGACGCCACCCGCCGCGGCGCCACCCGAGTACTGCAGGTAACCGACCTCGACACCCTGCTTGATGCTGGCTTCGCGCTGGTTTGCGGTGATCACCTTGGGTGAGGAGATGACCTCGCCACGGCCTTCGGTCTGTGCCGCCGAAAGTTCAAGATCGAGCAGGTAGTCTGCGCCGAGAATCGCCAGTCCGAAGCTGCCAGCTGGGTTTGCGGCAGGCAAATTCACATTGAGGCGGTTCGCCAAAGCGGGCACGAGGATGCCGGCACCGACCTGTCCCGGCGCCGTGTTGGGCATGCCGCGCCCAGGGCCGTTGAAGCGGTTGTTGAGGACGACGTTGCTCATCTGGTCGGTGCCGTTGAGGCTGCCGGCCGTGCTCATGACATTGCCGTTGTGATCCTGGTAACCGCCACTGATGCCGAATTTGGCGCCGAGCTCGCGCGCAAAGCTGTCGGTCGCGATCACGATGCGTGATTCGATCAGCACCTGCTGCACCGGCCTGTCAAGCACGGCAATGAGCTGACGGATGTCTTGGATCTTCGAAGGGATGTCGCTGACCAGAAGGGTGTTGGTGCGATCGTCATAGGAGACGCTGCCGCGCGAAGACAGGAATCCGCGGGTGTCGCCGGCTGACTGCTGGGTCTGGCCACCCGCTTGGTTGGTCTGGGTTTCCTTGGTCAGCAGGGCCGCTATGTCCTTGGCCTTGCCATAGCTGATCGGAATGTAGTCGGTGACGAGTTCTTCCTTGGTTTCCATCTTCAGCCGTGCATCGGCAATCGCTTCCTCGCGCTCGGCGATTTCCTTCTGCGGTGCGACCCAGATGACGTTGCCGCGCTGACGCTTGTCCAGACCCTTGGCTTGCAGCACGATGTCGAGCGCCTGATCCCAGGGCACATTGATCAAACGCAGGGTGACATTGCCCTGCACGCTGTCGGCGACGACGATGTTGAGGTCGGAGACGTCGGCGATCAGCTGCAGCACCGAGCGGGTCGGAATGTCCTGGAAATTGAAGGTGACGCGGCTGCCGCTGTACTCGGGCTGCGCGTTCTTGCCACGCGCCTTGACTTCATCCTTCTTGGGCGCGACCTCGACCACGTACTCATCACCACTCTGGTAGGCGAGCTCCTGATAGGGAGCCTTGGCGCCGATCTCGATACGTGCTCCGCTGCCGCGCACCTTGGTGTCGATCGACTGCACCGGGGTGGCGAAGTCGAGCACGTCGAGATGCCGCGCCTGACTTGCAGGCACGTGGACGTTCATGAGTTCAAGCGCGATGTTGCCGGCTTCACGCTTGAGGTTGACCGCGGCACCGGGACCATTGAAGCGGACGATCACCCGCCCCTCGCCGTTCTTGCCACGCCGGAAGTCGATGTTGGAAATTTCCAGTGCTGCGGCATGCGACACGACCTTGGTCGGGTCGGCCTTGGCCGCTGCCGCTGCGGCCGTCGAGCTGCCGATCACGCCACTGTTGATCGAGACGACGACATTGTTGCCGCTGATGCGGGTGTCATAGCCGGCCGCACGGAACAGGTCGACCACGACGCGGGTGCGGCCACCTGCCTCAAGCGCCGAAACCGACGAGGCCGCGCCGGTACCGATCTCTACCCGACGCTTGGCAAAGGCATTGCGCGTATCGGCGAAATCCAGTGCGATGCTCGGCGGCGTCTCCGTCGCGAACGCCTGCGGCGCGACGGCAGGGCCGTCGAACTTGAGCGTTACCTCGACCTTGCCTCCAGGCAAGGCTGAGTAGGAAATATCCCGCAGCACGTTCTCGGCATGCGCCTGGCTGGCGATGGCTGGACCGAGCAGGGACATCGCCGCGAGCACGGCAAGGCGTGCCCAGCGGAGGGTGGGGCGGCACCCCGGAAGTGCAACGGATGTCTTGGTCATTTTGTTCGTCCCCGATGATTCGATCATGGCTTGGAGTCGCCGAGTGCGATGGTGGCCTGTCGTTCCATCCAGCCACCGGCACCGTTGGGCACCAGTTCGACCAGATCGATGTGATCTTCCTCGATGGCCTTGACGTGGCCATAGTTCTGGCCGAGGTAATTGCCGACGCGGACACGATGCACGACACCATCGGGGTCGCGCACGAGGCCTTCCATGGTCTTGCCGATGCCGAGCGTTCCCGACATCTTCAGACCGTCGAGCGGGAACGACTCCAGCGGTTCGCGTGGACGGTTCTGATCCGGATGTGGACCCTGCGCATTGGCCTGCTCCTGTTCCTGGAGGCTCGGTCCGAATGGATCACGCAGATCCTGATCCTTGTAGATGTAGGCCTCGAAGGTCTTGATCACCGGCAAAGGTGCCAGCGGCGCGCCCTTCTTGGCCTTCTCGCGCGCAACCCATTGCTGCACGCTCTCACTGGGTGTGCAGCCCTGCAGCAGCAGTACCGCAACCGCAAGAGCCGCAGCCGAGGCGTGATGAACTTTGAGCTGGCTCATCTCACGCACCTCCCTTGGCCGGCTTAGCTGGTGGCGGTTTCTTGCCCTTTTGCGGGTTCTTGGTTGCCTGCACGGCCGCAGCTTCTTCGTCGTCAAGATAACGATAGGTCTTGACGGTGCCCTCGAGCATCAGCAACCCGGCCGCTCCACCCTTCTTGGCATCGGCAGCACTGGCTGGCTTCAGCGAGACATCGTGCATGGTCAGGATCACCACTCGCGGCAGCGATGCGACGTTGCTGATGAACGTGCCGAATTGATGGTAGGTGCCGAGCATTCGCAACTGAATCGGCTTTTCGGCGTAGAAATCCTTCATCAATTCGGCACCGGGCTGGAACAGTTCGGTTTCGATGCCGGCGCTGAGCGCAGCCTGGGTGATGTTGTTGAGCAATTCCGGCATTTCGGTCTTGCTCGGCAACTGGCGCAGCATCGTCTGCAGCATTTCCTGCATGTCTGCGAGCTGCTTGCGATAGGGCTCCAGGTTGACCACCTTGGCCTGATCCGTGGCGAATTCCCTTTTCAGCGTCAGTTCCTGGGAACGTGCCGTTTCGAGTTCTTCCTGTTGCGCCCGGATCTTGAACCACCATCCAAAGAACAGGATAACGACCACGATGAGGATCGCGAAAAAGGCCTTTACACCGGGCGACCAGCCACCGATGTTGTTGCGGTCAAGATTGCGCAGATCGTCGAGGAAGCTCATTTCTTCTCCCCCGTCGGCTTGGTGGCAGGAGTGCTGGTGGCCGGCGCGGCCGTGGCGGGTGCGCCACCCTCCTGCGCCTTTTGCTGCTCTTCCGGCTTGCGCAGTTTCACGTCCATCGAAAACTGGTATGGAAGCTTCTTGTCGCCATCCTTGGCACCGGATGTGTTTTCGGTCTTCTTCAAGTCCGAGTGGCCAAGCCAGGGCGACAGGTCGATGTTGTGCAGATAGCTCGCCACCCGCTGGTTCGACTCGGCATTGCCATCGAGCGTGATGGTGACGCCGACTTGCTTCATCGTGGTCAGGCGCACGCCATCGGGAATGGTCTTCACCAGCTCATCGAACAAGTGCACCATCTGCGAGCGGTTGGACTGCAACTGCTCGATGATGTCCTTGCGCGTAATCAGGTCGGCTCGCGTCTTGTCGAGCTCCTCGATCTCGTGGATCTTTTCCTTGAGCGAGGCGATTTCCTTCTTGAGGTAATCGTTGCGTGCCTGCTGGTCGTTGATGACGTATTGAACCCACATCATCGCCACGAAGAACACCAGCAAGGCGCCGACCGCAGCCGACACCAGCATCATGTAGAACTCGCGTTCGCGCTGTTTGCGCCGCTCGGCTCGCCACGGCAGGAGGTTGATGTTGGCCATCAGTCGAAACTCCTGAGAGCAAGCCCGCAGGCGATCATGAGTGCGGGCGCATCCTGCATCAGCGATTGCGCCTGCACGCGGCCGGACAGCGACATGTCGGCAAGCGGGTTGGCAATCACGCAGGGCACACCCATGTGTTCTTCGACCTTGTCGGCAGCACCCGGGATCGAAGCGCAACCGCCCGCGAGGACGATCTGGTCAACCCGGCTGTATTCGCTGCCCGCGAAGAAAAATTGCAGCAGACGGCTGATCTGCTGGGCCATCGCATCCTTGAACGGCTCCAGAGCCTCGCTTTCATAGGACTCGGGCAGGCCACCCTGGCGCTTGGCCAGCCCGGCCTCTTCGTAGCTGAGCCCGTAGCGCCGCATCACTTCGTCAGTGAGCTGCTTGCCGCCGAATACCTGTTCACGCGAGTAGATGGTTCGCTGGTTCTTGAGCACGATGAGGGTGGTCATCGTTGCACCGACGTCGACCATCGCGACCACCGCGTCCTTGGGCACCGACAACTGGTCGGCCACAAGGCGGAATGCGTTTTCCATCGCGAAGGCCTCGACGTCCATGACCTTGGCAGTCAGACCACCGAGGTCCAGCGCGGCCACGCGCAGATCGACGTTCTCGGTGCGCGAGGCAGCGAGCAGGACGTTGACCATTTCCGGATTGTCCTTGATCGGACCCAGCACTTCGAAATCGAGGCTGACTTCCTCGATCGGGTACGGAATGTACTGGTTGGCCTCGATCTGGATTTGCGCCTCCATGTCCTCGTCGGACAGGTCGCCAGGCATCGGGATCACCTTGGTGATCACCGCCGAGCCCGCCACCGCGGCGGCCGCGGTCTTGGTCTTGGCGCCGGAGCGGTTGTAGGCGCGACGGATCGCTTCACCCACGGCTTCGACTTCGACGATGTTCTTCTCGACCACCGCGTTCGGCGGCAGCGCTTCGACCGCGTAATGTTCGACGCGATAGCGCCCTCCGACCTGTACGAGCTGGAGGAGCTTGACGGCCGTGGAACTTATGTCGACGCCGATCAAAGGCGGCTTCTTTGGTGTGAACAGATCCACACTTTCTCCCCTTCCCACGCGCCCTTACGAGCGAAAGATGCGCGACTACATTAAATGCAAGGATTAACGAAAATTCAATGGCTGTCCAGTCTCCCCCCCAAAATTTCTCCCAACCGGGGTCCCAGACGGGGGGCGGGCGGCCCCGAACCGGCCGAAATCCCGCATAAGCTCTATACTCGGGGACTTACGACACATACCTTGACTGCCATCACAAGTTTCGTCGAATGAGACTCCTTCTGAGCTTGCTGCGCTATGCGGCATACCTTGCCGTGGCCGGCCTTCTGATCGGCGCGGCGGCCTTGGGCACCGCCTACTGGCTCATTTCTCCCCGCCTGCCGTCGGTGGAAGTCCTCAAGGACGTCCGCCTGCAGGTGCCGATGCGGGTCGAATCCGCCGACGGCAAACTGTTGGCGATGTTTGGCGAGACCAAGCGCACGCCGGTGCGCATCGAGGAAGTGCCGAATCAGCTGAAGAACGCCTTCCTGGCCGCCGAGGACGCGGACTTCTACAGCCATAGCGGCATTGATCTTGGCGGCATCCTGCGCGCGGTGTGGTTGACCGTGTCCACCGGCAGCAAACATGTCGCCGGCGGCAGCACGATCACTCAGCAGGTCGCGCGCATGTTCTTCCTCAGCCCGGAGGTCAGCTACACACGCAAGCTCGCCGAGATATTCCTCGCTTTCCGCATCGAAAATGCATTGAGCAAGGATGAAATTCTCGCCCTCTACCTCAACAAGAGCTTCTTCGGCCATCGTTCCTACGGCGTCGCCGCGGCCGCCGAGTTCTACTACGGCAAGACGCTCGATCAGCTGACGCTGGCGCAATGCGCGATGCTGGCCTCGATTCCGAAATTTCCGTCAACCGGAAATCCACTCAGCCGCCCCGAGCGTGCACTCGAACGCCGCGGTTACGTCCTCGGCCGCATGCTCGACAACAAGTTCATCGACAAGGCGGCCTACGAACAGTCGATGGCGGAAGCCGACACCGCGCAGCCGCATGAACCGCCGGTCGAGGTCGACGCTCCCTACTTCGCCGAGCTCGTCCGCCTCGAAGTCATGGACAGGTTGGGCAACAACGCCCTCACCGATGGCTACCGCGTGCGCACCACGCTCGATGCGGGCTTTCAGGAAACGGCCAACAGCGCGCTGCGGAACGGCCTCATGGTTTACGACCAGCGCCACGGTTTCCGCGGCGCCGAGGGGCATGTGGAAATCCCCGCAAATGCCGGCACGGCGCAATGGAACGACTTGCTCGCGCCCTGGCGGACCATTGCCGGCCTCGTGCCTGCCCTGGTGCTGTCCAGTGACGCGCAATCGGCCACCCTCTACCTCGCCGACGGCCAGAACGTTGCGCTCGACATCAAGGCCGTGGAATGGGCGCGCCGCTATCAGGACGAAGACCACCGTGGCCCCGCCCCGAAGGCGGTTGCGGACGTGCTCAAGCCTGGCGACGTCGTGCGCGTGGCCCGCGATGCCGAGGGCGCATGGAAGCTTTCGCAACTGCCAACCGTGGAAGCAGCACTGGTTGCCCTGCGCCCTGATGACGGCGCCGTGGTCAGCCTGGTCGGTGGTTTCAGTTTTTCCCGCAGCAAGTTCAATCGTGCCACCCAATCGGCACGGCAGCCGGGCTCGGGTTTCAAGCCGTTCATCTATTCAGCGGCCTTTGATCGCGGATTCACGCCGGCCTCGGTTGTCAACGACGCTCCGGTGTCGTTTCCCGATCCATCACGCCCTGATGGCGTATGGACGCCAAAGAACGATGACGACACCTTCCAGGGCCCGATCCGTTTGCGCGAAGCCCTCGCCAAATCCGTCAACCTCGTCTCGGTGCGCCTGCTCGACGCAATTGGCGTGCGCTATGCACACGAGTACGTGACACGCTTCGGCTTCACGCCCGAACAGATTCCGCAGAGCCTGTCGATGGCGCTGGGATCGGCAGCGGTGGCGCCGATGGCGATGGCGCGTGGCTACGCGGTGTTTGCCAATGGCGGTTATCTGGTCGATCCCTACCTCGTCACCGAGATCATCGATCGCGATGGCAAGACGGTCTATCGCGCCGAACCTGCGGTCGTCTGTCGCACCTGCCCGGATCATTCCGTTGCCCCGACCGCCACTGCTACGGCGTCGGCATCATCTGGCGCGGCCAGTCCGCTGGGCACCAACGCTGCACCGAGCGATGGCGCTGCGCATACCGCCGCGCGTGCCATCGATTCGCGCAATGCATATCTGGTGACCTCGCTGATGCGCGACGTGATCCGCCGCGGCACCGGCTCGGCTGCGATGGTGCTCAAGCGCAATGACCTTGCCGGCAAGACCGGCACCACCAACGATCACCGCGACGCCTGGTTCAGCGGCTTCAATTCCACACTGGCGGTGAGCTGCTGGGTCGGTTTCGATGACTTCAGCTCGCTCGGACGCGGCGAATTCGGCGCCAAGGCCGCGCTGCCGATCTGGATCGATTACATGCGCACCGCACTCAAGGACGTGCCTGAACAGCCGTTCGACATGCCCCCAGGCATCACCAAGGTGCGCATTGATCCCGCGACCGGACTCCTCGCCGGCGCCGACGATCCTGGAGCAATCCTCGAAGTCATGAAAAACGAAGACGCGCAGCGTCTGGCGACCCAACCGCCCCCCACCGACGAGGCCGCCAAGCAGCACGAAGCCTACGACGTGTTCTGATGCCGCCAGGATCGCGCACGTCGCATCAAGCCGCCACCGAAACGCGCTGGCGCGTGGCGGTCGAAGCGGCGCGTCTGATCAGCGAAAACGGCCTGCGCGATTACCGAATGGCCAAGGAGAAGGCCGCTGCCCTGTTGGGGCTGATCGATTCCAGAGGCTTGCCGAGCAACAGCGAAGTCGAACAGGCCTTGCGCGAACACCAGCGTCTGTTCGGTGGCGAAGGTCATGCGCGTCATTTGAATGAGCTGCGCAAGCAGGCATGTCAGGCGATGACCTTCCTTGCTGCATTCGAGCCACGCCTGGTCGGCGCCGTCCTCGACGGCACCGCCGACCGGCATTCGGCCATCTGTCTGCACCTGTACACCGACCAGCCGCAGGCCGTGATGGTCATGCTCGGTGAGCGCGGCATCGATCATGAAGACGGTACGCGGCGCCTGCGCCTGGATCACGTCACCAGTCGTGAATTTCCGGTGCTGCGCTTCGTCGCCGGCGGCACCGGCATCGATCTTACCGTGCTGCCCTATGATCTGCTGCGTCAGGCGCCGCTCGACCGGGTCACGGAGAAACCGATGCAGCGCGCCACGCTGACCGCGCTGAAGGTCTTGATGGAGCCCGCGTCCGACTGAATCCGTGAGCGCGAGGGCGACGCAGCGATCAGCGCTTGCCGATCGCCACGTAGTCGCGCGGAGTCGCGCCGGTGTAGATCTGGCGCGGGCGGCCGATCTTGGTTTCCGGATCGTTGTGCTGCTCGAGCCAATGCGCAACCCAGCCTGCGGTGCGCGCGATCGCGAACATCACCGTGAACAGCTCGGTCGGGATCTTGAGCGCTTTGTAGATGATGCCCGAGTAGAAATCGACGTTCGGGTAGAGCTTGCGTTCGACGAAGTACGAATCCTTGAGTGCTGCCTGCTCCAGTTCCATCGCCACGTCGAGCAGTGGATCGCTGACGTTGAGATCGGCGAGCACCTTGTGGCACATCTCGCGGATGATCGTCGCGCGCGGATCGAAGTTCTTGTAGACGCGGTGACCAAAGCCCATCAGGCGGAAGCCGGAGTTCTTGTCCTTGGCCTTCTCGACCGCCTTGCCGACGTTTTTCGCATCACCGATTTCGGCGAGCATCTTCAGCACGGCCTCGTTGGCGCCGCCATGCGCGGGGCCCCACAGCGCGGCGATGCCGGCGGCAACACAGGCATACGGGTTGGCGCCGGTCGAGCCAACCAGACGCACGGTCGATGTCGATGCGTTCTGCTCGTGATCGGCATGCAGGATGAAGAGCAGATCGAGTGCCTTGGCAGCCACCGGGCTCAAATTGAGCGGCTCGCTGGGCACCTCGAACATCATGTGCAGGAAGCGCGTGACGTATTCGAGATTGTTGCGCGGATAGCGGATCGGCCAGCCGATCGAATACCGGTAGGTTGCGGCGGCAATCGTCGGCATCTTCGCGATCAGGCGGATCGCGGCAAGGCGGCGTTGCTCGGGATCGTTCATGTCGAGCGTGTCGTGATAGAACGCCGACAGCGAGGCGATCGATGCACACAGCATCGCCATCGGATGCGCGTCGTAGTGAAAACCGTGCAGGAAGTTCTTGAGCGCCTCGTGCATCATCGTGTGATGCGTGATCTCGTGCTCGAAGGCGGAGAACTGCGTCGCATCGGGGAGCTCGCCGTTCATCAGCAGATAGGCCACCTCGAGGAAGCTCGACTGCTTGGCGAGCTGCTCGATCGGATAGCCGCGATAAAGCAGCACGCCCTTTTCGCCATCGATGAAGGTGACCGAACTGCGCGTTGCCGCCGTGGCCATGAACCCCGGATCGAAGGTGAAGTAGCCGGTTTCCTTGTTGAGCTTGCCGATATCGATGGCGGGGTCGCCCAGGCTGCCGGCGACCACCGGGAGGGCGGCGCTGAGCTGGGTGGCGGGATCGGTCAGGGTGACGGTTTTGTCGGACACGGTCGGATTCCTTCGATTGCTGCGGCGAATCGCCAGCGCAAGGCGCGGATCGGGATCGCCGGTGGATCAGGCAGAGCCGGCCAAGGCGCAGGCGCGCGGCCGAACGGGCATTATCGCACGGCGCAGGCGCACCGCACGCAGGCGCATGGTGATCTCACACCAGCCGCGACCGGACGGAAAACGCAAAACGCCGGCAGAGGCCGGCGTTCTGGAGGCGCCAAACGAAGGACTGCGGCGGCCGAGGCCGGACCGCAATCCACAGGATTACTTGGCGTAGCGGCGGCGGAACTTGTCGACGCGACCGGCGGTGTCGACGATCTTCTGCTTGCCGGTGAAGAATGGGTGCGAATGACTGGAGATTTCCACCTTGATCAGCGGATATTCCTTGCCGTCTTCCCACTTGATCGATTCCTTGCTCGTCATCGTCGAACGGGTGAGGAAGGAGAAATCGGTCGAAATGTCCTGAAACACGACCGGCTGATACTTCGGATGGATATCGGCTTTCATGGCTCGGCTCCGCGGAACGCCCGCGACAAAAGAGCGGCATTCTAGCCGTGTATGGGTCTGCCACGCAAGAATCCGGATGCTTCGGGTCGGGGGCACGGGCGAATCCAACGTCCTCAGCGGGCCGCCACGGCCCCGAGCGCCCCCGCCACCAGCGCCTCGAAGCGGGCCTGGTCGACATCGAGCACGATGTTCGCATTGGTCGGTCGACCGTGGCGCCGATCCCAGTCGACCACGGTCGCGCCACGCGTGAGGGCGCCGCCGAGTTCGACCGCGACATGGCGCTGCTCAGCGCGAGTCACGATCTGCGGTTGCAGCGCCACCGCCATCGCGAGGGCATCGGCCACGATCATCCCCGGCCGGCCATTGGCCTGATTGAACCTGCGCGCGGTGCCTGCAATCGATGCGTAGAACCGCGCCCGCGCGTCACCCGCCGCGAGCATCGCATCGAAGCGCTCGAAGGCCAGCGCATGGCGCACACAGGCCTCCCAGTCGACGAGATCGAACTGCGGCCAGGCCTCGAACACCACATGCGCGGCCTCGGGGTCGAAACCGATGTTGAACTCGGTCGGCACGCGCTCGAAGTTGCCGCGGCCGCTGACCGCGCCGCCCATCACCACCAGTCGCGCGATCCTGTCCGGCAATTCCGGATCGAGACGCAAGGCGAGCGCGAGATTGGTCAACGGCGCGAGCGCGACCAAGGTCAGCTCGCCGGGCCGCTCGCGCGCGAGCCGCACGATCGCATTGGCCGCGTGCTCGCCGCTGGCAGCTGCCTTGGCCGGCGGATAGCCGATATCGCCGAAGCCGTCGGCCCCATGCACGAAGGCAGCGCCAGCAGCCGGCAGCACCAACGGCGAGGCGCAGCCTGCATGAACCGGGATGGGCACAGCGAGCACTTCGACCAGCTTGAGCGCATTGCCCACCGTGTGAACGAGGCCGACGTTGCCGGCCGCAATCGTCAGGCCGACCACCTCGGCGTGGGCACTGGCCATGAGGATCGCCAACGCATCATCGACGCCCGGATCGGTGTCGATCAACAGCAGCAAAGGCTTGCCAGCAGCAGACATGTGGATTCCTTGTCATCTTGATCACTACGCGGAGCCAAGCAATGCATGCAATCCGCGGCACTTGGAACTCGACGCAATCCAGGCCCCGGCCGCGCACGCAGAGGACGATGCCGGAGGCCTGATCGCCAGACCCTAGGATACCGATGCCAAGGCAGTCCTGCGGCGGCAGGGCGAACTCGCAACGAAAGGACGTGGGTTGCACGGCGCGACCGCTCGATGAGCAAGCCCCTCGGCGCGAGGACACAACAAAGGCCTCAAACCGCTTGCACGGATCAGCGCGGGTACGGCCCCGAGATCCGCACATCGATTGCTGCACGAGGATCGCCGCGCACGACCAACCCGAGGCGATAACCCGGCATTGGCTCGACAAGCCAGCAGCGACAAGGCGCGATGCGATCTGCGCCGTCGACATGCTCGATGATCGATGGCGGCTGCGGGTCCAGCATGACACTGAACGCGCCAAGTTCGTGCGTCAGGCCGACACCGAGGGCCTTCACATAGGCTTCCTTCAAGGTCCACACCTCGAAAAAACGGGT
The DNA here is from genome assembly GCF_019634815.1 of Dokdonella sp. Lineage (GTDB taxonomy): Bacteria > Pseudomonadota > Gammaproteobacteria > Xanthomonadales > Rhodanobacteraceae > Dokdonella_A. The sequence goes on along the minus strand of NZ_JAHCAP010000005.1, from coordinate 100,030 downwards.
GGCGCGATTTTCGTCTGCGCAGGCTTCCAGGGTGGCGCGTTCGCTGATGGAAAAATTGCGTGCAGCAAGGCGTAACGGATCGAGGTTTCGATCAATTGCCTCGACATCGACCCCGACTTCGGCTTCGCGGCACACCGCCAGCACCACCAGACCGCGGGTATGACTCAGGTTGAAGTGCGTCGGCGCGGAACCAGGCTCGCCGATGAGCGCCGGCTTGCCGTGTGGCCCGACTTCGAAGGCCAACGAAGACGGTGTCTGACCGGTGCATCGAGCGAGCACGGAGCGCACCAATCCGCGTGCAAGCAGAAACCGTCGCCGATCCTCCTCCCGAATGAAGCGCTTCCAGCGCGCCGCCTCATCGTCGCTGAGCCACGCCACACTCGCATCCACCAATGGCGCCGACACGCTGCCCTCCGGGCAGATCCACAGATCCACGCCGAACGAATTGCCAGATGCGGCGCTCAAGGCAGCGCTGCCAGCCAACACTCGATCTCCGATGCAAGCGACGCCGCGTTTGACGCCTGCAGCATCGTCATGTGGTTGCCCCGTGCCTGCGCAACATCCAGTGCAGTACAGAAGCTGCTCCAGCCGAAGTCCGTCTCCACCGGCGCCGTGCCCTGCAACGCCACTTGTTCCCGCGCGCGCAACAACAAGGCCGGCGAATGCAGGACACGCGGCGTGAACGCAGCAATGATTTCGTTATGGTGCACGAGCAACTCCAGGAAAGCCTTGAAGTGCGCCAGCTGCGTGTCCGGAGGAACCAGATCCAGACGCTGAAACTCCGGCAACAGCCAAGCCGCATCGCTGCGACGAACCGACGCGGGTGGTTGCCGCAGGGCCTGTCCCGCAAAGATTTCCACTTTGCGCAGGTACTGTTCGACCCGGGTGTCGAAGTCCAGCTTGGCCGCGTCGATATCCGGCACCGGTTGATCGAGCATGATCAACGCCGTGGGCTTGCCTTCTGCGGCTGCCTGAGCAGCCATTTCGTGGGCAATCAGGGCTCCCATCGACCAACCGGCGAGCACGACCTTCCGCGTGCCGCGATGGACTGCAAGCCGCTCGTGGTAGTCGCGCGCCAGTTCGGCAATCTGCATGCCGTTGCCTTGCGGCATACCCATGAAGGCAATCGAGGCGCGTCGCGGCGCAAGCTGACGGGCAATGGGCAGGTAGCACAGCGCGTTGCCACCCGCCGGATGAATCCAGACCATGAGTTCATCCTGCCCCGCGTCTTCAAGCACGACCAAGGGCGAATCCGACCGGCCGGCAGCGCCACCTCGCCGCACTGCCTCGGCCAGCGAACGCACCGAGCCTGACTGAAACAGCACCGCAACCGGCAATTCAAGCGCATACACCTCGTTGACGCGCGCGATCAGCGCGATGGCCTGCAACGAGGTTCCGCCAAGGTCGAAAAACGTCGGCTCGCAGGCGACCGCGGCCACGCCAAGTGCCTGCTGGAACAAGCGCTGCAGCTCAAGCTCCACGGCATCGCGCGGCAAGTCGATGCCGCCGCGCACACCACCGCCCTCGCACATCCGGCGCAGCGCCCGCGAATCCAGCTTGCCATTGGCATTGAGCGGCATCGATGGCAGCACGACCAGCGCCGGGCACTGCGCCGGACGGAAGTGCTGCAGCAGGTATGCACGCAGATGACGCAGCTCGACATCCTCACGCACCACCACGGCTCCCTGCAGCCGCAGGTTCCCGTCATCGCCCGCCTCGGCCCAGACCTGCGCCGCGACCACCGCGGGGTGTCGCATCAGGCAGCCGGCAATGGCCTCGGGTTGCACCATGACGCCACCGACCTTGGCCCGGTTGTCGCCTCGACCAAGGAAAACGAAACCCGCCCCGTCGATCAGGCTGGCACGATCACCGCTGAGGTATTGCCTGGTCCCGTCCCTTGCGCTGACGAAACGCGGCGCATCCGCTGCAACCTGCCCAAGATAGCCACGTGCGACACCAGCACCGCTGATCGCCAATTCACCCTGGCTGCCGCGCGGCGCCGCGCGACCGTGCCGATCGAGCACGCAAACGCGTGTATTGGCGATCGGCGTCCCCAGCGGCGGGGCCGTTTGCGCATCAATCGCCAGCTCGTGCATGAGCACCCCGATCGTGGTCTCGGCCGGACCGTAGTGGTTGAAGATGCGCAGATCCGGAGCGCAGGCACGAATGGCTGCGATCAGACTTTCATCGAGTGCCTCGCCGCCACTGATCAACACGCGCCGTGGCAGGATTTCGCGCAGCCGAGATCGCAGTACGCGCAAATGCGATGGCACCATCTTGGCCACGTCGACGCGGTGCTGCAGGTAGAACGCGCCAAGGCGCTGCGCGTCGAGCAGTGTCTGTGCATCCGGAAGCAGCAGCGCCGCACCGCTGGCGAGCGCCGGGAAAATCGCAGTGTTGCCAAGATCCGCATCCAGTGCGGAAAGGTGCGCGTAACTCGCCAGCTCCGGATCAGCAAGCCGTTCAAGCAAGGACAGGGTGTAGTTGACGAGCCCCGCGTGAGTCACAACTACGCCCTTCGGCGCTCCAGTCGATCCGGAAGTGAACACCACGTAGGCTGCGTCGTCATCGGCCACCTCCACCGGCGGCACACGCGTCAACGGCTTGCACGCCAGTGCGCTTTCGTACGAAAGCTGTGCCAGGGCTCCGATTCCCGGCGTCCCCAACACCAGACGCGCTCCCGCCTCGTGCTCAAGCATGCGTTCGATGGCATGCGGCGCATCCTGCGCTACCGGCACATAGGCTGCGCCCGTACGCAGACAAGCAAGCAGGCCAATCAAGAAGTGGCGATTGCGTGGTGCACGCAGCAGCACACGATCGCCGGGCTGAACACCCTGACCGCGCAGCGCTGCCGCAACGCGTTCGACCATCTCGTCAAGCGTGGCGTAATCGAGCGCTCCGGCTTCGTCGATACAGGCAGGACGATCCGCGTGGCGCTCGACTTGCCGCTCGAAGAGGCCAAACCAGTTTCCGCCGGGGCGCTGCATGCTCGGACCATCGAGCTGCGCCAAACTCGCGGCAGGCAGGAACTCGTTGGCGAGCAAGCTGCCTGGTTCGGGTTGCAGTCCATATTCGAGGACATGCATGAAATCCGCAGCAATGCGCTCGACATCGACTCGGGCGAAAGCGCGATGCCGGTAGGCCAATGAAAGCCGGTTCCCGGCCCCCGAGATTTCAACGTACCCGCCAAGATCGAACTTGCCCACACCATGATCGACCGACAGCAAACGAAAGTCCGCCGATGCCTTCTGATGGGGGAAATACTGAAAAGCGAATTGCACGTTGAACAGCGGATTTTCATCCAGGGTTCGCTGTACCTGGATGTGTTTCACAAGCTCGGCATATGGAAGCTCCTGGCGCGCAAGACACGCCTCGATCATGGCCGCGCCCTCAGCGAGAATCTGCCCAAAGGAGCGCGCTGGATCGATCCGGAAGCGCAATGCAAGCGTATTGATGAAAAGGCCGCAGGTTTGAAGAAATTCCGGTCTGCTCCGATTGGCGACCGGAGACCCGATCACGATGTCATCAACCATTGCATAGCGGCTGAGCAGCAACGCAAAGCAAGTGGCGTAGTACTGGAACTGGGTTCGGCCCAGCGCGCTGCAGCAAGAGGCGATCCGCGAGCACAGCGCCTGTGGGAGGTCGATGGTGAACAGACCGCCGGCATTCGCGGCCATGTCTGCAGCCGCAGCCGCGCGAAACACCGGAGGCGACGGCGCATCGCGCAATACATCCAGCCAGAAGTCGAGTTGGCGCCGGCACTCTTCACCCGCCAGCCAGGTGCGCTCATGTGCGACGAAGTCACGATACTGCCGCTGCGGTCGCGGGATCGACGCCCCTGGCGCCACAGTGAGACTTCGCGAGAGCAGCGAGTTGCTCCAGCCATCTGAAATCAAATGGTGAATGTTCAGCAGCAGGAGATGGCGGGAAGTCGAGAGGCGGACCAGCGCAACCGCCAGCAGGGGCAGCTGGTCCGTGGCGAAGCGGCGTTGCCCGTGCGCCTTCGCCAAACGCTCGATCAGACCCTCGCCTTCGGCAGCGTAGTCGACGCTGTGGTCTTCCAGCTCCACCTCGAGCTCAAGTGACGGATGCACGCGCTGCATGACGCCAGCCGATTGCTGATGAAATGTCGTGCGGAAGATCTCGTGGGCAGCGACAACGGCGTTCAAGTTGTGCTGCAAGACGCCAGCGTCGACGCCGTCACCATCGACAAGCACTGCCAATGGAATGTTGTAGTCGGGCGTATCCGGATAGAGCTTGCTGAGGAACCAGAAGCGCTCCTGTCCAAGCGAGGCTGGAAATTCCTGTCCGTACTCGGCCGGGCGCTCGGCTTGCATCGCCCCGCCATCGCGGCGCTTGGCCATCAAGCGCCTGATCTGCTCGGGCCCCAACGCCTTCAGCTTTGCCTGCAGTTCGTCTGCGCTCATCGTCGACGCCCAACGTCCTGCGCGTTCAATACTCGATCACCAACTTGCCGATATGCGTGCCGCGCGACAAGTCGGTGATTGCGCGCTTCACTTCCGCGGCTCGATAGCAACGGTGTTCGATCGGACGAATGCAGCCCCTCTCGAACAGATCGACCAGCGCGGTCATCGCGCCATCGAGTTGGCGCGGGTTGCGCAGCAGCAGCGAGATATCCAGGAAGTGGAACGCCAATCCCTGAACCAGACGCCCCATCGGCAGCGGCGTGTCCGCGGCAATATCCTTCTTGTCGATATGCACGAATCGTCCGAACGGACCGAGCAGGGCGAGCCCCTCGAACATGAGGTCACCCGCCAGCGTGTTGAGGATCACTTCCGGAATGCGGCCGGCTGCCCGCAGTTGCGCCGCAAACGTGGCACTGCGGGAATCACCGATGTCGGAGATGCCCAGCGATTTCAGGTAGTCGCGCTTGTCGGCGGTACCGGCGGTGGCAAGCACTTCGGCGCCCAGATGTCTCGCCAGTTCAATCGCGGCCAGCCCCACGCCACCGGTGGCAGTGTGAATCAGCACCCGCTCACCGCGTTCCAGGCGTGCGCAGTGCACCAGGGCGAGCCATGCAGTCAAGTACACCGTTGGAATCAATGAGGCCTCGACGAAGCCCAGCCCTCGCGGCTTGCGAAATACGCACATCTCGTAGATGTTCAGACAGCGGGCGAAATGCGAGTTGGAGCGGATCCGGCCTTGCTCGACATGCCCGATGTTCATGGCGATGACCTCATCGCCGGGCCGGAACCGGGTCACCCGGCTGCCGACCTTGGTGACCACACCCGCATAGTCCGAGCCCATGTTGCTCGGAACTTCCGGGGAGGCGGGATAGAGGCGCAGCGCTATCATCACGTCGCGGAAGTTGAGCGAAGCGGCGCGTGCCTGGATCTGCACGCAGTCCGGATCGGGATCGGCCACCGTGAGTGGTTCGGCCACCAGGTCGAACGGCGCGTCGGATCGAAATCGATACTCATGATTGGCATCGAAGTCGACGGTCGTCGTCCGCGCTGCAGGGGATCGCCCCATCTTCAATCGGGCAATCAGTTCCGCCTTCTTTTCCGGCGAAAGGTTGGCGATGGCAGAGGTCAAATCGCTCATGAGGTTTCCTGCTCCGCCAGCAATTCCTGCAGCAGTTCGGTTTCGTCCTGCCCTTCGACGATCTTGGCAAGGATGAGGTGCGCAAGGGAGCGCACCGTCACCGAGCCAATGAATTCACTCGCCTTGATCTCGACATTGAACTCCTCGCCGATTCCGGCAATCGCCTGAATTGCGAGCAGCGAATTTCCACCCAACTCGTTGAAGGCATCGTTGGCACCGATCCGGCGCACGCCGAGAATGGCCGACCAGATCGCGGCTATCCCCCGTTCGATGTCGTTTTCCGGTTCGACAAAGTCCGTGGCGATTTCCGGCCGATCGTCGACAGCGGAATCACTCGGACTTGCCGCCAGACCCTCGCGCAGCTTGCGGCGCACGTGGGAAAGTCGGGTCAGGTCGAATTCCAGCTGGAAATCCTGTGGATGGACGATGGCTTGCGCAAGGTCCTGCCCCAGGAGCTGCGCGAATGCGTGCTTTCCGTCTTCCGGGCTGATGGCGTCAATCTTGATGGCCGCGGGCGGTTTGCGGCCACGGGCCTGAGCGGGAGCCGCCGAACCGACACGAGCCAGCACGTAGTCATGCACCAGCATGACCGGTCGTGATTGGGCGTCAAACAGCACGAAGTCGAAGGCAACGCGGGAAGCATCCTCGGCTTGTCGGGTGCTCGGCCTGCCCCAAACATGCATTTGCGGCGTCAACGGTGCCAGCACGATGATTTCGCCATACGATGATGGCAAGTAGGTGTCACGATACCGCGGCAACGCAGCGAAGTGGCAGGAGGTTGCAACGTCGAGCATCGCCGGGTGCAGGTCAAAGTGGTCGAAATCCGCTGCGAACTGCCGCGGCAGCTCCAGGCGTGCCACCCACTCGTCTTCGCCGACGTGCAAGGCTTCCAGACAGTCCCAGCGCTGGCTGTAGTGAAGCAGCGTGTTGCCGTTCGGATCGGACATCGATGTGAAATGGCGTTGCATGAGCGTCTGCCCTGAGCAACGCGCCAGGCATTCGGCCAGCGATGGTGGATCGGCGACGACGTCGAACGAAACCTCGCCCTGCATGTGCTCCTTGCGTGCGTCGTCGGTGGTGATGCTGGCGAAAGAGAACGCCCAGCTGTCGCCACGTCCCTTGCTGCAAGTCAGTCGCAGCTCCGGCGCCACACCGCCCATGGCGATCAGCGGCGAGGAGAAGCTCGCCTCCCGTATCCGCATGCACGCCTGTCCGCGCCCGGCGCCCCAGCGCCGGAGGATATCGAGATACGAGGTTCCGACCATGGTGGGTTGGCCCGAGAGCAGGTGCTCGGCAAGGATCCAGTGTTTCGCGGCGTCGATGTCGACGCGGATTTCGCACGCGTCATCGCTGTCCGCGAGACGGTCGAGTGACGGCGCGAAGCCCGGCACCACACCCGTCAAGGCATCCATGCGCCGGGCGCGCACGCTGCTGCTCTTGCGGCGGAGCTTTTCCGCTTCCCAGGACGCCCCCATGCCGACCTCGGCCCACTCGCACCAGTTGACCGAGAGCGCACGGCGCGCCTTGCGCCAGAGGCCGGCACGGCAGATCGCGTCGAGAAACGCGTTCGCGCTGGTGTAATCGACACGCCCGGCTTCGCCGAACAGCGCCGTCACCGACGAACAGAACTGAATGAAATCGAGCGCATGGTCGCCGAACAACTCATGCAGAACCAGCGCGCCATGAACCTTCGGCCGCAATACGGCATCGAAATCGGCCTCTTCACGCAAGGCAATGACGCCGCCGCCTGCCACGCCTGCGGCGTGGACGATGCCATTGACGACGCCCAGTCGGGATTCGACATCATCGCGCAGCCGCCGCATGCCTTCGAGGTTGCTGCACTCGACCGCATGCACTTCGACACTCGAACCAAGCGCCTCGATCGAACGAATCGCCTGGAGGCGTTCGATCAATTCGTCATCTTCGCCGGCGGCGATCAGCTCATCCCATTGCTGCGCCGGCGGCATCGCCCTGCGCCCAGTCCAGATGAAATGCGCGCGCACGCGCTCGGCGATCAATCTCGAACAGGTACGCCCGATGCCACCCGCGCCTCCCGTGAGCAGATAAACACCGCCCTCGCGCAATGCCAGCGCAGCCGGATCAACACCGATCGCAGGCTCCAGCGGCCTCAGTTCCAGCGGTTCGAAGCATTCGGCCCAACGGGTCGTTCCGCAATAGCTGACGACGGCGTCATCGACGTCCATCGCCGATTCCATCAACAGCGCCTCGACCAGATTTGCTGCGCCACTTTCGCTGGCATGTCCGGACTGTATGTTGATGAATCGACTGCAGAACGCCGGGTGCTCCTTGAACAGCGTCCGCGCAGGGCCCAGGGCCAAGGCACGCTCGACGCGGATGGCAGTTCCACCATTGACGTCGAACGCATCATCGGCGAGAACCAGCAGCCGCACCTGCGCGCCGCTCGCATGTTCAATCAGGCTGCGCTCGAGCCTGACGATCGCATGGAAAGATGCTTCCAGCATCGCATCGGCTTGCCGTGGGCCCACCGCGCCTTTAGTTCCCGGCGTGTGCGTCCAGCCGTACAGGATGCGCAAGCAAGCGCCTGCGAGCGGCAAGCCACGCAACAGCCTGTCGAAATCGCCGCGCTGCCGCGGGTCAAGCACGACGTCGTCACCGACCTGTTGATATTCCGATCCCTGCCGAACCACGATGCAGCGCTGCTGTCGTTGGCGCAGCGTGCTTGCACATGCCTGCGCCAGCGGATCCGCGGCGAAGACCAGCCAGATCGGCGCAGACTCCGGCGCATCGGTTTCCAGCCGCGGCGCATGCATGGCTGATGGCGTGCGCCGCCAGCCGGGAACCGCATACCACGTTGCCGGATCCTCCTTGCGCGGATTGCGCTCGGCGCCATCAAGCGAGGCGTTCGCGGCAAAGTCGATGCAGTACCGGGTTCGTGCGAAGGGCAACAGCGGAAACGGCACCTTGCGGCAAGCCGCCGTGCCGAAATATGCCGCAAGATCAACCTTGTGGTCTTCCACCCACAGGCGCGCAAGCGCGCCATCGACCGCGGCGACCGCATCGACGCCTTCCTTCAGCGTACTGATGACCGCATGCGTGGATTGCGGCGCAAGTTGCCGGCGCACCGCCGATTCCAACGAATGGCCAGGCCCGCATTCAAGAAAGACCAGCGACTCCTTTCGCATGGTCTCGGCAGCCGCCGCACCGAACCGTACCGGATCAACCACATGCTGCACCCAGTACTCGTGATCCGTGGCCTGCGCCGCCGACAGTTGCTTGCCGGTTACCGTGCTCATGATCGGAATCTGCGGCGGTGCCAGCGTGATGCCGCGGAAGTGCTGGCGATACGCATCCAGGCTCGCGCGCATCATGCGTGAGTGAAACGCATGCGAAGTGGGCAGCTTCTTGCAGAATACTTTCTGCCCCGCCATTTGCTCCGCAAAGGCCGCGATCGCCTCGTCGGTTCCGGAAACGACCACCAGCTCCGGGCTGTTGATCACCGCGATGTCGAGATCATCCGGAAGGATCGACTGCAACTCGGATTCACTCTTGAGGACCGCAAGCATCGACCCACCGGGCAAGGAGTGGATCAAATGGCCGCGAAACGCGACCGCAAGCAAAGCCTGTTCCAGCGTCATCACGCCGGCGACGACCGCAGCGACATACTCTCCGACACTGTGCCCGATCAGGATGTCGGGTCGCAGGCCCGCTTGCTCGAACACGCGCGCGGTCGCGTAGCTGACCATGAAGATCGCCGGCTGCGTGATATGGGTTTGAGCGAGCAGTTCAGCGGCTTGATCGCGCCGGGACGGGTCGGGATACAGGACTTCGCGGATGTCCCGGCCCAGTTGCCCTGTGAGCAATCGCGCGCAATCGTCGATCGTTTCACGAAAGACCGGATTGGATTGATACAGCGAACGGCCCATGTCGGGAAACTGATTGCCTTGTCCGGGAAACATCCACACCATCGGCGCATCGGCTGCCGCCGTCCGCACAAGCGGTGCACGCGCTTCGTCCAGCTGCGCGCACAGGTCCGTGGCGTCGGCAAACGGAAAGATGGCCTTGAAGCGATGGACTCGTCGCTTGCAGCGCGAAGTGTGGGCGAATGCGCGCAGATCGAGCGAGGGATTGCCCCGCACATGGGCAGCGACATCTGCCCGCAGCCGTTCAAGCGCGGCCTTGTCATGTGCTGACAGCAGCAGCAAGTCCCGTTCGCGCGGCATCAATTCCCCGGCCGGCAAGGTCGGCGGCTGTTCAAGTACAAGGCAGGCGTTGGTGCCACCGACGCCGAAGGAATTGATGAGCGCCCGCCGCGGCGCACCTGCGGTTCCGGCATAGGCGCAAGTCCGTGTATTGACTTCGAACGGACTGGCTTCAAAGTCGATCTCCGGATTGGGCTGATTGAAGTTCAGTGATGCAGGCGCGATCCCATGCTGAAGACTGAGACAGACCTTGATCAGACTGGCGCCACCGGAAGCGACGTCCGTGTGTCCGATGTTGGTCTTGACCGATCCGATCCGGCAGAAATTCCTGGCTTGCGTGTATTGGCGAAAGGCCTGTGTCAGCGAAGCCACCTCGATCGGATCACCGCTGGGCGTGGAGGTGCCATGCGCCTCGACCAGGTTGATCGATTCGACAGGGACGCCTGCCAGTTCGATGGCCTCGGTGATGACCTCGGCCTGGCCCGACACGCTGGGCGCGGTGTAGCTGACCTTGCGGTTGCCGTCATTGTTGACGGCTCCGCCGAGGATGACCGCATACACATGATCTCCATCGGCCACCGCATCGGCGAAGCGCTTGAGCGCAACCACGGCGCATCCGCGGCTGAATACGGTACCGGCAGCGTCCTTGTCGAAAGTGCGGCAACGACCGTCTGGCGACTGCAGGCCACCCGTCTGATAGAGGTATCCCCGGTGCGGCGGAAGCTCCAGCGAAACGCCTCCGGCAAGCACGAGATCGCTCTGGTGATTGAGCAGGCAGTCAATGCCCAGCACCACCGACACCAGGGCGGTCGAGCAGGCAGTCTGCACATTCATGCTCGGCCCCTTGAGGTCGAGCTTGAAGGACACGCGCGTGGTCAGATAGTCGCGATCGTTGCTGGTCACGATCGATGTTCCGCTGGCGTATTTCCTCACCGCACGGTTGCCGAGCGCGTCAACGAGGTAGTACGGCGTCCCGGCTCCGCCGAACACGGCAATGCGAAGCGCCGTATCGGCCGGATCCACACCGGCGTCCTCCAGTGCGTGCCAAGCGCATTCGAGGAAAACCCGCTGCTGGGGATCCAGCAGCTCGGCATCACGCGGCGTCACATTGAAGAATGCCGCATCGAAACAATCCATGTCGTCGATGACGCCTCGCGTGCGGACATAGTGCGGGTTCTCGAACTCGCGGCGCTTCACCCCGGAAGCGAGCAGTTGCTCATCCGTGAAGGTGGTGAGGGTCTCCTTGGCTGCGACCAGGTTTTGCCAGAACTCGGCCACCGAATTCGCGCCGGGCAGGCGACAGTCCATGCCGACCACGGCAATACGTGTGTCGTTGCCGGTCGAAAGTTGATTCGATGCATTCATCGGTTCAGTCCCTGTCGATTCTCAAATGTGAAAGGCGCCGCGCCACGCGCTGACGAATCTGCGCAACGAGCGGAGCCACTTCCGCTGCGCCGGACTTCTCCCGGAGGGTGCGCGCTAGCTCCCTGATGTTTGGCGCCCCGTACAGCTCGGCGATGGTGAATTCAACTCCCAATCGCTCGCGCAACAGTTCACGCACGCGCAGAAACAGAATCGAATGGCCACCCGCCTCGAAGAAACTGGCGCGCTGGTCGAATCCAGCGTGTCCTAGAACCTCGCGCCAGATTTCGACCAGGGTCCGCTCGATTCCGTCGCTGATGGCGCCTGCGGTGCTCACGCGTGCCGGCGGTGTCTCGACCTCGGTCAGGGCACGCAAGCGATGATAGTCGGTCTTGCCATTGGCAAGTCGCGGAACGACTTCGACGCGGAGCATGGTGCTGGGCACCATCCAGGTGGGCAGCCGTTGCCGGAGCCATGCAGCCAACTCGCCGCTGTCGGGCGCGTTGTTCCCGCGCCCGATGAACACCGCATGCAACCGCAAGTCGTCCTGAGCCCATTGCCGCGTGAAAGCCACCGCTTCGCGCACCTGCGGGTGCGTCTGGAGATGATGCTCCACTTCCTGAAGTTCCACGCGATAACCCCGGATCTTCACCTGCTGATCGTTTCGCCCCAGATACTCGAAACTTCCGTCGGCGAGCAATCGGCCCTTGTCGCCGGTCCGATACAGTCGTCCTTCCGTCAGTTCCGGTGGCGCATCGAGGAAAGCTTCGCTGGTACGCCGCTCGTCGCCGTGATAGCCGTCGGCCAGTACATCGCCACCGATGTACAGATCGCCTGCGACGTTGGCCGGCAACAGGCGCATGCGCCCATCGAGCACGAACATCGTGCTGTTGGGAATCGGTCGTCCGATCGGAACGAAGGCGTAAGGTGAATCGCGCACGCAGTCATGCCATGACATGAAGATGCTCGCCTCGGTCGGGCCGTACAGATTGTGCAGCGTGCCACCGTAGCCACTGTCGAACACATCCTCGACCAAGGCGCGCGGTAGGGCCTCGCCGCCACAAAAAATCCGACGCACGCAAGGCACCCTGGCGAGCATGCCGGCCTCGACGAACATGCGCAGTGCCGAAGGCACAAACTGGAGGATGGTGCTGCCGCTGTCGGCAATCACGCGACCGAGCTGTTCGGGCGACTCGGTCGCCACCCGGTCGGCCAGCACGACGCAGCCGCCAGCGAGCAGGGGCAACAGAAGCTCCCATGTTGAGATGTCGAAACTGATCGAGGTGCGCGCGAGTACCCGCGAGTCGGTTCCAATGCCGAATTGCCGATGCATCCACTGCAGGTAGTTGGCGACCCCGCGTTGCGGCACCATCACGCCTTTCGGATTGCCCGTGGATCCGGAAGTGAAGATGACGTACAGCAGATCGGCAGGACTGAGACTCGCTGCCACCGGAAGTCGCGGCAGGTCATTGTCTTGCCGATTCAGCGCAACGGCACGCTCGACATCAAGTTGCGGTACGTTTCGCGGCAGGCTGTCCAACGGCGTACCGCTTGCCGCAAGGATCAGCCCGACGCCCGCCTGCTCGATGATTGCCGCAATTCGTCGCGCCGGAAACGCCGGGTCGAGCGGCACGTAAGGGATGCCTCGGCATGCGCACGCGAGAATTGCGACCAGCAGTGCCGGTTGGTGCGGCATGCAGATGGCGACCGGCGCCCGGATGGATTGCGCGCATTCGGCCAGGCCGCGAACCAGTGCCTGTGTGCGCACGGCGAGTTCCGCGTAGCTCAGTTCCCCACCTTCGAACCACATCGCAGCGCGGTGGGCATGCAACGCAAAGGCTGATTCGAGCAACGCGGGGATCGACTTCATCGACATCGATGGCTCACGCGGTCCGCTTGCCTGATGCAGGATGCGGGCGAGCGCAGCGCCGCTTGGCGGCGGCCATTCGCCCGACCGCCGCTCAAGCCAGGAACCCAGGTCGCCGATGACCTCGCAATAGGTGTCGAACCACTCTTTGGCAGCGAGCGGATCGATCGCTGCATTGCGACTGGTCAGCACCAGCTCGAACGCATTGCCATCATCGAAGCATTCAAGATGAAGGTCGCATTTGGAATCGCCACCAAAGCATTCGTGCGCAGCCATAGCCTTGCCGGAGCGCCATGCCGATACGTCGTGATAGCCGAACATGAGGCGAAACACCCCCGGTGGCAGCACGCCCAGGCGTTCGCGCAGCAAGGCCGCCAACTGCGGAAAAGGCAGGCGCTGGTGGTCGAGCAGTGCGATGGTGTCCTCGCGTATGCGCACCGCCAGTTGTCGCAGCGACATTTCGGGCGCCCAGCGCAGCCGGTAAAAGAGAACCGCGGTGAAATAGCCGACCACGGCTTGCTCATCGATCCGGCGTCGATTGGCAAACGGTGACGCAATCAGGAACTCGGCTCCGGCCTCATGGCGGTCGAGCACGGCCACGAATGCAGTCAACATCAGCACATGCAGGGAACAGTCTTCGCGGCGCGCAATCGAGATCAAACTGTCGCGCACCCCGGGATCGAGCACGACGCTGCGCCTGCTTCCGGCGAAAAAATGGTCGCCGGGCGCTTGATACTTCACCGGAAAAGCAGGCTGCGCGACAAGCCCTTCGAAGCGCCCACTCCAGAAGGAGCGGTCATCGTGCCAGCGCGTGGAACCAACATAGTCTGCTTCGCGGGCAACGAAATCGGCGTAACGACCAATGGGCTCGGGACGCTGCGCGCCAGCAATCAGATCGAAGAGGTCGCGCAGCAGCAACGAGGCCGACACGCCATCGAACACCAGATGATGAACGCAAATCGCCAGAACACTGGACTGCGGCGACAAGCGCAAGAGCAGCCAGGCGTGGAGCGGCTCACCATCGCGCGCCAAGTGCCGCCGGGCGAATGCTCGCAGCGAAGTCTTGACGAGGTCGGCTTGGCTTGCGCTGGGCTCATTCTGCAGGTCGATTTCCTCGAAGTTGACGGTCGCTTCGGGCACCGCCTGCAGGAACGGCTCTCCATTGCGCACGACGACGCAGCATCCCAGCAGCGGGTGTCGCCGGCGAAGCTTCGCCAAACCCTCATTCAACGCCGCGCTGTCGACGTGGATGCCAAGATCAAGTCGATAGCAGAGGTTGTAGGCCGTGCTCTCCGGATGCGCCTGCTGCATCAACCACAGGCCGCGCTGCGCCTGCGACATGCGCCCTTCGTGGGGAGATGCGGCCTGCCCTGCCTGCCGCGCACGCTCCCGCAGTGGCAGCAGGCGGGCGATCCCGGCCACGGTTGGATCGGCGTAGATCGCGCCGAATGTCAGCTCGACGCCCCAACGCTCTTCGATCCGGGCCAGCAGCGCGTGTGCCTTCAATGAATCTCCGCCCAAGGCGAAGAAGTCATCGCCACTGCCCGCCCCACGCGTGCCAAGCACGTGGTCGAAGATCGTCGCCAGCGCCAGTTCGGCCGCGCTGCTCTCCCCGCCCCTCGCTGGTTCCGCAGGTTTGACTGAATCGTCGAGTCGGGCCCGCAACGCCGCACGATCGATCTTGCCGTTGGCCAGGCGCGGCAATGGACCCGTCAGCCAGCGCTCCGGCAACATGCTCTCCGGCAATCGAATCTGCATGTGCCGGCGCAAATCCGCGATGTCGACGTTGCATCCTTGCCTGGCCTCGACGAATGCCACCAGACAAGGCCCGGGGGCATTGCCGAGCATCACGGCTGCCTGACCAACCTCTTCGTGCTGCAGCAGATTGCTCTCGACATCACCGGTTTCGATGCGCACGCCGCGCAGCTTGATCTGGCCATCCCTTCGGCCGCGGAGCTGGATTGCGCCGCCTTGTCTGCAAGCAAGGTCACCGGTGTCGTAGACGGCAAGCCGTTGGCCTGCCGCCGTCTCGAATTCAAAGAACGCACGGTGCCCGCGCATGTTTTCGCCAAGGTATCCAGGGCACACCCCGGGCCCCGAGATCAGTAGTCGGCCCTCGCCGCCATCGGCCACTTCGCGGCCAGACTCATCGACCACGAACAGATGCGACCCCGGCAGGGGCTCGCCGATGTCTATCGCCTGGCCAGGCCGCAGGCGCCCGGCACTGATGTTGGCGACGCACTCGGTGGGGCCGTACAGATTCCACACCACCAGGCTCGGCGCGAACGCGAAAGTGCGCTCCAGCAGTTCAGGCGGCAATGCCTCGCCGGAGAGGAACAGCACGGCGGGACAGGTCCCGCTTCCCTGTTCGAGATGATCAAGCAGCGTCCGCCACACGGTCGGCACGCAATGCAGGGCGAATCCCGGATGCGCCTCGTAGAAATCGAGCAGCCGCGTGGCACTTGCAAGAGCGCCCACGAGAATGTGCAGGGTCGCACCCGCGCACAGGCACGCAAAGATCTGCGACGTGGCGGCCGCATAGTGGGGTGCTGCCGTCAGCGGCACGCGGCTGCCGGCCGCCTCGGCAAAGAACCGCTGGCTCCAATCGGCATAGTAGGCAAGGTTGCCATGCAGGGTCCGCACGCCTTTGGGCTCGCCGGTGGAGCCGGAGGTGAAAAGTATGCATGCCGTCTGTGCGGATGTCGGAGCCGTGTGCGGGATCGGCCGGTCGGGCTTCGACCTGGACAAGCTCGCCAAATCCAGCATCGTCGATGGCGACGACAACGACATGCATGGTTCACGCCCGGAGTCATCCACGACTACGTGCGTGCAGCCGGAGAGATGAAGAATCCGGGAAATGCGCCGGGCCGGAATTGCGGGCGCCAGCGGGATGTAGGCGTGACCGGCGCGCAGGATTGCCAAGATGACAACGATGTAATCGATGCCCGTGTCCATGACGACGGCGATCGATGAACATGGCTCGATCCCGAGATCGGCCAGGCCCGCGGCAACGCGGTCTACAACGGCACCCAATTCACCATAGGTCATCGTCCGACCCGCGTGCTGCAAGGCCACGCCGGAAGGATCGCGCGCCATTGCCCGATCAAGCAGGACGAGTACCGAGTCGAAACCCGTGCCGGGCGGGGCACCATCAAAATCAGCGGTCATCATTGCCCCTCTGGCGCAAACCAGGACCCGTCATCCACGCGAGCGCCACAGGCCACGCGAACATCTATTGCAAGACGAAGATGAATTCGCCCATTCAAGCCACTTGCTTCTTCACCAGATCGTAGAACGACCCCTTCCGCTCCATCAGTTCATCATAGCCGCCCTGCTCGACCACGCTGCCGCCATCCAGCACGACGACGAGGTCGGCCGCCCGGATCGTGCTCAGGCGATGCGCTATGACCAGGCGCGTGATGTTCATGCGTGCGATGTTCTCGCTCACGACACCCTGGGTTTCATTGTCGAGCGCGCTGGTCGCCTCATCGAAGAGCAGCAATTTCGGCTTGCGCGCCAGCGCCCGGGCAATCAGCAGGCGCTGCTTCTGCCCGCCTGAAAGCATGCTTGCATTCGCGCTCAGCTGCGTATGCATGCCGTTTTCCAGCGCCCGGATATCCTCTTCGCAACCAGCCATTCGCGCGGCATCCCATGCGTCGTCTTCGCTGCGGGTCGAGTCACCGACGATGTTGAACAGGACCGTGCCATCGAGGATCCGTCCATCCTGCATCACCACGCCGATCTGGTCGCGCAGGGTGCGCAGATCCAGCGTCTGCATGTCGATGTCATCGAACAGGATGACACCGGACTCATACGCACCGAGGCCAAGCAACAGCCGCAGCATCGTGCTCTTTCCCGAGCCCGAGCTGCCGACCAGCGCAACGAACTGCCCCTGTCGCACCTTGAAGCTGACCTTGCGCAGGGTCAAATCGGCGGCTCCTTCATAACGAAAGTCCACTGCATTGATTTCGACATTGCCCTTCAGGACACCGACGTCCCGCTTGCCTTCGAAGTCTTCAGTCTCCGCGCGCAGGATCGGCTGCATCAACTCGAACGCCGGCTTGATGCTCATGACCGGCACCGTCACCATGAATGCGCTGATCAGCGCACCCTGGAAACTGAGATAGGCGGTGTTGAAGGCGACGAAATCCCCGAACTGGAAATCGGCACTCGCGTCGGTCATCAGCGTATGCACACGCAGATAGATGCAGAGCGAGGCGAAGATCGGAAACGCGTAGGTAAACACCTTCGCCACGATGAGCAGATTCTGCTTGTTGGCGTAGTGATGTTTCTGCTGCGCGAATTTGTCGGCCCAGATGTCCAGAACCTTGTCGCCTGAAGCCGTCATTCGAAGCTTCTGCACGCCACCGAGCATCTGCATCATGAAGCCGGAGATGATGGCCTCCATGCGCATGTACCCCGCGACATGCTTGTAGGCAAGCATGCTGATGGTCAGGGTGAATGCCGCGACGACAACGCCGAGGGCAAGCGCCAGCAGCGCCAGCTTGACGTCGTAGTACAGCATGAGCGCGAAATTGAACAGCGAGAACATCAGCGCGACGATCGCACTGGTCACATCCGCCGAGAGTATGGTGCGTATCTTTTCGACACTGAGCACGCGCTCGGCAAGGTTTCCGGCATCGTAATGGGCAAAAAACGGTGCCTTCAGAGTCAGCAAGCGGTCCATCACCGCCGCCTGCAGCTTGTAGCTGGCCTTGCCTTCGAAGCGAAGCACGGCCAGCGAGCGCGTGAACTCGATGAAGCCCAGCGCGAGAACCAGGATCAGCAGCACGAAGCCGATCTGGTACAGGTCATGCAGGCTGTTGCCGGGAATCAGCACATTGAAGATCCAGCCGGATGCGACCGGGACCACCAATGCCAGCAGAGCGCCCAGCAAGCCGAGCACGAAGAAAAATGCCAGGTCGCGCCGCGTGAAGGCGAGCACGAACTTCAGCAGTCCCAGCGCTCCGATGTCGCCTTTCGGAAACGGCGTGAAAAACACGCTGGCTTCGGATTGAAGTTCCGCCGCACTCCCCGCATTGACCACTCGCCTGCGTCCCAGTCGCAAGTCGAACTCGTGATATGCACCGCGCTCGAACAGCAGGGCCACCGGCGACCCGTCTGCCTTTCGCCGGGCAAGGAATGCACCATTGTCGCTTCGCCACCAGTCCGCGGGCAGCGCCACAGCCTGCGCACGCACCCCGGATGCACGCAGGATCCTGTCGAGCGGCGCAGCAGCTGTGCCGGCGTCGGCAAAGGGTGCCTTGAAGGCAATGCCTTCACGCGCGCCGATCAGGCGACAGGTTTCGAACAGGACGTCGTCTGCGGGCTTGCCCTCGAGCTTTGGCACCGCCGCAGCTGCGGGCCGACCCAGCCGGATTTCGGTCGCGAGCCGCGAGGATGCGCCGCTTCGCGCCAGACGGCGGAAGAAATATGACTTCTTGACGCGCACCAAAGCGGGCACGTCGGGTGTTCGCCCATCCATGTGCGCAGCGGCCGGGGACATCGGGTCGGTGGTCACGTCAGGCACTCACTGCAAGTTGATGGTAGTGCCCACCCACGTCCCGCATCAGCTCGTCATGGGTGCCGCGTTGCACGACCCGCCCGGCCTCGAGAACCAGGATCTGATCGTGGTCCCTGATCGTGCTCAGCCGATGCGCAACCGTCAGCATCGTGCAGCCATAGCTGCGCAGGTTTTCCATCACCTGCTGCTCGGTATGCGAATCAAGCGCCGAGGTCGCCTCATCCAGGAAGATCACCGCCGGCCGGGTCAGCAAGCCCCTTGCAATTTCGATGCGCTGGCACTGGCCACCGCTGAAATTCGCGCCGCCCTGCACGACCCGGGCCTGATAGCCACCCGGTTTTTCGCAGATCACGTCGTGGATCAAGGCGTCGCGTGCCGCGCGCACGATGTCCTCCTGATCAATCGAGCGATTCCACATCGTGATGTTGTCGGCCACGGTGCCGGTGAAGAGGAACAGGTTCTGGTCGATCATCGCCACGCTGGTGCGCAAGACGTCGCCATTGATGCTGCCGAGCGGCTTGCCGTCGTAGAGGATCTCGCCGCTGTCTGCCGGCAGCAGACCCGCGAGTACCTTCAGCAGGGTCGACTTGCCGCTGCCGGAGCGACCGACAAAGGCGATGCGCTGCCCCGGGGCGATGCTGAGCGAGAAGTCCTCGATCAGCGGGGCGACGAACTTGTTGTAACTGAAGCTCAGTCCACGCACCTCGATGGCGCCGCCGAGACGGGCGTTGAACGGCGTGATCGCATCGATTGGCTGCCGACCCTGGTCCGAACAGAGCGGATCGATCGGCAACTCGCGCACTTCGATCAGGTTGCCGACGTTGCCGGCGGTCTCCTGGAACGCCTTGACGCCATCCACGCAATTCCTGACCGGTTCCGAGAAGTTGGCGATGAAACTCTGCAGGGCAACGAATACGCCCACGGAAATGTCGCCCTTGATGATCAGGACGCCACCAAGCAACACGATCAACACGTTGTTGAGCTGTGTCAGCACATCAGGCAGAACCGTCAGCAATCGCGACGAGTAGTCGAGCCGCTGCCCCTCATTGATGGCACCGACAAGGTGAGTGGCCCAGGATGAAAACCCCGCGTTTTCCCAACCCTGGGTCTTTACGGTTTCGATGTTCCGGATCAGCTCGCCCGATGCACTGAAGGTGCGCTGCTGCTTGCGGAACAACGCCTGATTGCGGGAAATGCGTTGCGCGGAAAACCAGCGCAAGACCACGAAATTGATGAGGATCACGGACACTCCGACAACCGTCAGCGTGACGCTGTACCTGATCATCGTGAGCGCGTAGAAAATGATGCTCAGGGCAGCCAGCACGAAGGTGGTGAAACTGCGCGTGAGCAAGCTGGCCAGAGTGTCGTTGAGCGTGATGCGCTTGATCGTGTCACCTGGCGGGTTCACCCACAGGAAGGTGTAGGGAACCTTCAGCAGATGGCTGACAAACGTCGCTGAACGAGTGATTGCCATGCGCAGCTCGGACTGCAGCAGCGCGCGTTGCTGGACGATGATGAGGATCGAGCCAAGCAGCAGCACAACCGCCATGAACGAGAGCATCGGGTAGAGCCAGGTCTCCTGGTGGCGCACGATGATGTCGTCGAAAAACAGCTTGCCCAGGGTTGGGATGACGATCGCCGGAAGCAGCAGCACGATGCCCGCAATGATGACGTAGGCGAGTCCGCCACGTTCGCCGGCCATCCAATCGCGCAGCTCGTCGAAAAGTGTGGCACGGCGACGCACCGGAGCGAATCCGGCGGCGGGCCGCAGGCGCAACGCGACCCCGCCGAAATCAGCCCCGAGCTGCTGCCAGGTCCGGGTTACACGCCCGTTTTCAGGGTCGTGCAGAAGGCAACCGGAGGCGGTTGCCTTCACGAGCACCTGCCAGCGCCCCGATTGGCTGCGCAGCAGCAGGGGCAATTCTTCACGCAGGAGCTGGCCGACCGCGACAGTCTTCACCTGCGCATCCAGGCCGAAGCGTTGCGCAACGACGATGAGGTTGTCGGTCTCGAGCTCGTCGTTCTGGAACCCGCAGGCAAGCTTGACGTCGACCAGTCGTGGATACGAACCGAATCTTGCCAATAGCATCGCGATGCAGGTCGCAGCGGATTCTCCCGAACGAGCCTGCATGATCATCGGAATGGATCTGGATGGCTGCATGCAGATCGACGCCCCGCCTAGTCGAAATACTTCTTGAAGATCGGAATCAGATAATCGATCGGCGCCTTGTCCTGGACATGCACATAGGCATTGCCGAGGCTGCCTACGTGAATCGCGAACGGCGGCCCCTTGCCATCGGTCCAGGCAAAGCCGCTCTTGGTGGCATCATCCTTGCGCAGGCTGACCACGATGCGGAAAACCGGCCCATTGGTCGAAACCTTGCTGACCAGCGCATCGTTTTGCAGGTTGTCGTGCAACTCGGCCTGGGTCGCGACATAGTCGTTGATTTCCTTCACTTCGCCGATCAGCCAGCCATAGAGGTCGTGATCGACTGCCAGCAGTTCCACGTCGACGCGCATGCCCACCGCGATCGGGTCGTCGGCCGAATAGGGCACGTACAAGTCGAACTGGTAGCTGCGTGCAGCACCCTCGTCCTCCAGCACCAGGAGTGCTTCGCCACGCTGAACCAGCGCGCCACGCGCCGCATTGACTTCAACGACGCGGCCATCGCGATCGGCATGCACTTCGCTGTTTCGCTTCAACTGCAGGTGCAGGTTGTCCAGTTGCTTTTGCAGATTGATCAGCTGATTGGCCTTCACCTGCTCGTTCATGTCCTTCTGGATCAGCCATTGCTGGTTGTCGAGATTGAGCGACTTGATGCCTTCGCGCGTCTGGTCGCGCGTGACGCGCTGACGAGCGAGGGAATCCTGGGTTTCCGCCAGGGTGGCGCGAATGATCACGCCTTCCGCAAACAGCTTTTGCTGCTTGGAAAGCTGATCTTCGAGAAAACTGATCTGCGTCTGTGCCTCATCCAACTGCGCCTGCAGTCGCTTCAGTTCGAGGCCTTGCAGCTGCTTGCGCAGCTCCGCGCTGCTGCTGTCGCCCGAGCGCAGGATGTCGAGCTCGGCCTTCACGGTCTCCACTTGTATGGTGGTGGCCGCAACCTGATCCAGGAGATCCGGCTGCTCCAGACGCATCAGCAACTTGCCCTTGGTCACATGCTCGCCGTAGCGAACGTGCATGCTCCCGACCTGGCCTGTCGCGGGCGCGCTCAGGCTGTAGAGGCCTTCCTGCGTGACGACCTCGCCGAAACCTTCGATGCGGTTGGGTACCGATCCGAACAGACCCCAGACCAGCGCGATCAGCGCAAGCAGAACGAAGGTCCCCAGCGTGAGTCGATAGAACGGCCGGGCAACCATCAGGGTTTCGGCAACGCGTTCACCTCCGGCGTTGTCGGATGCAGGTTCTTTGTCAGCCATCGATCCACGACTCTGTCGGGTTGTACCCACGGCGGGCCTCGCAAGGCCCGCCCCTCAAGTTCCGGCAGCGTTTCAGTCGTCGAACGTCGCCATCAGTTGCCGGCGTCGCTCCTCGGAGATCGGGCAGCGAAAATTGCCATCGGCATCACGGTACTGGTCGATCGGAAATTCCCTCAGCATTCGGGAAATTTGCGCAACCGAGCCCGCGTCGGTCTGGATACGACCCGAAATCGCGGCCATGATTCCCTGCATCACCTTGTCCGGAAACAAGTGCGCACCGCCGGGGACTTCGCCTTCGCCATCTGGCCGTTTCATCGTCACGGTCGCCGATGTGCCGGATTCCGCCGGCGTACCGGGTGGACCCATCGATGGTGCCGAGGGTGCCGAGGGCGCATTCGGGGTGTCCGGTGGGACGGCAAAGCTTGGCCAGCGAGGAAACTCCGGGATGGCCCCAAGTGCCTTTTTCATCATTGTTCCCCTGATTGACCCACAGGAAGGCTTGCGCAGAGAACGCGAACCGCCACAGCGCGAATTCTTTTTTACTCCGAACACGCGCTCGGGTCCAGAGCATGCCGGGCTTGGGGCGATACGCTTGGTGACCGCGAGCGACCACCCTGCCGACACTCCGGATGTGCCGCGAAGTTCCTGCAGGGCCATGCGACGAGCCGTGTCGCCCTTCGCGGGATGACCCTGATCTGCACCGCTGCGATTATGATTGCGACCTGATCGCCCTCGGCCGAAGACATTTCGACATGAAAAAACGGATCGTGCTGGATCTGTTCTTCTATTTGGCGATGCCCCTCATCGCCTGGAACGTGCTGCGCGGTCACTTCAGCGATTACCTGCTGATCCTGATCGGCCTGGTGCCGGGCCTGATCTACACCTTGGGCAGTTTCATGAAGGAGCGGGAATGGAGCGTTTCCGGCCTGTTCTTTCTCGTCATCATCAGCGCCAATCTGACCCTGAACCTGTTGTCCTCGACGGCTGAGCAGGAACTGTGGAATCCGGTCTGGCTCAGCTACGCATCCATCGTGTTCTACGCCATGACGATGCTGGCGGGGCGACCACTTGGCATCTTCTTTTTCATCGACTACGCACACAGCCGCGGCATTCCAAGGGAGCGTTCGCGCGCGCTCTACCGGCGCAAATCGAACATCCACTATTTCTACAAGTTCACGGCGTTCCTCATGCTGCGCGAAGTCGCATCCATCGCCGTCAAGACCTACCTGATCGAACGCCTGGGCGTGGCCGGCTTCAACGAGATCCAACTCGCCAGCTCCGCCATCAACTACGCATTCACCGGTCTGATGGTGATGGTGATCATCTATATCCTGCGGCACATTGATCATTCCGCGCCTACCGAACAGGAACAACCGGCCTGAAATCCCCTCGGCCCGGCCCTCTGCACATCGGCGAGTGGCCGGGCGAAGACGTCGCCAAGGCCGGCGCAAGCGTTGCCAGTGCATCGTCGACGGCCGGGACGGCGGTGAGTGGCAGCGGCCCGCTCGCAGCCTTCATGTACTTGCCTTGCAGGCGATGATCACCTCGCGCAAAGCCAGCCAGGCAGGCGCGATCTGCGGCGCGCAGAACTCGACATGTTCGAAGCCCGCGGCACGCACGCGCTCGAGGATGTCGCGCCCGTAGTCGCGGAAGGCGAGAATCCCGGCGCCGTCACGCAAGGGATCCCCGTGAAAGACCGGCGTCAGCAAGTGCTCGATCCTGCCGTCGCGCAGGCAGGCACGCTCGATCGTGACATCGCCACCATGCATGGGCACGCTGAACATCAGGATGCCGCCCGCGCGCAGCACGCGATGCAATTCGGCCAGTGCGCGGCGATCATCCGGCACGTGCTCAAGTACTTCGGTGTGGGTAATCAGATCGAACGAGGCGTCGGCAAAACTAAGCTGCTGCATGTCTTCGCAGCGGATGCCGCCCAGCTCGCTGCCGAGCGCGACGTCGGGCAGGAATTCGGATACCTGCAGGCTGTGCGTCGCGCGGCGCAGGAAAGCGACCAAGGGCCCGCGTGCGGACAATTCGTAGGCATCGAGTCGGGCCAGATCGGGAACGCGGGCGCGCAGGCTTGCCCCCATTGCAAGGTGGATCGAACTGCCCGCGCAGCGCAGGCAGCGCACGCCATGATCGGAACGATTCAAGCGTAGCGCGAGGCTGGGCCCGCACAAGGGACACGCAAGAGTCCCCAGGGCGAGGGCGCCCACTTCGACCTGCCCCCAAGCCTTGCGCAGGCGCCTGAGCACACTCACCTCATGCGCCCGCGTAGTGGACCGCGCCACCCACCCAGCGCGCGACGATGTGGCGCGCGGCCTCGGCATCCTGAGTGCTCAAGTGCTCACCGATGCGATGCACGAGTGGCAACAGCGCGGCATCGCGAACCAGATCGGCGACACGGAACTCGACCGCCCCCGTCTGGCGCGTGCCCAGCACCTCGCCCGGTCCGCGCAGTTCGAGATCCTTCTCGGCGATGCGGAATCCATCATTGGTCTCGCGCATGACGGCCAAGCGCGCGCGCGCCTGCGCCGACAACGGCGGCTGGTAGAGCAAGACACAGGTCGATGCCTCGCTGCCACGACCGACGCGACCGCGCAACTGGTGCAGCTGGGCAAGGCCGAGCCGCTCGACATTCTCGATCACCATGAGGCTCGCCTGCGGCACGTCGACGCCGACTTCGATCACCGTCGTCGCCACCAGCAGGCGTGTTTCGCCTGCCTTGAACGCCTCCATCGCAGCCTGCTTCTCCTTCACCTTCAGCCGTCCGTGCACGAGGCCGATGTGCAGCTCGGGCAGCGCGGTGCTCAGCTCGGCGAAAGCCACTTCCGCGGCCTGTGCCTCGAGTTGCTCCGACTCCTCGATCAGGGTGCAGACCCAGTACGCCTGACGTCCCTGCGCGCAGGCAGCACGAATGCGCTCGATGATCTCGGCGCGGCGCGAATTTGCGATCGCGACCGTCTGCACCGGCGTGCGCCCGGGAGGCAACTCGTCGATCACCGAGACGTCGAGATCGGCGTACGCCGCCATCGCCAGCGTGCGCGGAATCGGCGTCGCGGTGAGCACCAGTTGGTGTGGCACCACGCCTTCGCGCCCCTTCTCGCTCAAGGTCAGGCGCTGATGCACGCCGAAGCGATGCTGCTCGTCGATGATCGCCAGGCCCAATCGCTGAAACTCGATGCCCTGCTGGATCAATGCATGCGTGCCGATGACGATCGGCGCACCGGCCGCGACTGCGCCGCGAGCCCGCTCACGCGCGCGACCCTGCACCTTGCCGGACAGCCACACCGGTTCGATGCCGAGCGGCCGCATCCAGGCTCCGAGCGTGCGCCAATGTTGCTCGGCGAGCAGTTCGGTGGGCGCGACCAAGGCGGTCTGCCAGCCACTCTCGGCCGCGGCGAGCGCCGCGAGCGCGGCAACCACGGTCTTGCCCGAACCGACGTCACCCTGCACCAGTCGCAACATCGGCGTGGATTGCGCAAGATCGCGCTCGACCTCTGTGGCGACCCGCGACTGCGCCGCGGTCAAAGCGAATGGCAGGCTCGTGCGCAGTCGTGTGCGCAGTTCGCCACTGCCGGACAAGGCCGGGGCGCGTCTGCTGCGCACCTGCGCGCGCAACCGCTTGAGCCCGAGGTGATGCGCCAACAGTTCCTCGAAGGCCAGCCGCCGCTGCGCCGGATGGGTGCCGGCCAGCAGGGCCGCGACATCGGCATCGGGTGGCGGCCGATGCAGGGTCAGCAGTGACTCCCGCAGCGAAGCCATGCCGAGCTCCCCAAGCAAGGCAGGCGGCAGCAGTTCGAGCGTTGCTGCGTCGGGCAGCCGCGCGAGCGCCCGCTCGACGATGCCGGCCATGCGCATCGGCGTGATGCCCTCGGTGCTCGGATAGATGGGCGTCAGTCGATCACCCAGCGCGTGCGGCGCATCGCCCGCGAGGATGCGGTATTGCGGATGGACAATTTCGGGGCCGTACTGTCCCATGCGCACGTCGCCAAAGCACAGCACGCGCGCGCCCGGAACGAACTGCTCGGCCTGGCTGCGCTGGAAATGAAAAAACCGCAGGGTCAGCGTGGCGCGCGAATCGTCGACCAGCGCGACCCGCAGCTGCGGGCGGAAGCGGAAGCCACGCTCGACGCCGTCCACGCGCGCCAACACCTGGGCGCTGGCGCCAATCGAAAGCTCGGCGATCGGTGTCAGCCGAGTACGGTCCTCGTAGCGCAATGGCAGGTGGAACCACAGGTCTTGCACTTGGGCGATCCCGATGCGCGCGAGTCGCTCCACCAGCGCCGGACCCACTCCCGGCAGGCTACCGACCGCAGCCAGCCCGGCATCGACAGACGCCGGCGTCGCCTCGACGCGGAATGCCTCAGCGGCAGGATTCAAGCGCGGCTGCTTCATCGCATCTCACCGCGACGCGGTGCCCGGGCGCCGTCGTGATCCGCCTAGCCGGGCAGATGCATGATCGCGTCGACTTCGACCTGCGCGCTCACCGGCAACTCGCGCACGCCGATCGTCGAGCGCGCCGGATAGGGCTCGGCAAAGCGCTGCTTCATCACCTCATTGACGGCGGCGAAGTTGCCCAGATCGGTGAGATAGACGCCGACCCGCACGATGTCGGCCAGCGAGCCGCCCGCAGCTGCGCACACTGCGGCGAGGTTGTCGAACACACGTTGAGCCTGTGCGCTGATGTCGCCTTCGACAAGTTTGCCGGTGGCCGGATCAAGCGGGGTCTGGCCGGACAAATAAACGGTCTGGCCCACGCGGACGGCCTGGGAATAGGGACCGATCGCCTTGGGAGCCTTGTCGCTGTGGATGATGCTGCGTGCCATGTCGTTTCACCGCGCGGGATGGGAACGCGCAGGATAGCAAGCGCGACGCCTCACAGTGGATAGCGACGCACGGTATTGACCACCTGCAGGCGCCGCACATGGCGGATCACGTCGGCCAGGTGCTTGCGATTGCGCACTTCGATGGTGAACAGCAAGGTTGCCGTCTCGGTATCGCGTTCCTTGTACTCGACGTTCTCGATGTTGGAGCGGGCCTCGGCAATCGCCGCGGCGACCTGGGCCAGCACGCCAGGCTTGTTGGCAACGTCGATGCGCAGCTCGACGCGGTAATCGCCCTGCACCGCCGAATCCCAGGCCATCTCGATGCAGCGCTCGGGCAGCTTGCGCAGTTCGGGCACGTTCGGGCACTCGAGGCGATGGACGACGATGCCCTTGCCCGCGGACAGGTATCCCATGATCTCGTCGCCCGGCGTGGGATGGCAGCAATTGGCAAAACTGAGCACGCCGCGTTCGCTGCCGGTGATGAGGATCTTCTCGCCGCTGCGCACGTTGATCGTGTGCGGGTGC
This sequence comes from Dokdonella sp., assembly GCF_019634815.1. GTDB lineage: Bacteria > Pseudomonadota > Gammaproteobacteria > Xanthomonadales > Rhodanobacteraceae > Dokdonella_A. The sequence goes on along the minus strand of NZ_JAHCAP010000005.1, from coordinate 72,757 downwards.
TCACCGTGCAGCACGAGCAGCGCCTGCGCCTCGGTTTCGGCCACGCGATTGCCGAGCGCGATGTCGGCAAGCAGCTCTTCGAAGCGCTTGTACTTCTGCTCGTCGAGATAGCGCTCCAGCACGTCCGGCGGGATCGTTTCCAGCGAGGATTCGAGCGAGGAGAACGCGCGATCGAGCATGCGATGGCCGAATTCGACGGCGTCTTCGTGCTGCAGTCGCTTGAGGTGATGGCGAATTGCGGTGCGCGCGCGGCTGGACACCACCCAATCGAGCCACTGCGGGCTGGGCGTGGCGGACGCCGCGGTGACGATCTCCACGGTCTGTCCGCTGCTCAGCGGCGCGCGCAACGGAACCAATTGGTGATCGGCACGCGCGGCTACTGCCCGGTTGCCGACATCGGTATGCACGGCATAGGCGAAATCCAGTGCCGTTGCATTGCGCGGCAACGACAGGATCTCGCCCTTGGGTGTGAACACGTAGATTTCGTCGGGAAACAGGTCGACCTTGACGTTCTCGACGAATTCAAGCGAGGAACGCGTCGCGCTTTCCTGATCGACCAGGCCCGACAGCCATTCGCGCGCCCGCGACTGCGCGCTGTTGGCCGGCATCGTCTTCGCCTTGTAGGCCCAATGTGCGGCAATGCCGCGATCGGCGATCGTGTCCATGTCCTCGGTGCGGATCTGGATCTCGATCGGCGCGCCGAAAGGCCCGAACAGCACGGTATGCAGCGACTGGTAGCCGTTGGCCTTGGGAATGGCGATGAAATCGCGGAAGCGTCCGTCGAGCGGTTTGTACAGGCCATGCACCGAGCCCAGCGCCTGGTAGCAATGCGGCACGCTGTCGACGACGACGCGAAACCCGAACACATCCATGACCTCGGCCAGCGACTTCTGCTGACCACGCATCTTGGTGTAAATGCTCCACGGCGACTTGATGCGGCTGACCACACGACTGGTCAGCTTGTCCGAGGCCAGGCGCTTCTTGAGCGCTTCGGCGATTCGCGTCATTGCCTCGCGGCGGTTGCCCAGCGTGGCCTTGATGCGCTCGGCGATGATGCGGTGACGATCGGGATAGAGCGCGCGGAAACCCAGATCCTGCAGTTCGGCCTTGAAATCGTTCATGCCCAGGCGCTGCGCGATCGGCGCGTAGATCTCGAGGGTCTCGCGTGCGATCCGCCGCCGCGACTGCGGCTCCATCGCGCCCAGTGTGCGCATGTTGTGCAAGCGATCGGCGAGCTTGATGAGAATCACGCGCAAATCGCGCGCCATTGCCAGCAACATCTTGCGGAAACTCTCCGCAACCGCCTCTTGGCGACTGCGAAACTGCAGCTTGTCCAGCTTGGTGACACCGTCGACGAGTTCGACCACGACCGTGCCGAATTCGGCGCCGATCCGCTCCGAGGTCAGTGCGGTATCTTCGAGCGTGTCGTGCAGGATCGCCGCGATGATCGTCTCGGCATCGAGCCGCAATCCGGCGAGAATCCCGGCGACCGCGACCGGATGGGTGATGTACGGCTCGCCGCTCTTGCGCGTCTGTCCTTCATGCGCCTGCGCGCCGATTTCGTACGCGCGCCGCACGCGCGCAATCTGCTGGCGCGGCAGATAGGCGCTCAACTGTCGTTCGAGCGCCCGCAGGTACTCGGGTCGCGCCGATGACTTGTCGCGCGTCGCGCCGCGCCGGGGCATGAAGATGTGCATGCCGGCGCCGCGCCAGGATCAGGCCGACCGTTTGGATCGGCAATGGCTGTTGCGCAGTGACATCACAGATCGTCGCCGCCCTTGCCCAGATCGTCGTCGACTTCGGCCGCGGCCCACTCCAGCGCCTCGCGTTCCTTGCGTTCGCGTTCCTGCCGATCGATCTCGTCGATCATCGTCTGATCGACCTTGCGATCGGCGATTTCGCGCAACGCGAGCACGGTCGGCTTGTCGTTCTCCGCCTCGATCGCCGCAGCCACACCCTTGGACAGCTGGCGCGCACGCCTGGTCGCCATCAGAACCAGCTCAAAACGGTTGTCGACCACCTCGAGGCAGTCTTCCACGGTAATCCGTGCCATCGAAACTCTCCGGTAAAATTGAAGCCAATTCATGGCTTTACGGGCAGGCATTGTAGCGTCCCGGTTTTGTGCAGTGCAATCAGCAGGCCGTCCCGGGTGCACCTCCAGCGTGTTTTCGCGTAGCCTTGCGCCACGGCTGAGACACCCCGACGTGCGTCGCCCATGACGCACATTTGAGACCTTTCAATGGCTTTGAAGGCACTGACCCACCTGCAACGCGCGGGCCTGCTGGCGCTGTGCGCCACCGTTCTGACGGGCTGCGGCACGATCGCCCCGCCGCGGACCGATGACCCGCTGGAGTCGTTCAACCGCAAGGTTTACACCTTCAACGATGCCGCCGACAAGGCGGTGATCCGGCCGGTCGCGGTGACCTATCGCAAGATCACCAACGACACCGCCAGGCGCCTGATCTCGAACTTCTTCGCCAACATCAAGATGCCGATCACGATCATCAACGACCTGCTGCAGGCCGATGCCGAGTCGGCGCTGCGAAATTCAGGCCGCTTTGCCGTCAACACCACGATCGGTGTCATCGGCCTGTTCGACCCGGCCAGCAAGATGAAACTGCCCTACGACGAGACCGATTTCGGCGTGACCCTGGCCAAATGGGGCATTCCCGAAGGTCCGTATCTGGTCTTGCCGCTGGTCGGGCCAACCACCGGCCGCGACGTGCTGCGCATGCCGGTCGATCAGTTCTTCGATCCGCTGTACTGGTACGGCCTGCGCAATGACAGCTGGTTCCTCAGCCAGTATTCGCCGAACCTGTTCTATCTGGTCACCTTGCGCTCACGCGGGATCGAGGCCGAGAGCCTGCTCGAAGGCGTATTCGACCCCTATATCTTCCAGCGCGACGCCTATCGCCAGCGCCGGCTGTACGCAATCTACGCCGGGCACCCACCCGACGAGATCATCGAGCAACTGCAGGGCACCAACGATGTCGACGTCGACGCCCTGCTCGAAGAACAGCTCGAGTACGAAAAGAGCAAGAACGCCGAACCAGCCAAGCACTGATCGGCGCCAATCGAACGACTGCACACACTCAAGCGAGCAGCAGTTGCTCGGTGCCGCACAGACGCGCGAGCGCAAGCAGGCCCGGCGGCGGTTCCCGATAGAGCAGGCGGATCCCGGCGTGCTGCGCGCGCGCCGACCATGCGAGCAGCACCGCGAGCGTCGCGCTGTCGGGACGCTCCAGCCCGGAGAGATCGACTTCGACCTGCTGCTGGCCCGCGCCGACCAGTTCGCGCCAGCGCGACGCCGCCGTGGCTGCCTCGGCGAAACCCATGCGCCCCCGCAACCGGGGTCCGGCCTCGTCGTGGTCGATCACGAACCTTGCGTCCATCAGCCGCCCTTCTGCGCCTTGTCCATCGCATCGAGCGCCTGTTCGCCCTGGGTTTCCAGGCGGGAAATCAGCGCTTCCAGACCGGTCTTGCGCACTTCCTCGCCGACCTGGTTGCGATAGTTGGTGACGTAGGAAATGCCCTCGATGATCACGTCGTAGGCCTTCCACTGCCCGTCGCGGGTCTTGCGGAAGGCGTAGTCGACACTCACCGTCTTGCCATCGTCGAGCACGACCTGGGTGCGCACGATGCTGCGCTTGTCGCTGAGGTCGCCCTTGCTCGGCAGTACCTGCACGCGGCCACGCGTGTAGTTGAGCAGGCCTTCGGCATAACGGTGCGCGATCGAGTTGTAAAACGCCTTGGCAAAGCGCGCGCGCTGCTCCGGGGTGGCGCTGCGTGCGTACTGGCCGAGCACGAGGATCGATGCGTAGTCGATGTCGAAATGCGGCAACAGCAGGCCATCGATGAGTTTGATCAATCTCACGTGATCCTGCTTCAATTCCTCACGATGACCTTCAATGGCCTTGCCCAGGTCGTCGGCAATGCCCTGCACGACCTGATCCGGCGTTTGCTGATCGGCATGTGCAGGCAGCGCGAAGGCGCCGGCAACGAGCAGGCCGAAGACAAGGGCAAGGGTGCGCAGGAACATGTCGACTCCGTATTGTTCAGGACTTGGGCGAACCCGGGCTCGCGGGATGACCATTGGTATCGTCTCCCTTGTCTTTCGCATCGGCGTTGGATGCCGGCGAACCGTTGACGAGGAACTTGCCAATCAGGTCTTCCAGCTGCATCGAGGATTGCGTGAGCACGAACTCGTCGCCGTCCTTGAACATCTCCGGCGAACCGCCAGGCTGGATGCCAACGTACTGATCACCCAGTAAACCGCTGGTGAATATCGCCGCCGAGGAATCATCGGGAATCTCGCTGTAGCGCTTGTCGATCGACAGCTTCACGCGCGCATCGAGCTTGACCGGATCCACATCGATCGATTCGACCGAACCGATGCGAACACCGGCGATCTTGACCGGCGCCCTCAGCTTGAGCTGACCGATGTTGCCAAAGCTCGCCTTGAGCGTGTAGCTCGGCCCCTGGCTGAAGTTGGCGATCGAGGTCGTCTGCGTCGCCAGATAGGCGAGCGCTGCGAAACCGAGCAGGATGAACAGGCCCGAGCCGATCTGGTAGGAACGTCGTTGCGTCACGGCACTCGCCTCACATCAAGAATGCAGTCATCACGAAATCGACCGCCAGCACGACGATCGAGGAAAACACCACCGTGCGCGTGGTCGCATGCGCCACGCCTTCGCTGGTCGGTGCGGTGGTATAGCCCTGAAACACCGCGATCAGCGCCACCACGCCGCCGAACACCGCGCTCTTCCACACGCCGTTGACGACGTCCTTCCAGACATCGACGCTCGAAGTCATGTTCGACCAGAACGTGCCGTTGTCGAGCCCGAGCCAGTTCACACCGACCAGATGCGCGCCGAAAATGCCCAGGGCATTGAACACGCAGGCGAGCAGCGGCATGGCGAGGATCCCCGCGATGAAGCGCGGCGTGGCCACGTAGGCGACTGGGTCGACGGCCATCATTTCCATCGCATCCAGCTGATCGGTGGCGCGCATCAGGCCGATTTCGGCAGTGATCGAGGTGCCGGCGCGACCGGCAAACAGCAAGGCGGTCACCACCGGACCGAGTTCGCGATAGAGCGAAAGCGAGACCACCGTACCCAACGCCGCGGTACCGCCGAAGATCGACAGCACGTAGTAGAGCTGCAGGCCCAGCACCATGCCCACGAACAGGCCGCAGGTCATGATGATGACCAGACTCATCGCCCCGGTGAACCAGATCTGGCGCACGGTTTCGCGCCAGTGGCGCAGGCTTGCCGGCAACGCTGCGAGGACCTGCAGCCCGAACAGGCCGCAGGCGCCGATCTGCGCCAGCGCATCGGCGATGCCGGCGAAGGGGCCGCTGCGAGTGTTCATCGGGCCGCCTCGGCAAAGCCCAGGTCGGCCGCATAGTCGCCCGCCGGATACTGGAACGGCACCGGGCCATCGGCCTCGCCGCCGAAGAACTGCCGCGTCCACGGCGAGGGATCCTTGCGCAATTCCTCGGGCGTTCCGTGCGCAACGATCTTGCCACCGGCGAGCAGATAAACCAGATCGGCCACGCGCGCCACCGCCGAGAACTCATGCGCCACCAGCACGCTGGTGACGCCGAGCGTGTCATTGAGCGTGCGGATCATGCGCAGCACCTGATTGAGCGCAATCGGATCAAGGCCGACAAAGGGTTCGTCGTACAGAATCAACATCGGGTCGCGGATGATCGCCCGCGCCAGCGCCACGCGCCGCGCCATGCCGCCGGAAAGCTCCGCCGGCATCAGCGCTGCCGCACCGCGCAGGCCAACCGCCTCGAGCTTGGTCAGCACGATATTGCGCAGCACGTCTTCGGGCAAACGCAGATGCTGACGCAGCGGAAACGCGACATTTTCGAACACGTCATAGTCGGTCAGCAGTGCCGAATTCTGAAACAGGTAGCCGATCTTCTCGCGCAAGCCGAACAGTGCCGGGCGCGGCAATGTCGGCACGTTCGCGCCGTCGATCTCGATGCGCCCCGCATCAGGCATGCGCTGGCCGGAGATGTGGCGCAGCAGCGTGGTCTTGCCGCAGCCGCTTGGCCCCATGATTGCAGTGATCTTGCCGCGCGGAATATCGACATCGACGTCGTCGAAGATCGTCTTGCGGCCGAGCACGGTGCGCAGCCCTCGCACTCGCACCAGGGCATCGCCGTTTCGACTGGATGGGGCGCCGGACTCGCTCAAGGCAACTCTCGAGTGAACTGGATGGAAAATCGGACGGAATACCTTAGCTGATGCGACGCAAGCCTGACCACGGGCGCGGACCGATCGGTCATTCGCCCTTCAACAAGTCGTCGAGCAGGGCGGCATTGCGGACGAGCTGGACTTCGCGGCGCAGGCGTTGGCAGGTCACGATCGCGCGCAACTGCTCGAGCGCAATGGCGAAATCGTCATTGATGAGCACGTAATCGAAGTCGTCCACGTGGGCAACCTCACCACGCGAATCTGCCAGACGCCGCGCGATCGTCGCTGCGCTGTCGGAAGCGCGCGCACGCAGGCGCCGCTCGAGTTCGGCGCGCGACGGCGGCAGGATGAAAACGCTGACGCACTTCGGCCGCGCAGCGCGTACCTGACGCGCGCCCTGCCAGTCGATTTCGAGCAGCACGTCGCGCCCTTGCGCGAGCAGCGGCTCGACTGCCGTGCACGACGTGCCGTACAGATTGCCGAACACTTCGGCATATTCGAGGAACGCGCCTTGCGCCACCATGTGCTCGAACACGCCGCGGTTGACGAAATGGTAGTGCTCGCCATCGCGGTCATTGGGCCGCGGCGGGCGTGTGGTGTGCGAGATCGACAGCGCAATGCCCGGCTCACGCTCGAGCAGCGCATTGACGAGGCTCGATTTGCCGGCACCCGACGGCGCCGCGACGATGTAGAGGGTTCCGCTCACGCCTGATCGACCCGGCAAGGGGGCGAGGATGAAAGCAGCCTCTGGCGGCGGCGTCAACCAAGATGCCGACCGCCAGAAGCATGCCGCGCCGCGTCCCGATCAATGCGTGCGCGAATTCTCGACCGGGTAATCGCCACTCTGTCCCATCGGAACTTCCAGGGGCGTGGCCGGGCTGCTGCTGCGTCGAACAATGAACTTTGATGCGCCAGCCGTCGCCGATGGCCGCCAGACCGCGTAGTCGTCCAGGCCGTCGCCATCGAAATCGCCGGATAGAGGGAAATCGCTTGCAGATGCCCCCATTGCGACCGCAGGCTGCCCAATACCCGTCTGGCCGTCGCGTGTGGTCCATTGGATGTCGCCGCTCACGCCACGAATCGTGGTGATGTCGCCCAGGGAAGTACCGAAATGGTTGCCCGTGACCATGACATCGCTCGGCGCGCCAAAATTGAAGGTCGAGGCCAGGGCGCCATCCGTACCATCGAAGATGCGGATGTTCGCCACGCCTCCGCCGGCGTTGCTCTGGATCGCCATGTCGGCCCGGCCATCGCCGGTGTAGTCGATGCCGCCGTTGGGGAAGGCGCCATTCTCCCCGGTGACCAGATCGCGCACCTTGCCGGAACTGCTCAGCCGGATCAGCGTGTGCGAGGGCGCACCTGCGCCGATTCCTGCGCGGTACACCGCAAGGTCATCGATGCCATCGCCGTCGTAGTCGCCGATGTGCTTGGGATCGTCCCCGGTCGTACCGAAGGAGACCAGTAGCGGTGTCAGGCCCGGGCGGCTGGAGCGACGCACCTTGAATTGGCCCGTCGCGCCGGCGGACCAGACGATCGCATCGGCAATGCCATCGCCGTCGATGTCGCCATCAGCGAAGAAATCCGATGCGTTGCCGAGTTCGAAGTTGGATTCAGCTCCCGCAGCGCTGCCATCGTTGTTCTTCACGTACCAGGTGATCGCGCCATTGGCACCTCCGCCAGTGTTGCGCACGAGCACATAGCTGCTGCGCCCGCTGGCCGTGTAGTCAGAGCGCACGCGCTGACAGCTACCCGTCACGGGCGCATCGAAGCCATCGCTGAACAGGTCATCGGCTGCCTCGCCGATGCTGAGCAGGGCGCTGCTGATGCTGCCGGTATCACCGCCGACGCGGTCGGCGATCGTGAGCGTCCAAGTGCCATTGACCTGCGCACCGGTCAGACCCGCGAAGGCGCCCGCCAGCCAGGTCGTGCACCCACCGCGCCGTGTGCCGGCGACACCTGCGCCGCTGGTGCGTTAGGCACCTGGAGGAACTGTCTCGCTGCTCGTGAGCGTCGCTGCCGTCGCCCAAAGATCAGCAGTGGCGCGGTCGGAGAACTCGTAAACGCCGCCCAGATTGGCGTTGAAGCCAAAAAGGGAAGCAGGCGTGATACCGACCCGCCCGAACACCACCAGTTGCGCGGTGCCGCCCGGCGAACGCAGGGTGGCCTCCAAGTCACCGACCCAGGTGTGGGCGAGATCCAGCTTCAACGCGAGCCGGCCAACGCCGCTGCTGATCCCGGAGACGTTGAAGCTGACCGTGAGGCCCGTCGCATTGCCGTCCGGAATCGGTCCCGTGCCACCACCGGCAAAGTCCGCAGCCATCGATGTGCCCGCCATCGTTGCCAGCATCAAACCCATCAGCTTTCGTCTTGCCTTGATCATGACCCCCTCCAGAACATGGCACCCAATCCGGATGGATCGGGCGTAACGCACCACGACATCGACGCACCCACCTGCAGGCGGCCTTGTTTCATTCCAGGTTCTGCACCTGCTCGCGCATCTGCTCGATCAGGACCTTCAGTTCCACCGCGGCCTTGGTCGTGAGCGGGTCGGCCGACTTGGAGCCCAGCGTGTTGGCCTCGCGGTTGAACTCCTGCATGAGGAAATCCAGTCGCCGACCGACCGCTTCCTTGAGGCTGAGCACACGCCGTGCTTCGAGGATGTGCGCGCCGAGCCGGTCGAGCTCCTCGTCGACGTCGATGCGTTGGAGTTGGAGCACCACTTCCTGCTCGATGCGCCCGGGATCGAGCGGCTGCTTGAGTTCGGCCAGCCGCGCATCGAACTTCGCGCGCAGGGCGACGCGCACTTCGGGCAAATGCGTCCGTACATCGGCCACGATGCGCTCGATCGCATCGAGCCGCTCGCGCAGGAACCCGCCGAGACGGCTGCCTTCGCGCTCGCGCGTGGCGACCATCTCGTCGAGCGCGCGATCGAGCAGGGCCAGCGCCGCGCTGCGCAGCGCATCCTGATCGGTATCGCGGTCGAGCAGCACGCCAGGCCAGTTGAGCAAGGATGCGAAATCGACATTGAGCTGCGGAAAGCGCGCCGCGAGTGCCTGAGCGGTATCGGCCAGCCGCGCCACGAAGTCTTCGTCGATCGCGATGGCCGCGGCACTCGCCGCAGCCGGCTTCCAGCGCATGCCCAGATCGACCTTGCCGCGTGCAAGCCGATTGCCCACGCGCTCGCGCACCTGCGCCTCGAGCGTGCGCAATTCGTCGGGCAGGCGCAGGCCCAGCTCCAGATAACGGTGGTTGACCGAACGCAGCTCGATCGACAGCGCGCCGTGGCCGGTGTCGCTCTCGGCGCTGGCAAAGGCAGTCATGCTCCGCAACATGGCACGTCCATCAGGCTGGAAGAGCGGCAATGGTAAACTCTGCGGCTCGATTCCCAAACCACGCGCACATGAGCACTCCCCAGGATTTCGTCCGCCCTTCCGGCCGCGGCGCCGACCAATTGCGCAGCGTGAGCATCGAACGCGGCCACACGCGCCATGCCGAAGGCTCGGTGCTGATCAGCTTTGGCGACACCCGCGTGCTGTGCACGGCCAGCGTCGAGGACAAGGTGCCACCATTCCTGCGCGGCAAGGGTGAAGGCTGGGTCACGGCCGAATACGGCATGCTGCCGCGTGCCACCGGCCAGCGCACGCAGCGCGAGGCCGCGCGCGGGGGCCAGGGCGGGCGCACGATGGAAATCCAGCGCCTGATCGGTCGCGCGCTGCGCGCCTGCGTCGATCGCAACGCGCTGGGCGAGCGCACCATCACGCTCGACTGCGACGTGATCCAGGCCGACGGCGGCACGCGTACCGCGGCCATCACCGGGGCCTATGTCGCCCTGGTCGATGCGGTCAATTGGCTCAAGGCGCGCAACGCGATCAAGCGAGAGCCGATCTTCGGCGCGGTCGCCGCGGTTTCGGTCGGCATCTACAAGGGCGTGCCGGTGCTCGATCTGGATTACGCCGAGGATTCGGCCTGCGACACCGACATGAACATCGTCATGAACGATGGCGGCGGTTTCATCGAACTGCAGGGCACCGCCGAAGGCCACGCCTTCCGCCGCGACGAACTCGATGCCCTGATCGGCTTGGCCGGCAAGGGCATCAACGAACTGTGCGAAGCACAGCGCGCGGCGCTGGCACGTCGATGACGCGGCGCATCGCGTCGATCGCGCTGCTGGTACGGGACTACGACGAAGCCAGCGCATGGTTCTCCCGCGCACTCGGCTTCGTGGTGCTCGAAGACAGCGACCTCGGTGGTGGCAAGCGCTGGCTGCGCATTGCACCGAGCGCCGACGCTGCGTTCTCGCTCCTGCTGGCGAAGGCGACCACGCCCGAACAACTCGCCGCGATCGGCAAGCAGCATGGCGGCCGCGTCGGTTTCTTCCTGCACACCGACGACTTCGCGCGCGACCATGCGCGCCTGCTCGCCGCGGGCGTGCAGCCGGAAACACCGCCGCGTCACGAAGAGCACGGCACCGTCGTGGTGTTCGCCGATCTCTACGGCAATCGCTGGGATCTGATCGAGCGCCGCGGATGAAGCTCGTGCTCGCCAGCGGCAATGCCGGCAAGCTCGTCGAACTGCGCGAGCTGCTCGCCGACCGCGCGATCGAACTCGTGCCGCAGCAAGCGCTCGGGATCGGCGACGCAGAGGAATCGGCGAGCACCTTCGTCGAGAACGCATTGATCAAGGCGCGCCATGCCGCACGGATTTCCAGCTTGCCCGCGCTCGCCGATGATTCCGGGCTGTGCGTGGATGCCCTCGATGGCGCGCCCGGATTGCGCTCGGCCCGCTACGCCGGCAGCCACGGCGACGCTGCGGCCAACATCGCCAAGTTGCTCGATGCCTTGCGCGAGGTGCCCGACGCACGCCGCAGCGCGCATTTCCATTGCACGATCGTGCTCCTGCGCAGCGCCGATGATCCCGCGCCCTTGATCGCCGAAGGGCGCTGGCACGGCCGGATCCTGCCCGCACCACGCGGCGCGCACGGCTTCGGTTACGACCCCGTGTTCTTCGATCCCGCGCATGGCTTGAGTGCGGCCGAACTCGATCCCGCAGTCAAGAACCGCATCAGCCATCGCGGTCAGGCGCTCGCGCAATTGCTCGCCATGCTGCAGCCATCGGCCGCCACGGCGTGACAGCCGCCGCCGCATCGAGTCCACGCGCATGTCGCTGACCGCCCCGCCGCTCTCGCTCTACCTCCACATCCCGTGGTGCGTGAAGAAGTGCCCGTATTGCGATTTCAATTCGCATGCGCAGCGCGGCGCGCTGCCGATCGAGGACTACGTCGATGCGCTGCTCGCCGATCTCGAACGCGATCTGGCGCAGGCCGGTGAGGCGATCGCCGGGCGCACGCTGCACAGCGTGTTCTTCGGCGGCGGCACGCCGAGCCTGTTTGCGCCGGACGCGATCGCGCGCATCCTCGATGGCGTCGCCGCGCGCATCGCGCTCGAACCGGCTGCCGAGGTCACGCTCGAGACCAATCCGGGCACGCTCGAACATGGCCGCTTCGATGGCTACCTGCGCGCGGGCGTCAACCGCATCAGCATCGGCGTGCAGAGTTTCGACGACGACAAGCTGCAGCGGCTCGGGCGCATCCACAACGCCGGCGAGGCTGATCGCGCAGTGAAATCGGCGCAGGACGCGGGCCTGGCGAACATCAACATCGACCTGATGTACGCGCTGCCGCAGCAGACGCTTGCGGGCGCGCTCGCCGACATCACCGCGGCGATCGCGCTGCGGCCCGCGCATATCTCCCATTACCAGCTCACGCTCGAACCCAACACGCTGTTTGCGGCGCGACCGCCCAAACTCCCCGACTCCGACGCCGCATGGGACATGCAGGAAGCCTGTCAGGCGCAACTGGCCAGCGCCGGCTTCACGCAATACGAAGTCTCGGCCCATGCGGCTGCCGGTCGCCGCTGCGCACACAACCTCAACTACTGGCGCTTCGGCGATTATCTGGGCATCGGTGCCGGTGCCCACGGCAAGCTAAGTGATTCAGCCAGTGGCCGCATCGTGCGCACGACCAAACTCAAGACGCCGACCAGCTATCTCGATCGCGCCGCGCGGCGCGAGCCCTTCGGCAGCCAGTCCGAGGTTGCTGCCCGGGACTTGCCGTTCGAATTCATGATGAACGTGCTGCGCCTGAATGAGGGCGTTGCCGCCGCCAGTTTCGCGCGGCATACCGGCCTGGAACCAGGCGCGATCGATGCGCTGCTGGCCAGCGCGCGCGGGCGCGGCTGGATGGTCGATGATCCGACACGCATTGCCGCGACGGCGCTCGGCCAGCGCTATCTCAACGACGTGATCGAACTGTTCCTGCCTGAAGCCTGATCAGGCCTCAGGCGAGCAGGAACATCGCCTTGGCCAGAAACACGATGCCGACCATCAAGGCCAGCACGATCCGATGCGTGTAGCGGAAGCGGCACGGATCCATGCGCCCGCGCAGCGAAGCCCACATCGTGCTCATGAAGACGCCGAGCACGCCAAGGGCAAGCAGCACCTTGAGTCCGAGCAGCATGCCAAAGCGCGACCCCAGGCAGGCAAAGCCGTCGCAGCGCACTTCAAACAGCATTCCGCCGCTGATGAACAGCAGGGCCACCACGATCGGCATGATGCGGCGGGCGCGTCGCACCACGAGCTGCTCGAGGCGCGCCATGCCCTGCGCGCCCAGTTCGGCATGAAACGATTCGATGATCAGCACCTCGAAAGTGACCGCGCCGACAAACACGATCGCGCACGCCAGGTGCACGAGCTGGATCCAGCCATACCATTGCGCCAACATGAAACCTCCTGCGCCGAAGCGGCCGCCGGCAACCGCCATTCGGCAATAGCTCGCGTCGAGAATGATCCGCAGTTGCGCCAGGATCCTTGACCCCGGTCAAGTCGGCGGTCAGCACCAATCCGCTTCGACGCACCGGCTGCTGCGTCTGCCGGAAAGTGCTCAAGCGACCGCGCGTCGCCGACATTGGTACCCGGTTTCTGCACGCGCGCGTGCACGTCGGCAGCGCTGAACCTTTCGGTCGCGGCGCATGCGATCTGCACTTGTCCGAAGTGCCAAACGATGCCGAGTCGATCCCCATGCGCATCGACAGCATCGACAGCATCGACGGCCACGACGGCAGAATTCCTGCGCGGCTGCGTCGTGGCCGTGCCTCGGATATGCGTGCAGACGATCGGGAAACCCTTGCCACGAGGCCGTTCCGCGCCCCTGTTCGCACCGCGGCGCGCGTGCCAGAATGGCCGCCGGGAGGGTGGTGCCGGGCCCGACCTGCGATCAGGCAGGCGGTGTGGCGCCTTGCCGCGAGGGACGGAATGAACGCTTCTGCCAAATCCGGTGAGGGCGGGCAGCAAACGCTGGCCCGCCGCAATGATCTGCCGCCACGCGTGCGCTCGCTTTGCGACGGCCTGCTCGAGCAGACGCGCAAGGCATTGGCGCCGGCGCTCGATCGCGCGCTCGGCGAGATCGAGCAAGCCTTGTTCAAGATGGCCGAACAGGCCGCCAGCAGCAACCTGCAGCAGCAGCATTTCGAGGCCTTGCGCAGCTTCCAGCATGGCCGCACGCTGATCCAGCCACGTTTCCTGCGTGCCATCGAAACCGGCATCGCATCGATCCGCAGTGGCACCGGCGCCACCGCCTCCGCACTGGCCAGCAAGCGCACGCCGCTTGAGCTGGTCGATGCGGCCTCGCTCGAGGAAGACCTCGCCCTGCGCGAAGTCAGCACGCGCGTGGAAATGCGCTGCAGCCAGCAACTGCATGTATTCGCCTATCGATTCGGCGTGATCGCCGCCGCCCCGCCCGACCACGAGACCCTGCCGCTGGGCCCGCACGCCCTGGCCGAGGCCCTGCGCGTCGCCGTCAATGGCCTAGGCCTGGGCACCGAATACCGCATCCTCGCCTATCGTCAGGTCGAGCGCGTTGCATTCGCCGATCTCGCGCAGTTGTTCGAACGTCTCAACCAGTGGCTCGCCAGCCAGCGCATCCTGCCGCACTTCAAGCTCTCGTACCGATCACCCGGCGCAGCTGCAACCGGCGAAGCCGGCAGCGAAACCACCGACAAGAACGAGCCATCCGCCGAGCCCGACAAGGCCGCGACTGCCGAGGCCGCGGCAAAACCTGCGGCCGTCGCACCCGCGCGCATGAGCGCAGCAAGCGCGGCGCATGCGCCGATGTCGGGGCAGCCCGGCATGCAACGGACCGAATCGGTCGCCGAAACACCGCAATTTGCAACGCTGCGCAACCTGCTTGCGGCCCGGCGCCGCGTCGATGGTGACGGCGAGGCTCCTGTCGCCAGCGCGGCACATGCGCCCAGCATTCCCCGCGCCGACCTTCAAAACCTGCTCGGCGCAATGCAGCGGGCAGCGGTGCAGGATGCCGCCAACGGCAAGCGCTACGACAGTGAGCGATTCCGCAACACGCTCGCGGTCAAGCTGCGGCGCTCCGGCGCGCAAGGCAGCGCGGTCGGGCTTGGCGGCGAAGACCGTGACACCGTCGAACTCATCGGCATGCTGTTCGACTACGTCACGCGCAACATCAGCGAGAGCAGTCAGGCGCGCTCCCTCGTCGGGCAGTTGCATGTCCCGGTGCTGCGCGTCGCGCTGAGCGACAAGACCTTCTTCACCCGCCGTGACCATCCCGCACGCGAGCTGATCAACACCATCGCCGAAACGAGCGAACGCTGGCTTGATGACGCCGATGCCGACCCCGAATTGTCGGGCAAGCTGCGCATGGTGGTCGACCAGCTGTGCAACTCGTATGACGGCGACGTCAACATGTTCACGGGCATGGCGAACGACCTCGATCAGCACCTCAAGTTGCTGACCAAGCGCGCCGATGCCGCCGAACGCCGCCACATCGAGGCCGCCAAGGGGCGCGATCGCCTGATTCTCGCGCGCGAAACCGCGCGTGCGGCGATCTCGGGCTTGCTCAAGGGGCGCTCGCCATCGACACGTCTGCGCAGCCTGCTCGAAGACACCTGGACCGACGCGCTGGCACTGTCAGCGCTGCGCGGCGGCGCCGATGGCTCCGAATTCACCGAATGCCTCGACATTGCCGCCGACCTGCTCGCCCGCGGCATGAAGCCACTCGGAGACAGTCCGGGCGACAGGAAACTGCGTCAGGGTGCAGCCACGCACTTGCGTGCGGTCGGCCTGCACGAGGACGAGATCAATGGCCTGATCGACAACCTGTTCGAGCAGGCGCCGACCGACGCCGCGCTGGCTCAGCTCGAGCGCATCGACGAGGCGCTGCGTGCCAAGCCGCGGCTCGGCGGCGAGACGCCCAAGCAGGCCGAAAAGCCCAAGCAGCCACTCGATCCCAACGAACAGAAGATGCTCAACCAGATCATGCAGACCTCGTTCGGCACCTGGTTCGAGTTCACCAAGAACGCCAAGGGCGAAGTCACGCGGCGCAAGCTGGCCTGGTTCTCGCCGATGACCGGCAATTGCCTGTTCGTCAATCAACGCGGCGCGCGCATCGAAGATCTCACGCTGGACCTGCTCGCGCGTGAAATGGCCAGCGGGCGTGCCCGCGTGGCCACCGCCGAGAAGACCCGCTTCGTCGATCGCGCCTGGAAAACCATCGTCTCGCTGCTGCGCCCGCAGGCGAGCGCACTGCCCGTGGGAGAGGCCACCGCATGACCGTCACTCCGCGCCAGCGCGCCGCCCGCAAGCGGCCCGATCACACCATCATGGTGGTTGACCAAATGACGGGAGAACAGACCGGTCACATCGGCAACCTGTCACTGAGCGGCATGATGCTGATTGCCGACCATCCCTTCGTCGAGGATGCGCTTTACCAGCTTGCCTTCACCCTGCCCCATGCGAATGGCCAGCGCACGATCGAGGTCGGCGTGCATGAGCAGTGGCTGGCTGACGGCACCGTCCGCGGTCAACAATGGGTTGGCCTGCAGTTCATCGACATCTCGGAAGAAGACGAAAGCGCGCTGCGGCAATGGCTCATGCACGCGCCCGACGATGACCGCTGATGCCGGCAATGTCGTTTGCCGCGCTCAGGAACGCGCGCGCGCGACCCCGTAGGCGCGCAGGAACATTTCGGCCGTGGCGGCAAGGTGCTGATCCAGTTCGGACGCGGTCCATGACGCGCCACAGCCACACATCATGCGGGAATGCATTTCGCCTTTGAGCAGGGCGAAAAACTGTGACGCAGCGCGTGGTACATCCTCGATCTGCAGCTGCCCGGCTTCGATCTCCTCGTGCAGAAAGGTCTGAAAGGCGTCCTGCACGCGTTGGGGACCGGCTTCCCAGAACAGTTCGATGAGCTTGGCGGGTGCCGAGCCCGAAGCCAGCAAGCGATTGAGCGCAATGGCGTCTTCCGACGTGATCAAGGCGAAGAACGCCCTGCCGATCGCCTCGAGCTGGCGTCGCAGCGACCCTTGCACCTTGATGTCGAACAGGGCCTCGGGCATCTGCTCTTCGCAGCGCTCGCGGATCGCGGCGAGAAACAGCGTGTCCTTGTCATGGAAGTGGCTGTAGACCGTGAGCTTGGACACCCCGGCGTCGGCAGCGATCGCGTCCATGCTGGTGCCCTCGTAACCGCTCGACGGGAACAAGCGCTTGGCCGCGGCCAGGATCGCAGCACGCTTTTCCAGGTCCTTGGGCCGCCCGGGCCTGGCTGGCTTGGCACTGACATCGGATGGACGCGTCGCGGGTTTCATTTGGATGACTTATGTCACTGGTTCGACCGGCTGGAACCCGATACTATACTGGAAAGTTCGAAAATGCCTGCCGCAGCTGGCTTGAATGCCACGCAGTGGCGCGGTTTCCGCCAATTGTTGCCGGTTTTCCGCAGGCAAACCCTGATCTGCGGCAATTGATGGGGCATTCGTCGCTTCAAGTCTCTCGCCGCACCGTCCCGGCCCACCTCCCTCCCCGCGACCGGGCCGGTGCGGACGGGAGCATCGCTGTCCGCACGCGGACAGTGTCCGGCCGCGGACGCGGTGACTTCCGGCACTTCGGTGCCGTTGTCGTCATGGCAAAGGATGGATTTGCCCGCACGTCGCGCTCCTCCTATGCTCTTCGACCTTTTTCCTTCCAGGAACATCGAAATGTCGATCGACACCGAACTGGCTCGGAGCAACATGGTCGAGAATCAGGTTCGCCCGTGGGAAGTGCTTGATCCACGCGTGCTCGATACGCTGCGCGACCTGCGCCGCGAGAACTTCGTGCCCGCCGATCTTCGACATCTGGCCTTCGCCGACATCGCATTGCCGATTGGCCACGGCGAAGTGATGTTCAAACCCGTGATCGAAGGCCGCATCCTGCAGGCGCTCGCCCTGCAGGGCAATGAACGCGTGCTCGAAATCGGTACCGGCAGTGGGTTCCTGACTGCTTGCATGGCGCACTTGGCCGCATCGGTGACCAGCGTCGAACGCCATGCCGACCTCGCCGATGCCGCGCGCGCGCGCCTGGCCGCCGCCCGCATCGATAACGTGCGTGTCGAAGCGGGCGATGCGCTCGGTGACGCGCAGACCAACGAGACTTTCGATGTGGTGGTGCTCGGCGGCGCGGTTCACAGCCTGCCCGAACGGCTGCGCGCCTGCGTGCGTCTGGGTGGCAGGATGTTTGCATTCATCGGCCAGTCGCCCGCGATCGAAGCCGTGTTGCTGACGCGCGACGCGACCTCGCACTGGACCCAACAGAGCTTGTTCGATACCGACCTGCCCTATCTTTACCATGCCGAGCCACCGCATCGATTCACGCTGTGACCGTGCTGGCCTGAATCCGTTAAAAGCCTCCGAGGTAGATTCGATGATCCGCTTTCGCACCTTGCCACTTGCCATCCTCCTGAGCTGCGCCGGCACGGCCCATGCAGAGGATCTGCTGCAGATCTACCAGCAGGCGCGCAATTCCGACCCGACCCTTGCCGGCGCGCAGGCGACCAAACTTGCCACCGACGAAGTCGTCGACCAGGCGCGCGCGCAGTTGCTCCCGCAGATCGGCATCGACCTGAGCTTTTCGCGCTCGCGCTCGGGCAGCAATGGCAGTTCCCAGGTCGCGCTCGACCCCAGTGATCCGACCAACACGGTCACGGTCGACGGCATCACGCGCACTGCCTATACGCGCAGCACCGGCGCATCGGTGAGCCAAAGCATCGTCGACATCAGCCGCTGGACTGCGCTCAAGTCCAGCCGCTACACCGCCAAGGCCGGCGAAGCGACCTTCGACGCCGCCCAGCAGCAGCTCATGATCGACAGCGCCCAAGCCTACTTCAACGTGCTGTCCGCGCTTGATGCGCTGCGCTTCGCCGATGCCAACGAGAAGGCGCTCGCACGCCAGTATGAGCAGGCGCGTCAGCGTTTCGATGTCGGTCTGGCCGCAATCACCGATGTCAACGACGCCAAGGCCCAGCACGATCAGGCCGTGGCTACCGTGATCAGCAACAAGAATGCAGTCGATACCGCGCGCGAAGCGGTGCGTCAGCTCACCAATCAGGAACCGGGCGAGTTCAAGCACCTGCGCGAGGATCTGCCGCTCGATCATCCCACGCCCGACGATCCGGCGGCCTGGGTCGACGTTGCGCTCAAGCACAATCCGTCATTGCAGGCGGCTGCGCTGCAGATCGATGTCGCCAACGCCAACATCAATACTGCACGCGCCGGTCACTTGCCGACGATCAATGGCACCTTCAGTTATGGCCGCGCGCAGACCTGGGGCGATACCCGTTACGGCGGCGTCGGTACCTCGCCCATCTATGCCGGCGATCCGCGCTGGGGCAGCACGGTGACCTTGACCCTGAACGTGCCGCTGTTCAGCGGCGGCTTCACCCAGTCGCGCGTACGCCAGTCGATTCATCAGCGCGATTTCGCCCAGGACCAGTTCGAGGTCGGTCGCCGCCAGGTCGAAGCCAATACCCGCAACAGCTATCGCTCGGTGATTGCCGGCGCGAGCGAGGTCGAGGCCACGCGCGCGGCGGTGGTGTCCGCGCAGAGTTCGGTCGAGGCGACCCAGGCCGGCTACGAGGTCGGCACCCGCACCATCGTCGACGTCCTCATCAGCCAACAGACCTTGTTGCAGGCGCAGAGTGCCTACTCGTCCGCACGCCACAACTTCGTCATGAATGGCTTGCGCCTCAAGCAGGCTGCCGGCGTGATCGAATTCAAGGATCTCGAAGCGATCAACGCCCTGCTGGAGTGACATCCTGATCGGCGCACCGCGCGGCTCACTGCGCCGCGCTCAGGCCGGCATCACCCGTTCGATCAGCGCCAGCGTGCGCGCCACCGCGCCGCGCTCGCGCTCCATCACCGCGAACGCCGCTGCGCCCATGCTGCGCCGCTCGACATCGCGCGACAGCAGACGCAGCACTTCCGGACCCAAGGCTTCGCCATCGGCAATGCGCAGCACCGCGCCGGCATTGATCAGGTTCTCGGTGACTTCGGCGAAGTTGAAGGTCTGTGGACCAACGATCACCGGCTTGCCGAGCGCCGCCGGCTCCAGCAGGTTGTGGCCGCCGACGGCGACCAGACTGCCCCCGACGAAGGCAACATCGGCGGCGGCGTAGAAATCGAGCAGCTCGCCCATCGAATCGGCGACGAAACACTGGCACGCAGGATCGGCATCAAGGTCTTCGCTGCGCGTGCGCGTGTTGAACCCGTAGGCACGGCATGCCGCCGTCACCGGCCTGAAGCGTTCGGGATGGCGCGGCACGATCAACAGCAGGGCGTCCGGAAAGCGCCGCAGGATCTGCGCATGCGCCTTGAGTACGGCCAATTCCTCGCCTTCGTGCGTGCTTGCAGCAATCCACACCGGCCGCGCACTGCCTGCCGCCTGGCGAAACTCCACACCGCGCGACTTCACGCCTTCGGAGACGACCAGATCGAACTTGAGATTGCCCACGGTGGCCAGACGTTCGCTGGTTGCGCCGAGCGCCAGCAGCCGCTCGTAGTCGGACGAAGACTGCGCGGCAATCACGCTCGCGCAACGGATCGCGCGGCGGGCCAGCGGCTGGATTGGCCAGTAACCACGCAACGAGCGCTCCGACAGGCGCGCGTTCGCAATCACGATCGGAATCCGGCGTTCATCGCAACTGATGAACAGATTCGGCCAGATCTCGGTTTCCATGATCACCGCCAGGCGCGGCCGCACCCGATCGAGGAAGCGATTGACCGCACTGGTCAGGTCATAGGGCAGATAGACATGGAACACGCGCTCGCCGAACAATTTGAGCACGCGATCGGAGCCCGTCGGCGTCACGGTGGTGATCACGAAACGCGAGCCGGCATAACGCCGCATCAAGGCTTCGATCAGCGGCGCCGCGGCATTGACCTCGCCCAGCGAAACGGCATGCACCCAGATGCTGTCATGTATCTGCGGATCGGGAAAGAATCCGAAACGTTCCTTCCAGCGGGCGAAATAGCCGTGGTACTTGATGCCGCGCGCCGTCAGTCGGTACAACACGAACGGCGTCAGCAGGTACAGCGCAAGGGCGTAGATGAAGCGCTGAAGCACGGCGTAACCGGAAAATGAGGGCGCGGCAGTATAGCGTCAGGCCCGCGGGCGTTTGCGTCCCTGCCGGGACGCTTCCCGCATAATCGGCGGCATGCCGCAATCGCCCCCTCCGTTTCGCCGTACCCTGCTCTCGCCCCGGCATTGGCCGGCCTGGCTCGGTGTCGGCATGATGCGTGTGCTGGCATTGTTGCCTTGGCGCTGGCTGCTGCGCGGCGGCCGCGCTCTGGGCTGGCTCATCGCGCGCGTTCCTGGCGAGCGCCGTCGCGTCGCTGCGACCAATCTTGCGCTCTGCTTTCCCGATCTCGACGACGCCGCCCGTAGTCGCCTGCTTGAAGAAAACCTTCGCGATGCCGGCTGCATGCTGGCCGAGTTCACCCTCGCCTGGATGGGCTCGGACGCAGCCATCGCGCGGATCGCGCTGACGATCGACGGACTCGAGCATCTGGAAGCCGCCCGCTCGGCCGGCCGCGGCGTGTTGCTGGTGGGCGCGCATTTTTCCCATCTGGAATTGTGCGCACGACTGGTCTCCCGCCGGATCCGCATTGCCGGCATGTACCGCGAACATGGCGATGCCGCCTTCGAATGGGCGATCAAGCGCGCACGCCTGCGCTACGCCGACGCCATGTTCAGCAAGGACGAACTGCGCGCGAGCATCCGTCACCTGAAGAGCGGCGGCACGCTCTGGTACGCCCCTGATCAGGACATGCGCGGCAAGGAGGCCGTGTTTGCGCCGTTCTTCGGCGTGCCGGCATGGACGATCACTGCGACCCACCACCTGGCACGACTGTCGGGAGCGCAAGTGATCGCCTTCTATCACCAGCGCACGGATTCAGGCTACGCGATCCGCCTGCAGGCGCCACTGGCGGACTTTCCCGGTGCCGACGTGGTCGCCGACACCACCCGCATCAACGCCTGCATCGAGGACATGGTGCGGGCCGCGCCGACGCAGTACTTGTGGCTGCACAAGCGCTTCAAGACCCGACCCGCGGGCGAAAGCTCGCCCTACGCCTGACTGCGATCGGCTGGCACAACCGCGCTTTGTTCGGCAGCGAGAACGCCCTGGATATCCGCCGCCGGCATCGGCCTGCCATACAAGTAGCCCTGGAGTTCGTCGCAGCCATGCCGGCTGGCCCAGTTGGCGACTTGCTGCGTTTCCACGCCTTCGGCGACGATCGTCACGCGCATCACCTTGCACATCGCGATGATGGTCTGCACGATCGCAGCATTGCGCGGCAGGGCCGCGATCAGACCTTGGTCGATCTTGATGCAGTGGATCTCGGTGTCGCTCAGGCGCGCGAGGTTGGAGTAACCGGTGCCGAAATCATCGATCGCGATGCGCATGCCCAACGCGCGCAGCCGATCGAGGTTTTCATGCACGGTGCGCTTGCCCTCGACCAGCAGGGTTTCGGTGATTTCCAATTCGATTCGATTGACAGCGCAGCCGGTTTCGGTGAGCAGTTGCGCCAGCAATGCGGCAAAACCCGGATCGCTCAGTTGCTGCTGCGAGACGTTGACCGAAATCGCCACGTCCAGCCCCATGTCCTGCCAGTTGCGCTGCTGCTGCATTGCCTTGCGCAACACGAAGCTGCCAAGCGCGTTGATCACGCCTGAACGCTCGCACAAGGGGATGAATTCACTCGCCGGCACGGTACCGTGCTCCGGGTGATGCCAGCGCGCCAGCGCCTCGACCGCAATCGTCCGCCGCTCGGCCACCGAATGGCGCGGCTGGTAGTAGACATCGAACTGACCGCGCGCATCGGCTTCCTTGAGGTCGGCCAGCAACTGCACCTGGCGCTCCATGCGCACACGCAGCCGGTCGTTGAAAATCCGGAACTGGCCATAACCACGCGAGCGCGACTCGTACATTGCCCAGTCTGCATGGCGCAACAGGGTCTGCGCATCTTCGCCATGCTCCGGAAAGCGGGCCACGCCGATGCTCGGCGAAATCACCAGGTGCCGTCCGCTGCCGTCGACGGGAATCGCCAGCCTTTGCAGCATCTCGCCGGCCAACAACTCCAATCGAGACTCGCCCCGCGGTTCGACCGCAAGGAACAGGAATTCGTCTCCCCCCAGACGCAGGGCGATGTCGTCCGCACCGCGCAAGGCCAGCAGGCGCCGTGCGACCTCGCGCAGCAGGCCATCGCCATGCGGATGGCCGAAGGTGTCATTGATCACCTTGAACTGATCGAGGTCGATGAAGAACACCCCGATCGTCGAACCATTCGCCCGCGCCTGCGCCCCCAGCCGATTGAACAAGGGCTCGACCATGAGCCGGTTGGGCAAACCGGTCATCGAATCACGATGGGCCATGTCCTGCGCCACCGCTTCGGCTTCCTTGAGGCTGCTCACATCGGTTGCGCTGATCAGGATCGACGGCGCTCCCGAAGCCGGGTCAAGGCAATTGCGCGCGGTGAGTTCATGCCAACGGATGCCCACCCGCGTGTAGACGCGCGCAGTGACACGCGCCTCGCCATGCTTGCCAAGCGCCTCCTGCAGGCGCGTTTGATCATCACTTTGCACGAAACGATCGAGCAGCAAATCGGCTCGCCCTTCGAAAGCGCTGCGCGCCGCCGGATTCAGGTAGAGCGTGCTGCCGTCCTGTCGATGCAGGGAAATCATCATCTGGGTATGCAGCAGCGCATCGGTGCTGCGTACGACCTCGGGCTCGATCGCGCCTTCCGGGATGCCTTCGCACAACATCGCCATGCGCTCATCCGGCAGGCGCACGCCGCTGAAACGCACCCGCATCGTCCTCGGCACACCGCGCGGATAGAGTGTCCACAACTCGGTGAACTGCGCATTGCGCGCGCTGAAATCAGCCTGAAACTGCTGCAGTCGGCGCAATACGGCAGGCGACATCGTCTCCTTCATGCGTCGAGCGCGCAGCTCGTCGAGACTGTCGGCACTCCACACCTTGAGCGCAGCCGGATTTGCCCACACCACCCTGCCAAGATCAATGTCGAATACCCAGATTGCCGCGCTCAGGCCATCGAGCAGCCAGGCGTTTTCGGCAGCGGGATCAAACTTGTGCACGTGGCTTGCGCTCATCGTTGAACCCCCCGCTTCGACGCGAGGATGGCCGATTGCCCAATGTCCGCGCCCACGCACATGTGCAGGCCCGCGCCGCTGCGGCTCGGCTTCACGCTTGCCCGCCTGGAACTCGTTCGACGCATCGTCAGTTCGCCCCCTGCAAGGCCGGCCGCCGAGCAGCGCAGGATCCGCCTGGTCACAACCGGATCCTGGCAGCGGTGATCGGACTCCGGCATCACTATAGGGCAGGCGACGCTGCATGGGCAGATGCCCTGCCGGCGGATCTCGACCGGAGTACCGCCCGCCCGGATGTGCAATCCGGGCGCCGATGGGCTGCAGGAATCAAGCCGGCGCGGACTCGGCCGTGGCGTTCCCGGCATCACCGGCCAGGGCCGCACAATAGAGCGCCAGCAGCCACCAGAACAACAGTCCCCACCAAGCCGAGTAGAACGCCAAGTGGGTATTGAGGGGAAAGCACATTGCGATCAGGCACATTCCCGGCGCCCGCGCACGCGCGCGCGCTGCGGCCCCTGCCCTACGCCACGCACGCACCGCCAGAGCGGTGCCACACAGCCATGCCAGCAGACCGACGATGCCGGTCTCACTGAGGATTTCCAGCACGATCTGATGAGCATGTGCAGCCCCGGTGCCGCGGGCGACATCGACGAAAGCGTCACCGGGCGCCGCATAAGCCGGATAGGCGTAACGAAATCCACGCACGCCAACCCCGGCCAGCGGATGATCGACAATCATCGCGGCGGCGGTGCGCCAGATACGCAGCCGGCCCGCGCTCGCCTCGTCGACCGCCGCCTCGGTGCCCTTGAGGACAAGCAAGCTGCGCTCGATGCGTGCGTCCAGCCGCAACGAGCCCTGCCACGCCACCGCCACCAGGGCGGCGCCGGCCACGGCCAGCGCTGCCAATGCCGGCAGAAAATGGCGCGCACGCCGCGTTTCGCGCCAGGCGAGGATCACCAGCACCAGCGCATAGGCAAGCCATCCTGCACGCGAACCCGCAAGCAGGATCGGCAAGGCCATGACCGCCATCGCCAGCAACAATCCCGTGCGCCCGAAACGCTCGCGTGCCGCCAGCAGAACCAGCGGCGACAACGTCGCCAATACCTGACCAAGCTTGAGATTGCCGGCACCGAACACACCGGAAATTCGTGCCTGCTCGGGTGCCCCACCCAGACTCAGTCCGGTCAGGGCCTGCAACCAGGCATCGAGCGCCCACAGCGCAACAATCGCGCCACCGGCGATCAACAGGCGTGGCCAATTCGGTGCGGCGCGCAGTGCCCAAACCGCAAAGCAGACGAACGGCAGGAAACGCAGCGTGCTTGCCACCGTCATCCACGAGCGCTCGGGCGCCACCGCGTCAATCGCGGAAATCGCCGCCGGCAGCCAGTAACAGGCAAACAAGGCAAGACCCAGGCGCATGGCGGAATCGCGCCAAGGCATGCGTCCACGCAGCGTGAGCACCAGAGCCAGCAAGGCCATCACTGCCACCGGCAATTCGGCGCTTCGTCCGACCGGCAGCAAAAGCAGGGGCGAGAGTACCAGCAGCCAAGGCCATTGGGACAACAAGCGGGCTGACACTGGACTGGACATCATCACCTTCCGCGCAAGAGCGCACATTCTAGGCAATCCGCGGATGCCGCCGCGGCGGTCGCCGGAAACATGCCTATCCCGCCCCTGCCTGCGTCCCGCCACATGCAGCAATCCGGTCCATTGCCGTGCCGGCTGCGCGCGAAGTCCGCCGGCATCGGCGACACCGCCCCGCCACGATCGCGGCGGCCACGCTCTGTCCGTCAGGAGGTACTGTCCTCGCCGCTCACGAGGCTGGCGTAGAGCTTGAGCGTCGCCGCCTGCATGTCGACCAGTCGATAGCGATTGAGCGGCGTGATCGGCGGCGCGGCGCTCAACAATTGGGCGGCACGCTCGGTGAGGCGCTCGCGATCACCGGGCGGCACGCGTCCGGCCGGATAGAGATCGGTGAGGAGCTCGCCGACACCGCCGTGGTCATAGCCGAGCACCGGGCGGCACAGCGAAATAGCCTCGATCACGGTGCGCCCGAACGACTCGGGCTTGTTCGACAACTGCAGCACCAGGGCCGAGGCGGCACAGACATCGCGCGCATCCTCGCGCTGTGCGCTCATCGCGATCCAATCGTCGACACCCAGGTCAGCCGCGAGCTTCTCGAGCTCGGCCACATAGGCCTCGCGTCCGCTCTGGCGCACGCCGAGCAGGATCAGGCGCGTCTCGATCGCGCGTGCCTTGAGATCGGCCAACAGGCGGATTGCGTCCGCGTGCCCCTTGAGCCGGGTCCCACGCGCCGGCAAGGTGAGCAGGGGCGCGCCCTTGAGCTGGGGAAACTCGGCGAAGAACCACTCGCGCCAGTAGTCGTCAGGCTGCCAGCCATAGGGAAACGCTTCGGGGTCGACCCCGCGCGGAATCACCACCAACCGACGCGGATCGGCAAAGCGGTAATGCCGCAACAGATGGTCGCGCACCATGTTGGAGACACAGATCACGCGCTCACCGCGCGCCATGATCGAGCTGTAGAAGCCGGTCGAGTTGAGGCCGTGTGCCGTGGTCACGAAATGCGCGCGATGAGGCTTGCCGCGCAGGGCAAGCCAGCCGATCCAGGCCGGCACACGCGATCGCGCATGCACGATGTCGGGCTGCACCTCGCGCAGCAACGCGCGCAACTTGGGCACCTGCAACAATGTGACCGGCGACTTGGCCGCGATCGGCATCTCGATGTGGCGACTGCCTTCCCGTTCCAGCGTCGCCGTCAGACGACCACCCGTGGACACGACCAGCGAACGGTGACCCGCAGCAACCAGCGCCCGCGCAATCTCCAGCGTCGAGCGCTCGGCGCCGCCAGCCTCAAGGGCCGGAATCAACTGGAGGACGGTGAGCCGCTCCCTCATCCCGGATCAATCTGCGAGATCGTACTCGGCGCTGCAATACGGGCAGCTCACATGACCGCCATCCTCGACGATCGGCAAATAGACGCGCGGATGCGAATTCCACAACGACATGCCGGGCATGGGACAACTCAAGGGCAGGTCGTCTCGGCTGACCTGGTAGCGATGCTCGGCATTGGCGGGGACCGCCTTGGCCAAGGCAGGATTTGGACGTGACATGAAGGCCTCCAGGGAAACGCGAAAGTCTAGCAGGCCGCTCAGTCCGATCCGTTCCGGGTCCGACCCGCCACCGGGCATCTGCAAGCCGCACCGTCGCCGATGTCCGCAATCAGGTCAAGCAGGATGCATGCCAGCAGCGTCGAATC
This sequence comes from Dokdonella sp., assembly GCF_019634815.1. Taxonomy (GTDB): domain Bacteria; phylum Pseudomonadota; class Gammaproteobacteria; order Xanthomonadales; family Rhodanobacteraceae; genus Dokdonella_A. Next base: position 45,769 of record NZ_JAHCAP010000005.1, on the reverse strand, counting down.
GGCAGCGTGACACGGTTCACAGCGCCGCCGTGATGCAGTGCGGGCGCGTTGCCCGCCACAGGTGACTAGAATGCATGGGTTTTTCCTTCTCGCTCATTCCGACCCGGGAGATTCCAGTGGATATCAACAAGATCATTGGCCGCGTCCAGAACATCCTGCTGACACCGAAAACCGAATGGCCGGTCATCGCCAACGAACCGGCGACGGTGGCCGACCTGTACAAGAACTACATCGCGATCGTGGCCGCGATCCCGATCATTGCCCAGTTCATCAAGGGCAGCCTGATCGGCTATGGCGCCTTCGGTATCACGGTTCGCACCCCGATCGGCAGTGGTCTCGTCGCGGCCGTCATCGGCTACGCGCTCAGCCTCGGCGTGGTCTACCTGATGTCGCTGATCATCGATGCGCTCGCGCCGAACTTCGGCGGCCAAAAGAATCAGGTACAGGCGCTCAAGGTCGCCGCCTACGCCTGGACCGCCTCCTGGATTGCCGGCATCGGCGTGATCGTGCCCTGGCTGGGTTGGCTGATCGCGCTCGCCGGTTTTGCCTATGCGATCTACCTCATGTTCATCGGCCTGCCCGAGACGATGAAGTGTCCACCCGAAAAATCGGCCGGCTATACCGCGGTCAGCGTCATCCTCGGCATCGTGCTGAGCTGGATCGTAGCCATCGTCGTCGGCGGTATCGCCGGCACCGGCGCGCTCATGAACGCTGCCAGTTTCAATGGCAGCGCGGATTCAGTCACGATCGACAAGGACAGCCCCTTGGGCAAACTCGGCGCCTGGAGCAAGAAGATGGAGTCCGCCGGCAAGCAGATGGAAGCCGCGCAGAAGTCGGGCGATGCTGACGCACAGAGCAAGGCGATGGGGGCAATCGTGGGCGCCGCGCTCGGCGGTGGTGACGCGGTCGAGGCCCTCGCTCCCGACCAGCTCAAGCCCTTCGTGCCGGAGACCCTTGCCGGCCTCAAGCGCAGTGATTTTTCCGCCGAACGCAGCGGCGCAATGGGTCTGCAGGTTTCAACTGCGCAGGCGACCTACAGCGGCGACGATGGCAAATCATTGCATCTGGAAGTCACCGATACCGGCTCGGCCAAGGGCCTGATGGGGATTGCGAGCTGGGCCGCGGTACAGAACGACCGTGAAACCGATCATGGCTACGAGAAAACCTACAAGCAGGATGGCCGCCTCGTCCACGAAGAGTGGAACAACCAGGACAAACACGGTGAATTCTCGATCGTGCTCGGCAATCGCTTCACGGTGAAGGTGTCCGGCAACGCCGACAGCATTGATCAGCTCAAGGCCGCGGTCGCCAGCCTCAACCTCGCCGGGCTCGAAGCGCTCAAGGCGCACGGCGTCAAGAACGGTTGACCGCATTCGCTTGCGGCCAGACGGAGATTCTTGCCGAAGCCCGTGCGTGCGCGGTCGGTGCGGCACGAACCTCTCGAATTCGGGCACTCAACGGGCGCGGTGCCCGGCACCGCGCCACGCGGCAGCCGCAGATGCGGCCTACTTTGCCGCCTCGGCCTTCACCGACGATTCGACGGTGATGCGCAGGTTGATGTCGTCGCTGATGTTGGGCACGTAGCCGCCGATGCCCCACTCCGAACGCTTGATCGTCGCATGCGCATCGAAGCCGGCTGATGGCTTCTTGCTCATCGGGTGCGGGCCGACCTTGTTGATCGTGACGTCGAGCACGACCGGTTTGGTCACGCCGTGCAGGCTGAGGTCGCCGGTGACCTTGAGATGATGGGCGTCGGCGCCCGCCTCGACCTTGGTGCTCTTGAAGGTCGCCTGCGGATACTTCTCGACATCGAAGAAGTCGGCCTTCTTCAGATGATCGTCGAGAGCCGGCACGTTGGTATTGATGCTGCCGACGTCGATGTTGACCTCGACCTTGGCCTTGGTCGGCGCGGCGGCATCGAAATCGAGCGTGCCGCTGACCTTGCCGAATTGGCCGCTCGGGTTGGAATAGCCGAAGTGGTTCCAGCTGAACACCACCTGGGTGTGCCCGGGATCGAGCGTGTACGTGGCGGCAAATACAGGTGCGGTGACCAGGGCGAGCGCGCTGGCAAGGGCGATGCGGCGGATCATCGGTCGTCTCCTTGGGGTGGATGGGTCGATCAGACTGCCAACAATGCGGCAGCGTGGCGCCAAGCTCAAGCGACACAACCCGGAAGCAGTGTTTCCGGCAGGGAAACGATCGCGGCCGGCCGCGGCTGCATTACGCTCACCGCATGAAACCCGAAGACTCTGCCGATTGCTGGGTGCTCAGCGACGGCGCCGCCGGCAACGAACGTCAAGCATTGGCACTCGCCCATGCGCTGGAACGAGTGCCGCGCGTGATCCGCCTGCGCATCCATGAACCCTGGAACAGTCTTGCCCCGCATGGATTGACGGGGGCTGGCTGGGCCCTGCGTGACGCGCAAGGTCAGCGCCTTGCTGCACCGTGGCCGGCTCTCGCCATCGGCTGTGGCCGTCGCGCTGCATTGGCAACGCGCGCCTTGCGTCGCTGGAGCGGGCGACAAAGCTACTGCGTGCAGATCCTCGATCCACGCATCGACAGCCAGCAGTTCGATCTCGTCATTGCCCCGCTGCATGACGGCCTCGACGGCGCCAACGTGATCACCAGCATCGGCGCCCTCAACGAGGTCGGTCCCGAATGGCTCGCGCGCGGACGCCAGCGCTTCGCCGGAATCGCTACATTGCCTGCGCCGCGCACTGCGCTGCTGATCGGCGCCAGCACCCGCGCACAGCGCCTCGACAAAACATGGTTTGCGACTCTGGTCGAACTGCTCACGGCGCAGCAGGCACGAGACGGCGGCAGCTTCCTCGTCAGTGTCTCACGCCGCACGCCGACACCGCTGGTCGCCCATTTGCGCGAACGCTTCAACGGCTTGCCCGGCTTGTTCTGGGGTGGCGAGGAAGATGGCGAGAATCCCTATGCCGGCCTGCTCGGCTGGGCTGACCGCCTCGTCGTCACACCCGATTCGGTCAACATGATCAGCGAGGCCTGTGCAACCGGCAAACCGGTATACACCTTCACGCCCCGCCCCTTGTCGGGCAAGCTCGCGAGCTTCCACGCCACGCTCCGGGCAAGCGGTCATCTGCGCGAACTCGGTGACACCAACGCGCGGGCGCTGCCCGCGCCGCTCGATGAAACCCGCGAAATTGCCGCGCACGTGCGCGAGCGTTGGCTGGCGCGCTGAACAGGGTCTTCAGAAACATGCTTCACGCTCAGGCGCTGGCCATGCCATGCCGCGCAATGATCGTTCGTGCTGCGGCGACGGTCGCCTCGATCCCGGGATCACGCGCCAGCATGCGCGCGCGCCCATCCAGCGTGCAACGGATCGCGCGATCGAGCAGCAGCGTGTGGGTTTTGAGCAATTCCCGTGCCTCGCCGGCATCGAGGATGCCGCTGTCTGCGAGCGCGCCAAGCAGACGCGCCGAGTTGCCGCTGCCACGCAGCGCTGGCTGCCGCGCCGCGTGGATCAGCACCAGGGCCTGCAGCAGGAACTCGATGTCGACCAAACCACCCGCGCCTTGCTTCAGATCGAACAGGGCCGCGTCGGAGCGATCGCGCTCGCTGCGCCAGCGCCCGCGCATCTCGATCACGTCGGCACGCACAGCCGCCGCGTCGCGTGGCGAGGCAAGCAGTTCATCCCGCAGTTGCGTGAATCGGCGTGACAAGGCGACATCGCCGGCAACCGCACGCGCACGCACCAGCGCCTGCAATTCCCAAGTCCAGGCGCGCTCGCGCTGATAGGCAGCGAACGCCTCCATTCCGAGCACGAGCATGCCCTTGCTGCCATCGGGGCGCAGGCGTACATCCACTTCATACAGACGCCCGGCGCGCGTGAGCACACCGAGCAGGTGCACCACGCGTTGTGCCAGACGCGCGTAGTAGCGCGAGGCATCCAGCGGTCGCGCGCCATCAGACTCGCCTTGCGCGATGGCGCCGTCATACAGAAAAACCAGGTCCAGGTCGGAGCTGAAGCCGAGTTCCTCACCGCCGAAACTGCCATAGGCAATGATGGCCAGACCGCTGTCCGCGCCCGGGATTGCGGCAAAGCGGCCATGACTGGCCATCAAGTCGCGTTCGGCTATGCGCAGCACCGCGGCCAACGCGACTTCGGCGACCGTGGAGAGCGCAGCCGCAGCCGCCACCGCGTCAAGGTGTCCAGCGAGGAAGGCCAGGCCGATGCGAAACAAGGCCGACTGCCGCACCTCCTGGATCAACTCGATCTCGGCCTCGGCATCGGCCTGCGCAAGCGCGGCAAAGCGCCGTGTGAGTTCGGCCTCGATCAGGGCGCGCGTCGGCGGCGTCGGTTCGACCCGATCGTCGAACACATCATCCAGCAAGAGCGGATGCGCGATCACGCGCTCGGCAAGGAAGGCGCTGGCGGCGAAAACCGCGCTGACGCGGCGCAGGGCCGCGGGCTGTTCATCGAGCAAGGCGAGGTAAACCGAGCGACGCGCCACTGCCTGCACCAGGCGCAACAGCCGCACGAGGCAGGCAACCGGATCGGTCTGCGCGGCAGCTGCGGCAAACAAGGCTGGCATCACCCGATCGAGCCGCTCGCGCGAGCGGGTGGACATGTTGCGCAGATTCACGCCGCCGAGCAGGGCTTCGAGTTCGTCGATCGCAGGCTGCGCCGGCACGAAGCCTGCCGCCAGCAGCGGCGCGGGATCGAGCGGCGCGCCGGCGCCCAGATCACGCCACCACTCGACCCATTGCAGCTGCGTGCGCTGCATGTCGCCACGCGCCTCCACTGCCATCAACGCGGCGAATTCCTCGGCAACTGCGTGCCGGTGGCGTTCAAGTTCCGATTCCAGGGCCTGCGCATCGGCAAATCCCAGCGCCACCGCCACGCGCTGGCGCTGGAACTCATCCGCAGGCAAGGCGTGGGTCTGCTCGTCGGCAAACATCTGCGCCCGATTTTCCACCCCTCGCAGGAACAGATAGGCCTCGCGCAGGATGCGCGCGCGATCGAGCGGAAAGAAGCCGCGTTGTTCGCAGGCTGCCAGCGCCGGCAGCAAGCCGCGCACGCGCAGGGTCGGTTCGCGGCCGCCACGGATCAGCTGCACCAATTGGACAATGAACTCGATCTCGCGGATGCCGCCGGGGCCGAGCTTGAGGTTGCCAGCCAGATCCTTGCGCGCGACTTCGGCATCGATCAGGCCCTTCATCTCGCGCAGACCCGCAAACGCGCCATAGTCGAGATAGCGCCGATAGACGAATGGACGCAGTGAGTCGAGCAGGCGCGCTCCGGCGATGCGGTCACCCGCGACCACGCGCGCCTTGATCCACGCATAGCGCTCCCAATCGCGGCCCTCGCGCTGGTAGTACTGCTCCATCGACGCGAACGACAGCGCCAGACGACCGGCGTTGCCGAACGGCCGCAGGCGCAGGTCGACGCGATAGACATAGCCATCGGCATCGTGATCGGCCAGCAGGGCCACCATCGCCTGGGCGACGCGCGCGAAATAGGCCGCGGCATCGAGCGGGCGCGCACCATCGCTCATGCCGTCCTCGTCGTAGGCGAGGATGAGATCGATGTCGGAGGAAAAATTGAGTTCGCCACCGCCGAGCTTGCCCATGCCCACGACCACGAGGCGCTGCTCCTTGCCAGCGGCATTGCGCAACACGCCGTGCCGCTGCGTGACCTGCAGCTGCGCACCCCGCAGTGCCTGTTCGATGCAGGTATCGGCGAGCAGCGAGGCGCCGGCCAAGGTGGTGGCGACGCTGTCATCGCCATTGACGTCGCGCCAGATCAGGCGCAGCGCCTCGCGCAGGCGGAAGCGGCGCAGCAGGCTGCGCAGCTCCAGTGGATCACGCACCTCGGCAAATACGCCGGCACGGGCGTCGGCGTGGCGCGGATCGCTCATCAGGCGCAAACCGTCGGGGCCAAGCAACATCGGATCACGCAGCAGGCTGTGCCAGGCAAACTCACTGGCCAGCAGCACCCGCTGCAGGCGTTCATCGACGCCGGCATCATCGTGGAAGGGCACGGCCGCCGAGCGACACGCCGCCTCCAGGCGCGACAGGCGCTCGGTGACGAACGCGACCAGGGGCCGCGACCAGCGGGGGAGATCGGACATGCGGCGATTGTCGCAGGCGCCGTGCAGGGCCGGCCAGTCAACGCCAGCCAAACAGCCCGACCGTCTGCAACGCGAAGTTAACGCGGTCTTGCCCGCAGCGTGGCAATGTCGCGCCCCACCATGCCCAAGCCCCTTGCCATCCCGCGCAACCTTCGCTGGCGCCCGTGCGTCGAGCGCGAGTTCACCGCGCTGTGCGCCTGTGTGCTGCTGCTGGTGCTGAGCGTGGCCCAGCTCGATCCGGGCATCGATCTTGCCGATGCTCACGGCTCAGCGCCTGCGCTGCGCGTGCTCGCGCTCAACCTGCTTCCGGCATTGACCGGATTCGCGCTGGTGCTGGCACTCAGTCGCCGTCTGCTGCTCTCGGCCTGGTTGCTGTTGCTCACGATTGCCGGGCTGTATGGCGCCAATGCCGCCAAACTCGGCGCGCTGCAAATGCCGCTGCTGCCCGCGGACCTGCGCTTGTTCATCGAGCCCAGGCCGGCGCTGCAATTGTTTTCGCACTACGTGCGCGTCGACTTGCTGCATGGCCTGCTCATCGTTGTCGGCGTCGGCATCACCTTCACGTTGCTGCGCGAACGCCCACTGCGCCTGCTCGACCCGCGTCGTCGTCTGCTCATGGGCGCGACCGCGCTGTTGGCCGGCACCACGCTGTACGCCGGCGCGCAGCCGTGGCGCGAGCTTTACCGAAGTGCCGAACGCGACTTCCAGCCGTGGGCATTGGAGCAGACCGCGATGCGCACCGGCCTGCTCGGCAGTTTGCTGCTCTACCACTGGGAGATCGGCAGTCGCGGCATTCCCGCCGCCGACCGCGCGGCGGCAGTCGCCTTGTTGCAGGCCCATGCACCCGAGCTTCGAGCGGGGCTGGCACTGTCATCAACGCTCGCCAGTCGACCCGACATCGTTGTCGTGCAAAGCGAATCGCTGTTCGATCCGGCGCGCATGCGTGGTGTCCTCAGTGACCGTTGGCTGCCCAGGTACCATGCCTTGCGCAAGCGCGGGCAGAGCGGCGAACTCACGGTGCCAACCTTCGCCGGCGGCACCATTCGCACCGAATTCGAAGTCCTCACCGGCGCACCCCTGACAAGTCTGGGCGGCATCCAGTATCCGTGGCTCGAGCTTGATCAGACCGAATATCCGGGCCTGACCCAGGTACTGGAAACCAACGGCTACGCGACCACGGCCCTGCATCCCAACGCCGCGGCATTCTGGAACCGCGACAAGGTGTTTCCCGCGCTCGGTTTCGAACGCTTTCTCGATGCCGGCGCGTTCCCGCTCGACCGCATCGTCGGCCTGTTCACCGCCGACGCGGCGCTCACCGAGCGCATTCTGGCCGAACTGGCCAATGAGGGTCCGCCGCAGTTCCTGTTCGCGATCAGCATGGAAAACCACGGCCCCTTCGATTGGCGCCCCAACCTCGATGCGCAACGACTGGCCGCCTTGCCGATGCCCGAAGGCCTCGACGAAGGTTCACGCCTCTGGCTGCGCAACTATCTCTATCTGCTCGATGACGCCGATACCGAGCTCGGACGCCTGGCCAAGGCGCTGGCCAAGCGCAAGCGCCATACCCTGCTGCTGTTCTATGGCGACCATTTGCCCGATCTCGGCCCGGTCTACGCCGAACTCGGATTTGACGATGGCGGCGACGCCAAGGCGCAGAGCGTGCCCTGGTTGTTGCTCGACAACCGCAATCCACGCGCACGGCGCAGCAACCTGCACGCCTTCATGCTGCCCGCCCGTCTGCTTGAAGCCGCCGGCATCCGCGATGGCGCGTGGTTCGACATCCTCACCACCCTCACGCACTCGCCCGATTTTTCGTTCGACGACCCGCCCACGCGCGCCGGTCTCGATGCACTGGCCCAGCTGCATCTGCACGGCGAACTCAATGCCGTGCTCGACGACACTTTCGGTCTCGCAGCCGTCGAGCCGCAATGAGGCCCGCGCGCCTCGTCGGCACACACGCGCGGCACGTCAAGATGAGGGCGCAATTTCGAAGTTGTCCGAGAAGATCCAGTCGGCAATGCGCTCGTAGGCACCCAGATCCTGTGGGCCGAAGACATCCTGAATGTCCATGTCGAACACGCGCGGGCCATGGTCGCGTGTGCTGTTGGCGACCTGCGGTGGCGCGAAGTCAATTGCCGGCGAATACAGCGTCAGTTCGAAATTGCCCGCGGCTGGATCGACGAACACGGGGTCGGCAACCACGAGGTCGTCTGCCTGGAGACCGGCGAAGTCATTGCCGACGAGATAGCGGAAACACTCCGCGTGGATTCCCAGCCAGGATTCCAGAACAGGGTGGCCCGCCTGCCAGATGATGCTGCGATAGACATGCGTGCCGCGGTAATCGCTGTTGATGTCGCATTCACCGCCGGCGCCGATCACGCCACGCCCCGATCCCAGCACATTGCCGGACACCGTGCTCGCCGACAGCACCAGGGAATTCTCCGAGCCTTCGTTCGCCTCAAGCAGGACCGAGGATGCGGTATTGCGCACCAGCAAGGCGCCATCGAAGGACACCTGGCCATTGGTGTTGACATGGCTGCTCAAGGTCTCGCCGCTGTTGTGCTCCAGGCGCGTGCCGCGAAACGTGGCCCGCGCCATCTCGCCGGACTCCGCATTGACGATGATCGCACTGCCCTTCTTCGGCGTGCCGCCCTCGATCGCCTGATTGTCATGGATCCTGTTGCAGGCTTCGGGGTCGGCGCAGTTGACCGCGGCAGATGGCGCGCCGCGCGTCGAGCCCTGCATCAGAAAGTTGGTTTCGGTGCCGGAGTTTGCCCAGGCATGCAGGTAGACCGCGCCGCCCATGAGGCTCGCCGTGTTGTGGTCGATGTTGATGTCGAACGCGCGCAGCTGCGCCCCGCCCAGAAGAGCGACACCGCCGCCGAATGCTGCGCTGTTGCCGGCGATCCGCGCCGGCGCCAGTGGATCGATGGTGTAGATGTCCCCCTGGCTGCGCTCACCCAGCATGACGAGGCCACCACCCGCACCGGCCACGGCGGTGTTGCCAAGCAGGATGACACCGTTGATTCCGCTCGAGCGCGCCTCGATGCGGCAGTCCACCGCATAGATTCCGCCGCCAACGTCCGAGGCCGTGTTGAGTGCCACATGGGACTGGTCAAACAACATCACCGTCGCGCCATTGCAGTAGATGCCGGCGCCACCAATGGCCGAATTGCTGTTCACGGCGGAGTTGCCGAACAACAGCAACTGCATGCCGTCGAGGCCATCCTGCGGGTCGACATTCCTCACCGCAATGCCACCACCGACGTAGGCCTGGTTTGCGCGCACCCATGTGTTGGTGAGCATGAGCACGGCGCCACCACTGCCGCTCACGTCGATCCCGCCGCCATAGCTGTTTGTGCCGCCATCGACAAGGTCGAGATTGCTCAGCGACACCGTGCGGGTACCGAGGATTTTCAGAACCGGCAAGTTGCCATCACCATCGATCACCGTGCGCGCGCCGGCGGCCGGCGTGCCGCTCGAACAGGCGGCATAGCCACCGACGAGGCTCAGACTGCCTTGCACCTGATCGATCAGGATGGCCTGCTGCACGTAGGTCTGTGACTGGCTGATGCGGATTTCATCGGCCTCGGCGCTCTGGCTGGCCGCGCCAACCGCCGCCTGGATCGAGGCATGGGTGCAGCCGGCGCCGCTGCCGACCCGGTAGATCGCCGCCGGTGCAGGCATGGCAGCAAGCAAGGACGTGAAGGTCAGTACGCGAAGCATGCCGTGCCACATGGGTGTCACCTTTCGGAGTGGGTCCGATCACCTCGACGACGAAGTGTCACCAAAACCGACATGCCAAGGCTCCGACCTCCCGGCATGCCGCCGCCGCGGGCGATGCGCTAGAGTGACCGTGGAGGACTTCGCCATGGCTGACAGCCAACCCGTTGCCATCGACGACACGGTATTCAGCGCGGTCTACCAGCGCCTGCGCGAGGTCGCCCGGCGCGAACGGCGGCGAGTCGGCGCGAGCGACACCGTCAACACCACGGCGCTCGTGCACGAGGTCTACATCGATATCTGCAAGAGCGAGAACGCACCCTCGATCCAGGATTATTTCGGTTACGCAGCCCGCGCGATGCGCAACCTGCTGATCGACCACGCGCGGCGACATTTGCGACCCAAGCATGGCGGCGATCTGCAGCGCACCGTGCTGGACACCGGATCGCTCGGCGGAGTCTGCATTGACGCCAGTCAGGCGCTGGAACTGGATTCGGCGCTGGAACGACTGGCCACGCTCGACCCGCGCGCGGCACGGGTGGTGGAACTGCATTTCTTTGCCGGCCTCGACCTCGCGCGCATCGCGCAATTGCTGGAAGTCTCCGATCGCACCGTCAACCGCGACTGGCGCGTGGCCAGAGCCTGGCTGCAGCGCGAACTGGCAGATTGAGGCCATGTCGGTTCCGGCCCCGATTCCGCGTCATGCATCGACATGAACCCGACCGACCGCAACGCCTACCTCCGCCTGCGCGAACTGTTCGAACGCTGCGTCGACATGGCGCCGGGCGAGCGCGACAACTGGTTTGATCGCGAAGGCATCGGCACCACCGCGCGCATCGAACTCGAACTGATGCTGGCCGCCGACGCCAACGCGAATGACATGCTGCAGCACGACGTGGTGGAACTGATCGGCAAGTTCGGTGATGACGCAGATGCAGTGGATCCGGGGCGGCTGATCGGCCTGCGCTACGGCGCTTTCCGGCTCAAGCGACTGATCGGCAGCGGCGGTCAGGGCACGGTGTACGAAGGCGAACGCGTCGATGGCGAATTCGCGCAAGCGGTCGCGGTCAAGCTGCTGCGGCGCGGCATCCACGACCCCACCGAATTTCGTCGCTTCCGCCGCGAACGCGACATACTCGCCCGTCTCGACCATCCCGGCATCGCCCGTCTGATCGACGGCGGCGTCAGTGCCGAAGGCGTGCCCTACCTGATCATGGAACTGGTCGACGGTGAACCGCTCGATCGCTGGTGCGAGCAGCACGCGCAAGACATCGGCGCGCGGCTTGCCTTGTTCGAACGCCTGTGTGAAATCGTCCAGGCCGCGCATCGCATGCTCATCGTGCATCGTGACCTCAAACCCGCCAACGTGCTGGTCGGCACGAACGGCGCCGTCAAGGTGCTCGACTTCGGCATCGCGCGCCTGCTCGACGAGGACGACGCGCAAGAGCGCACCATCGTGCCCATGATGACACCGGGCTACTGCGCGCCCGAGCAACGCGATGGGGGCCAGCTCACGCTCGCCACCGACGTCCATGCGCTGGGCGTGATCCTGCGCCAGTTGCTTACCGGTCAGACACCGGTCACCGGCAAGAGCGTTCGGCAGTCACCCGTGACAAACCCATCGCTTCCTGCCGAATTGCAGTGGATCGTCGCCAAGGCATGTGACAGCGAACCGACGCGTCGCTATCGCGACGCCACCGACCTGCTTGACGACCTCGTCCGCTATCGCCGCGCGCAACCGCTCCACGCGCACCCGCCATCAAGGATTTACGCGGCACGCAAATTCGTGCACCGTCATCGTGGCGGCGTATTGGCCACGATGCTGTTCCTCATCGGCGTGCTCGCCAGCGCCGGCGTCGCGTTGTGGCAGGCCAAGGTTGCACGCGAGCAGGCGCAGCGTGCGGAAGCCACGCGTGACTTCCTGCTCGGCATCTTCGAGACCGCCAGACAGGACTCGCCGCGCGAAACACGTCCGACCCCGGAAGTGCTGGTGCGCACCGCCGCGAAAAAGCTCGACGGCGATTCAAGCCTCACGCCTGAACTGCGCGGCGAGTTCCTCGGCACGCTCAGCGCGATCAGCTACAGCAGCAGCGACTATGCGACCGCCGTGGAGCAGGCCGAGCATGCCTTGCAAGTCTTGCAGAGTGCCGGCTTGCAGGATTCGCGGCAGGCGCTTGCCCTGACCCTCCGCCGCGCCAACGCACTCATCAGCCTGAACCGCGCCGCAGAAGCCGATGAGGCGCTTGCGGCAAACCTGGGCCGGATACGCGCGGCCGCCGACAAGACCGCCGTGGAGGGCTTGTCGTCCGCCAGTGCCGCACGCTTCGGCAATGGCAAGGTCGATGACGCGATTGCTCTCGCCGGCGAAGCGGCGCAACTGGCCGAGCGCGTGTTTGGCAAGGACTCGCAAGACACGCTCGAAGTCGAACTCAACCATGGCGATCTGCTGGTGGTCGCTGGCCGCAGTCGCGAAGGCGCCGCCTCACTGGAGAAAACGCTTGAGCGTTGGCGAGCCGCCGGGATCGCACAAGACAGCGATTTCGCCAACTCGCTGCAAAGCTTGGCCGAAGCAAAATATCGTCTGGGCGATCTGGCCGCGAGTGGGCGCGCGCAGCGCGAAGCGCTGACCCTGCTGCAGCGGATCTACACGGCGCCGCACGAGAAGATTGCCGATGCGCTTTTCAGCCTCGCGGTGCCGCTCATGAATGAAGACAGGAATGACGAAGCCGAGCAGGTATTGCTCGATGCAGCGCAGATGTATTCGGCGCTCTTTCCGCCGCTGCATCCGCAGAATGCGGGGATGCTCGATGGTTTGGGTTCGTTCGAACTCAAGCGCCAGAATTACCCGAAGGCTGCTGGCTATTTCGAGCGCGCGACGCGCATCTGCATCGAAGGCAAGCTCGACAGGAATCCGGATTGCGCGCGCTTTTGGCAGAACCTGAGCTACACCTATCTCAAGCTCGATCGCATCGATGATGCCGCACAAGCCAATGCGCACAGCCTCGAACTGCGTCGCAGCCTGTTTGGCGAACACCATGCAAGCTACGCGAGCAGCCTCGGCGGTCTGGCTGGGGTGCAGCTCGCGCGCAAGCAGCCAACGGCCGCGCTGGCGACGATCGACCAGGCTCTGGCGATTCTTGCCGAGCATGGCCAGAGCGAGAGCATCGGCGCAACGATGCTTTTGCGCACGCGCGCACGCGCACTCAAGGACCTGAGTCGCCCCGCGGAAGCGCTGGAAATACTCGATCGGCTCGTTGCGCTGCTCGACCGCCTCGTGCCTGACGACACCGAGCATCACCTCAACGCGCTGTCGCTGCGCGCCGAAACACTCGAAGTCCTCGGGCGCACGGACGACGCGCGCAAGGCGGCGCGCGCGGCGCTCAAGTTCGAACGGCAGCGTGCTCTGATTTCACCCGAGCGCTGGCAGCATCTGAAGGCGCTGGCACGCTAGGGCAACGCGGCTCAGGCCAGCGCGGTTTCCAGCTCGCGCTCGACTTCCAGGTTCTGCCGATCGCGCCCCAGCGTGACCGCGGCGAGCAACTGCCCTTTGCGCAGCAAGCGCACGCAGACATCGCCGGACGCGATCGAGCCTTCCATGCGCGCCTCGTCGAAGTCACGCGCATGCCCGGTGTAGCGCAGGTCCATGCCGTAGTGGTGCGTCCAGAAGAAGGGCACGTCGGCGAAGGCATGCCGCTCGCCAAGCAGGTTGCGCGCCGCGCACTGCCCCTGACGCTGCGCATGCACCCAATGCTCGATGCGCGTGCGCTCCCCGCGCCAGACGAAGCGCGCGATGTCGCCCGCAGCGTAGATGTGCGGATCGGAGCTGCGCAGACAGGCATCGACCAGCACGCCGCCCTGCTCCATTTCCAGCCCGGCGGCGCTCGCCAGCGCGGTGCGCGGACGCACACCGACGCCAACCAGCACCACGTCGGCGGCCAACACGGCGCCGTTGTCGAGCTGTAGTTGACGCGCCGCGGCGTCGTAGCGTGCGGGTGAGCGCTCCAGATGGAACTGCACGCCATGACTGCGATGCAGGTCGACGACCTGCGCGGCAAGCTCTGCACCGATGACGCGCGCCATCGGATCGCTCTCGCGCGCGATCACATGCACGTCGAGCTTGCGTTCGCGCAGCGCGGCCGCGGCTTCCAGTCCAATGAAGCCGGCCCCGATCACCGCCACCGAGCGCGCACCTTGCAATGATGCAATCAAGTGCCGCGCATCGGCCATCGAGCGCAGCACATGCACCTTGGGTGCATCGAAGCCGGGCACCGGCAAACGCACCGGCTCGGCGCCCGTGGCCAGCAGCAGCTTGTCGTAGGTCCACTGCCGACCATCGCTGCTGCGCAACGTGCGCGCAGCGCGATCGAGCGCGCTGATCTCGCAATCCAGCTGCAGGTCGATCCTGCGCTCCTGATACGACTCCGGCGACTGCAGCGGCATCCAATCCGCGGGCGCGCTGCCGGCGAGGAAGTCCTTGGATACGTTGGGCCGATCGTAAGGCGCGTCGCTGTCGGCGCTGAGCAGGTCGAGCGCGCCGTCATAACCGAGCTCGCGCAGGCGCAGCGCCGCCGCGGTACCGGCCGCGCCACCGCCGACGATGACGATGCGGCGTGGCACATCGGCGCCACGCACGGGTGCTGCTGCAGGCAAGGCGGGCAGCATCTCGCCCACGCGCACGCGATCGCCTTCGATGAGAACCTTCCAGCGCGGCAGTGGCGCCAGCGCCGGGCCCCCCAGGCAGCGCCCACTGCAGACATCGAACTGCGCGTGATGCCAGGGGCAACGCACCTGACCATCGACCACGAGTCCTTCGCCCAGCGGCGCGCCGTAGTGGGTACAGCGCCCGCCGATCGCATGGACCTGCCCCTCGCGCCGCGACAACAGCACCGACTCGTCGCCGACATGCCCGGCGAGCACGCCCCCTTCGGGAATGCTCGCCAGTGCCACGCCAGCGGCCAGATCCGGCCCCAGCGGGGCGCCCTGATCATTACTCATGGAAACGTCTCCTGCATGCGCAAAACACACTCAATCTACACCTTTGTCACGCCTGCTTCGCCACGCGCGCCCATGTGACGCGCGGGCGCGATTCAGACTCATTACCGATCGCTTGCATTGGATGCGTGTTCGCGCGCCGACGTTCCCGCGCGCGAGCACGATCTACAGCAGGCCGGACTCCAGCGCCAGACGATGCAAGTCCAGATCACTGCGGACAGCGAGCTTGTCGCGAATGACGCTGCGGTGCAGGTAGGCGGTCTTGACGCTGATGCCCAGATCCGCAGCCGCCTGCTTGGGCGTCACGCCACGGGCGAGCAGCACGAACACTTCGCGCTCGCGCCTTCAGACCACGCATTCCTTGCATGGCCCGATCTGCCGCAGTTCGGAAGAACCCGGTGCTTCGCCTAGCCGTGCAAGCGGTGTGGCTCAGTCCCGCGCGATCAACACGGCGATGTTCGCGCTGTTCATGGTCGGGGCGTGAGCAGGGCAGATGACCCGCGAACGCGGACACTCAGCCTGCCGGCCTGAAGCGCAGGTGGACGACGGTGCCGCCATCGGGATTGCCGTCAATGTCGAGGCGCCAGCCGAAGTGTTCGCACAAGCGTGCAATCAGGTCCAGGCCGATGCCGCCGCCGTCGCGGCTTTCGCCGCGCGCCAGGCGTGAATAGATGCGCGCGACTTCCTCTGGATTCATCCCATGACCTGGATCAGAGATGGTCACGCTGGCATCGGCGTCCAGGCGCACGTGCAAGGTACCGCCGTCACTGTGCTCGATGGCGTTGCGCAACAGGTTGCCAATCGCCGCGCGCACGATACCCGGTGGCGCATCGACCTCGCATTCGGCCAATGCGTCGAGCCGGATTTCGAGTTGCTTGCCGCCTGTCAGGTAGTGATGATCATTCACGATCTCCGGCAACAGCTCGTGCAAGGGGACGCGCTCGGCGGCGTCGGCCAGTCGTTTCGGGTCCTTGGCCAGCGTCAGCAGCAACGCAATCAGCCGCTCCACGTGGCGCGTGGTGGACAGCACGCGACGGACCTGTTCGTAGGCGGACTTGGGCAAGCCTTCCTGTTGCACAACCAGTTGAGCGGCGCCGGCAATGGCGGCGATGGGCGTGCGCAGTTCGTGGCTGGCGCTATCGATGAAGGCGCGCTCGCGCTCGAGGAAGCGTTCGTTGCGCTGCAGGTAAGCGTTGAAAGCGTCGGCGATGACCTGTTGCTCGTGGCAGTCGCCGGGACCGACCTCAATGCGCTGCCCGCCGCGTTCCGGATGCAAGCGGGCGATGTCGTCGGCCAGCGTGGCCAACGACCGCACGGCGCGGCCGATGACGAGCACCAGCAACACGCCCAGCAACACCACCACGCCCAGTATCAACGCCATCACGCGCAGACCGATCGAGGCTTCCAGATCCTCGAACTCGGTGATGTCAAGCACCAGCGCGAGACGTCCCTGCGCTGAGTCACGCACCAACACAACGCACAGAATACCTTCAACCCAGACGTCATCGTGCAGGCCAGGCGCCAGCGGTGCCAGTTCTTCCGGCGGCGGCCCCTCGTTCCAGTGGAACAGGCGCATGCCATCCGCGTCGTGCCAGTGGTAGCCGGAGTCTTCGGCGCTGCGCTGCAGATAGTGGTTCATCTCCGTGTTCAACAGCGAACGCCAGACCATGCGCTCGGCGTGTTCGTTGAGGACCAGACCGGCGACAACCAGCGCGAGCGAAAGCAGCGTGAGGTAGACCAGCAGCCAGAACAGCAACCGGTTCTTCAGGCGCGGGCGGCGACGCGGTTCAGTTGCCATGCGAGGGCGCCCCGACCACGGCCAGGCGATAGCCGATCCGTGGCAAGTTGTGCAACAGCTTGATCGCAAACGGACCGTCGATGCTGCGCCGCAGTTCGTACATGTGGGACCTCAGCATGTCGCCGTCGGGCGGATCTTCGCCCCAGAGCGCGTATTCGAGGCGATCGCGGGTGACCGCGGCGGGACTGGCCCGCATGAGCACTTCGAGCAGCTTGCGGCAAGCCGGGTACAGGTGCAGCGGCAAGCCCGCGCGGCTGGCCTCCAGCGTGGACAGGTCCAGGCGCAGGTCGCCCACCTGCAGCATCCGGCTGTGGCCACGGCCGCGGGTGCGCGCCAGAACCGCTTCCAGCCGCACTTCCAATTCGGGCAGGTCGAATGGCTTGGTCAGATAGTCGTCGGCGCCGGCGCGAAAGCCGGCGATCTTGTCCGGCAGTTCGTCGCGTGCGGTCAGCATGATCACAGGCACGTCGCTGGCGTGTTCCTCGCGCAGGCGGCGCAGCACTTCGCGCCCGTCCATGCGCGGCAGCATCCAGTCGAGCAGCACGGCGTCGTAATCGCCATGGCTTGCCAGGTGCAGGCCCGTGACGCCGTCAGGCGCGGCGTCGAGGTGGTGGCCATCCGCCTCGAAATAGTCGAACAGGTTGGCGACCAGAGTGAGGTTGTCTTCGATCACGAGCAGGCGCATCGCGGGGTCCGACGAGGGCCGCCGTTGTGCGGCGCCGATGATTCTCCCACGACGACTGCCTGAACGCAGAGGCCAAGTCGGACGCGGCAAGTGCTCGATTCCGACCGTTTTCCGACAACGGCATGGCCAGTATCGCTCGTCGTTGTCGAAGTGCGCCGCACCCCGAGGATTCACTGATGCTGCTTGCGTCCCGCGAGGGAATCCTTCGCCTGTCTCCACCGCCGCAGGCACCGCTTGGCCCTCACCTGCTTGTGCCGCTGCTGCTGTTCACCCTGGCGACGCTGTGGCTGGTCCCATTGCATGGCGACTTGTGGATCGCAGATCGGATCTATGCCTGGGAAGGCTACGCATGGGCGCTGCGCGACGCTTACGTCACCCAGTCACTGGTTCACGTAACGGGAAGGAATCTCAGCGTGTTGGCGTGGCTGGCGGTGGCCGCGCTCTACGCCGCCACATGGCGCCTCGCTCGTCTGCGCGCGTGGCGCCGGCCGCTGCTGTACCTGCTGATCGCAGTGGCGCTGGGTGCCGGGACGGTGTCGGTGCTGAAGCACCTCACCAATGTGGACTGTCCGTGGGACATCGCGCGCTACGGCGGCTTGCACCCGTACATCGCGCCGTTCGTTGCGCGTTCGAGTGAATTGCCGCGCGGCGAGTGCTTCCCGGCAGGACACGCCAGCGCTGGCTATGCATGGCTTGCGTTGTATTTCTTCTTCATGGCGGCGCGACCGGCATGGCGCTGGCGCGGGCTGGCCGTCGGACTGGTGGCTGGCGCGACGTTCGGAATCTCGCAGCAGTTGCGCGGTGCACATTTCCTGTCGCACGACCTGTTCGCGCTGATGGACTGCTGGTTGGTGGCGCTGGCCGCGCACCGGGTGTTCTGGCCGGCAGCGCGAAGCTCGGCGGCTGCGCAGCCACTGCCGGCGCGGCAACGAAGGACCCTCGGGTGAGCACGGGCGCGCTCAATGCCATCGTGCGGAGCAGACGCGGCTCCGTGACTGCCTGGCTCGGCTGGCGGCCGGAGTTGTCCTCCGAAGCGTTGGTGGTGCTCACCTGCTTGTACTTCACCGTGTTCAGCAACGGGACGTTCTGGCGCAACGCGATCGTCGCGCCTCTGGCGCAATGGAAACTGGTGGCGGCGCTGTTCGTCGTGATCACGGCGCTGCATGTGTTGCTGCTGGGGTTGCTGGTCCATCGCGCGTACGCCAAACCGCTGCTGACCGTACTGATCCTGGCCACCGCGGCGGCGGCGTATTACATGTCGGCATTCGGCGTGTACATCGACGCCGACATTGTCGGCAGTGTGCTGCGCACCGACTTCAAGGAGTCCGGCGAACTTTTCATCTGGCCACTGTTCGCGTCGCTGCTGCTGGCGCTGGCACCCGTCGCGCTGCTGTGGTGGGTGAAGCTGAGGCGGCGGCCGTGGCAACGCGCATTGCTGGCTCGGTTGGGCTTGCTGCTGGGCGCGCTGGCTGCGCTGGCACTGGCGGCGATCCTGTCCTACCAGGATCTCGCGTCGCTGCTGCGCAATCATCGCGAGATCCGCTACCTGGCGGCACCGTACAACCTGATTGCAGCGACGTCCAAAGCGTTGTCGTCGACGCCGCCCGGTTCGAGCCGCCCGAAGCTGCCGATCGGCGAGGATGCCAAGCAGGTTGCGCGCGCGCCGGGCGCGAAGCCGCGGCTGCTGGTGATCGTGGTCGGCGAAACCGCGCGGGCGATGAACTGGGGTCTGAACGGCTACGCCCGCGACACCACGCCTGAGCTGCGCAAGCTGGACGTCATCAACTTCCGCGACGTCACCGCATGCGGCAGCGCGACCGAAGTATCGCTGCCGTGCATGTTCTCACCGTATGGCCGCCACGATTACGATCAGGACCGCATCCGCAGCCACCAGTCTCTGCTGCACGTGCTCGAACACGCCGGCATCAGGACGGTGTGGCGTGACAACCAGACCGGCTGCAAGGGCGTGTGCGATGGCCTCGCCTTCCAGTCGCTGGAGAACTCGAGGGCGCCGCAATGGTGCGCGAACGAGCGCTGCCTGGATGAAGTGCTGCTGGACGGGTTGGACGAAGAAATCGCGCCCGGTCCCGGCGACCGCGTGGTGGTGTTGCACCAGTTGGGCAACCATGGCCCAAGCTACTACTTGCGTTATCCGCCGCAGTTCAAGCGTTTCGCGCCGACCTGCGAGTCCGCCGATCTGGGGCGCTGCGATCGCCAGAGCATCGTCAATACCTACGACAACGCGCTGCTGTACACCGACCACTTCCTCGCCCGCGTCATCGAATACCTTCAGCGGCACGACGCCTACGACACCGCGCTGGTTTACGTCTCGGATCACGGCGAATCGCTCGGCGAAAAGGGCCTGTACCTGCATGGCGTGCCGTACGCGATCGCGCCGCGCGAACAGGTCAAGGTGCCGATGGTGATGTGGTTCTCACCGGGCTTTGCCGTCGACGCGCGGCTGGACGTCGCCTGTCTGCGTCGCGAAGCGGATGCGCCGGCCAGTCATGACAACCTGTTCCCGTCGGTCCTGGGGCTGATGGACGTGCGCACGGAGGTTTACGACACCGGCCGGGATCTGTTCGCGCGTTGCCGTGCGGAGCGTTGAAACCGGAAGCCACGGTTCCACCACCGACCCCGAAGCCAGGCTTTACCGCAAGCGCAATGCCGCGATGGCGAAATTGCACTGTCTGGCCCAGGTTCTGATGAAGAATCGCAGTAACCTCATCGTGACCGTGGAGACCACGCCCGCCACAGGCAGTGCCGAGCGCGAGGCGAACCTGCCGCTCGCTCGGTGGCACGGCCCGATCCATCGAAGAGGTTCAGCTCATCGCGGACCCCTGTCGGGACTTGCCCTGAGGATCCGCGTAAGAACACCGCAGCGGGAACTCCGCAGGCGTTCCCAAGCGCGAGCGCGATCTACAGCAAGCCGGACTCCAGCGCCAAGCGATGCAGGTCCAGATCACTGCGAACGGCAAGCTTGTCGCGGATGACGCTGCGGTGCAGGTAAACCGTCTTCACGCTGATGCCCAGGTCCGCAGCCGCCTGCTTGGGCGTGACGCCGCGGGCGAGCAGCACGAACACGTCGCGCTCGCGCTCGCTCAGATGCCGCAGGCCGCCGGGGCGAGGTGGCACGCGATCGGCGATATCCGTGCTGACATACGACTGACCGGCATGGATCGCGCGCACGGCGCCCACCAACTCGTCGGTGGCCGCGCCCTTGCTCACGTAGCCGCGCGCACCGCGGCGCAAGGCTTCGGCAATGTACGGTTCGCGATCGTGCATGCTGAGCACGAGCAGGCCAAGCAGGGGCTTGGTCTCGTGCAGGTTCGACAGCAAGGCGAAGCCGCCACCGGGCATGGACAGATCCAGCACCAGGACGTCCGGGTCGAGACTCGCCACGAGCTCCTTCGCCGTTTGCGCATCCGCGGCCTCGGCCACGATGCACAGGTCCTCTTCCTGCTCGATCAGGGCACGAAAACCCGTGCGCACGATGGCATGGTCGTCGGCAAGCACGATGCGGATCATCGCCCGAGCATAGCCCATGCACGCATGGCGGGAGCCTGGATTTTTTCCAGGCGCAATTGCTGGCGTGCACGACGGCGACCTTCGCTACCATCGGGTCATGAACCGCCTCCCCGCCTGGCTGATCGATCTGCCGTGGAGCCTTGGCTACGCCTTGGTCTTCTACGCGGCGTTCCAGACCGCGCACCTGTTCTGGTACCTGCCCGCGGGCGTGCGCTTCGGCGCGTTGCTGATCTCGCCGTACCGCCGCTGGCCCTGGCTCATCGCAGTGGAAGCCGCACTGTTCAGCGTGATCCTGTACGACCGCTTCATCGCGGTGCACGGCGCTCTTGCCATCGCCACGCTCGTATCCAACCCCGCGCTGGCCGCAGTGGGGCCATGGTGGCTACGCAAGACAACGTGGCGTGCGCGCCCGGCATCGACGGGCTTCATGGTGCGCCTGCTCTGCGCGCTGGCCCTCGCCGCACTGGGCGGCTTGCTCGGCAACCTGTTCTATCCATTTGGGGAAGCTGCCCACGCGTCGGCGGCCTCGATGGCCCTGCAGATCGTGCTGGGTGACTACATCGGCATGCTCTCGCTCGTTCCCTTGATCGTGATGGCCGCATGGCTGCGACCCGCGGCAGACCTGCGACGCCGCTGGCGCGTCGATGTTCCTGGCGTGCTGGTACCGGCGCTGGCGGTGTACCTGCTGCTGGCCACGCACTTCACCGATATGCAGTCGTTCTTCATGGCGTCGATGCTCGCCTTCGTCCCGAGCCTGTATTTTGCGGTGCGCAGCGGCTGGCGCGGCGCCGCGATCGCAATCGCCACGGCCACCATGGCCGTGACTTGGACGGGCGTGATGGCCGGGGATGCCACGGTCGCACTGCAAGCCCAGGGTTTGCTCGCCATCGCGGGCAGCGTCTGCCTCCTGCTGGGCGCCTCGCAGGATGCACTGCACGCCAGCGCGCTGGCCCTGTCCGCGCGCAATGCGCAGCTCGCGCGCGCCCGCTCGCGCCAGCTCCAGCTGGACGACGCCTTGCGCCAGGCGGCCCGTCGCAATCTCGACCTGTCCGAGCAGGTGCGCCGCTGGATCACCGCCGAGCTGCACGATGAAATCGGCCAGAACCTCACCGCCATGCAGACGCGCCTGCGTCTGCTCGAGCGCAAGGCCAAGCTGCCAGGCAACGAGTTGTTCGGCGAACTCAGCGCAATCCTGCTGCGCATGCGCCAATCGGTATCCGGCCTGCTGTCGAGTCTGCGGCCCATCGGGCTCGACGAACTCGGACTCGGGTTCACGCTGCGCGACGGCGCCATCCGGCGCCTCGTCGAGAGCGCGGGTCTGCAGTACGACCTCGCCATCGAGGATCCCCGCGACACACTCGAAACGCTCGACGACGACACCCGCACGACGCTCTACCGCATCGTGCAGGAAGCAGCGACGAACACCGTTCGCCATGCCCGCGCGACGTGCTTGCGGGTGCGCCTGCGCATTGCCGGCGACCACCTCCTGCTGGTGATCGCCGACGATGGCCGCGGCTTCGAACCCGCGCCCGCCAAGGCCGGCATCGGCCTGCAGGGCATCGGCGACCGCGTGCTCGCGCTGGGCGGACGGCTGCGGGTACGCAGTGGCCGGTTCGGAACGCGGCTCAGTGCGCGCATCCGGTTTGCACCCGACACGAGCGGCCATTGATGCCGACGTCCCGTCGAATCAGGCCAGACGATCGCTCACCAGCCGGTTCAGGCTTTCCGACTTCGGCGCAAACCACGACAGGCCGCGCGCGAGCTCGCTAGCCCGGCAAGCGTGCCGAGCGGGATTGCGCCTGCAGCAGCTTTACCGCCTTACGGTCAAATGACACGAACACCTCTGCGCCCAGCCAGTGGCCCTCGTAGGCAATGACACCATCGGCGAAATCGCCGCCGGCACGCAGCATGGACAGACCGGCATCGAGAGCGGGCCGATTCAACACGACATTGGCGCTGTCGGCCAATCGCTCGACCGTTTGCGCGATCCGCACCGGCGCAATCTTGTAGCCTTGCGCCAGCACCCAAACCAGCTCGCACAAAGTCGGCAAGGTAAGCACGATCGTTTCCGCACGCGCCAACTCCGCCTGCGCCACGCGTGCCTGCGCGGCATCGTCACCGACGATCGCACGCACAAGCACGTTGGTGTCTGCCGTGATCTTCACCGCTTGCCGGCCCAGCCGCTCGCCGCGATGCGTTGAATCTGCGCGAGCGACAAGGCCTTGCCCCGTGCCGGCTTCAGCACGTTGAAAACATCGGAAACCCGCCCCTGCGCTCGTTCGGCGCGCACTTCGACACGACCATCGGGCAGCATGTCCACCACGATCCTGCCGCCCGGTCGCACGCCCATGTGATTGAGAACGTCCTTGCGCAGCGTGACCTGGCCTTTCGTCGTCACCGTCAGCGTACCCATGACCACCGCTCCGAGTAAGGTGAATCTACCTTACCCCTGTCGACTTGCCGACGCAACCTGCGCCCGACGTCGAGAAGGCCGCAGCGCACAGCGCGCGGACGATGGCGTGAGCTTCGCCCCCCGGCTCAGCATGCACGCGGCACGGCGTGCAGGGCATGCGTGATCGCACGCTCGCACCAGGCAGGCGCCTGCGGCTGCGCAGCGGCGGATTCGGAACGCGGCTCGGCGCGCGTATTCGGTTTACGCCCGGCACGAGCGGCCACTGATGCCGATACCCCGTCGAGTCAGGCCAGACGATCGCTCACCAGCCGGTTCAGGCTGATGCCCTGCTCGGCTGCCTGCACGGCCAGCAGCCGGTGCCGTTGCGGCGGGATGCGCACCTGGAACCTGCCCGAATAACGCCGGGCGCTGATCGGCTCCGGAACGGTTTCGCCCTGCTTGCGCAGGTCGCGCACGACCCTGCCGACGATGCGTGCGATACCGCCGAGCGCATCTTCCATTTTCGGCGCGAGCCAGGACAAGCCGGGGAATTCCGCGCACAGGCCGACAAACTCCCCGTCCTCCTCCGACCAGATGACCCGATAGGTGTAGTGCTGCGCGTTCATGCGGATGTCTCCAGTTTTTCGATGGCGGCCAACACCTGCCGCACCTGATACGCCTTGGCCATGCCGCCGGCACTGCGCTGAATGTTGACGCGCGGATCACCCGGCCATGGCGTGCGGTACACGCGGTGGCTGGTGCCGGCCTGGCGCGGCTTGCCGAAGTAGTGGTCGCAGACCTTTGCGAGATCGGCAAAGCGCACGCTGCTCGGTGCATTGCGCATGGACTCAAGCAGCTCGACCAGCTTTCCCATGTGTTCAATATAGTGCCACTAACGATACTGTCAATGCATACAACGTGCATCACGCGGCGCGCCCATGATTGTCCGCATAGACCGGCACGACTCAGACTTGCACACAGGGCGAGCAGCTGGAATTTTTCCAGTGGACGCGCACCAACCCGTGATCCAGCATTGCGCCACACCACAGCTTCCACAGGGGGAGGCCATGTCACGCCACGATTTGACACGCCTGATCGTGCTCGCCGCCTGCACCGCAGCAGGTATCTCGCCTTCGGTTGCCGGCAACTGGTCCGCCGCCGGCTCGATGCTGCAATCGCGCGTTTTCCACACCGCAACCTTGTTGCCATCAGGAAAAGTGCTCGTGGCCGGCGGCCAAACCTACGACCCGAATGCCGCCACACTGGCGAGCGCCGAACTGTACGACCCAAGCACGCAGCAGTGGACGAGCACGGGAACGATGCTGCAGGCACATCATTCGCACACGGCAACGATGCTGCCTGCAGGCAAGGTTCTCGTGATCGGCGGCTACAATGGTCAAAGCGGCGGCCTGGGCGGCGCAGAACTGTACGATCCAGCGACCGGCACCTGGTCGGCTGCGGCCATGCCCAATAGCCAACGTGCTTACCATTCAGCGACGCTGCTTCAAACGGGTCGGGTGCTGGTGGTCGGAGGCTGCAACTACAACTGCGGCACCGTTTACACGAGTGCCGAGCTGTACGATCCGGCAACCGATTCCTGGACGGCGGCGAGTTCGATGCCGGTTGCGCATGGATTTCACCATACCGCCACCTTGCTCGCGTCGGGAAAGGTCTTGGTAGCAGGTGGCATCGGTTCCGACGGCGAGGTTCTCGGCGCTGCCGAGCTGTTCGACCCCGCGACCAATCAATGGATCACGACCTCGGCCATGCAGCCGCCGCGGCGCAGTCACAGCGCAACTTTGCTGGCATCAGGCAACATCCTGGTGGCCGGCGGTTGGAACCCGAACGATCTGGACAGCACCTTGTCGTTTGATCCAAACCCGCAAGTGTGGTTCGCGCAGTCACCCATGCAAGTCAAACGCAACGGTCATACCGCCAGCTTGCTCGGCTCGGGTGAGGTCCTCGTCGCCGGCGGTCGGAACATGACCAGCGGGGTGCAGAACACCACCGAGCGCTTCGATGCGACCACGGCAACCTGGGCCGCCGACGGCTCGATGATCACTGCGCGAGAATCGCACACGGCAACGCGCTTGCTCGATGGATCGATCCTCGTCGCAGGCGGCGCCGGGCCAAGCGTAGGCAGTCTGGCCAGCGCGGAAATTTATGCGGACGCGAGCACCGAGATCATTCTTCGTGACGGTTTCGAGACAATTTCGCCATGAGGACGCGACACGCGTATTGGTGGCTCGCCGTTGGTTTCGTCAGCACAGCGTGGGCGCAGACCGACGGACGGTATGCGCACATGGAGTACGGCATCAGCACGCCGCAGCGCCTTGCGGCCGCGCGCGAAGCTCTGCGCGACGACACGTTTCCGGAGTTGAACGATTCCGCGAACACCGAGAACTTCATCGCCATCGACATGGCCTGCGAAAAGTACCCCAAAGGGCCCGTACGACAAACCTGCACCGATGCGGGCAAGGTTCGCTATCGCGACCGGGACAAGGGCACCACGACGGCCGCACCCGCGGGTGCGCAACGCTCCATCGCCGAGCAGGCCCGCGAAATCCAGGCGGCGACCGCCGTGCGCGAGGCTGCGGCCGCCGACAAGGAAGCGCGTCAGGAACGTGTCCGTGCGGCGACGGCAACGCTCTCTGGCTGGGACGAGCACGACGCCTACAAGCACTGCATGCAGGAGCGCAATCACGACGAGGCACCGAATCCGCCGCCGCGCGTCGATATCCGCGATCGACGAGCAACCCGCACCGAACCAGCCATCCCTCCGCCGGATATCGCCGAGGCCTGTGTCACCGATGCAAAGCGGTTGGTCGCCGAAGAGAGGAAACGCAATGCCGCCGCGAAGGCTGAAGCCGATGTGGCCGCAAGCGAGCGCCAGCGCGCGCGTGAGGCCTGCAAGAACTCCGATGCCGCGAGACTCGCGGAGGAATCACGGTTGCTGGTGATGAATCGGGAGCTTCTGAAAGTCGCCATTGCGGCTGCCCGGGAAAAGCTCGAGCGCGACAAGCAAATCGAACGCCTGACGGGCGTGGCCGATCTGAAACTCCGCCACGATGCGGGGGACATGATCGTGAACGGGCCCGCGCAACTGGCAATGCAATTTGATGCCTACCGCTCGCTCGGCGGCACGGCGCGATCCATCGAAGAGGTCCAGGCCATCGCGGACCCCTGTCGGGACTTGCCCTGAAGTCCGTCGGGAAAGCGACCTGCCGAAGCCATGGAGTCCCCCAAGCTCGAAAACGCCAGGGGCACAAGATGAAAGCAGTGGTTCTGACCGGCCAGGTTCTGCCGGGCGCGGACGCAGGGCAGGTGTGGCGCAACATTGCTGGCCTGTTGAAGATGGACGCCGCGCAGTTCCGCACACGCGTGTTCGCACGTTGACCGTTCACGATCAAGCGCGCTGAAGCCGAGCAGGCGGAGTGCATGCGTCAGGCGCTCCTGCAGCGCGTAGCCCATGTGCAGGTGTTCGATGCGGACGACGACTCATGGCAACTGGACATGGGCGCGCCATGCGAAACCAAGGGCGTTTGGTGAACCAAACGACCGCAATTTGAGCACAGCGCGCCGCCAGGGGCGTTCGGTGACGTCAACAGCAAGCGGATGAATTCTTCACAGGCTCTCAGTCACGTGTGGAGACGAGATAGGCCACGTTCGTCCCCTGCGCCCAAGGCGTGTAGGCGCGCAGGCGGTTCTGGCTGCGGTCGTACCACGCGACGCCGTGCAGCGTGGTCGTGCCGAAGGTGCAGCCTGCGGACATCCCACGCAACGTCCAGCCGAACAAGTTGCTGTCGGAGGCTTCAAGCCGGCCCTCGAACTGGCAACTGCCCGCGGTGCCCGTGACCCTGCCATCCACGGCGACCTCGAAGCTCGCCGGGCGCCCGTTCTGCACCACGCCGAGTATGCCGCTGTGGTGGCCAGCCACATCCGCAAGAGGTGTGGGCGTGTCGAAGCCCGCGTCCCAATGGGCATCGAGGAATTCGTCTTCGGCTTGCGCTTCCGTGATCGTGGTGGTCAGGATCGACTGCATCGGGCCGCCGCGCTGGAATGTGCCCTTGAAAAGCACCGGCGGCGCCCGGTAACGACCTTCGGACGGCGCGAGGCGCAGGCCGAAGGAAATGCCCTGCGCTGGCGAGCTGAACTGGTTGCCATTGATGTTGATGTTTCCGTACGCCAGCCGGTCATCTGCGTTATTGCTGGAGAAGATGATCAGGTAGCTGTCGGGATCCGGAATGACGATGTGGAAGGCTCCGCCGTTGGCCTCCGTGCCTTTCCACGAACCGATCGCGGCAAGGGATACCGGTGGCTGCACGGCGCATCCTGTCCGCGGCGGGGT
Source organism: Dokdonella sp. (assembly GCF_019634815.1). Lineage (GTDB taxonomy): Bacteria > Pseudomonadota > Gammaproteobacteria > Xanthomonadales > Rhodanobacteraceae > Dokdonella_A. Next base: position 18,205 of record NZ_JAHCAP010000005.1, on the reverse strand, counting down.
GATCCGCAGCAGCGCCAGCGTGCCCTGGCTGCCGGCGAGCGCGCCGGCGGTGAACTCATAAGCCAGCGTGGCATGGACGCAGTCCTGCATGTCGAGTTTCACGGTGCCCACGCGCGTGGTGGTCGTGGCCGCGTGGGCGTCGAAGCGGCCATCGCGGGTGGCATAGATGCCGATGTCCGCGATGCTGGTCGCGCCCGCGGGCACGGCAGTCTGGAGCGTGTACCAGTCCTGGCCGGCCGCGCCGGCGTTGGCTGCCGCGCCACGGGCAAACGCATACCAGGCGCCGAACATCAGCTGCTGGTCGGGGTTGAACTCCAGCACCAGCCCCTGGCCACCGTTGCTCGGATCGGCCCAGGCGCCCGACCAGGCGGCACTGCCCGGCGCGGCGGGCGAGCTTGCGCCCGGCCTGCAAGTGGCGTTGCCAAGCAGGCGCGCGAGCGGAAGATCGCCCGTGCGGCCGTCGTCGAAGCGGTAGTTCGCGCTGGCATGCGTGCAGTCGGTGAACTCGATGCTGAACTCGCCTATGGCCTGGGTGGTGGCAGGCTGGGGCGAGTCGAAGCTGCCGCCCAGCGTCTGGTAGATGGCCATGGTGGAAGCGCCCTGGCGGGCCAGCTCGCCCTGGACGGTGTACCAGCGCACTCCGCCGGCCGCATCGGTATCGTAGGTGAACCAGCCGCCGAAGATGAGCGCGCGGCCCTCGCCTTGGAAGTCCTCCACCACGTCGAAGACGAAACCCTGGCCGTCGGTGGCGGCATTTGCCCATGAGCCGGACAGCCCGGCCTGATTGGGGTCGAACGAGGCCGCACGCGCCGTCGCGCAAGCGCATGCCAGCGCGCAGAAGGCGACACAGGCGAACAGCAGGGGCAGGAAGGTCGAGCCCAGGCGCGTTGCGCGCTTGGGCAGCCGATGGGATGCGTGCGTGAACCGGGGCATGACAAGGACTTCGCTGTGGGTAATCGAGAGTTGCGCGTCTGGCGACAAGGATTACAGGAACCGGAGCGGGCTACTGCTACGACGTTGATCCCGGCGCCTCCTGGCGGCCGATGAATCCTGTCCGCGCTTCGCACCGAGTGCGACGGCATGGGCGAGTTCCAGATCTTCGCCGATGCGCTGTACGGCGTCCCAATGCTCCGAACTTAAGCTCGTCATCCCGGCGCAGGCCGGAATGACGGTGAAGAGAATTCGGGTAGGCCCGCCCAGGTGACGGGCAAGGCGCAAGGTTCGGAACACTGTACGGCGCCCCGTCGACGCCTTTGCATTGCCGTCCCGGCCGCGCGAGTCCATCCGCAGCGACCGCGGTGGCCTACTCCGTCTGGCGCGCGCCGACCCGGGAGCCCAGCATGTACTGCATCCTGCTGCGGCCGGCGAATGGCGTATAGCTGTGGAAGCTGCGGGTTGCAGTGTCATACCAGGCCAAGCCGGTAAGCGGGCCGGCTCCGAACAGGCAGCTGGGAGTAAGGCCGCGCAGGATGAAATCGAACAGGTTGGTGGCGCCGCGCGCTTGCAGCCTTGCGCTGACGCTGCAGGCGCCACCGCCGATCGAACCGCTGAACTGGCCGGTCGCATCGATGCTGAAATCCACCGCGAGGCCGTTGACGGTCACTGCCGCATAACCCTGGTAGCCGCCCGCCGCATCGGCGACTCGCGCCGGTGTTTCGTAGGTCGGATCCCAGGTCGCGGAGAGCAGTTCGCTGTCAGCGCGCCGCGTGAGCCGCAGTTGCATGGATTGGCGGGCCACGAAACTTCCGGCGACGCCAACATCGGTGGCGCGGGCATCAGCGAGTGCACCGATGTGGATCGCGAACTCGGCGCCATCATTCGAGACGAACTGCCCGTTGTCCTCGACCAGCGTTCCGTACACGAATCGCTGATCCACGCCTTCGTGCTGGAAGACGATGGCATAGGTTCCATCGCCGGGGACGATGATGCGGAAGTCCTGTCCCTTGCTCGTGCCTTTCCAGTAGCCCTCGGCATTTCCTGCCGCTGGCGCGGGCACTGCACAGCCTTCTTGCGGCGGCGTCAGGCGCAGCAGCGCCAGCGTGCCCTGGCTGCCGGCGAGCGCGCCGGCGGTGAACTCATAAGCCAGCGTGGCATGGACGCAGTCCTGCATGTCGAGTTTCACGGTGCCCACGCGCGTGGTGGTCGTGGCCGCGTGGGCGTCGAAGCGGCCATCGCGGGTGGCATAGATGCCGATGTCCGCGATGCTGGTCGCGCCCGCGGGCACGGCAGTCTGGAGCGTGTACCAGTCCTGGCCGGCCGCGCCGGCGTTGGCTGCCGCGCCACGGGCAAACGCATACCAGGCGCCGAACATCAGCTGCTGGTCGGGGTTGAACTCCAGCACCAGCCCCTGGCCACCGTTGCTCGGATCGGCCCAGGCGCCCGACCAGGCGGCACTGCCCGGCGCGGCGGGCGAGCTTGCGCCCGGCCTGCAAGTGGCGTTGCCAAGCAGGCGCGCGAGCGGAAGATCGCCCGTGCGGCCGTCGTCGAAGCGGTAGTTCGCGCTGGCATGCGTGCAGTCGGTGAACTCGATGCTGAACTCGCCTATGGCCTGGGTGGTGGCAGGCTGGGGCGAGTCGAAGCTGCCGCCCAGCGTCTGGTAGATGGCCATGGTGGAAGCGCCCTGGCGGGCCAGCTCGCCCTGGACGGTGTACCAGCGCACTCCGCCGGCCGCATCGGTATCGTAGGTGAACCAGCCGCCGAAGATGAGCGCGCGGCCCTCGCCGTGGAAGTCCTCCACCACGTCGAAGACGAAACCCTGGCCGTCGGTGGCGGCATTTGCCCATGAGCCGGACAGCCCGGCCTGATTGGGGTCGAACGAGGCCGCACGCGCCGTCGCGCAAGCGCATGCCAGCGCGCAGAAGGCGACACAGGCGAACAGCAGGGGCAGGAAGGTCGAGCCCAGGCGCGTTGCGCGCGTGGGCAGCCGATGGGATGCGTGCGTGAACCGGGGCATGGCAAGGACTCCGCTGTGGGTAATCGGGAGTTGCGCGTCTGGCGACAAGGATTACAAGACCCGGAGCGAGCGGCGGCGGCGAACATGATCTCCGCCCATTTTTTTACAGCAGGCCAGTTGCGCTTGCTCCAGCGCACCGTGCCTCTCGAAGTGGGTGAGGATGGCGCCGCCGAGACCGTCACATCGGGCGGGCTGAAGCGCGGTAATCGCGCGACCGGTTCGTGGAATCAGGAGACAGCCGCCTCGCCGAGGCGGCCAGAACCGGAGCTCCGCGACCATGCCCACCACCTGGAACCCGCCGACGGAACGCTCCGTCGTCGGCCTCGACCTCTCGCCGGCCCAATCGGGCATCTTCACCCCGGGCATCGAGACCATCGTGCTGACCGGCGGCCAGCTCGAACGCTTCAACGCCATTGCCCACCTGTTCGATCCGGCCATGCCGACGCTCAGCGCCGAGCAGCTTGCCGGTGTGGCGCGTCGCGTGCTGCGCACCGCCGCCGCTGGCGGCCAGTCGCCCTTCATCGCCTCGCGCATGCGCCGCGCCGCCGAGCTGCGCGCCATGCTGGCCGATCCGGCTTGGACCATGGACGCGGAACTGGCCGCGCGTATCGCTACCCTGCTGGCCTACATCGACGATGCGAACGAGCTTTTCGGTGATGCCATCCCGGTGCTTGGACTGCTCGATGACGCCCTGCTGGTCGATGTCGCGATGGAGACCGTGCGCAGCGAGCTCGACGACCATGCCGAGTTCTGCCGCTTCCGTCAGGCCGATGTCGCCCGCGGCGAGCCGGGCGTGATCGATCGGGCCGCCTGGCAACAGGCACGGGCGGACGAACTGCGGCTCGAACAGCAACTGCGCCGCAGCCGCGACGGCCAGTACACCAGCACCGCCGAGCGCCTGTTCCGCGTTTGCTGAAGCGCGCGCCAGGCGCTTGTCGGCGCGCCATAATGCCGCCGCATGCAGGCTGCCGGGAAAGCCCATGAGCCAGTTCGAGACGACCCGCTGGAGCCTCGTGATGGCCGCCGCCGGCTGCGGCACGGATGCGCGCGCGGCACTGGAGAGCCTGTGCCGGACCTACCGGCTGCCGGTGCTGGCCTACGTGCGTCGCCATGTCCATTCGGCAGAGATGGCCGAGGACCTGACCCAGGCGTTCTTCCTTGAGTTCATCGAAAGCGCCCTGCACGCGCGCGCCGATCCGACGCGCGGCCGTTTCCGCGCCTACCTGCTCACGGCCGTGAAGCGTTTCCTGATCGATCAGCAAGTGAGCTCGCAGCGCCTCAAGCGCGGTGGCGGCGTCGCCTTCGAGTCGATCGACCTGGACGGCGCCCGCGAACTGGCCGACGGCGACAGTCCGGATGCGGTGTTCGAGCGTGACTGGGCGCTGGCGGCGTTGGCGGCGGCACTGGCACGCCTGCGTGAGGAGGCCGCGGCGGCAGGCAAGCTGGAACTGTTCGAGCACCTGCATGAGTTCCTCACCGAGCGCCCGGCCGACGCCGACTACGCACGCGTGGCCGACGCCCTGCACCTGCGCCGCAACACTCTGGCTGTCGCCGTGCACCGGTTGCGCCATCGCCTGCGCGAGCTGGTCCGGGCCGAAGTGGGCGAAACCACGGGCGACGCCGAAACCCTGCACACGGAACTGCGCAGCCTGCGCAGCGCCTTCGCTTCGGCGCTCGGGGATACCCGATGAGCGCGCATCAACGAGGACGGCAGCGCCGATGATCGACACGAGCGAACCTGCGTCGGCTGCCGGCGTCCGGGCCACGGGCTGGTCGCTCGTGCTGAACCGCGACCCGGCACCGGAAGCGCGTCGCGCCGCGCTGGGCGAACTGTGTCGCCGCTACTGGTATCCGGTCTACGCCTACCTGCGCCAATGCGGGCACGATCCGGATACCGCGCAGGAGATCGCGTCCACCTTCTTCGGCGAACTCACTCGCCACGACGCAGCCATGACGGCTCGGGTCTCGAACCAATGTTTCCGCGACTTCCTGCTGCAGCGCCTGCAGACCTTCCTTGGCGCCGACTGGCGCGAACTGCCCATGGCGGATGCAGCCGACCTGGCGCCGCCACCGGCCGAACTGGAACACCGCAATGGGCAGGACAACCCGCCGGGCACGACGGCGGACGATGCCTTCCAGCGCGGGTTCGCAGCCGAGGTCATCGCGCGCGCACTGCAACGCCTGCATGCCGAGGCTGCCGGCGAAGGACACCTTGAAATGTACGCGGCCCTGGTGCCCTATCTCGCCCGCGAACCTTCCACGGATGAATACGCGGCGATCGGGGCCGACCTGGCACAGCGCCCGCTGGCGCTGATCGTCGCGCTCAAGCGCCTGCGCCAGCGCTTTCGCCATCTCGTCGGGCATGAGCTGGCCGACACGGTCGGCACCGATGCCGACCTGCGCGACGAACAGAAGGCCCTGCACGGCTTCCTGAGCCGGAATCGAGATGGCTGACCGCGCCCACCAATCGCCGCCGCCTGCCCCATCCGGCCTGCGCCTGGCACAGGCGGCGCTCGCGGAACTCGCCTTTGGTGGTCTCTCCGCCGCGGCAGCGCCGAGCGACGCGACCGCGCCGCTCGCGCTGCTGCCGCTGGACGCCCTGGAGCTGGATCTCACCGATCCGCTGCAGCGGCAGTTCGGCAGCTACGAATTGCTAGAGCGCATCGGCGAGGGCGGCATGGGCGTGGTCTACCGCGCGCGCCAGGCCGGGCTCGAGCGGGAGGTCGCGATCAAGCTGCTGGCGGCGGGGCCCTGGGCTTCGCGCGCCTTCGTCGAACGCTTCCTTGGCGAGGCGCGCCACGCCGCGCGCATGCAGCATCCCAACATCATCACCGTGCACGAAGTCGGCACCGCCGAAGACCTCCACTACTTCAGCATGCGTCTGGTACGTGGCTGCAGCCTGGCCGAAAGCCTGCGCGCCGAAGGTCGCTGGGAGCCGCAGCGAGCCGCCGCGCTGATGCGGGTGGTGGCCGAAGCGACCGCCTATGCGCACAGCCTCAACGTGCTGCACCTGGATCTCAAGCCCGGCAATATCCTGATCGACGAGGACGGCGTCCCGCATGTCGGCGATTTCGGCCTGGCACGCCAGTTCGACCCGCTGCGCGCGCTGGCGACCACCGAGATCACCGGCACGCCCAGCTACATGGCGCCCGAACAGGCTGACGTCGGCACGGCGCCGCTCACCCCCGCCACCGACATCTGGGGACTGGGCGCACTCCTCTACGACCTCGTCACCGGCGCGCCGCCCTTCCGTGGCGACAGCGCACAGGCCACGCTGGCGCTGCTGCGTGCCGGTCAGGTGCGCCGACCTAGCGCGCTGCGCCCGGGGCTGCCGCTGGATCTGGAAGCGATCATCCTGCGCTGCCTCGAACGCGACCCGGCACGACGCTACCCCAGTGCGCGCGCCCTTGCCGACGACCTCGCACGCTTCGTGGAAGACCGGCCCGTGCAGGCTCGCCCACTGGGCACGGCGCGCCGGATCGGGCGTTGGGCCAGGCGCGAGCCACGCCTGGCGGGCACCGTGGCGTTGGCCGCAGCCACCCTCGTGGCGGGCATGTTCGCCACCACCCAGCAATGGCAGCGCGCCGAGAACAACGCCCGGCGCGCGGCCAGCAACGCACAACTGGCCAGCGCCAATGCAAGGCAGGCGCTCGATCGCCTGCAGGCGGGTCGGCGCGACAATGCCATGCGTCTCATGCGCGACGGCAAGGGCTTCGCCGCGCTCTCGCCCCTGCTCGACAACCTGGACGAACTGGAACGCGACGGCCGCGCCGATCCTGCGGGCGTGGAACGCCGCGAAATCGGCATGATCCTGTCCCAGGGCGTGGTCCTGATCGATCGCATGGTGGTCGCCGACGCAACGCCGCTGGCAACCGCGCTGAGCGCCGATGGCGGCATGCTGGCGCTGGGCCTGAGCGACTTCAGCGTGCGCTGGTACGACACAGCCACGCTCAGCGAGCGCGGTCGCGTGGATCTTGCCGACGTGCCCACCTCGGATGGCAACCCGCGCCTGCCGCGCCACCTGCAGTTCATCGATGGCCAGCGGCTGCTGGTGAGCCTGGACTGGTTCGACTATCTCGCCAGCCCGTCGTGGAACGACACCGTGCTGGTCGATCTCGGCCAAGCGGCGGTGGTGGCGTTCCCCGCCGCCTTCGCCGATCCGGTCGAGGCCATCTACAGCGCGGATGGGCGCCATGCCCTGCTGCGCAATGCGCGCGACGAGGTGCAGCTGTGGCAGGTCGCGCCCTGGCGCGCCCTCGGCCCGCCGCGCGTCAAGCCGCGCTCGAACGTGTGGGCGGGACTGCTCGGCCGGAACGGCGCCTGGCTGGCCGAAAAGGAAGAAGCCACGCGCGGCTTCCTGACCCTGCGCGATCCGCGCGGCAACCAACAGGCGGCCATCGTCGCCGGCATCCACGGCGCACCCACGGCCTGGGTCGAGAGCCATGACGGCTCCCGGCTGGCGATCGGCGATTCACGCGGCCGCGTGTACCTGGTCGACACGGCCACCCACGCGGTGCGTCAGTTGCCGACACCCGCCGGCCGCGAGGTGACGTGGCTCGCCTTCAGCGAGGACGACGCCTGGCTGGCGGCAGTGCGCTGGGATGGCGCGGCATTCGCCTTCGACGTCGCCAGCGGGGATCCCCTGCACGCCGGCCAGATGCAGAACGACTTCGAGCCACACGAAGTCGCCATCGACCATCGCGAGCGCCTGCTGCTGGTTTCCGGCCTGGGTCACGGTGCACTGTGGCGCCTGCCCGAAGCGGGGCCCAACCCGCTGGAGGCGACACGCCTCATCGCCACGCCGACCTACACCGGAGCGGGTGGCACCAACGCGCTGGGCAGCGCCCTGGGCGCGCGCCTGCTGGCAACTGCCGACCTGCGCGGCGAAGTGCGCCTGTGGCGGGTGGCGTCGCCGCCCTTCCTCGACGCCTACGGTGCCCCGGATGGGCAGGTGGCCGGCAACCTGCATGTCGACGGCACGCGACTGCCGGACGTGGCGTGGAACCAGGTGCGCATCGTCGACAGCCGCGGCGCGCCGCTCACGCCTTGGCGGCGCTTGCCGCAACCCCCCGTGTTCGCCGAACTCACCGCCACCGGCCGCGTGTTGGTGGTGGCCTCGGGGCCAACGCTGTTCGTCCTCGACGCCGACACCCTGCGCGAGCGCATTCCGCCCATCGCACTGCGCGCCAACCCGATGTACCTGACCGTCGATGCCGACGGACGGCGCGCGCTGCTCGGCTATGGGCACAATGCAATGGATGGCTACCAGATCGACATCGAAGCCATCGATCTCGCCAGCGGGAAACCCCTCGCCGCGACCCGCACGCGCGGGCCGCTGCGCCAGTTCCAGCTGGCACCGGACGGCCTGCGCCTGCTCACCACCGGGCCTGCCGACGGCGCCACCGAAGTATTCGATGCGGCCAGCCTGCAGCGCATCGGCCGCCTCGCCCATGAGCGCGGACAACCGTTCACCTGGGGCGCGTTCGTACCCGGATCGGAGACGCTCTGGCTGCTCGCTCGCGATGCCGACGACAACCTCGCCGACCGCGCCGACCTGTACCGCTGGAACCCACGCAGCGGCACGCTGGGCGAACACCGGCAGATTCCGGGCGCCTTTCCCGTGGCGCTGGCCGCCGTGGGCGACAAACCGCTGCTTGCCACCCGCGCGCACGATCTGCTGGACGCCGGCAGCGACAGCGAACGCGTCTCGCAACCGCTGCTGCATGCGGAGAACACCGCGGTGTTCGCCATCAGCCACGACGGCCGCGTCATCGCCCACGCGCGCGGACGGCATGTGCAGTTGTTCGATGCGACCAGCCTCGCTCCGATCGGGCCGCCGCTGCACTCCAACGCCGGCCAGTACCTGTTGCCGGTGCAACTGGCCTTCGCGCCGGACGACCGCACGCTGCTGGCCTGGGCGCGGCCCTGGCTGGTCTGGCCGGTCGCGGCCGATGCGCGGCCGCGCGCGCAATTGCGTGCCCACGCCGACCTGCTGGCCGACGCCATCGGCGGCCATGCGGTGCTGGCCCTCCCGGGCGCAGCCCAGCGCGCCGAGCTGCGGCGCACCGACCCCGGCCCGCCGCCCCCCCTGCAGTCACGCCCCGCCTTCGCGCCGGCACGCCACGTGCAGGGCGTGCCGATTCCGCCGCGCGACCACGCCGCGACGGCGTTGCAGCTGGATCTCACCACCCACTACAACCGACCGGCCAACCTGCGCGCCGACATCACTTCCGGCGCCCTGCCAGGCTACATCGGGCTGCGCCTTGGACTGGCCCGCATCGACGGCATCGACTACGACCTGCGCGGCGCCATCGAATTGCGCCGGCACGGGGCCAGCGGCTTCGATCGCGCAGCCGGAATCGTCGTTCCACGCCAGCCCATCGCCGCGTTCCACATCCTTCTGGCGGCGCCACTGGCCACCCCGGAGCAAGGGATTCGCGACTACGCCTGGCTGCGCCTGCACTACGCCGACGGCAGCCAAGCGCGCGTGCCGATCCGCACCCAGGTCGATGTGCCTGGAATGACCGGCGCCGGATCGGCCGCACCCATCGGCTGGGTACGGGCGGATTTCCAGCGCCAGATCGGCATGACGCGACTGCAGGAAATCAACAATCCACGTCTTGCCAACCCCCACCCGGACAGGCACATTCTGTTCGTCGATCTGGAAACCGCGGTCGACGCCTGGTCGAACCCGGTGTTTTTCGCGATCACGGTGGAACCTGTAATCGACAGGGACAAACGAGGAAATTGAATCGCACCCGGCAGAGCACGACGGGCGGCTGTACACGGCTATTCGCTTCTTGGGGGGGAACGAAACCATGGAAAGCGCTACCGCAATATCGTTTCGGGCACTTGCGTGCTGTACCTGGATCATCCTCGCACTTGCCCCCAGCCTCGCCCGTGCCGGCGGCGGACCGGAAACCGCCGAGCAGGCCCTGAACCCCTCACCCAAGGGACATGGCTCGTTCTCGGTGGGTTACCAGCAAACCTACGTCAACGGGCTGCGCACCAACGACAGCACGGTGCTTGACGTCGGCGAAGGCACCATGCGCAGCCTGCACCTGGACGTCAATTATTTCGTCAGCGACACCTGGTCGGTGCACGCCGGCATCCCGTTCGTTTCCAACGTGTTCCACGGCTCGCCGCATTGCCCGACCACCGCACCGCCGCAGTGCCGCAACGGGCCGGCGCTCAACCCGCCCCATCCGGAATCGAGGTTCCAGGACGACGGCCGCTACCACGGCACCTGGCAGGACTGGAACCTGGGCGTCGCCTGGCATACGACGATGCGCGGCAATTACCTGCTCACGCCATCGCTGACCGTGTGGTACCCGAGCCACGACTACGTGTTCTTTTCCAATGCCGCGCCGGGCCAGGGTATCTGGAAGGTGGAACCTTCGATCGAACTCGCCCACCAGTTCGATTTCACCAACCTGTATTACCGCGCGCGTTACAGCTATTTCTACACCGAGAAGGTGCTCGACACCCGCCTCAGCCACCACCGGCTGGAACTGGAACTGGGCTATTTCATCAACGACCGCCTGACACTGCGCGGTTTCACGATGGCCAAGAAGGGCCAGGGCTATTCGCTGGCCGAACTTGGCCCACTGACCGCGGGGCGCACCAATGCCTACTGGTACCACCACGACCAGTTGGCCAAGCACAATTTCGCCGAGGCGGGCATCGGCGTCGACTATCACTTCGGCGGCTCGTACACCCTGTCGGCGGCGTGGCACGAAATGATATGGGGCGAGTCGGTGATCAACTTCCGCCACGCCTTCGAGATGCGCCTGGTGCGCGATTTCTGATGTCCTGAACACGTCGCCACCCGGCGCTGGCCGGAATGACGGCAAAAGCGACCCATTCGGAATTTCTCCAGCAACGCCCGCATCGGCGGGGATCCATGAACCCAGTCACGGCGACCACGGCCACATGCCACCCCGACCGCGAAGACCCACAGGAAACGGAGGATTGCATGAACACCCAACCACGCATCGGCATCCGTCCAGCCATCCTGGCGACGGCCCTGCTGCTCACCGGCAGCGTCTTCGGCATCCCGTCCGCCCAGGCCTGCGGCGAGGTGATGTACCGCATGGGCGGCGCGCTGCGCTACCAGGCGTGGGTATCGCGCCATCCGGCCCAGATCCTGCTCTTTGGCGATGCCGCCAGCGCCGAGGCGAAAGGCCTGGATCGCGAAGGTTTCCAGCGCAGCCTCGAACGGGCCGGTCATCACGTCCAGGTGGTCGACGACGCCACAACGCTCGACCAGGCCCTGGCCACCCATGCCTTCGACATCGTCATCACCGCCGCGGACCACCTGCCGACCGTGCGCGATGCCCTGTCACAGGTGGCCGTTGCGCCCGCGCTGATGCCGGTAGTGGCACGCGGCGACCTGGACGCCACGCGCCGGCAATATCCGGAGGCGGTCGCCGCCAATGCCGGGATCAATCGCTTCCTGAAGACCATCGAACGCACCATGGAGGCACGCGGTAGCTGATCGCGTGCGAGGCAACTCCGCTTCCGGGAGAATGTCATGCATATCCTGCGCAATCTCGTGGCCGGTTTCGCCCTGCTGCTGGCAGGTGTCGCCGTCGCCGGCAGCCAGACGCCTGCCGCCCCCGTTGCACCGGTACGGCCCGTCGTCGACGATTATTTCGGCACGCGCATCACCGACGACTACCGCTATTTCGAGCAAGCCGACAATGCCGAGGTGCGAGCGTGGATGAAGGCGCAGACCGCCTTCACCCGCGCCCGCCTGGATGCGCTGCCGGGACGGGCCGCATTGAGAGATGAGCTGGGGGCGATCATCCGCTCCCAGCCCGCACGCGCGTACGGCCTGCAGATCATGAATGGGCACTACTACACCCTGCGCACGCCGCCGGATGGCTCCATTCCCAAGCTGCATGTGCGCAAGGGCGCGCGCGGCACCGACCAGTTGCTGCTCGATCCCGAGCGCCTCAGCGGAAAGGACGGGGCGCACGTTTCGATCAACGGCTATGCGCCCTCACCCGACAATCGCTACGTGCTCTACGGCCTCTCCGAAGGTGGATCGGAGATGCCGACCCTGCACATCCTCGACCGCCGCACCGGCAAGAACCTGCCGGAAACCATCGACCGCAGTTTCGCCAGCGTGTTTTCCTGGCGTCCGGACAGCCGCGGCTTCTTCTACACGCGCCTGCAGGAGATGCGCCCGGGCATGCCGGCCACCGCGCGCTTCCAGAACCAGCAGGTGTGGCTGCACCAGCTCGGTCAGCCGGCGAGCGCCGACCGCGCCATCGTCGGCCACGGCATCAGCGACGCACATTTCGCCCTCGCCCCCGACGAAATTCCGTACGTGACGATGGCGCCCGGCTCGAAGCACGCCATCACGTGGATCAGCCTTGGCGTCGATCCGCGCCTGCGTGCCTACGCGACGCGGCTGGATGCGATCGACCGTGGCGGCGACATCGCCTGGCGCACGCTGGCCGCCAGTTACGACGACCAGTTGATCGTCGGCAACGTGGATGCCGAGCTGGTTCCGGCACGTCTGCAGGGCGATACGGTGTACGCGATATCGCGCAAGCGCGCGCCCAATGGCGAGGTCATTGCCCTTGATCTCGCCGGCGAGGGCGCGCCGCGCAGTCGCACGCTGGTGCCGGCTGGCGACTTGCCGATCAGCGCGATCGATGCCAACCACGATGCCTTGTGGATCGTGCGCATGGACGGTGGCAACAAGCGCGTCGAGCGCCTGCCGTTTGCCAAGGGTGCGAACGCACAACCGCTGACCCTGCCGTTCCCCGGCAGTGTCGATCGCGTCTTCACCGATCCGGTCGGCCGCGCCGTCATCGTCGAAGCCTCGTCCTGGCTGCGCGTGCCCGCGTGGCTGGCTTGGGAAGCGGATCGCCGGGCACTCGGCGCAACGACCCTGCGTCCGGCCGGATCCATGGACGTCGACCGCGACATGGCGGTAACGGAGATCAAAGTGCCCAGCCATGATGGCGCGCAGGTGCCGCTGACCCTCGTCCATCGCAAGGGCATCGCCCTCGACGCCAGCCACCGCGTGATGATGCTCGGCTATGGCGCCTATGGCCTCAGCATCACGCCTGATTACGATCCGACCAATCGCGCCTGGTTCCAACGCGGCGTCATCCTCGCCATCGCGCATGTGCGCGGCGGCGGCGAATTGGGCGATGCCTGGCACCGTGCCGGCTTCCAGGCCACCAAGCCGAATACCTGGAAGGATTTCATCGCCTGCGCCGAGTTCCTGGTCAAGGCGGGCTACACCCGACCGGCGCGGATGTCCATCGTCGGCGCCAGCGCGGGCGGCATCCTGATCGGCCGCGCGATCGAGGAGCGTCCCGATCTGTTCGCAGCGGCCGTCCCCATGGTTCCGGTGTCCGACCTGCTGCGCTTCGAGACCACGGCCAACGGCATCGGCAACGTGGCCGAGCTCGGCAGCGTCGCGACCGAACCCGGGTTCCGCGCGCTGCTCGCCATGAGCCCCTACGCCAATGTGCGCAACGGCGTGGACTATCCGGCCGTCCTCATCACCGCGGGCATCAACGACATGCGCGTGGATGCCTGGCAGCCGGCCAAGCTGGCGGCGCGCCTGCAGGCGGCCACGGCCAGCGAGCGCCCGGTATTGCTGCGAGTGGACGAGGATGCCGGCCATGGCATCGACAGCACCCGCCAGCAAAGAATCGAAAATGCCGCGGACATGCTGGCCTTCATCCTCTGGCAAACCGGCGACCCGGCCTTCCAGCCGACGCCGGTCGTGGACGAGCGATTGTAGCGAGCGGCGCAGTCCAGGCCCGCCCGGCGCGCAGAACCTGCTGCTGGCAGACACCGAGCCGGCACGGTTCTCGTCAAGCTGCTGCCGCACGGCCGCGACGGGGTGTGCGGCGACGCCCATGTGCCCGGCGTGAGCCGGCCCGGCCCGTGATGAGCGCTGGGCTGCACGCGCTGGCCGTCGTTCTGGCGCTGCTGGCTGCCCTTGTCGCTTGCCATGCTGCTGCGAAATTTGGTGTCGATCGCGTCACCAATAGCGAAGCAGCGATGGGGCCACGCAAGGCCTGTCTCTGGAACCAACGCCGCCGCGGTTCTATGCTCCGGCTTTGGTTTCAATTGGAATCGAGCATGACTGCGCGCAAGCCTTTATCGTTGTCGAAGGCCTCGATACTTGTCGCGCTGTCTTGCGCAAGTGGCGTCACGCTCGCACAAACATGGACGGGCGGAACGCCCTACGGTGGCACGGTGACCGTGCTGCTGCAGTCGCAGGACGCGCATTTCCTGTTCGCGGGGACGAACGGCGGTCTGTTCCGCAGTGACGACAACGGCCTGCATTGGTCGCGCAAGCTCGGCGGCACGATCGGCAGTGGCCCGGCCGAGTTTGCGGCACTCGCGCGATCGAACACGCATCCGGGGCGTCTGTGGATCGCGGATGCGCGCGGGACAATCCATCGCAGCGACGACAACGGCGAGACGATCGCGGCGACGGGCACCTTGCCGGTCGCGGGCGCGATCATCACGCAATTGCTGGTCACGTCCGGTACCGAAGAACGGCTGTTCGCAGCGACGACCAACACCGGGCTCTGGTACAGCACGGACGCCGGTGCCAGCTTCGCGCGCGCCGACGTCGGCCTGGACGGCGGCTTGGGCATCACCAAACTCATCGACTCGCCCGATGACTCGTCCTTGCTCATGGGCTTCACGGCAATCCCATCGTCCTGGTCGTTTTATTTGTCGACGAACGGCGGCACAGGCTGGGTGGAGCAATTCGGCTTCGACGGCCCTCTCACGACGGGCACCTTCTTGAGTGGCGGTGCGATGCTGGTCACTTCCAGTGGCCCGTTCGCTACGCTGTGGCGGGCATCTTTCGGCGGTGGACTGTGGCAGCCGCAATCCGGCGCATGCTGGCAAACCAACAGCCTGTTGCTCGATTCGACGGACTGGTACGTGGACTGGATCGGTTGCGACGATGGCCTGTTTGGAACCACGCCACCGGTCGCCCCGCCCATGGTCCTCGACGGTGTCAACGCGCCAATCCGGAAATTGCTGCGCGACCGCGCCGATCCTGCCCAGCTGCTGTGGGCGGCGACCGATCACGTCGGCATCTTCAGCAGTTCCGATGCGGGTTTGTCATGGATCGCGCGCAACAACGGACTTTCCGCTACCAGCTTTCGCTCCGTCGCGGTGCATCCACATGCGCATCGCCTCTACGCCGGTTATGCCGACGAATACACGACGACGACCAATCCTGCACTGCTGTTCAGTGACGACGACGGAGTCACCTGGACGGCTTCCGATCTCGGCCATTTCATCTGGCTCACGCGTGCCATTACGGTCGATCCGACGGTAGCGGACGTCGATGTGACGCCGGTGTATGCCGCCGGAGTTGACGGCGTCATGGGGCCGGGCTTGTTCAAGAGCCTTGATGGGGGCCGCACGTTCTCGATCCTCGGCAGCGGCCTGTCTATCCAGACCCGTACCGTGCGCGACATCGCGCTCGATCCACGCTCATGCGCATCGCCGCCTCCGGCCGGGCCATGCACGAGTGGCCCGCTGCAAACCTTCTATGCGATCGCCAGCGGAGATGCCCAGTCGAATTGGCGTGTGATCCGCAGTGATGACGCCGGCACCACCCTGCTCGACCGCAGCGCCGGACTTCCGCTGCGCATCATCTACCCGGACAACGCCGGCATCGAAATCAACTATCCGATTTCGATGGCACTGGATCCGCACGACAGCCAGACGATCCTTGTCGGTACCTATTTGCAACAAACGTGGAACGGCAATGGCGCCGCACCAATGCCGACCCTGACGAACGGCGTCTTTCGCAGCCGCGACGGTGGCTCGACCTGGCAAGCCGTCAATACCGGGTTGCCGCGCAGGGGCAATTCCGCCGATACGGCCATCGACATCTACGCGCTTGCATCCGATCCGAACCTCGCCGGTCGCATCTGGGCCGCGGGCGCATTCCACGACGGCAACGAAGGCAGCACCATTTTTCGCTCCGATGACGCCGGCGACCACTGGGTCGAACAAGGCACGTTCGCGGATTGCGACATCCGCCGCCTGCTCGCCGACCCGCAACGCGCAGGGACGATCCGTGCCAGCGGCATGTCCAAGGCGGCGCATGGCACTGGCTGCGTCCTGCGCAGCCGCGACAGCGGCGAGACCTGGAGCCGCATCGATGAGGGCTTGCCGGCCACGCGAGTGTTGGCGATGGCGACGATGCCCGGTGCGCCGGACGCACTCCTCGTCGGTACCAACTCGGGCGTGTGGCACCTGCGCGATGCGCCGGACTTGCTGTTCCGCAACGGTTTCGACTGACCCGGCTCGCATCCGCGCGCTACCCAACCCTCGTGCGCGGCATGTTTCACAACGCTTCATGGGTGAACGCGTCGCACATCATGCCGAGATGGCAGCGGAGCACGCTCTGCCCTGCAAAGGTGATCCTGTTCGTGTGGAACCGAGCTTTCCTGGCTGCCGCACTGACCCGGCCATGCAGGGCTCCTTGCTCGGCGGCTGGGTTGCTGCCGCCGTCCATCCGTGCGAGCGTGGCGTGGAACGGATCATCCTTGCACCATCCCCAGCAACGCCACAGCGCATATGTTCGTCGCGCGCCTCGCGTGAGTGCGGGCGAGGCGATACCTTACGGGTTGCATCGGGCCGCCATGAAACACGAAGCCCGGCACAAGGCCGGGCTTCGCATTCACGCTTCAAAGCGGTCGGGCAGGATCAGAAATCCATCCCGCCCATGCCGCCCATGCCGCCGGCCGGGCCGTGGTTGTGCGCCTCTTCCTTCTTCGGCGCCTCGGCGACCATGGCTTCCGTCGTGACGACGAGGCCGGCGATCGACGCGGCGTTCTGCAGCGCGGTGCGCGTGACCTTGGTCGGATCGAGGATGCCGAGCTCGACCATGTCGCCGTATTCGCCCGTCGCGGCGTTGTAGCCGAAGTTGCCCTTGCCGTCGGCGACCTTGTTGAGGATGACCGAGGCTTCCTCGCCCGCGTTCGTCACGATCTCGCGCAGCGGCGCTTCCATCGCGCGCAGCGCGATCGCGATGCCGTGGTTCTGGTCCTCGTTGCTGCCCTTGAGATCCTTGACCGAGGCCTTGGCGCGGATCAGCGCGACGCCGCCGCCCGGCACGATGCCTTCCTCGACCGCCGCACGCGTGGCGTGCAGGGCGTCCTCGACGCGAGCCTTCTTTTCCTTCATCTCGACTTCCGTCGCGGCACCGACCTTGATAACGGCCACGCCGCCGGCCAGCTTGGCCACGCGCTCCTGCAGCTTCTCGCGGTCGTAGTCCGAAGATGTCTCTTCGATCTGCGCCTTGATCTGCTTGATGCGCGACTGGATGTTGGCCGCTTCGCCGGCGCCGTCGATGATCGTGGTGTTCTCCTTGGAGATCACGACCTTCTTCGCGCGGCCGAGATCCTGCAGCGTCGCCTTTTCGAGCTGCAGGCCGACTTCCTCGGAGATGACCTGGCCGGCCTATAACCGCATGGCGCAACTGGATGCCGATGAACGCGCACGCGGCGTGATTGCCGCTTCGGCAGGCAATCATGCGCAGGGTGTGGCGCTGGCCGCGAAAAAGCTGGGAATCCGCGCCACCATCGTGATGCCGGTAACCGCACCGGAGGTGAAGATCGACGCGGTGCGCCGACTCGGCGCGGAATACGTCGATGTCGTGCTGGCGGGAGATTCCTAGCCGATGACGCCGCCGACGACGCGCGCAACACCGCCGGCCCGCCGCCGAAGTCGGGCGCGCCGTCACGCTCTGGCCGCTCGCGCGATGGACGCAGCGGCGAACGTCGCGGCGAACGGTCGCGCGGCGAAGGACAAGGCGCGCGCGGTGGACGCGGGCACGGCGAACAGCGCCGTGGTGATGCGACCACGAAGCCGCAGCAGCCGTCGGCCATCGCGACGACATCGCCGACTTCCGGCGATCCCGCTGCCGCACTGAACGGCGAAGCGCCGCGCAAGCGTCGCCGCCGCGGTGGTCGCGGTCGCAACAAGCGTCAGGAAGGCGAGGCCACGAACACAGTCGTCAGCGCGACGCAGGAAGCCGCATCGCGCCACGGCGCCGAACGCAAACCGCGCCGCGAACACGCGCGCACGGTACCGACCGCGACGCCGGCTGACGCCGCCGCGTCGACGCCGGCGAAGCCACCGAAGCAGGGCATCTTCCGCCGCATCATGCGCATGTTCACGTCGCGCTGAGCGCGGCGTTGTTGCCGCGTCGATTCGCGACCGAATGCGTCGGTGCGG